>NZ_CAJXKQ010000010.1 GCF_913055835.1 uncultured Marinobacter sp. | reverse complement strand
TGGCTCTGGCTCTGGCTCTGGCTCTGGCTCTGGCTCTGGCTCTGGCTCTGGCTCTGGCTCTGGCTCTGGCTCTGGCTGAACAGGATCCGGCTCGGCTGCAGGCTCTGTCAACAGAGTTTCGGTCGAAACCGGGGGCTCATCGGGAGCGGGCTCGGAATCCACGGTTTCCGGACCGATGGTAATGCTCTTTCTCACCGGCTCTGGCGCTTTCAAAACCTCTTCGGCAACCGACTCATCATACTGGCGCGATACGAACCACCAGGATCCCGCAAGGAGAACCAGGGCCAATGACGGCCATAAAAGCCTTTTCCAGGACACTTCCCGGGAGCGACTGGCACTCGGTGCCGACACCATGTCCAGCCAGACGCCCGGCGTTACCCGCTTAAGCCTCGACAAACTCCCCTGGCTCAAGGCATGAAGTTTCGAAACCCGGGCCGGACTGAGAAGTTCTCCAACCTTACCGCCGGCTGCATGAACCCTTGGTTCAAGATAGGCAAGAATTTCGTCTTTCGTCAGTGGCCGGAGGTGCATCTGATGAACACTTGTGCTGGAATCATCCAGACCCAGCATTTGGACCAGATTATCGCTCCCGGCAAATACAGGAACTGCGGAAGCGCCCCGCTCTGAAGCCAGATACGCGGACAGAATCAGTCTGAGCAACTCCGTCGGCGCCCGGTCTGCATCGTCAATCAAAAGGACCATGCGCTGACCCTTTCGAACCCGGGACTCCGACCACCTGAAGAATTGATAAACCAGATCTCGCGGGCTGCCTTCCGGGCCGAGGTTGGACCGGGCCACCGCTTTAAGGTCACGGGCGAGTGCCTGGGCACTGGTCAACGCTGCCGCCGGAATGCGATGAAAATCGAGCCTGGAAGACTCACTGCGGACCAGCTCTGCCAATATCCGGGTTTTGCCTGCACCGGCGGCGCCCGTCAATAGCAGAGCCATATCGCCAAAGCCGCAAAGATGGCGCAACGTCTCCAGAGCATGATGACGCATTGCATCCGGGAAAAACGGTGTTTCCATCTCCAGAGGGTTGGAACGGAGGCTGTAACGTTGTTGCAGCCGCGGAAACAGGCCGCCGCCATCAAGACTGTTCAAGCTTTCTTCAGTCACGGGTCTTCCTTGTTCACTGGTCCGTTACCAAATCAATCAAGCCTCAAGGCCGGCATCAACTCTAGCTGCAAAAACGTGCGAACGTCAGAGCCAGATTTTCGGGACTTGCTTCGGAGGTAACGACAGCATCGCCAACTGAGCGAAGCAGGACCAACCTGAGCAGGCCGTCCACGTTTTTCTTGTCGACAGCCATCAAGCTCATAAAATCATCTGCAGTCATTCCGGCCGGTGGTTTATCCGGCAATCCGGCGCGCAGAATCAGTTGATTTATCCGGTCACAATCCTCACGGCTGATCATCCCCTCAAGAGCAGACAACTCGGCGGCCATAAGCATACCGGTCCCTACTGCCTCCCCATGGAGCCAGTTGCCATATCCTGCATAGGTTTCTATCGCATGCCCGAAGGTATGACCAAGATTCAGTATCGCCCTGAGGCCTCCTTCCCGTTCGTCGAGGGCAACAACCCCTGCCTTGCACGCACAGGACCGGAAGATCGCTTCAGCCAGTGCCTCCGGATCAAGGCTAACCAGAGATTCCATCTGATCTTCAAGCCAGGCAAGAAAGCCCTCGTCCCGAATCAGCCCATACTTGATCACTTCTGCCAGACCCGCTGACACCTCCCGTGGAGGCAGGGTTTGCAGACTTGCCGTGTCTATCAACACGGCCTGCGGCTGATGGAAAGCGCCAATCATGTTCTTGCCAAGGGGGTGGTTGATGCCGGTTTTACCACCAACAGAAGAGTCAACCTGGGAAAGCAGGGTGGTAGGAATCTGGATGAACGGAACACCCCGCTGATAGCAAGCTGCTGCAAAACCGGCCATATCGCCAACAACACCGCCGCCGAGCGCGACCAGCGTGGTTTTACGGGAATGTCGCTGCTCGAGAAGACCGTCGAAGATGCTGTTAAGGGTCTGCCAGTCCTTGAACTTCTCACCATCCGGAAGGATGACGGTATCAATTCGTTTCCCCGGGAAGCAGCCCTTCGCCCGTTCAAGATAGAGCGGGGCTACTGTCTCGTTGGTGACGATCATGACCTGGACCCCTGACACATAGGCCGACAGATCCTGAGTGCCGAGAAGGTCCTCGCCGATAAAAATGGGATAGCTACGCTCACCGAGCTCTACCGAGAGTTCGCGATAACGATCAGACATGATTGCGACCTTCCTTCCGGATCTGCCTTTTATGACGGGGTGTTTTCGGATTGAGCCGGTTAACCAACTGGCGAACGACAAGCCTCGGGCTCTTCCTGTCTGTATACATAATGATGTCTGCCAGACTCGAATACAGTGGATCGCGGATCGAGAACAGCCTCCGCAAAACCGCCTCCGGATCATCGTTCTGAAGCAACGGCCGGTTCCGATCCTTGCGTGTTCGCTCTACCTGCTGCTCTATCGAGGTTTTCAGGTAGATCACCATCGCATCCCTTTTCAGGATCGGATGATTTTCCTGACGCATGACGGCCCCGCCCCCGGTGGCCAGCACGGTGTTATCCTCGCGGGACAGCTCATCCAGCATGGCCGTCTCCCGCGCACGAAAGCCATCTTCACCCTCAACGTCGAAAATCCACGGTATATTGGCCCCGCATCGCTCCTCAATGATGCGATCAGAATCGAGAAAACGATAGCCGAGCTCTTTGGCGAGCATCCGGCCAATCGTGCTTTTCCCTGCTCCCATTGGGCCAACTAGGACAACGCGTTTCGGCAAAGACATAACTTCCGCTCAGTTTTGTTCAGGCGGGTGAGAATATCACAGGGCCCGGGAATGCATAAGTTCAGGACCCAACTCGGGCGTGTTTCAGACATAAAAAAAGCCGCCGGTTTTAAGCGGCGGCTTTCGAACTGCACCAATTAACGAAGCAGGTCGTTCTTGATGATCTTCGGGGTAATGAAGATCAGCAGCTCGCTGCGCTCGTCGATGTGCTCGGTTCGCTTGAAGATACGGCCCAGGTAAGGAATGTCTCCAAGGAACGGGGTCTTGGTAGTCTGAGTCGCAACTTCCGACTGGAAGATACCGCCCAGAACCACTGTCTCACCGTTACCAACCAGAACCTGGGTAGTGACTTCGTTGGTATTGATCGAAGGAATACCAGCAGTCACCTCACCTCGGGAGTCCTGATTGACCACCAGATCCATGATGATCTTGTCATCCGGTGTAATCTGCGGCGTTACTTCCAGGGAGAGCACGGCTTCCTTGAAAGAAACGGATGTCGCACCGCTGGAGGACGCTTCCTGATAAGGAATCTCCTCACCAGACTTGATCGACGCTGTCTGACGATCAGCGGTCACGACGCGTGGCTGGGAAACGACTTCGGCCTGACCGTCGCTCTCAAGGGCTGAGAGCTCCAGATCTACCAGGAAGTCGTCGCTGCCCCAACCGATGGCGAAGGATGATGCGCCCTCACCGGTCACGCCGAGGTCAACCGCAAGGGCGCCCGGGAAGGTAATGGTGTTGCTGTTGCCGGCCGCCGCGTCGCGCGCTTCCTGCAGGGATTGCTGCGAACCACCTACCGTAAATACATTATCTCCGCTCACATCGTAAGCCGCGCCACCCCAGCGAACACCGAGGTTCTCGGCAACGTTGGTCTGTGCACGCACGATCCTGGCTTCAATTGAGACCTGACGTACCGGCACATCCCATGTCGATACCAGACGGCGAATTTCATCAAGCTTTTCTGCCGTCTCACGAACACTGATGGTGTTTGTGCGGACGTCTGAGGAGACAAAGCCACGATCAGAGATCAGCTCCTCGTCTTCCTTGATCAATGCGACAATATCGGCCGCCTTGGCATAGTTAACCTGAATGATGTCCAGACGAACCGGAGCCAGCTCGGCAATTTGCTTGTTGGTTTCCAGCTCGAGTTTCTCCCGCGCGGCTATCTCATCCGCAGGCGCTACCAGCAACACATTGCCGATCTGCCGCTTATCCAGCCCCTTAGTCTTGAGAATCAGATCCAGTGCCTGATCCCAGGGGACGTTCTGCAGGCGCAGGGTGATGCTTCCGCCTACCGTATCACTGGCCACCAGGTTCAGACCTGTGAAATCGGCAATCAGCTGGAGAACTGAACGGACTTCAATATCCTGGAAGTTAAGGGACAGCTTGTCACCGGTGTACGGGAATTTCTCTTCCCGGCGGGACTCTGCCTCTTCCTGGCTCAGTTCCTCAACGCTGACAGTAAACTGGCTGCCAGACTGGTAGGCAATGTAGTCGTAATTCCCTTCCGGGGTGATCTCAACCACGGCACTGCCATCCTCAACAAAGGTGTCAATACGGGTCACCGGTGTTGCAAAATCTGTCACGTCGAGCCGGCGCCGCAGATCGGAGGGAACTTCAAGGCCATCCATCGTCAGACGGATCTTGCCGCCACGCTCAGTCAGGTCCACTGGTGTGCTGGAGCTGCCAAGCTCAACAAGAACACGGCCTTCGCCATCCTTGCCCCGACGAAAGTCCACCCCGGCGAGCGCGTTGGAAGACGTTGTGCCTGCAGTGGCGCTGCTTTGAGAGGCAGGAGCCGAGGAGGTTGCGGCAACAGACCCGGCTTGCCCGCCTATGGTCATAACGAGCGAGTTGCCCGAACGAACCGTTTCGTAAGGGACCAGTTCAACAAGGTTGAAAATCAACCGTGTGCGATCCTTGGTTTCCACAACGGTCATGCTCTGGGCATTGCCAGATCCAAGTGGCACGCTGCGACTGTCGAGACCACTAGTTGTGTCCCGAAGATCAACCGCAATCCGAGCAGGGCGCTCAATGGTGTATCCGGAGGGTTCCGGTGGCGCACCATCAAATTGCAGTGTAACTTCAAGCCGCTCGCCCGGTAGCGACGAAAACGACACGTCTTCCAGCGTGACCGCGTTGGCCAGGCCGGATAACAACCCAAAAGCAATCACGCTGACGTATACATTGAGTTTTCTGAACATCGCTAGCCTCGACCCTAAACTTTTTTGTACGTGCATGTTTCTTTCAACTTTCATCCAGCCGCTCCTTAGCCTGCGCCCTCTTCCAGGGTCAGGGAGCGAGGACGCTCAACCCAGCCACCCCGGCCATTGGGAACGATTTCAATAAGCTCGATACGGGTTTCACTGACGCCCACAATGCGACCGTAGTTCTGACCCATGTAATTTCCGGTACGGACCCTGTGGATTCCGCCGGTATCGTCTTCAATAAGGGCAAACAGGTTACCCGATGCCCCCTGAAGCGTGCCGACCATTTCAAGCGTTTTCAGATCGAAGTTCTCAAGAACTTCCCTCGGCCGATCCAGATCGGGCTCAACATCACTGATGGGCTGTTCATCAACCATAGTGAGCTGGACGTCGATAGGCGGCTCGAAAGGCGCGCGCCGGTCTGCCGCAGAGTAACTGAAGGCCTCGTAGGCTTTGAACTCCGGCAAGGGCTCAACATACCCTCTCGGTTTTGCCCGCGTTTCGGCCATGAACTGATCAAGATCTGAAAATCCGCTGCCCTGGGAACAGGCTGTCAGGAGAGACACCAGACAAACACCCAGCCAGGCTTTTACCGCATGCTTTCCTGTCATGCTCATTCTCCAGCCCGGTAGCGGTAGGTACGAGCAACAACCTGCATATCAAGCCGTTCTCCGTCTCCGCCAGTTGGTTTTATGGTCAAGTCGTGCAGCGTCACAATCCGTGGCAGGCTCGCAACACTGCTTACGAAAGACGCCAGCTCATGATAGGAGCCGGACACCCGTATATTGATTGGCAACTCGGAATAGAAGTCCCGGCGCTGCTCCGGTTGAAGAGCCACTTCCTGCAAAGCAAGGCCACTCCCCAAAGCCGTATTCGTAATGTCCTCAAGCAACCCTGGCACTTCCGTCTCACTCGGCAGCTGCCTGACAAGAGCTCCGAACGTCTCTTCCATTTCAGCCATCTGAGCCTTGAAGACTTCAAGATTAGCCACCTGATAGGCTTTCTCTTCGTATGTTTTTCGCAATTCCTGCTCTGTGCGCTCTACACGCTCCAGTTGCGCGTACTGATCCTTGATGAAGAACCAATAGCCACCGCCAGCGATCAGCCCGAAGATAATCAGGACTACGATGAATTTGATGGGGGCAGGCCATATACCCGCGTTATTGACATCAAGGTCGTTGATATCAAATTCATTAAGACTTTTCAGAGAGTCCGCGAGGCTCATTACTTATCCTCCCCTTCGGGCTCGGGCGTTTTCTGTTTAACTGACAGGTTGAACTGACTGTAACCGGCCCGGCGACTATCAGCAGCAGAGACATTTGAGAGGTTAGGATCGGTAAACCACTCGGACTCCTCGAACTGACGCATAAGCGTAGAAACCCGACTATTGGACTCAGCCATACCGACAATATCCACCCGCTCACCGGTTCGCTTGAGGTCGGTGTAGAAAAGACCGTCAGGCAGGGTTCTCACCAACTCGTCAAAGACGCGCACGATGACAGGGCGCTTGCCCTGCAGATCCTGGATAACCTGCATCCTTGCAAGGAGCTCGTCCCGCTGGCGTTTTAGGTTCTCAATCTCTTTTATCTGCTGATCAAGTTTCTTTGTCGCTGTCTCGATGTAGGCATTCCGCGATTGCTGATAAGCAATCCGGCTATCCATATCGGTCTTCCAGAGGAAAACCAGACCGCCGGCTATAATCGCGGCGCCAAGAATCATGACCACAAACTGTTTCTGCTTCTCGGCACGAAGTTCCTCGCGCCATGGTCGAAGGTTAATCTTTGCCATCAGTCGAAGCTCCTCATTGCCAGGCCGCAGGCAATCATCAGAGACGGCGCATCGTTACTCAGTGCGGATGCGTTGACCCGTGACCCAACCGCCATGTCTGCAAAAGGATTGGCGACCATTGTCGGCGTTCCTGTTTTTTCTTCGACCATTTCCGTCAGCCCCTGAATCGAGGCAGTACCTCCCGCGAGAACCACATAGTCGACAGCATTGTACTGGCTGGCACCAAAGAAAAACTGGAGTGCTCGGGCCACTTGCTGCACTACGGCTTCACGGAATGGGGTCAGCACCTCGGATTCGTAGTCATCGGGCAGTCCGCCCTGCTTCTTGGCAAGACCAGCCTCTTCCAGAGACAAGCCGTACCGGCGTTGAATTTCCTCGGTCAGCTGTTTGCCACCAAAAATCTGCTCACGGGTATAGACGGTCTTGCCACCAGCCAGAACGCTCAGCGTGGTCATGGTGGCACCGATATCCACAATCGCCACCACCAGCTCCTCACCCTGCGAATCCAGCTGAGGTTCGATCAATGCGTAGGCGCGCTCCAGGGCGTAGGCCTCAACATCAACCACCTTGGTGGTCAGCGAAGCAATTTCGAGTGCATCTTCTCGAATGTCGACATTTTCTTTTCGGCAAGCTGCCAGAAGCACATCGACCTGGTCGGGATTACTTTCAGAGGGTCCCTGAACTTCGAAATCAATGGCCACTTCATCGAGCGGGTATGGAATATACTGATCGGCCTCAAGGGCAATCTGATCTTCCATTTCAAATTCGTTGAGGCCACCATCCATCTGGATGACCTTGGTAATAACCGCAGAGCCCGACACCGCCACTGCGACCTGCTTGACGCCTGAACGGGACTTCGAAGCAACGCGCTTCATCACTTCGCCCACCGCTTCAACATCGGTAATATTCTTTTCGACCACAGCGTTAGCCGGCAGTGGCTCCACCGCGTAGCTCTCGACCTTGTAACGGTCGCCCTGCTTCGACAGCTCCAGAAGTTTGACCGAGCTGGAGCTTATATCCACGCCCAGCACTGCACTGGATTTCTTTCCTAATCCAAACACGCGCTCACCCTATACCTGGTTAGATGCACCCGGTTACGTAACTTATGTGTTTTTTATTTAAGAGAATTTCTTCACCATTCCGTCTACAATGCGTGTTCTTCTTTAATTGAGAACCATTGCGACGGTGAAGCGACTCTTCCTTCCTAAAGCAATTTCTCAAATGATAGACCTATATCCAACAGTTGTCAGAAAAAAATGTCTCATTTGTTGCGCACATCTCGCCTTTTTGCCTGGTTGTTTCTTACCGGACTGAGTGTCGCCGTTATCGTAACCTCAGGCTTCTATCTTTACCTTCGCCCTGGCCTTCCGCCGGTGCATCAGCTTCTGGACATCAAGCTTCAGACGCCATTACGGGTCTATAGCAAAGACAACAGATTAATAGCAGAATTCGGTGAAAAGAGAAGGGCACCCATCACAATCGAACAGATCCCAACAATTCAGTTACAAGCCTTTATGGCCGCTGAAGATGCGCGTTTTTATGAACACTTTGGGGTCGACATCAAAGGCCTGGCGCGGGCTGCCATCGAACTGGTCTCAACCGGCGAGATCCAGTCAGGGGGCAGTACCATCACAATGCAGGTTGCAAAAAATTACTTTTTGTCACGGGACAGAACCTTTATCCGGAAGTTCAACGAGATACTTCTGGCTCTTCAGATTGAACGTGAACTGGATAAAAACCGCATTCTCGAGCTGTATCTGAACAAGATCTATCTTGGCAATCGAGCCTATGGCATTGCCGCTGCAGCGCAGGTTTATTACAACAAGCCGGTCGCGGAATTATCACTGGCCCAGATGGCCATGCTCGCCGGCCTGCCGAAGGCGCCCTCGGCGTTCAATCCACTGGCCAACCCGGACCGGGCGATGATTCGCCGGAACTGGATTCTCGGGCGCATGAGAGACCTGGGATACATCACTCCGGATGCCCACGAACTTGCGGTTTCGGCGCCCATCACCGCCAGCTACAACAGTACCGAGACGGAAGTCGACGCCGACTATGTAGCTGAAATGGCAAGATCTGAAATGGTTCGGCGGTTTGGCGAAGACGCCTACACCGATGGCTACACCGTTACGCTGACGGTTGACGGCAAAAAGCAGCAGATAGCCACCGAGGCGCTCAGGGACGGCCTGGAAGCCTATGATCGGCGCCACGGCTTCCGCGGCCCCATCGGCCAGATCGATCAGGAGACGCTCGCCACAAGCGAATTATCCGACCTGATCCTGAACTACCCTCGGGTCGAGTCCTTGCTGCCCGCGATCGTCAAGGACGTTAACGATGAATCTGGCGAAGTGAGCGTACACGCACGGCGCATCGGCTCTGCCATCATGCCTTTCGAAACCATGACCTGGGCAAAACGGTACAAAACCGAAAACCTCACTGGCCCGGAGCCCGAAAAGCCTTCAGATGTTGTTTCGCCCGGTGACGTTGTCTATGTGCGCGCCCAGAATCCTGCACTGACTCCTCCAGAAGTTGAGACCGACGAAAGCCGATCAGAGACTGACTTGCCGGAACAGCCGGTAATAGTGAAGGTGGCACTGGCCCAAATCCCAAGAGTGGAGGGCGCGCTGATTTCACTGGAGGCCAAAACCGGTGCCATTGAGGCACTGACAGGTGGCTACAGCTTCGGCCAAAGCAAATACAACCGGGCCATTCAGGCACGGAGACAGCCGGGCTCCACCTTCAAGCCCTTCCTATACCTGAGCGCCCTGGAAAGCGGCATGACACCAGCCACCATTTATAATGATGCGCCAATCGTATTCGACGACTCCGAACTGGAGACCGCATGGCGGCCCCAGAACTCCTCCGGACAGTTCTATGGCCCCACCCGTCTTCGGGAGGCGCTCTATCGCTCACGCAATCTGGTTTCAATCCGGCTCCTGCGCGATCTGGGTATAGAGAAGACGCTCGACTACCTGGCACAGTTGGAAATCCCGACCGAAAACATGCCCGACAACCTATCTTTGTCGCTGGGCAGCGGCCAGCTAACTCCCATGGAACTGGCCAGAGGCATGGCCGTAATCGCCAACGGCGGCTACGATGTTGAACCTTACCTTATCGACACTATCAGCGACTTCAACGGCGAGATCATCTACGAGGCCCCAGAAACCATTCTGTGCGACGAAAACTGCGATGACATCGCAGAACAAGGGATTTCAGAAGGGGAAGAAAGTGATGCAGCCACGGTAGCGAATTCTTCAAAGGGTAATGACGAATCGCCGGAGGTTCGCGTAATGCGCAGGCTGGCAGATGAGCGTGCCGTCTTCATTCTGCACTCGATGATGCAGGATGTAATTCGCCGCGGCACAGGCAGACGAGCACTTGCGCTGGGCCGGGATGACATTGCTGGCAAAACCGGCACCACCAACGAACAGAAAGACACATGGTTCGCCGGCTTCAATCATGAAGTGGCCACAACTACCTGGGTAGGGTTCGACCAACCGGCACCGCTTGGCAGACGTGAGTTTGGCGCCAGCACCGCGCTACCCATCTGGCTGGATTACATGGAAGTGGCCCTTGAGGGCGCCCCCTCCTCCTTGATGCCCCGCCCCAACGGCATCGTAAACATCCGGATCAACCCCGAAACCGGACAAAGGGCGAGGCCCGGAGAAGACGGTGTATTTGAGGTCTTCCGGGAAGAGGATGCACCACCGCCGCTGCCACCAGAAACCGAAGGTGACCGGAATGGCAGCTCCGAGGAAGACGACCTGTCACGCAGAATCTTCTGACACACGGAAAAGACACAAAAAAACCGGCGGGATCACCGCCGGTTTTTCTTACCGCCCTGAACAACAGATCAGATAATGTCATCCATGGACTTGAGCGGGTAGTGCGCAGGGTATGAATTGCGGGCAACCCCGGAATCCACAGCAGCACGGGCAACGGCTGCCGGCACCACCTCTAGCAGGCGCACATCCATTGGCTTGGGAATAATGTACTCTTTCCCGAACTCAAAGCTATCCACACCATAGGCCTCACAGATTTCCTGGGGCACCGGCTCTTTGGCCAGCTCACGAATCGCATTCACTGCCGCCACTTTCATTTCCTCATTGATTGCGGTGGCACGAACGTCCAGCGCTCCACGGAAAATGAACGGAAAGCCCAACACGTTGTTAACCTGATTCGGATAATCGGACCGGCCAGTGGCCATGATCAGATCATCGCGGGTTGCCAGGGCAACTTCCGGACTAATTTCCGGATCGGGGTTGGAGCAGGCAAATACGATAGGCTTCGGAGCCATTTTCTTGAGCTGGTCGGCGGTCAGCAGATCCGGACCGGAGAGGCCAAGGAATACATCCGCGCCATCAATAGCATCATCCAGAGTACGCTTGTCAGTATCGTTGGCGAACATCGCCTTGTACTGATTCAAATCATCACGACCAGAGTGGATCACACCCTTGCGGTCGAGCATAAAGATGTTCTCAGAGCGAATACCGCAGCTGATCAGCAGCTTCATGCAGGCGATGGCAGCGGCACCGGCACCCAGGCACACCACCTTCGCCTCTTCAATCTTTTTACCCTGCAGCTCAAGTGCATTGATCATGCCGGCTGCAGTTACGATAGCAGTACCGTGCTGGTCGTCGTGGAAAATAGGCACGCTGCACTTTTCGATAAGAGCACGCTCAATCTCAAAGCACTCAGGCGCCTTGATGTCTTCCAGATTAATACCACCAAAGGTGTCTGCAATACGCTCAACTGTTTCAATAAACGCCTGCGGGCTTTCGGAATTGACTTCAATATCGAAGACATCAATTCCGGCAAAGCGCTTGAACAGTACGCCCTTGCCTTCCATAACCGGCTTGCTTGCCAGCGGACCCAGGTTACCCAGACCAAGAATCGCAGAACCGTCAGAGATTACCGCCACCAGGTTACCCTTGGCAGTGTATTTGTATGCGTTCTCCGGGTCCTTTGCGATCTCGCGGACCGGTTCGGCAACCCCGGGGCTATACGCCAGGGAAAGGTCGCGGGAAGTCTTGGTTGGCTTGGTGATTTCAACACTCAGCTTACCAGGCCGCGGCTTGGCGTGATATTCAAGGGCTGCTTCTTTCAGATCTTGAGACATTGCCACTGTTCCGTTTGTCACGTTTAAAGGTAATGAACCGCTGGAGCTTGCCCAACGGAGCGCGCCATTATGGCCCGCCAGACCCGAAACGACAAGTGGCACATGAGTATTTTATAAACAGTCAATAGGGCTAATTGCGTATGTATCTTTTGGATACACGCTGTTTTCCAGGCACAAAAAAAGCGCCCGGAGGCGCTTTTTTTCGGAACCAGTGCGATCAGTCTTTCTTGCCGCCAATACGGCCACCGAAACGCTTCTGGAAACGGTCGATACGACCACCGGTATCCATTACTTTCTGCTTGCCAGTGTAGAACGGGTGGCACTGGGAACAAACATCCAGTTGCAGATCATGGGTATAGGTAGAACGGGTCTTGAATGTGTTACCGCAGGAACAGGTTGCGGTAATCTCTTCGTACTTGGGGTGGATACCTTCTTTCATGGTGAACCTCGTTAGGTCATGCCGCTACCTGATCACGGGGCTTCTGATCGGCCCGGGTGCCAGGCACCGCATGTTTGAATCAATTGAGAAGACGGGGCACAATCATGCCCTGCCGGAAACAGACCGCGAATCTTACTTGCAATTATGGCTGCAGGCAAGCACCACCCGGACTTCCAGACGTGCCCACCCCGGATTATGCGGCAGGCTGCCGACTGAGACAGGATAAGGAAAAACCGTGACACCCAATATCCACTGGAGCATTCAGTGCCATTGATCGCACGCATTGCCCTGAATCGTCCTCTGCGTCGGCTTTTCGATTACATCATTCCAGAAGACCTTGAGTTGCGGCCAGGCCAAAGAGTTCGGATTCCCTTTGGGCGGCAGCAGGCAACAGGCCTGGTGGTACAGGTCGGCGTTGAGCCACCCCCGGGCATAAACCTCAAGCCGGTGGCATCGGCCTTGGAGGACTGGCCCGCATTACCGAAAGAAACGTTCAAACTACTGAGCTGGGCGAGCGACTATTACCAGCACCCACTGGGCGAGTGCCTGTTCACTGCCCTGCCCCCAGCCCTCAGACGAGGGCGAATTGCAGAAGAAAAAACGGAACAGTGGTGGAATACACGCGACAACGAAGCGACGCTCCCTGCGAACGCCCATAAACAGAAAGCACTTTTCGATTGGCTACGTCAGCGCCCCAAGGGAGCACCGACAACGGATATCCTGAAAGCCGGGTTCGCCCGGGCGCAACTCTCCGCACTACAGGAGAAACAACTGATCGAGACTGTTTCGCCGCCCACTCGAGACACGTTCAACGATGCGCCCGAACTTCTCTCCCGGAGACCAAAACTTTCCTTGGCGCAGGCTTCAGCCGCTCAACAGCTGGCTGCTCCAGACGAAGGGTTTGGGGCCTTCCTTTTATATGGCATCACTGGCAGCGGAAAAACCGAGATCTACCTGCACTACCTGAAGCAACACCTGGGTGGCCAGGACCAAGCGCTCGTGCTGGTTCCGGAGATCAACCTTACGCCGCAAACCGTTGCCCGATTCCAGCACTACTTCGGTGGCCGGATCGTGGTCTGGCACTCGGCCCTGAACGACAGCGAGCGCCTGTCAACCTGGCTGAAAGTCCGCAACGGTGAACCGGTTATCCTGGTCGGTACCCGATCGGCTGTTTTATTGCCATTCACCAATCTCCGCACCATCATTGTCGATGAAGAGCACGACAGCTCCTACAAGCAGGGAGAAGGTTTCCGTTATTCAGGACGCGACCTGGCGGTCTATCGGGCGCACCTGAACAACTGCCCCGTCATCCTCGGATCGGCAACCCCATCACTGGAGTCTGTGAATAATGCGGAGCAAGCCAAATACCACCTGGTAAAGCTTGAAGAACGAGCAGGGAATGCCGCTCCCCCAATCGTTAGCCTGCTGGATATCCGGAGTCGCCCTCTGGAAGGCGGCTTGTCCCGTCCAGCCCTCAATGCCATCGAGCAGACCCTGGCAAAAGGCGAGCAGGCGCTGGTCTTTGTCAATCGACGGGGATTTGCCCCCGTGATGATGTGCTTCGACTGCGGCCACATGATCGAGTGCCCCCGTTGCGATACCCGCCTGACCTACCACCGCCGGGACCGGGCCATGCGATGCCACCATTGCGACTACCAGACAGCAGCCACCGAGCATTGCCCGAAATGCCACAGCGATGCCTTCAAACCGGTTGGACAGGGCACAGAAAGAACAGAAGACACTCTCGCCACCGCTTTCCCGGACACACCTGTCGTGCGAGTGGATCGAGACAGCACGCAACGCAAAGGCAGTATTCAGGGCATTCTGAAGCAGGTGAACAGCGGCAAGCCGTGCGTACTGGTCGGCACCCAGATGCTGGCCAAGGGACATGACTTCCCCAACGTCACCCTCGTGGTGGTGGTTAATGCCGACGGCGGACTGTTCAGCGTGGACTTCCGCGCCCCCGAAACTCTTGTTCAAACCCTTCTGCAAGTCAGTGGCCGCGCAGGCCGCGGCACAAAGCCCGGCAAAGTCCTTGTACAAACCTGCCACAGCGACCACCCCTTGTTGAAGACACTGTGCGAAGGCCAGTACCTGGATATAGCCGACCAACTACTAAAAGAGCGGGAAGAAGGGCATTTCCCGCCTTTCCGGGCTATGGCCATCTTCAGGGCAGAAGCCGACACTATGGAGAAGAGCCTGCAGGTGCTCGATACAATAAAGCCCCTTGCCAATACCACAGGCATCGAAACCTGGGGGCCACTGCCCGCCATGATTGCCCGGCGCGCCGACAAGCACAGGGCACAACTTATCCTCAACGCCCGGAATCGGAAAAAGCTGAACACTTTGCTGACCGGAATCTGCCAGGAGCTTGACCAGAGAATGCTGCCTGCCGGGGTAAAATGGATGATTGATGTTGATCCACAGGAAACCGGCTAATTTGGGACGTAACCCTCCACCATTTCACAGTATTTCACACAAAACCGGGCTCTGTTAATTTGCATTCGCATGCGCTGTGCTAAGATCCAATTGGCCTATTAAATAATTTTTAATTGCAGAAATCATATATGCGGTTCTCGTGCAGGGAACCCGCTTTATGGATAGCTTTTACAACCAAATGGAAAAATGGAGATTGGAAATGTCAGGGAAATTCCTTGCGCGTGCGTCAGCAATTTCGCTAACGCTTCTTCTCGCGGCCTGTGGTGGCGATGACAACTCAGCGCCCTTAGCGGGAAGTGGCGGGGGTGGAGGCAGCACATCACCTTCAACTGGCGGCGACTCCTCCGGTGATGTAGAGCAGCAGGTAACTTTGGAGCTTGGCACAGGGAGCGGCTCCTCGTTTCAGTCTGGACAAATGAACGTATCAACAACTTCACTTTCAGCAGGCGGCTCGACTCGCCTCGAATTCAATGTGGTCAACGCGAGTGCTGGCAATAGCATTTTCAATGCCACTGAGACCTCAGTTAGCATTACCTCCTTGTGTCAAAGCGCAAATTTTGACAGTTCTGTCACAACATCCTCAGGGTCTTTTACCACGACTTATGAGGCTGGTTGCGCAGGCGATGACACAATCACGGCCAGATTACCAAACGGAGCAACAGCGATTGCCAATATCACTGTTGCAGCGCCAGAAGTAGGCGAACTGGAATTTACCAGCGCCACTCCTGATTCGATTGCACTGAGTGGCAGCTCCAACAGCACTCGCCCCAGCGTTTCAGAAGTGGCCTTCAGATTGACGGATAAAAACGGCAACCCTATCACTTCTGGCGAAGAAATAACTTTCTCACTTTCAACAAGTGTAGGAGGCATCTCACTCTCTCAAAACTCTACACAAACGGATGAACAGGGAGAGGCAACAACCCGAGTTAACGCAGGAACAGTCGCAAGCGTTGTAAGCGTTACCGCCACTTATACTCCTGACTCCGGCACGCCTATTCAGACAACATCAGCGCCAATTTCGATTAGCGCGACCATTCCTGATCAAGACAGTTTCTCTGTTTCGGTTGAAGAAAACTTTCTTCCAAACGCAAGAAATTACGACGGGGTAACCGTTCCTATTTCTATAAGGGCAGCAGATAGGAACAACAACAGAATAAGTGACGCCGTTGTAAACTTTGTGACCAATGCAGGTTCTGTCCAGAGCGAGTGCACTCTCCAAGACGGTGCCTGCGCCGTCCAATGGATTAGCCAAGACCCCAGACCTGAAGACGGAATTATTCTGGTCCTTGCTCGCACTGTAGGAGAAGAGAGCTTTAGAGACCTCAACAGCGACGGAAAGTATACCCAGGCTGATGACGAGTTTGATGTGCAGAATGATGACAAAGGAGAGGCCTTTCTCGATCGTAATCGAAATAACACACGCGATCCGAACGAAGAGTATTTTGATTACAACGATAACGGCCAGTACGACGCAGCAAATTCCATCTATAACGGAACAGCCTGCGACGACACCAATGTTAATTGCACAACCTCACTCTTGGAGATCACTCAAACTGCTGAAATTTTTATGGCGAGTGACAACATTTTAATAAGCTCCACAACTCCTGTGGCTCCAGGTGAAGTGTGCTTTGACATAGCCGGAGTCTTCTCTGACAGCTCGGGTAACGTAGTACAAGGGCCACCACCTGGAGGCACGCAAGTCAGCTTCTCATCAACCAACGGTACAATCGTAGCCCCAACTTCTTTCACGACAACAACCTCATACAGGGAAAGCCCCGTTGAACAATGTGTCGTGGTAGAGGCTGATGACACACCGTCTACCGGGACACTCACCGTCGAGGTGACTCCTCCAACACCATTTACCGGAAACGCCTTTATATTCCGGGCAACTCTTACCGACTAAGACTGATGGTCGCCCTGAATTCTTGCAGGGCGGCCATAAGTTTGAGAAGACTATCCCTTTCCGCGATAATACCGCCTCAATTGCTGGGCCTCCTGCCCCGAATCCAATTCTCCTGTAAACCGAGTCATCTGACAGCATGAAAGAGACCGTTTCCGATCTGCTCCAGTCCGCACTGGCAGCACTCCAAGCCGATGGCACCCTGCCTGCGGATCAGTCCTTCACTCCACAGGTGGGCAATACCAAGGACAAGTCCCATGGCGACTATGCCTGCAATATTGCTCTGGTTGCCTCAAAGGCTGCCGGCTGCCCGCCTCGCAAACTGGCGGAGGCGCTTGTTGAGAATTTGCCGCGGAGCAAGGCGGTGGAGAAAGTGGAGATTGCCGGGCCCGGTTTCATAAACTTCTTCATGAGCACCGCCAGTGCCTTTGAAGTAGTCAACACCATATTGGATGAGGGCGACCGTTTCGGCCGAAACAACCAGGGCCAGTGTGAAAAAGTTCAGGTGGAGTTTGTATCGGCCAACCCAACGGGCCCCCTCCACGTTGGCCACGGCCGTGGCGCGGCGATCGGCGACTGCCTTTGCCGGCTGCTGGAAGCCAATGGTTACGATGTCACCCGGGAGTTCTACTACAACGACGCCGGCGCCCAGATTGATAATCTGGCGCGCTCTGTCCAGGCCCGGGTGAAAGGTCTGACGCCGGACGACGAGAGCTGGCCTGCGGATGGCTACCGGGGCGATTACATCGTTGACGTAGCTAAAGCCTACCTTGCTGGCGACACCGTCACAGCAGACGATCGGGAAGTGACCGCCAAGGCGGACCCGGAAGACCGTGACGCCATCCGCGAATTCGCCGTCGCCTACCTGCGCCGGGAGCAGGATCTGGATCTGAAGGCCTTTGGTGTCCAATTTGATGTCTATTTCCTGGAATCCTCCCTGTACGAGGACGGCAAGGTCGAAGCCACGGTTAAACGCCTGCAGGACAATGGCTACACCTACGAGCAGGATGGTGCCATGTGGCTGAAGACCACGGAGTTCGGTGACGACAAGGACCGGGTCATGCGCAAGAAGGACGGTGGCTACACCTACTTTCTGCCGGATGTTGCCTATCACCTGGACAAGTGGCAACGGGGCTTTACAACCGTTATCAACGAACAGGGTGCCGACCACCACTCTACTGTTACCCGCGTTCGCGCCGGCCTGCAGGCTCTGAAAGCCGGGATTCCGGAAGGCTGGCCGGACTATGTATTGCACCAGATGGTGATGGTGACCCGTTCCGGCCAGGAGGTGAAAATCTCAAAACGCGCCGGCAGCTACGTAACAGTCCGGGACCTCATTGATGAGGTTGGCCGTGATGCGACCCGGTTCTTCCTGGCCGCGCGCCGGGTGGATTCCCAATTGACCTTCGATATCGATCTGGCTCGCTCCCAGACCAATGAAAACCCGGTTTATTACGTTCAGTATGCCCATGCACGCATCTGCAGCGTGCTTCGAAAACTGGCGGATGAAGGCGTGGAGCGTGGCCGCAACGAATGCATCGGCGACCTTTCACTGCTGACGCTGGATGAGGAAAAAGACCTGGCCAACCAGTTAGCCAAGTATCCGGAGCTTATTGCCAACTCTGCCGCGCAACGTGAGCCGCATCATCTCACGCACTACCTGCGGGACCTGGCGGGTCAGTTCCATACGTATTACAACGCCCATAAGGTATTGATTGAAGATACCGCCGTTCGTGATGCCAGGGTCAGCCTCTACCTTGCCGTCCGGCAGGTTATCGCCAATGGTCTGGATTTGCTGGGCGTCAGCGCACCGGAAGAGATGTAAGACGAATGTCCCGAGACTACGCCCGGAAGGACAAGCCCGCCAAAGCGTCGGCCACGTCCCGTAAGAAGCCTGCGAAACAGGCAAAGCCGAAGGCTGCCAGGCCAAAGCCCACCGCCAGTGCCCGCTCACAGCATGGCGGCCTGTCGCTCAAGTGGATTCTGTCCCTGGCGGCCGTAGGCGGCTTTATCGGGTTTATCTTCTATCTCAATTCCCTGCCAACGCCCCCGGGTTCGCAGCAGCAAGCGGTTTCTGAAAAGCCGGCCCAGAAGCCTACCCAGGCGCCCGCGAAGACGGCCAAGGAAGAGGATAAGCCGGGGTTCCGCTTCTACGAGATGCTGCCGGAATCCGAAGTGGTGCCGCCCAAAGTTGAGGAATACACGCCCGGGCCGACACAAACGGATTTCAATTATCTGCTTCAATCCGGCTCTTTCCGCAGCAAGGAAGACGCCGAGCGACAGCGGGCCCAGATTGCCTTCCAGGGTTTGCGGGCAAGCACCCAGCGGATTGACCTCGACAACGGTTCCGTCTGGTACCGGGTCAACGTTGGCCCCTTCACTTCCCGAAGCCAGATGAATTCCGCCATCGATAAACTGGTCTCCCTGAACATCCAGCCACTAGTCCGGAAGATTCCCAAGGAAGGCTGATCTTTCGGGCCGGGAGCGAACACCTTGAATTCGCACCAGAAGCCTCCATAACAACGGGAAACCAATTTCAATCCGGCAATTGGAGCCCAAATGACTACCATTCTTTCCGTCAGGCGCGATGACGAAGTTGCCATGGGTGGCGACGGCCAGGTTTCCCTGGGCAATACCGTAATGAAAGGCAACGCCCGCAAGGTTCGCCGCCTCTACAACGGCAAGGTGATCGCCGGTTTCGCGGGCGGCACCGCCGACGCTTTCACCCTGTTTGAGCGATTCGAAGCCCAGCTCGAGAAACACCAGGGCAACCTCACCAGAGCGGCGGTGGAACTGGCCAAAGACTGGCGAACAGACCGCGCCCTGCGCAGGCTGGAGGCCTTGCTGGCCGTGGCGGACAAGACCGCCTCACTAATCATTACCGGCAACGGCGATGTAATCGAGCCGGAACAGGGCCTGATTGCCATCGGTTCTGGCGGTCCTTTTGCCCAAGCCTCAGCCCGGGCTCTGCTGGAAAATACCGACCTGTCCGCCCACGAGATTGTCGAGAAAGGCCTGGATATCGCCGCCGATATCTGCATCTACACCAACCACAATCGCACCCTTGAAGTGCTCTCCAAAAACGACTGATCCGGAGCGACCATGTCTGCAATGACTCCCCGTGAGATTGTCCACGAGCTCAACAAACACATCGTGGGTCAGGAAGAAGCCAAGCGGGCGGTAGCCATCGCCCTGAGAAATCGCTGGCGCCGGATGCAGCTGGACAGCGGCCTGCGCGAAGAGATCACACCCAAGAACATTCTGATGATCGGTCCCACCGGTGTGGGCAAAACCGAAATTGCCCGGCGCCTCGCCAAACTGGCCGATGCCCCGTTTCTGAAAGTGGAAGCCACAAAGTTCACGGAAGTCGGCTATGTCGGCCGTGACGTGGAATCCATTATCCGCGATCTGGCGGATATGGCCGTCAAGATGCTACGTGAAGCAGAGATGAAGCGCCACGAAGAACGGGCACTGGACGCGGCGGAAGAGCGTATCCTCGATGCACTGATTCCGCCGCCCCGGGATTTCGGTGAGGACAGCCAGCGCAGCTCCGATTCATCCACCCGTCAGCTGTTCCGGAAGAAACTCCGGGAGGGCGAGCTGGATGACAAGGAAATCGAGATCGACCTGCGCAACTCCAGCGCCGGAGTGGAAATCATGGCGCCCCCGGGCATGGAGGAGATGACCAACCAGCTGCAAAGCATGTTCTCGAACCTGTCCTCCGACAAGCGCAAGACCCGGAAGATGAAGGTTGCGGACGCACTCAAGCGCGCCAAGGAAGAAGAGGCTGCGAAACTGGTCAACGAAGAAGAGATCAAGCAGAAGGCCATCCAGGCGGTGGAGCAGAATGGCATCGTGTTCGTGGATGAAATCGACAAGGTGGCCAAGCGATCCGAGAACACCTCGTCAGATGTTTCACGCGAGGGCGTCCAGCGCGATCTGCTCCCACTGATCGAGGGCAGCACCGTGAGCACAAAATACGGCTCTGTGCGCACCGATCATATTCTGTTCATTGCCTCCGGCGCGTTCCATCTGTCCAAGCCCTCGGATCTCATTCCGGAGCTGCAGGGCCGTTTGCCGATCCGCGTCGAGCTTCAGGCTCTTACGCCCGAGGACTTCAAGCGCATCCTGACCGAACCGGATGCCTCACTGGTGCAGCAATACGAAGCGCTAATGCTGACCGAAGGTGTGAAACTGACCTTCCGGGAGGATGCCATTGCGCGCATAGCCGAGGTTGCCTGGAAGGTGAACGAGAGCACTGAGAACATCGGTGCCCGCCGGCTGCATACCGTGCTTGAGCGGCTGCTGGAAACCCTGTCCTTCGATGCCGGTGACAAGGTGACCGATGGCTTCGAGGTTACCGCTGAATACGTGGATGAAAAGCTTGGAGAGTTGTCTGAAGACGAGGATCTGAGCCGGTATATTCTGTAAGCGTGAACTTGGGGTCAGATGAAGTCTCCATCTGACCCCGATTTACTCTCTGTAATGTTATTGCGCCTTTGAGAACAGGTGTGAAACGTTGTCCAGCCCGGTTGCCAACCGACCCCTTTCGGCTTTTTTCTTTCTGCCCTTGGCCACATACAGTGGCAGCATTTCTCCATACAGACTGGTACTGATCGTCCGCTGCTCGTCTTCCAGGCGATCCCGCCTTAGTGTGATGCCGTATTTCGCCAACTTGGGCTCCAGTTGATCGGCACGGCTCAGAAGATCCCGCCGGGTCATCTGGTAGGCATGCTCACACACCATCCTGCGTGACTGGAAGCTGAAGACGTTAGAGAAGAACAACTTGGCGTCGTCCCGGGTAGGCTCGAACAGCAGGATGTCCTTGTCAGGGTAATCCCGTGCGTACTGGGCGATGCCCGACTGCATCCGGGAATAGACCATGGTCCTGAAGGTCTGTGACAGGAGATTGGGCATCCCCGAGCGGGTGAGCTCGCCCGGTTTCATGGAGCCGGCCCGGACCGCAGCGCTGGCATCAATCGGCACCTGGGGATTCACCGCGAAAACCAGGTCGGCACCGTCCTCAAAAGCCACGGAGGCGTGCAATCCCTTGCGCAGCGTGCCGTCGACATAATAACGGCCATCGATTTCCACGGGTACATACAGCCCCGGCGATGCGGTACTGGCCTGAATGGCTTTGGAAATGGGCACGTGGTCAAAGCCGGGAGCGCCAAAGCAAACGGCTTCGGTACTCTCAACATCAGCAGCCACGATGTAGAGGCTGCGCTTGAGCTGACGGAAATCGTTAGTGCGGCCGAGCATGGTAAAGGCTCGCTTGAGATACTCATGCAGGCCCTCGTTATCAAACAATCCGGCCGGCGCAGCCTGGGCCAGGATAGTCAGAGCTTCCAACAGGCTCTGATCGTAGGGGTTATTGACGAAACGACTCACCGCTGTCGAGACCAGGCCCGGAATTGCCAGCAAACGACTGCCGATCTCCCGGAAGGCCGGGCGATAGAACACTTCCGGGTGGAATGGGTGCACTTCCGCCTCATTGCGCACGAAGATCCGGCAAAGTTGCGCAGTAGTCATCTGGTTGGCAAGGTTTGCCGCCACAAAGGAGCCGCCATTAACCCCAACATAAACATCGATGTTGTTGAAATCGAGACCGTCGAGCGCCTCATCCAGTGCCCGGAGCGCTCCGATTTCATAAATTCCGCCCAAGGGGCCACCGCCGCCAAGGGCGAGCCCGATGCGGGGAGCGGATTTATGATCAGTTGGCGAACTCATAGCCTTCCCTATTCCGGATATCGAATGCGGGCCCGCAAGCCGGACCGCCGGATACTTCCACCATCAAGATAACAGCCGTATTTAGAGTGCACACCCTATATTGCCGAAATCTGTTCCGTGATCAGGAAATAGCGGCCTCGGATACCGCCATGGCCGTCGACTTACCGGGACGCAGGTAGCGGCCAAAACCGGCATTTCGTAACGCAAGATCGACACAGCTCTTGATAACGTGAGGCGAATCCAGAAGCAGCACATCTTCCAGCAGCTGGATGGCCCATTCCCGGCTGACACTGCGAATCACCGATTTGACCTTGGGCAGGCTGGCCGCGTTCATGGACAGGGAATCGTAGCCCATGGCCATCAGCAGCAGCGCACCGCCAGGATCACCCGCCAGCTCACCGCAGATGCCAACCGGTTTACCGACCGAATGAGCGTCCTGAGCTATACGTACCAGCGCCTGAAGCACCGCTGGGTGATAGGAGTGATAGAGTTGGGCAACGCGGGGATTGTTACGATCCACCGCCAGCAGATACTGGGTCAGGTCATTGGAACCAACAGAGAGGAAGTCCACCCGGTCCGCCAGTTCCCGAATCTGGTAAACGGCAGCGGGGATTTCGACCATCACGCCAACCTTGGGCATGTGAATGTCGTAACCTTCTTCGCGAACCTCATGATACACCCGGTAAATCAGGTGCAGGGATTCTTCCACTTCCGAGATATTGGAGATCATCGGCAACATGATCTGCAGATTGTTCAGGCCCTCGCTGGCCTTGAGCATGGCCCTGACCTGCACCAGGAAGATCTCCGGATGGTCCAGGGTTACCCGAATCCCCCGCCAGCCGAGGAACGGGTTTTCCTCCTGGATTGGAAAATAGGTCAACGCCTTGTCGCCACCAATATCCAGCGTACGCATGGTTACCGGGCTAGGCGCAAAGGCTTCGAGTTGTTCCCGATAGTACTCACGCTGTTCCTGCTCGGAGGGGAACCGGTCCTTGATCATGAACGGCACTTCGGTCCGGTACAAACCGATACCTTCTGCGCCGTGGGAAAGCGAGCGGACTACGTCAGTCATCAGCCCGGTGTTCACCAGAAGTGAAACCCGATGGTGATCGGTGGTTTCGCAAGGCTTGTCCTTGAGTACCTCAAGGCCCCGGATCAACTCGTCTTCTTCGTCGCAGATTGCCTGATAATAGGAACGCAGATCTGCAGATGGTGAGGCAAATATCTGGCCTTCAAATCCGTCGACAACCAGTTCCTTGCCGTCGAGCTGGTTTACGGGAATGTCCACCAGCCCCATAACCGTAGGAACACCCATGGCACGGGCAAGGATGGCCACGTGTGAGTTACTGGACCCTTTAACCGACACCAGCCCAACCAATTGTCCCTTGGGAACCTCACCCAGCATCGCCGGTGTCAGTTCCTCGCTGACCAGCACCGTCCGCTCGGGGTAGTTCAGGTGTTTCTGCTCACCTTCCTGCAGATGAGACAGCAGGCGGCGGCCGAGATCACGGATGTCAACGGCGCGCTCCTGCAGGTAGTGATCATCCATCATCTCGAAGTGACGGATGTATTGCTGGACCACCTGCTTGAGAGCGCCCTGGGCCCAGATCCCTTCCTTGATCCTGTTAGCCACCTCGCCGGGCATGGCATCATCGCCCAGCATTCTCAGATATACATCGAACAGAGCCTGCTCTTCGGGGCGCAACTGCGATGCCAACCGCTTGGCCACACGCTCGATATCCTCCCTGACCGCTTTGACCGAAGCGCCAAATAGCTCCAGCTCTTTATCGATATCGTCGGTAGGCTTTTCCGGAACCACATCGAGGTCGGCGGAGGGATACACAACAACGCCACTGCCAATGGCAACACCCGGAGCACCTGGCACACCATTGAAGCTGACATCGTGCGCCTCCTCACCGGTAAGGGACAGACCGCTGATCGCTCCGGTAGCTTCACTGTGGGCGATGACTCCCGCCAACTGGGCGGAAACGGTTACCAGGAAGGCCTCTTCACCCTCATCAAAGCACCGGGAACTTTCCCGCTGCTGCACGACCAGTACACCGAGGACCCGGCGATGGTGAATGATCGGAACACCCAGAAACGAGCGGAACCTCTCTTCACCGGTCTCGGGGAAATAACGGTATCTTGGATGCGAAGGGGCGTCTTCCAGGTTAATGGGCTCCTCGCGGGACCCCACAAGACCAACGAGGCCTTCGGAATAAGCCAGACTTACCTGGCCAACAGCCTTGCGGTAAAGACCCTCCGTGGCCATCAGAATGTAGCGGTTGGTGGCCGGGTCAAGCAGATAAACGGAACAGACCTCGGTTCCCATGGCTTTCTGCACCCGCGATACAATGATATCCAGCGCCTCCTGCAGATCGCGGGCGCTGTTTACCTCTTGTACTAGACTTCGCAGAATGCTCAGCATGGCGGTGTCAGTCCGTCATTTCTGGTGTTCCTGTAAACGCTGGTTCTGCTCTGCCCTGTGCCACTGCTCCATATTGTAGAACAGCCGCGGCGCAAGCTCTCTCAGCGCGCGTCGATACACTTCTCGCTTGAATGAGACCACCTGGCCCAACGGATACCAGTAGCTCACCCACTGCCAGCCATCAAACTCCGGTGAATCCGTGCCATCCACGCAAACCTGCGCGTCCGGCGATAACATCCTCAACAGGAACCATTTCTGTTTTTGGCCCACACAAACGGGGTGGGAGTTTTGGCGTACCATCCTCCTCGGGAGTCGATACCTCAGCCAGCCCCGTGTGCAACTGATGATTTCCACATCGTTTGCGCACAGGCCGATTTCCTCTCCAAGCTCCCGGTACAGTGCGTCCTCGGGGGATTCATCATGTTTGATGCCGCCCTGGGGGAACTGCCAGGAGTCCTGCCCTATTCGCCTTGCCCAGAGAACTTCTCCTCTGTGATTGGCCAGAATGATTCCGACGTTGGGTCTGAAACCGTCTGAATCGATCACGGCACAGTCCTCTCAAAAGTCGGTGGACCGGTCAAAAATTCACCGGTCGGATTTGTCCAAGTTGCTCTCATTCTTACAGAATCCCAAGGGTTCGGCAAACGCAGCCGTTGGGGACAGGTCATGGTAGACTTGGCACTTTACTGCAAGCCCTGTGATCACCGGAGGTAACCGCTTGACGCTCGCAATATTTGATCTGGACAACACCCTGCTGGCCGGCGACAGCGACCACGCCTGGGGTGAATTTCTGGTGGAGGAAGGCATTGTCGATGCCGAGGAATACCGCCGGGCCAACGACCGCTTTTACCAGGAATACCTGAACGGCGAGCTGGATATCCTGCACTACCTGGGCTTTGCGCTTCAGCCCCTGGCGAGCCACAACATGGAAGAGCTACTCGCGTGGCGGGAAGCCTTCATGGCAAAAAAGGTACGCCCCATGATGCAAGCCAGTGCGGAGGCGCTGCTGGACCGCCATCGGGAGCAGGGCCACACCCTGATGATTATCACCGCCACCAACCGGTTTGTGACTGAGCCCATTGCCGAAGCCCTCGGGATCGAACATTTGATTGCCACCGAACCTGAGCTGGTCAACGGCCGGTACACAGGCGAAGTGGCCGGGACTCCAAGCTTTCAGGATGGCAAAGTCACACGACTGGATGACTGGCTGGCTGCCCACAACCGGACTCTTGAGGGGGCGTGGTTCTACAGTGATTCCCACAACGACCTGCCGCTGCTGAAGAAAGTGGCTAACCCGGTAGCCGTCGACCCGGACCCGACCCTGGAGCAATTTGCCAGGGATGCCGGCTGGAAAGTGATGTCTCTGCGGGGTTAAGACTTGAACAGGGGGTCAGATGAAAGCGTTCATCTGACCCCGACTTCAGTCTGCCCAGCCTTCACCGGCTTCAGAAAAATCCGGTCAGTGAGCGAACAAAGCAGGACTTGATGTAGTCAGTCTCGGGGATGCCCGGAATCACCGGATGATCCGGGGCCTGATGCCCCTGCTCCAGCAACTGGACAAAGCGGTCGATTTTCCGGCCGCTGCCACGAATGATGTCCACCAGTTTGTCTTGCGAGAGGTGCATGGAACAGGAAGCGGACACGAGAATGCCATCGCGCTCCAGCAATCGCAGACCGAGCTGGTTGAGCCGGGCATAGGCCTCTTCACCCGCCTTCTGATCCCTGCGCCGGGGAATCAGTGCCGGCGGATCCAGCACCACCACATCGAACTTTTCCTTCTCATCCGCCAGGGCCTTTAGGGCCTCGAACGCATCGCCCTCAATGGTTTCCACATTGTCGAGGCCATTGAGCCTGGCGTTGTGGTGAACCGAATCAATGGCACTGGCCGAACTATCCACGCAGGTCACCTGGGTGGCGCCTGCACAAGCGGCCTGAATACCCCAGCCACCGACGTAACTGAACACATCGAGGACCCGTTTACCCGGCGCATATGCCTGCAAACGGGCACGGTTCATCCGATGATCATAGAACCAGCCGGTCTTCTGACCGCCTTCCAAAGGTACCTCGAAGCGGACGCCGTTCTCCTCAACCTCCAGCAGATTGATCTCAGCACCATGGGCCTGCTCCACATAGGTAGCCAGCCCCTCCACCTTGCGCATCTTGCCATCGTTCTTGAGGATGATCGCCTCGGGATGCACCAGCCGCTGAACCGCCCGAACAACCGCTTCCTTCATGGCCTCCATGCCGGCCGTGGAAATCTGCACCACCACCGTGGAATCGAACCGGTCTATCACCAGCCCCGAAAGGCCGTCACTGTCGCCAAACACCCAGCGGTAAAACGGCTTATCAAAAAGCCGCTCCCGCAACGCAAGCGCAGCCTCTACCCGCTGGGTCAACCGCTGCGGCGTCATACCATGGCCCGGGTCCCGACTGATCAGTCGGCCACAAATCAACGCATGGGGATTCACGAACACTGTACCCAGGGGTTTATCATTCGAAGCCCGAAGCTCCGCCTGAACACCGGCCTCGAATTCCGTCAACGGGCTCCGACGGGTGTCCACCTCATTGCTGTAAACCCAGAGATGGCCAGCACGGAGACGGCGCTCTGCGCCTTTTCGAAGATACAGAACCGGAAAATTCATAAAGATGACCTGAGAAAGAAAAAACGAGGGATTATTCCTCGGCAGCCACATGCTCCGCGTAAGCGGTGGAGTCCATCAGGCCATCCAGTTCACCAGCATCCGCCAGCTTCACCTTGTACAGCCAGCCATCCCCATAGGGGTCTTCGTTGACCTTCTCCGGCTCATCCTCGAGGCTCTCATTCACCTCGATAACCTCACCCGTCACAGGGCTGAACACATCCGACGCCGACTTGACCGACTCTGCCACACCGGCCTCCTCGCCACCGTTGACCGTAACGCCCACATCCGGAACACCGATGTAAACCACATCACCCAGTTGCTCCTGGGCAAAATCGGTAATGCCGACCGTCGCCGTCCCGTCATCGGACACGCGAACCCACTGATGGGTCTCAATGTATTTCAGATCTGCGGGTATCTCACTCATAGTCTGGTTTCCTGAACGAATTTTTTGCGCAGTTTAACTGAAGACGTTAACTCCAGCGAACCTCACGTGCCAGCTTCATGAACGAATTCAGGTAATCCACATCCCGATCACGCTCACGAAGGCCCAGGAAAATCTGTTTCGGGATCCCCGCCTCACCCAGTTGCACCGGCCGAACCGGAATCCGGGCCCCGTAATCCTCGACCAGCCAGCGAGGAAGCGCGGCCACCCCACGGCCTGCGGCGACCATTTGCAGCATGATATCGGTGGTCTCAATGGTTTTATGCCGCGCTGGACTGGCATGGGCCGGCAACAGGAAGCTGGTGTAGATATCCAGGCGTTCGATCTCCACCGGGTAGGTAATCAGGGTTTCTTTCTCCAGATCCCCGGGCTCGGCCCAGGCTTTGCTTGCCAGCGCGTGGTCCGCCGCCACCACCAGCACCTGCTCGTAGTCGAACACCGGCTCGAAGACCAGGCCCGGGCGGTGCAAGGGGTCTGGCGTCACCAGCATATCGATGTCATGACCAAACAGGGCGCCAATGCCGCCGAACTGGAATTTCTGCTTCACATCCACATCCACCCCGGGCCAGTCTTCCAGGTAGGGTCCGACCACTTTCAGCAACCATTGATAGCAAGGGTGACACTCCATCCCGATCCGCAGCGTGCCACGCTGGCCCCTGGCAAACTGACCAATCAGCATTTCCGCATGCTCCATCTGCGGCAACAGCCTATTGGCGAGCGAGAGTAAATACTCACCAGACTGTGTGAGCCTGAGCTGCCGCCCTTCCCGCACCCAGATGTCGGTACCCAGCTGCTGTTCCAGCTTACGAACGGAATGGCTGAGGGCAGACTGGGTCAGGTGCAGGCGCTCGGCCGCCGCCGTCAGAGAACCCTGCTGATTGACCGCCCTGAGAATCTCCAGATGGTTTCTCTCGATCATTGACGCCCCATACATGACCAAAATTCATTCTAAATTGAAATAATACCATTATTATTCATTCAGTCAGACGGATACTCTGCCCTTCTTTCAAACCAAAGAACCAGGCAGAGGACACATCATGGTAACCACACACACTCTCGGCTTCCCGCGTATTGGCGCCCGGCGCGAGTTGAAATTTGCCCAGGAAGCCTTCTGGAAAGGCCAGATCAGCGAGGAGGAACTGCAGATTACCGGTGCCGATCTTCGGCGCAGGCATTGGCAGAACCAACACCAACTGGACCAGGTACCCGTGGGCGACTTCTCCTTTTACGATCAGGTATTGGATATGAGTTTTACCCTGGGCAATCTGCCCGAGAGGGTGGGCGACACCGGAGGCAGCGAGCTTGATCGCTATTTTCGGGTGGCCCGGGGCCGCTCCGGCCAGGAATCGTCCTGCTGCGGCGTCCAGGCGGGGGAAATGACCAAGTGGTTCGACACCAATTACCATTACATCGTGCCCGAGTTTCATCAGCATACCCGCTTCCAGCTCAATGCCGACCGGCTTATCGAACAGATCAGAGAGGCCCGGTCTCAGGGGTTCACCCCGAAGCCGGTGATCATTGGACCGGTCACCTATCTCTGGCTGGGCAAGGCCAAAGATCAAAGCAACCGACTCTTGCTGCTGGAGTTGCTGCTGCCTGTTTACTCAGAACTTCTGGACCGGCTCGCCGCACATGGCGTCGACTGGGTCCAGGTAGACGAACCCGCCCTGGTGACCGACCTGGATGCGGACTGGCGCCACGCCTTCATACTGGCCTACCACCACCTTAAAACCAGCGCGCCTAACCTGTTGGTGACCACTTACTTCGGTGAGTTGCGTGAAAACCTGCAATTGGCTTGTGAGTTGCCTGTAGCGGGATTGCATCTGGATGCCATCAGTGCCCCGCAGGAAGTTGCCCGGGTCGCTGACTGGTTGCCTCCGCACAAGCAGCTGTCTCTGGGCGTCATTAATGGCCGGAACATCTGGAGAACGGATCTGGAGAAAACCCTGGATTGGCTGGAACCGGTTTATGAAAAACTGGGAGACCGTCTCTGGCTTGCGCCCTCCTGCTCGCTGCTGCATGTGCCTGTCGATCTCACGAGCGAACAGAAGCTGGACCCGGAAATCCGCAGCTGGCTGGCATTCGCAATTCAAAAGCTGGATGAGCTGAATACGCTCTCCAAGGCGTTGAATCATGGCAGGGCAGCCGTTCGCAAAGAGCTTGCAGAATCGACTCTAGCCGCAAACAGCCGGAAAACGTCTGAACGAGTGCATGATGCCTGCGTCCAGATACGCATCGAGGACATCAGTCCGACGCTGGGTCAGCGGCAAAGCCCTTACCCCGCGCGCATTGCAATTCAACAGGAGAAACTAGGTTTACCACACTTCCCTACTACCACCATCGGGTCTTTTCCCCAGACCCGGGATATCCGCCAGACCCGGCTGCAGTTCCGCAGGGGCGAGCTGACAGAGGCGGATTACACCCGTCGGATTCAGGAGGAAGTGCAGCGCTGCGTCGCGGAGCAGGAGGCCCTCGGGCTCGATGTTCTTGTCCATGGCGAGGCCGAGCGCAACGACATGGTCGAGTATTTCGGCGAACAGCTGGACGGCTATGCTTTCAGCCAGTTTGGCTGGGTCCAGTCTTATGGTTCCCGATGCGTAAAACCACCCATCCTGTTCGGCGATATCTCTCGGCCGAAGGCCATGACCGTCGAGTGGATCCGCTATGCCCAGTCACTCACCGAAAAGCCCATGAAGGGCATGTTGACCGGCCCCGTCACCCTCCTGAACTGGTCGTTTGTGCGGGACGATCAGCCACGGCGGGAGACTTGCCGTCAACTGGCCCTGGCAATTCGGGAGGAAGTGCTTGACCTGGAAGCTGACGGTGTCGGCATTATCCAGATCGATGAAGCCGCCCTGCGAGAGGGCCTGCCACTGCGGCGGTCCGATTGGAACGACTACCTGGAATGGGCCATCGAAGCCTTCCGGATTGCTGCAAATGGCGTTCGCGACGAAACCCAGATCCACACCCACATGTGCTACTCGGAATTCAACGACATTATTGAAGCCATCGCCCGAATGGATGCGGATGTCATCACTATCGAGACCTCACGCTCTGACATGGAGCTTCTCGATGCCTTCCGTGGCTTCCAGTATCCGAACGACATCGGTCCCGGGGTCTATGACATACACTCACCCAACATTCCGGACAGCGAGCAGATCCGATCATTGATGGTGAAAGCAGCAGAGCGGATACCGGCGGAGCGGCTTTGGGTTAATCCTGACTGTGGCCTGAAAACTCGCCAGTGGGAGGAGGTGGTTCCCGCGTTGAGAAGCATGGTCGCTGCGGCTAGGGAACTACGGGCAAGCCTTCAATAGCCCGAGCTGTTCTGATCCAGCTCGAACTGGAAATCTCTGGCCCGGCGGACTTCCGTGGTGAAGTCCCCGGAGTCGTGGAATTCAAGCCAACGGTAGCCAGGAGGAAGATCCTCAACCGAAAACTTGCTGGAACCGGAGGTAAACTGGATACAGGTGGACGGTGTGGCCAGCAGTTGCACGCCGTTACGTTCGCGCTCATGCTCCTGGTGAATATGCCCCCACAACACGATCCGGACCTGAGGGAAACGATCGACCACCTGCCAGAACGCATCCCGGTTGGTAAGCCCTATTTTTTCCATCCAGTCAGAACCGATATCGACCGGATGGTGATGCAAGGCAACGACCGCGGGCACATCCGGGTGCTGCTCCAGGGTCCGGGCAAGGAAATCCAGCTCTGAATCGGGTAAAGCTCCGAAAACCTTACCGGGCACGGAGGAGTCCAGCATAATGAACTGCCAGCCCCCCCTGATAATATGCCGGTCACGGGCATCATACTCGCCAGCGACTTGCACCAGGTTGGCCGCATGATCATGGTTGCCGGCAATCCAGACGGACGGGCAGGGAAATACTTTCAGGCTCTCGCCAAACACACGGTAGGCCTCCACAGAGCCGTCCTGGGCAAGATCCCCGGTAGCCAGAATGAGATCCGGCTGGCCGTGAACCTTCAGCACTTCGGCAATAACCGCCTGCAGGCTTTCCCGGGTTTTGACGCCCAACAGGTCTCCATCGGCACTCGCCATCAGGTGGGGATCAGTCAGCTGCAGTACCCGCAGTGGCCGGGCTTGTTCCTTTATGGTCATGGCTTTCTGGATCTACTCACTGGCAATACGTCGTGTTAAACCAAGTGTACGACGCCGGTTCGCGGATTTATCACTTTGGAATCGAACCGGAGTCACATTCTGGCCAGACGTTGGCGAAATATTGCAATTTTTGACAACTATGGCACATCGTAGAGCCATAGCCACACCACTTTAGTACGGGATGAGCCGTCTCAATCGACGCCTTCACCTGCAGACCAGGCGGCATGCTCCATGGGTAGGTGACCAAACCGAAGACAGTAATCCAGCCAATCGGCAAGGAAACCGTTGACCTGAACCTTCTCGTCGGGATGGTGCATAAAGCGATTGGGGTAATCATTAACCGGGGCTATCTGGCGATCACGGTAACAGCTGATCACTTCTGCCATAGTGGCATCGTGGTAAACCCGCACGGTCATTTGAGGATTATTGAGCCAGCGTCCGGAATTGTGGACCTGCTCAAGCAGCAGGGTTTCAGTGAATCTGGCGGTCTGGAGCACCTGAATCCGAACGCGCCCCAGGTAATGGTTTTCACGGTGGAGCTCGAATTCGCAGACGGGCTTGCCGTCTACTTCCAGTTGCCGCAGCTTCCGAAGCCGCTGATAGTTCCCATCACACAGGGCACCAAGTTGCCTGAGATCCGGAACGTACCGCCTGGGTTTCATGGTCCACTCACCCATCACTGCCACTCTCTCTTCAAACGGGCCCGATTCAGTTCGAGCCATTGGAGGGCAATAATGGCGGCCGCGTTATTGATGCGGCCATCGTGGATCATCGCTATGGCATCGTCCGACGAGACAACATGGGCACGTATGTCCTCGTGCTCATGCTCCATGCCATAGAGCCCGCCAGCGTCTTCGGTACTCACCCGGCCACAGTACAGGTGAATCATCTCGGTGCTGCCGCCCGGGGACACCAGGTAATCGCAGACTTTTTCCAGTGGTTCAAAGGTAAGACCGGCCTCTTCCTGGCCTTCCCGCTGCGCCACCTCTTCCGGACTCTCACCATCTTCGTTCATACCGGCTACGAGCTCCAGCAGCCACGGCGACTGGTCGCGGCCCAGCGCACCAAGGCGGAATTGCTCCAGCAGAACCACTTCGTCCCGTTCCGGATCGTAGGGCAGCACGCAGGTGGCATCACCACGAATGAAGAGCTCACGTGTGAATACGGGCATGTCCCGGCCATCAAAACGCGGGTGGGTCAACCAGAGCTTATCCATGCGGAAGAAGCCCTGGAAGACGGTTTCACGTTTTTCGACTGTTACGTCGTTGGCTTTGAACTGGAACGGTTTGGCCATTTTTTGTCCGGTCGTTGAATCGACTTGGAACGATAGCCTTTACTTGGGTATTACTTCAAGTTCAAACCTTGTCATAAAGCTTACTCCCGGACTCCACGAACTCGCGGGACTTCTCCTGCATACCAGCATCCACCGCGGATATCTCGTCAAGGCCGTGCTCCTTCGCATAATCCCGAACTTCCTGGGAAATCTGCATGGAGCAGAACTTGGGACCGCACATGGAGCAGAAATGCGCCACCTTCGCGGATTCCTTCGGCAATGTCTCGTCGTGATACGCGCGGGCGGTGTCCGGGTCCAGACCGAGGTTGAACTGGTCTTCCCAGCGGAATTCGAAACGGGCCTTGGAGAGGGCATTATCGCGAATCTGGGCGCCGGGGTGCCCCTTTGCCAGATCGGCGGCGTGGGCTGCGATCTTGTAGGTGATGATGCCGGTTTTAACGTCGTCCTTGTTGGGCAGGCCCAGGTGCTCCTTGGGTGTGACATAGCAAAGCATGGCACAGCCGTACCAGCCGATCATGGCGGCGCCGATGCCGGAGGTGATGTGGTCGTATCCCGGGGCGATGTCAGTGATCAGCGGCCCCAGGGTGTAGAAAGGCGCTTCGTCGCAGCATTCGAGCTGCTTGTCCATGTTCTCTTTCACCAGGTGCATGGGCACGTGGCCCGGCCCTTCAATCATACACTGCACATCGTGTTTCCAGGCGATCTTGGTCAGCTCACCCAGGGTTTCCAGCTCGCCGAACTGGGCTGCGTCGTTGGCATCGGCAATGGAGCCGGGGCGCAGGCCATCGCCAAGACTGAAGGATACGTCGTACGCCTTCATGATTTCGCAAATGTCTTCAAAATGCTCGTAGAGGAAGCTTTCCTTGTGGTGAGCCAGACACCACTTGGCCATGATTGAGCCGCCCCGTGAGACGATGCCGGTGGTGCGCTTCGCGGTCATGGGCACATGATGCAGGCGCACACCTGCGTGGATCGTGAAGTAATCCACGCCCTGTTCGGCCTGTTCAATCAGTGTGTCTCGGAAGATTTCCCAGGTCAGGTCTTCTGCCACGCCGCCCACTTTTTCCAGAGCCTGATATATCGGCACGGTACCAATGGGCACCGGTGAGTTGCGGATGATCCACTCCCGGGTTTCATGGATATTCTTGCCGGTGGACAGATCCATGATGGTGTCGGCACCCCAGCGGATGCCCCAGGTCAGCTTCTCCACCTCCTCTTCGATAGACGAGCTGACGGCCGAGTTGCCGATGTTTCCGTTAATTTTCACCAGGAAATTGCGACCGATGATCATCGGCTCGATTTCAGGGTGGTTGATATTGGCGGGGATAATTGCGCGTCCGCGGGCCACCTCATCGCGAACAAACTCAGGCGTAATTTCCGGCGGCAGATTGGCGCCGAAGGACTGACCAGGATGCTGATCTTTCAGCAACCCCTGTTCCCGGGCTTCCTGCAGTTTCATATTCTCCCGGATGGCGATGTACTCCATCTCCGGCGTGATAATGCCCTGGCGGGCGTAATGCATCTGGGAGACGTTATGGCCCGCTTTGGCACGCAGCGGTTTGCGCTCATCCATAAACCGCAGCGGGTCGAGCTGCGGATCTTTCATGCGGCGGCGGGTGAATTCCGAAGAATAGCCGGGCAGTTGCTCCACATCACCCCGTTCGGCAATCCACTCTGCCCTCAGAGGCTTGAGGCCCTTGCGCAGGTCAATGGTGGCTTCCGGATCGGTGTAGGGGCCCGATGTGTCGTACACCGCCACCGGCGGATTCTTTTCCCCGCCCATCTCAGTGGGCGTGTCCTGCACGGTAATTTCCCGCATGGGCACCCGTAGATCGGGTCGGCTACCCTGTACGTAGATTTTGCGTGAACTTGGCAGGGGCTTAATGGCGGCGGAATCCACCTGGGCGGAATCACTGAGGTAATCAGGCAAGTCGGTCATCATTCGCTCCCGGAACAATTTTTGGATTTCGGGTCGCGTATGACGGAGCTCTCGACACGGATTCCCTCTGGGGAGAACACTGGTCAGTCAGCACTGTGGTCTTAAATCCCTACGCCGGTATTATCCGGATCAGGTCGCGGGTTCTGCGATGCAATCTCAGCCGGTTGCTTCCAGTTTTATCGGAAAGCAGACCAGCACCCCGTCAAGACGCGAATCTGTAAAGCATGACACCCAGAATGGGTGCCATTTGCAAGTGTAGAGCTGCGGGCAATTATTGTCCATAATGGCCAACCAGACCCGTCGGCCCATCAAACGGGGCAAAGCTGCGTGTGCGCCAGTCACGCGCGCCCCGACTACCGGGCAACGATGCGTAACTGTATTCAGGAGATAGAATGAAGAAGCAATTGCTTTCCGGACTAATTGGCCTCATGGCGGCACAGCCCGCTCTTTCCATGGATCTGGTCGAGACCTATGAGAAAGCACTTTCCTACGACTCCGGTATTGCCGCAGCCCGGGCAAGCTTTGAAGCCCAACAGGCGGCAAGCGATGTCAGCCAGAGCGCATTGCTTCCCCAGATCGGTGCCTTTGGTGAGGGCAATTACATTGATGTGGACGGTCCCAACCAGGACACCAGCTACCGGGAGCTGAATTACGGTGTTCAGCTTACCCAGCCACTGTTCCGGGCCGACGCCTGGTTCCGCTACGATGCCAGCAAGTTCCAGACGGAGTCTGCCAGGGCAGAATACAACCTGGCCCAGCAGCAGTTGATCCTGGATGTGGCAACCGCCTACTTCAACGTGCTGAGAGCCAGAGATACCGTCACCACCGCACGGGCAACAGAGGCCGCTATCCAGCGCCAGTACGAACAAGCCCAGGAACGCTTTGATGTGGGTCTGATTGCCATTACCGAAGTCTACGAGGCGCGGGCCAGCTACGACGACAGCAAGAGCCAGCGGATTGCTGCCGAAAACCAGCTCAACGTAGCCCGGGAGCAATTGGCCCGACTGACCGGCGAGTACGCGGAGGAATTGGACAACCTGCGCCAGAACTTCCCCCTTGGTCGCCCGGATCCGATGGACCCGTCAGCCTGGGAAGCAACTGCTTTGGAGCAGAACTGGTCCATCCAGTCCGCCCTGTACGAGCTGAATGCGAACGAGGCCGGACTTCGTGAAGCCAAGGCCGGCCACTACCCGACGGTGGACTTGAACGCATCCTATGGGAAAACGGACCTCAGCGGCATTGACGCCGCCAACGCGCCCATCACCAGTCAGCAGGATGGCACCACCACACGCGGGACCATCGGCCTCACCTTGAATGTGCCGCTGTACAGTGGTGGTGGCACACAGGCAGGCGTCCGCCAGCAGCGCTCGCTGGTAACCGTTGCCGAGCAGTCGCTAAACACCGTTCGCCGCGATGTTCGCGTAAATACGAGAAGCCTGTTCCTGACGGTAAACAATAACGTTGAAACCGCCTCGGCACTGGAGCAGACCATCGTTTCCCGCCGCAGCGCACTGGACGCCACCCGGGCCGGATACGAAGTAGGAACCCGGAACATCGTGGAAGTGCTGGATGCGGAGCGAGCCTATTATGTTGCGCTGAGAGATTACGCTAACGCTCGCTACGACTATGTGATCAACTCCCTTCAGCTGAAACAGGCAGCCGGCACCCTGAGCCCCCAGGACTTGATCGAGCTGAACAACTGGCTGAGCGCCGCCGCCCCGGGCATCGAGGCGCTGGCAAACGAAGAAGAAACACTGGACGACCCGACCCAGTGACAGTAAGGGCGGGCCTGCGGGCTCGCGCTCACCTTTCCCCAGAGCCGGTCAGACCCGTTCGATAATACCGTCGACCACCTTGTCGAGAGCGCCCCGGTTCTTGTTCACAACCTCCAGCGCCCTGCGGCCAATCGCTTCACGCTCTTGTTCGTCACTAAACAGCGAAGACACGTGGGCGGCCAGCTCATCCGCATCGGCAACCAGCTTTACGCCCCGGTCGTCCAGCAGACGCTGGTAGATTGTCTCGAAATTGAAAATGTAAGGGCCTGAAAATACCGGAATCCCCCACCCGGCGGGTTCGAGGGGGTTGTGACCACCGCGCTCGATCAACGAGCCGCCAACGAAGGCCAGATCACTCGCTCCGTAAAGCATCATTAACTCCCCCATGGTGTCGCCCAGATACACCTGGGCCTGTGCGGGGTCGTCTCCTCGGGAGCGACGGGCCAGTGTAAGCCCTTCCTTCACCGCTTTTTCTGCCACTGGCTCAAAACGGTCGGGGTGTCTCGGCACCAGGATAAGCAGCGCATCCGGGTGTTCTTGCAACACTTGTTCATGAGCCACAAGTAGTTGATCGTTCTCGCTGCCGTGGGTGCTTCCCGCAATCCAGACCGGCCGGCCCGCCAGCTTTCGCCGAAGCGTCAAGGCCGATGCCCGCACATCCTCCGGGATATCCACGTCAAACTTTACGCTACCCGTGACGGCTACTTTGGCAGGTGCAACGCCTATTCGTCGGAACCGCTCAGCGTCTTTTTCGGCCTGGGCGGCAACCCAGCTGATACTGCGCATGATAGGAGCGGCAAGGCCGCGAATACGCTCGTACCCTCTGGCGGATCGCTCAGACAGGCGGGCGTTGATCAGAAACACAGGAACCCGACGGGCCCGACACTGGCGAATCATGTTCGGCCAGATTTCCGTCTCCATGATAACCAGTATCCGGGGATTGGCCCTGTCCAGGAAGCGTCGGATAGCACCTGGAGTGTCATAGGGTGCATAGGCGTATTGCACCTGATCACCGAACATTTTGCGCGCCTGGGCCAGGCCGGTGTCGGTCATGGCTGTCATGAGGATAGTGATACCCGGGTTCCGGGCCAGCAGGCGCCGCACCATGGGGGCAGCCGCTATGGTTTCACCGACCGAAACGGCATGAACCCACACAACCGTGCCGCTCGCCCGAGGCACAATGCCCAGACGCTGGTACCAGTTACGCCTGAGATCCGGAGCTCGACGTCCGTTCCACCACAAACGCAGCAGGATGAACGGCAGAATCAAGCGAATAAGCTGGGAATAGATAAATTGCAGCACACAGGACTCCGGGCAAAACAGTGCGCTATCATATCGCAAAACCTATTGATTTGCTTCCGATTGATCGCTTGGGCCATTGTGCCTCCGTCGATCAATTCCGACTTGGCAGGACCCGCTTTACGTGAAAAAGAAATACCGCAAATTACCGCGAAATACGGATTACTCGGCCTACCGCCATCCCCGCTGGTGGCCCACCTGGCTGGGAATTACCTTGATGTGGTGCGTGTCCCGGCTGCCCATACGCCTTCAGTGGTGGCTGGGCAAGCTGGCCGGATTGCTGGCATTCCACCTGGCGAGCAGTCGGCGGCACATTGCCGAGGTGAACATTCGCCTGTGCTTCCCGGAACTCACGGCCGCCCAGCAGTCTGCGCTGGTTCGGAAAGCGTTTATTGCCAATGGCATTGGTCTACTGGAACTGGGCATTGCCTGGTTTCGTGATCCGGCCAAGCTGACAGGCATCACGCAAGTGCACGGCCTTGAGCACTTCGAACAGGCCCTGGCCGGCGGCAAAGGCGTCTTATTACTGGGAGGCCACTACAGCACTCTGGATCTGGGCGGGAGCCTTGTAACCCAGTTCATCGAAGCAGATGTCATGCAGCGGGATCATAACAACCCGCTGATGAACGCGGTAATGACGAGAGCCCGGGAGCGCCGCTATGGCACCGTGCTGGGCGCCAGAGACCTGCGGGGTCTTTTTCGCAGCCTGAAGAAAAACCGCGCAGTCTGGTATGCCACCGATCAGGATTACGGTCGCAAGGACATTGTGTTTGCGCCCTTCTTCGGAATACCGGCGGGCACGATTACCGCCACGTCCAGAATTGCAGAGCGCAGCGGCTGCAAGGTGGTTCCGTTCAGTCATTTCCGGCGTGACGATGGACCAGGTTACGACATTTACTTCCACCCTGCGCTTGAGAACTTTCCCAGTGGCGATGATCTTCAGGATGCAACACTGATCAATCAGACTATCGAGCGGGAAGTGCGGCGCGCTCCGGATCAATATCTGTGGATGCATCGGCGCTTCAAGACCCGACCGGATGAGAACGACCCGGGATTCTACAAACGCCGGTAACGAAGAATTCAGGCAACACGGAGGCCGGCTGTCCATGCCGGAACACCATGGTCAAACCTGACCCCAGAACGCAGGATGCATCCACACCCGTGGTGTGGCTTCTGACCGACAACAAGCCGGGCCACAGGAACCAGTTGAAGGGGCTGGGCAACCGGCTTCGCGTCCTGGCCGGAGCAAGCACCTACTGGATCGACGCCACCGGTATGAAAATACCATTCTGGCGTGCACTGCTGGGTTCTTCACCGAGAATGGAGCCGTCACTGCCACGCCCGGACCTGGTTATCGCCGCCGGGTCTGGCACGCATCGCCTTCTCCTGTCGCTGCGAAAATTTCGTGGAACCCGGACACTGGTCATAATGAAGCCCGCGTTCCCTCTGTCTCTGGTCAGCGGCGCCCTGATTCCGGCCCATGATCGCGTGCAGCCAGGTCCGCGCGTTCTGCTAACCGAGGGCGTTCTGAATACCATCACCCCCCTGGCCAGAATCACCGAGAAACGAGAAGCACTGTTACTTATTGGCGGGCCCTCACCGCATTTCGACTGGGACGACGATGTCGTCCTGGGTCAGATATCGCACCTGATCGGTCATTACCCCGACTGGCGCTGGACCATCAGCACCTCCCGGCGAACACCGGAGCCCATGCAGGAGCGCCTCGACGACATGGCCGGGCTCCGGATTACCGTTGTTCACCCTGAGCAGACCCACGAGGACTGGCTAAGCCATCAACTTTCCGCCTCACGGGCGGTGTGGGTAACACCGGACAGCATGTCCATGGTCTGTGAAGCGGCGACCTCAGGAGTCCCCACAGGACTTTTCGAACTACCGGCCAGATCCGGTAGCCGGGTTGTGGATGGCGTGGAACGGCTGCTCCGGGAAGGGTATGTCGCCAGGTGGACGGACCACGCCAGTGTCATGGCAGGGAGGGCCGACCATGACCAGCCCCTTTGGGAAGCCAACCGCGCAGCACGTTGGGTGATAGAAAAAGGGTTGCTGCCAAAAAGCCAGAAAGCCAACCAACGCCTGCACAAGGGGGGCAAACCGTGAGAATTCTCCAGGCACTTCCGGCGCTGTACAGCGGCGGTGTAGAGAGAGGCACCGTAGAGTTCGCCGCCGACCTCGTCAAACGCGGCCACGAATCCTTTGTCGTCTCCAAGGGCGGCCCCATGGCCGAGCAACTGCGGGGGCAGGGTTCAAAGCACATTTTCATGCCGATACACCGGAAGAGCCCGGCCTCCTTCGGGCAAATCCTGCCGATGCGGAAGCTGCTTCTTGAGCTGAAACCGGACATCGTTCACGTTCGCTCACGCATGCCCGCCTGGATTATCTTCCTGGCCCTGAAGAGCATCCCGAGACGCGAACGCCCGGCGGTTGTCTCAACCTTCCATGGCATGTATTCGGTCACACCCTACAGCGCCATCATGACCCGCGCCGATCACATAATCGCAGTCTCCCAATGCGTGCGGGATTACGTGATGAATAACTACCCGGTTCCCGAGGACAAGCTGACCGTCATCCAGCGGGGTGTCGATGTGGATGCCTTTCATCAGCGGGAGCTTCCACAGCAATGGCTGGACCGCTGGTTCCGACAGTATCCACAGCTTGCCGGCAAGAAAATCATCATGATGCCCGGGCGGATTTCCCGCTGGAAAGGACAGCTGGATTTCCTGGCCATGATGGCGAAACTGGTGCGGGAGCGGCCCGATTGCCACGGTATTATTGTGGGTGGTGCGGAGCCCGGCAAGGAGCATTTCCTGGATGAACTGGAGAAAGAGCGGTCTCGCCTGGACCTGACCGAAAAGGTCAGCTTTCTGGGCCAGCGCAACGACATGACCAACCTGTACCTGCTCTCCGATGTGGTCTGCCACATGAGCACTAAACCGGAACCTTTTGGCCGGACGGTGACCGAAGCCCTGGCCTCCGGAACACCGGTCGTGGCCTATAATCGCGGCGGAGCGGCGGAAACCCTGCAGGCGTGCTTCCGGGATGGCCTGGTGGCACCGGACGACGTCGAAGCATTTGCCGCAACTGTTTCCCGGCTGATGGAGGCCAAACCTTCCGCCATCGAGATCCCCTATCGGTTCCGGTTGGAAGCGCAAACCGAGGCGACCTTGCAGGTCTATGAGAAGGTACTGAAAAGCGCCGACGGCCGATCATGACCTCCCCAGCCCGATTGACCATTGCCCTACTGGTCGCCACACCCGGAACCACCTGGGGCGGCATGGAACAGCACACCGCGGATCTTGCGGGCGCGCTGGCGGAACGCGGGCACAGCGTCCATGTTCTCGGCCATAAAAGCTACCGTGACAGGTTTCCTGCCGTGGTCCACTTTCATCCGCTGCCCGCTCAACTCGGGCGACGGAACCTCTGGCTCCAACTCGCCCTCCGCCGGCGACTTCGCGACATAACGCCGGCTATTCTGCATGCGCAGGGCAACAAGGCTGCGCAACTTGTGTCTAGAACCGGAAAACTTGCCCGTGCGCGCATCGGCACGGTGCACGGCACAAAATCCAGCCACAAAGCCTTCGACCGCCTCGACGCGGTCATAGCTGTAAGCCCTCGGATTCTCGCAACTCTGCGACACCCCCGGAAACAGCTTATCTATAACGGTGTGGAGACCAGGAACCGGCGACTGAAAACAGACGACGGCCCGGAACTGCCGACAGGAGTCACCAATGTCATCGCTGTCGGGCGACTGGAGTCCGTCAAAGGTTTTGATACGTTGATCAGAGCCTGGGCCACGCTCGGCGAATCGGTAAGTAACTGCCATCTGACCATTTTCGGCGAAGGCAGCCAACGGTCACAGCTGGAGCAGCTAATCCGCCGTCTCGAACTGGAACACTCGGTCACCCTGGCAGGGTTCAGAGACAATCTGGAGTCAGTCTACAGCAGGGCTGAATTGACGGTGATCAGTTCCGAACGGGAAGGTTTTCCCTACGCACTGGCGGAGTCCCTACTCAGTGGCTGCCCGGTTGTCTCCACTCCGGTGTCGGGGCCACGGGATCTTCTTCCGGAAACGTCTCTCAGCAAAGGCCATCGGGATCGGGACCTTGCGGACCTGATAGGGCGAGCGCTCGCTGATCTGGAGACACTGAAGGTAAGGCAGCAACCCGCCATGGCGTTTGCGCGCGAAACACTCACGATCCAGGCCATGGCAGAACAAACAGAAGCTTTGTACTTGAGTGCAGTAGGCGGTCACCGGGACAACTTATGACGGTCGTGCCTGACCGCAAACCTACCGGATATCCTCCTTCTCAAACTCGGACAGCATCTGCATCTCTCGGGCCTTCGCCAGACGCATAAAGTTCCTGTTGGCCGCAGTGATCGCAACACTCAGGCCAAACCAGCCGTTCAGAATCTGTCGGTGAAGCAGGTAATACTTCAGGAACTTCAGGGGGAACTCCGCGAACAACCGGGCACTGGAGATTCGACGGCCCTTTGCGGCCATGAAGCGGGCCTGCTCCGTCGACAACTGGCAGTACTTGCGCTCCATCTGCTCCAGGGAAATCAGCGTGCGATGCAACACATCGCCCTTTAGATCCAGAACCCGGCCAGTTTTCACTTGGGGGCGGTCATTGTTGCTGTCTTTTTCGGGCTCAATTACCGCTTTGTTGCGATTGTAGAGCCTGAGGATTTTCTTTGATTTGTCATGACGGAACGGATGCCGGGGGTCCGGCTGGGACAGCACCCATCGCATCCTAAACCCGGCAATGTCGGGGTCGACCGGCTCTGAAAACAGGGCCTTGATATTGGCCACAAGTTCGTCCGACAGCACCTCATCTGCATCGAGATCCAGAACCCAGTCATTGCGGCACAGGCTAGCGGCGAAGGCTTTCTGACAGGCAAAACCCCGCCAGTCGTTATGCACGAACTTTGCACCGGCAGCTTCGGCAATTTCGCGGGTTCGGTCAGTGCTCCCGGAATCAACTACGATAATCTCATCAACCCAGCCGGAAACCTTCGCCAGGGACTCTGGCAATCGCACTTCTTCGTTCTGGGTGATGTAATAAACGGACAACGGCAGCTTCATCACAATTCCTGGTGTCAGGGCAATCAGTTTACGGACGGGTCAGAACAATATCATGGTTGCCTTATGATAAGATGACGCGCCTGATTTTGATGTTTTTCTTGGCATTCTTTAACTCAAGCCCGGAGTGTGCAGATGATTCACCCCGTCATTATGGCTGGCGGTACCGGCTCGCGCCTTTGGCCGATGTCGCGCCAGCTGAATCCGAAACAGTTCCTGAAACTGACCAACGGCCCCCTGTCGATGCTGCAGGCCACCGTTGCGCGGCTTGAGGGCATGGATGCAGCCAACCCTCTCCTGATCTGCAACGAGGAACACCGGTTCCTGGCTGCTGAACAAATGCGGCAATCCGGCCACGAAGATACGCGGATCATTCTGGAGCCCTACGGCCGGAACACGGCGCCCGCCATTGCATTGGCAGCACTGCAGCTGACCGAGGCCGCGGAAAACAACGCCGAGGATCCACTCATGCTGGTCCTGGCAGCCGACCACCTGATCAAGGACGTGACCGCCTTTCAGGAAGGGGTGAAGAAAGCCATTCCGCTCGCACGGGAAGGCAAACTGGTCACCTTCGGCATTGTCCCGAACCATCCGGAAACCGGCTACGGCTATATTCATCGTGGCACGGAACTGGGCCCCGACAGCTATCTGGTGGACAAGTTCGTCGAAAAGCCGGACCAGGCGACGGCCAATGGCTACCTGGATTCCGGCGAATACCTCTGGAACAGCGGGATGTTCCTGTTTGGTGCCCGCCAATACCTTGAAGAACTGGAGACTCATCGCCCGGATATCCTGGCCGCCTGCCGTGCTGCCATCGCAGATACCGCCGATGACCTTCACTTCACCCGGATCAATGCCGAGCGCTTCGCGGAATGCCCCTCGGACTCGGTGGACTACGCCGTCATGGAGAAGACCGACAAGGCCGCCGTGGTTTCCCTCGATGCCGGCTGGAGCGATATCGGCTCCTGGTCCGCGCTCTGGGAAGTGAGTGACAAGGACGCAGATGGCAACAGCCTGACCGGCGACGTGATTACCCACAACACCGCCAACACCCTGGTCCGTGCGGATAGCCGGCTGGTGGCCACCGTTGGCGTGGACAACCTGGTGGTTATTGAAACCAAAGATGCCCTGCTGGTTGCCCACAAAGACAGCGTCCAGGACGTCAAAACCGTGGTGGAACGGATCAAAACCGATGGCCGCCACGAACACATGAACCACCGGGAAGTATACCGGCCCTGGGGTGTGTACGATTCCATCGACAACGGGGCCCGCTACCAGGTCAAACGTATCACCGTAAAACCCGGCGCCAAGCTCTCAGTGCAGATGCATCACCATCGAGCAGAGCACTGGATTGTGGTCAGCGGCACCGCCCGGGTTACCAACGGTGAGAAAACCTACCTGGTCACCGAGAACCAGTCCACCTACATCCCGGTTGGCCAGGTGCATTCGCTGGAGAATCCGGGGGTCATCGACCTGGAGCTGATCGAAGTCCAGTCGGGCTCTTACCTGGGTGAGGACGATATTGTCCGTTACGAGGATCGGTACGGCCGCAAATGAGCAAGCTCAAGTATTTCGTCATTGCCGGGCTGCTCAGGATTGCCGGCTGGCTATCTCTTGCCGGCGCCCAGCGCGTGGGTCGTCTCGTAGGTTACCTGGTGTGGCGACTGCCTACCAAGTCCCGCCAGGTAACCGACACAAATCTCGCCATATGTCTCCCCGAGCTTTCCGACACCGAACGTGCGGTTATGTCCAGGAGATCCCTGGCCCAGACCGGTATGACCTTGCTCGAGGTGCCCCTGATGTGGGAGTGGCCGGTGGAAAAATGCCTTGGTTTGATCCGGGAGACCGAGGGACTGGAACTGATCGACGAGGCGATGGCTGGCGACAAGGGGCTGATTCTCCTCGCGCCGCACCTCGGCAACTGGGAACTGGCGGGCCTGTTCTTTTCTTCTCGCTACAAGATGGCAGCGCTCTACAGTCCGCCGAACATGCCCGAATTTGAAGATTATATGATCAAGGTGCGTGGACGCCTTGGCTCTGAGCTGGTCCGGGGCGACCGTCGGGGTCTGGCCCGACTCGCCTCGATTCTGCGGGAAGGCGGTGTTGCCGGGATCCTGCCGGATCAGTCACCCCGGGGCAAAGGCAATGCTTTCGCGCCTTTCTTTGGCATGGAAGTGAAAACCATGACCCTCGTGTCCAAGCTGATCCAGCGTACCGGCGCCAACGTTCTGATCACCTATGCGGAGCGTCTGCCGGATGCGTCCGGGTTCCGGATTGTCGTTCGCGAAACCGGCCCGGGCCTCGGCGACAAAGACCCGGTGGCCGCAACCACGGCCATGAATCGGGCCATTGAGCAATGCGTGCGAGGAATCCCCGAGCAGTATCAATGGGAGTACAAGCGCATGCGCCATCGGCCACCCGGCGAAATCAACCCCTACAACCCGGACCGCGTATGTTGAATCCCGTACTGGCCCTCCATGCACTGCTGATCATCGGCCTTGGCGGCGCGCTCCTGTCGTCAAGCATCCTGGCCGGCGCCACCCTTTTGATCGCCGTTGCCGGAATGGTGCTCAGCGCCCGTAAATCTTTGTATAAAGCCGGTTGGGACAAGCCCAAAGAACTCAGGTTACTGCACTTTTCCTTCTGGTTCTTCGTTCTGGTGAGCCTCATGTCCTGGGCCCTGGAGGGCTTTGACTACGAGGGCGGAAAAACGTTTGGCACGCACGCCCGGTTTATCCTGTTCTGGCCTCTGATCATTGCCATCAGCTATGCGAGGATTGGCGCCCGAACGACTTTTGCTGCCATCGGCTTGATGGCCGTGTCCGTCATCGGGATTTTTGTCGTCACCATTGCTGCCCGTCAGGGCGCCCTTGGTCAGGTTTTGAATTCCCGTTTTGGCGGCGGTATTAACCCCATCAGCTTTGGCAACCTCGCCCTCCTGGCAGGTATGTTGACGATCGTTGCCGGAATGTTCTTTATTCGGGACAAACGAGTGGGCCTAGCGATACTGTTTTTCCTCGGTGGAACGGGGGCCGTCCTGATTTCCATGCTGTCGGAAACCCGTAGTAATCTGGTAGCCCTGCCATTCCTTCTGGTTGCACTGCTGCCACTACTCAGCAAAAAGCTCAGAATTGCCGGATTAATCGCTGTCCCTATTCTGGTCGCCGGCGCAATCATCACCAGCGACCGTATGTCCAGCTCACTCAATGGCTTGCTTCACAACGGTCATCTGGATTCCGGCATGGAAATCCGCCTCGAAGTCTGGGGGCAGGCTGTGAAGATGTTCAGCGAAAACCCCTGGTCGGGGGCTGGCCTTGGCGGCTATACCCAGCGCATAGAGTCAGAAGTGGCCGCGGGCAATCTGCCACAACATTTCCTGGACTGTTGCACGGGACATGCCCATAACGATTTACTCAATAGCGCTGCCACCAGCGGTATTCCAGGCATTCTCAGCTGGGCACTGCTGATATTCATCCCTCTGGCCATTTTTGCCAGAAATCTGTCCAGCCGCCACACAGCGACGGCCCACCTGGCGGTAGCGGGGTGCATGATTTCCATTGGCTACTTCTTATTTGGACTCACCGAAGCCACCTTCAATCGGACGCTGTTCCTTACCTTCTATCTGCTTGCGGTCGCATCAATTGCCTCCGCTATGTTCACAGAGCTGAGCGCCTCGTACGTTCGAAACAGGGCCCGGAAGGTTTCCGCGACCATTATCACAAAAAACGAAGAAGACCATATTACCGACTGTCTCAAGTCAGCGAGGCTGGTGGCAGACGAGATCATCGTTCTGGACAGCGGCAGCACTGACAGGACTGTGGAACTGGCCAGAGAACTGGCCGATGTTGTTGAAGTTACCGACTGGCCCGGTTTTGGCATTCAGAAGCAGCGCGCACTTGAGAAAGCGACCGGAGAGTGGGTGCTGTCACTGGATGCCGATGAGCGTGTCACACCAGAGCTGGCACGGGAGATCAACGATCACCTGGCAGATCCGGACGCGGACGCTTACAAGCTTCCCTGGGCGGTAACGATATACGGCAGCCGGCTGGATTTCGGACGCAGCGGCCGAGCCCCGCTCCGGCTGTTCCGTCGCGAGGGCGTCAGCTTTTCAGACGCCCTGGTGCACGAGCGGATACTGATCCCGTCCGGACGCAAAATCAAAACCCTCAGGGGCCGCCTCACTCACTATACACACCGGGATTTCGGTCATTCCCTGGAAAAAAGCGCAAAGTATGCCTGGCTTGGTTCTCTGGAGAAGCATCGCAGGGGCAAAAAAACCCGCACCATGATCTACCCAACTCTGCGGGGCCTGATGACGTTTGTGCAGGTGTACTTCATCCGTTTCGGCTTTCTGGACGGCGCTGTGGGTTATCTGACGGCGGTCACCTACGCGCAGGTGACCTTCAACAAGTATGCCGGGTTATGGACTCTGGACCGGCCGGCCCGCTTCGAAAAGTCGTGACCCCCGAAGGAGCGTCGTTTCCACGCCGACGCTCCTGAACATACGCCTTATTTCATCATAGTAGGGCAGCCGGGCGCCCAGGGCGGCATCATCGATCTGGAACACCCGGATTTCCGGGAATATCTTTTTCAGCGTAAACAGAGCGGTTGAAGCAAAGCTGTAAAAAGCCAGGTAGGTTTCTCCTGACAGAGCCACTTCTACCTCTATGGGGCGACCGGCCTGTCGTATCTCGAGCGGAAATTCTGCAAGCAACCTCTCAAGCTCTTCCCTGCTCTCCTTTCGATGCATGAAGTACACAACACGGCTATCGGGATGACGCTCTACGACGTGCTGAATTTGCAGCTTCAGTTGCTGAAGCCGATCTTCCCCACCAAAAGGCTGGCCCAGGAACCCGACCGTGGGCATCTGACTGCTGTTACGGGCGGATATTTTGAAGGTTCTGCGAAACACCGGAAAATCATGAACCTGAACCTGGACAAGTTCGGAGCTCTGTAACGGAAAGAACGTAAAGAACGCGATCACCTCCGGAACAACGCGATGAATCCGTATTCCCATGGTTCTCAGAAGCCGTTTTTTTGCCGCTGAAATCCGGGAGGCGATACCCTCGTTGTGAATGGCGTGGTAGTAGGTCACGGTGGCCAGGCCATCATCGACGAAAATCAGCTGTTTGCTGTCGAATCCCCGATAAAAGACTTCATGAATCCAGCTGGATTTGTTGCCGATAAACAACCGTTCAATGCGGCGTCGTGAAAGGCTCTTGGCGACAGCTCCCAGACGAAGGTAAAAGGAACTTTTTTTCAGATAGATGGTTTCGATGCCTTGCCAGCCCAGGGCCTCGGCCAGGAAGGCCATTTGTCCCTCGGTCTCCCGGTTATCCGGTCGCGCAATGACGAGAAGGGTAGTTTCAGCACTGCAGCCGTAATGGTGGCGAGCCTCGGAGCAACTGATCAGTTGAAGGGGCGTACTCGCGATAAAGACATTGATAGGGCTGGGGATGCTGCTCAAATCATTCGTTTCCCGATCTGGACCTTCGAGGACTCTATCCTGAGCTTTCCGGTGCCATACGTGCAAGCTCCTTACGCAAGCGGCGCCTGACTTTCAGCTTACGTAACAGGTTCATCGGCTTGGGCTTGAGTTCGCTACGTTTGTTGATCAGGAAATCCTCAACCGCATCCAGAACCCGCCCGCTGGAGCGACCATCCCTGAAGCTGTGCAACTGGTCGCAAAGGGCTCTCGTTTCTTTCATCAGGGTATCGGGATACTGCACAGCCTGCTCCAGGGCTGACTCAACATCCTCCACTTCGTGGACATCGATCAGATATGGCCCCGGCATTTTCGTTCTGAAGGTCACTACCGGGCGATCAAGGAACATGAATTCAAACATAATGGACGAGGTATCGCAGAGCATCACATCTGCCTGCGGCAGCAGAGGCAACAGATCCTCATCACTCTCGACAAAACGCAGGTTATCGCCGCTCAACTGGCGGTATTGATCCACGACCGTGGGATCCATCTTCGGATGCAGGGTTACAATGAATTTCCAGCGACCATTCCTGGAGAGCTCGCCGATTTTCTCTACAAGATCCGGCGCGGAGGTAACGGACCGGCTGAACGTTGAGGCGTAAAACACAACGGGCAACTCGTCTTCCGAGCGGCCTCTTTTACCCTCCTCAGGCTGCGACAGCAGAGGATCCAGCTTGGGCCAGCCGGTATGGGCAACCCCGAAATGCTGGTATTGGGCCGCCAGCTCACGGAACTTTTCCGTATCTTTCACCGCATGCGTACAGTAAAGATCAAACCAACCTCGAATGCGGTAGTGATCGCTTTCATCCTCGCTGCTATGGCCACGCTTGTTGCGAGCCATGCCGTGAAATACCTCAACTTTGATTCCCGGAAAGAAATACGGAACCCAGTCCCCGGGGACAAAGGTCGCATCGGCGTTGTATTCCATAACCTCTTTGACACTGCCAAGACGGCGCTCTTCGGGCCGAAGCGGCGCCGTTGAGCAACCCGCGACAAACCAGGCTGCTTCGTCGCCCCGGCGCAGTATCTCTTCCTGCAGCGGTCGCAGAATCGAATAGGAATAGGGTTGATTGACAAAAAACAGATACCGCCGCATTCAGGCCCTGCCCGTCAGTGCTTTGTATAGCTCACCCGTCTCCCTGACGGTTTGTGAGGTGTGAAAATCCCGGGCTATCCTTTGCCGCGCCGCCTGCCCAAGCGAGGCCGCCAGTTCTCTGTCGCGGTAAAGCCGCTCGATGGCCGCTGACAACTCGGAGGCATTCTTCGGTGCAACCACAATACCACTGACACCATCTTCCACCAGTTCGGGCATGCCGCCGACACTGGTTACCACTGGCGTCACACCATAGACCATGGCCTCGATAACCGCTCGGGGCAGCCCCTCCCTTTCCTTCGACGGGAGCACAAACACATCACTGGCCGCCGCTATCGCCGGGGCGTCGTTGCGGTACCCGGTGAAGTGGATCCGTTCCGGGTGAGAGGCCGCAGCGGCCTGCGCCTGAATCTCTTCGTTATCAATGACGTCTCCCACCAGCAGCAAATGTACGTTCACATCCGCAGGCAGCTTGTCGACAGCTTCTATCAGATCATCGAAGCCTTTTCTTGGGGTATTCCGTCCGGTGCAGCACACCACGAATGCACCTTCCGGAACATCAAACTGGGTCAGATCGGCCTTGGGCGACTGATACCAGTCCAGGTCATGCCCCTTGTAGATTCTTTGAAGCTTCCGCTCAGGAATGTGCATCCACAAAAACCGCAGACTGGCCAGGTAATCCTTGATGGCATCGGCAACACAGACGATCTTGCTGACACGCGGGTGCAGGAAAGTAATCCAGGACTCCGGATTGAGGAAACTGATATTACCGATCACACCACGATAGGCGACGATCTTGATATCGGTGCCCCGGGAAGCCCTTAAGCCGCAGGCAAGGGCTCGGGGATTATAGGCGTGGATGACCTCGTATTTTTTCTTCGCCAGTTGTTGCCGGATGGCCTCGGTGCCTTCCTTGTCGAAACGATTCTTCAAGGCCATTGGGCAGGCAACCATGCCCTCGTCAACGAGGCGCTGATAGTTCCGGCCTTTGGGATTACACATGACGTCGACGTCGAACCCGGCCTTTCTGAGCCCGATAAAGAGTTCCGTCTCCGGACGATCGCAGGCATCCGTAAGACAAAGTATCGACGGAAGCGATCCGCCCTGCTGTGGATGGGTCAAGTGGCCATTCCCCTGTTATATCCGTTCATAAAATAACTCCAGACCTTCGCCCGGGCTTCTTCTCCGCCCACCTTCACCAACGAGCGTGAGAAGCGATCAAGATTGGCCTCTTTCCAGCGCGCGGGAGCTTTGCTGGTAATCAACCGGCTCTTGTCAAAATCGATCAGGAAGTACTCATCACCTCGAACCAGTACATTGAAGCAGTTCAGATCTGCATGCATGACGCCGGCGTCGTGAAATCGACGAACGGTTTCTCCGATAGATGCCCAGGCTTCACCATTCAGCTGGGAAATAAGATCAGCCAGCGGTAACGTGTTTTCCAATCGCTCAATGATGATGGCGGCCCGATACTGGATCGGCGAAAGCTTACGGTACCAGGCGGCAACCGGCCGGGGTACGGGAAGTCCCTGGTTGACCAGTTTGTTCAGCAAGCGGAATTCTGCAAAGGATCGCACATCCGCCTCGCGCGTGAAGGCATAGGCGTATCGGGCAAATTTCGCCATCAACCCGCCCCGGCGATACTCCCGAAGTACCAGCCTGTTTTCTCCGGCCCGCAAAAACCAGGCTCCGCCACGGCCACCGCTGCTTACCGGACGGGCGTTATCGCCCCAGGCGGCAGCGTTGAACCAGTCTTCGGTAACTCTGCCCTCGTAATCCGGGTGAATCAGCATCGCTGAAGCCCTTTCCCGAATACAGATTTCAGACTCCACCATGCTGGGTTCCCGGTCACCGAAATTGAAAGAAGACACGCCTGCCCCGCTCGCGCCGGGACGGACACGCCTGAGTGCGTTAGAATGGCCGCCAGTTTACCAATGATTGCTGACAAAGCTCCACAGCCCCAGGCCACAACCTGAACCGGATCAAACTCTGATGAACTCCATCTGCATTCTCCGCCTGTCCGCCATCGGCGACGTGACCCACGTGATACCCGTTGTACTGAGCCTTCAGGAGCAGCTTCCCGGCGTTAAGATCACCTGGGTTATCGGCAAGATCGAAGCCAAGCTGATTGGCGATCTGCCCGGTGTTGAGTTCATTGTTTTCGACAAGAAGGCCGGCCGCAAAGGCTACGCCGAGCTTCGCAGACAGATGCGGGGGCGCAGATTCGATGCCCTGCTTCATATGCAGGTAGCATTCAGAGCCAACCTTGCAGCCGCCTGTATTCCTGCCCGCATCAGGATTGGCTATGACAAGGCCCGCAGCAAGGATCTTCACAGCCTGTTCATCAATCGCCGAATCAAGCCGTCTCCCCAACAGCATGTTCGCGACTGCCTCGCCAGTTTCCTGGAGCCTCTGGGACTCAAGGCAGCCCCACCGCAATGGCAGATCCCTTTAAGCGACTCGGACCATGAGTTTGCCAGCGCGCAACTGGCAACCGATCGCAGAAACCTGGTAATCAGCCCGTGCGCCAGCCATACCCTTCGTAACTGGCCGGCCGAGCGCTACGCACAGCTGGCCGACCATGCCGTACAGAAGCACGGTATGAGGGTGATCCTGGTGGGCAGCCCCGCCCCATTCGAGGCCGAGTATTGCGCGGCTATAGAAGCTGCCATGAAAGAGAAAGCCCACAATATTTGCGGCAAGGACACCCTGAAGCAGCTGACGGCACTGATGACCCATGCCGACCTGGTCGTAGCGCCCGATACCGGCCCGGCCCATATCGCCAGTGCGGTGGGCACCGATGTGCTTGGATTGTTTGCGGCGAGCAATCCTTACCGCTCGGGCCCCTACAATTCTCTGGATTGGTGTGTAAACCGGTATCCAGAAGCTCTGGAGAAGTTCACTGGCAAAACAGTGGAACAGGCCCGCTGGGGGGCAAAAGCCGAGTTCGAGGGAGCGATGGAAATGATTACGGTGGAGGATGCAACGGGGATGCTGGATCGGTGGGTTGAAGCTCACCCGGCGCCAGGAACACAAACGGCGCCGAAGTCGGGCTGACTTGGGCGCCGTTTGAGAGCTTTGTCGGATTATGCTTTGCTAATCCGACCTACTGCCACTAATCCGATCTACCGGTACTACCGGTACTGAAAAAGACAGATAACGGCGTTTATCTGGCCCGGATCTTTACTTTCGGGCCGTGTAATCCTGGTAGGACTTTTCTTCGACGAAGCGAGACCCCAAGGCCAGGTTGACCTCTTTCTTGATGGCGGCGCGCTTGTCATTGGTGACGTACACGGCGCGGGCCAGCTCGATGAACCTCGGACCAAAGTCTTGGGCGGCTTCCTGATCACGAATGTCGTCTTCGATCACCCACAGTTCTTCATTTACCGCTTTCAGCTGTTTGCGAAGGTCGGCGATTTCAGCAGCCTTGTCCTTCACCGCCTCGTCCCAGGTGGCACTCAGTTCATCCAGTTCAAGCCGAACGTTCCTGACCTTCGCTTCATCCTTGATCCGCTCGGACTTGATTTCGAGAATGGTGATTTTGTCCAGCACCTCGCCGAAGGATACCGGTACCTTGATAACGTCTGCCATTTGCTCGTCCCGCCAGTAAACAGGGTGTGTTAAACAACAAAGCCGCCGGGCTGCAACAGTCAACGGCGGCTTGAGTGTGCTCTGTAATCAGCCTTTAACGTGGGTCAGCCAACCACTGTGTTCCGCCAGCTTGCCCTTGACCGCATCAAAATACATGGCCTGAAGCTTCTCGGTGACCGGTCCGCGCTTGCCGGCACCGATCACGCGCCCATCAAGCTCGCGGATCGGCAGTACTTCCGCCGCCGTGCCGGTGAAGAAGGCCTCCTCGGCAACATAGACCTCATCGCGGGTAATCCTGCGCTCTTTCACGGGAATATTCAGATCGCGGGCAAAATCCAGGATGGTGGCACGGGTGATCCCTTCCAGGCAGGAGGTAAGCTCTGGTGTGTGCAGTACACCATCACGAATGATAAAGATGTTTTCCCCGGAACCTTCAGCGACGTAACCTTCGTTGTCCAGCAACAGCGCTTCCTCGGCCCCACCGGAAATGGCCTCGTTCAGGGCCAGCATCGAGTTGATGTAGTTGCCGTTGGCCTTGGCCTTACACATGGTGATGTTCACATGGTGGCGCGTGTAGGACGAGGTGCGCACCTTGATCCCCATTTCTTTTGCTTCCGGGGACATGTAGGAGGGCCAGCTCCAGGCCGCCACCATTACGTGGACCTTGAGGTTATCGGCCCTGAGCCCCATGCCCTCGGAACCGAGAAACGCCATCGGGCGCAGGTAGGCTTCATCCAGATTGTTTTCCCGTACCGCTGCCCGCTGGGCCTCGTTGATCTCGTCCTTACTGAACGGCATTTTCATGTTCAGGATGTGGGCGGAACGGAAAAGACGGTCCGTGTGCTCTTTCAGGCGGAAAATGGCCGGGCCATTCGCGGTGTTGTAGGCCCGCACACCTTCAAAACAGCCAAGGCCGTAGTGCAGGGTGTGAGTCAGGACGTGCGTCTTGGCTTCCCGCCAGGGAACCATTTCACCATCCAGCCAGATAACGCCATCGCGATCAGCCATCGACATTCTTCATTGCTCCTAAAAAAGCGTTTTTCGGGGAACCGGCATTCTAGCAGGAAAATCTGCCGGAATTGAATTTGCCTCAGGCATCAATCATCACTTTTTTCCACATGGCGCGGATGTAGTCACGCTCCTCGGTAAAGGCATCGCCCTCCACCTGGCTATTGAGGTTCTGGAGCGCCCGCCTATGGATGGTGGAGCGTAGGGCGATAAAGGTTTCTCTGAGTTTCTCGGCATCCTCCACAGCCATTACACCTGCGCGCCCCAACTCTTCCATCTGGCGAATGTTGTCGGACCACTGGGTCAGCTCCGGGTGTTCGGCACACCAGGCCAACATCAGGTACTGCACCATGAACTCGATATCCACGATGCCACCGGTATCATGCTTGATATGGAACACCTCGGCCTGCCGGCTCTCCGGTGTGGCGAGACTGGCTCGCATCTTCTCCCGCATCTCAACCACCTCACTACGAAGCTTTTCACGGTCACGGGGGTGACAGAGGATGTCGTGGCGGATGGATTCAAAGGCTTCGAGAGTTTCACTGCATCCGGCAACGCCCCGGGCCCGGGCCAGCGCCTGATGCTCCCAGGTCCAGGCATCTTCACGCTGGTATTTTTCGAAAGCCTGCAGTGTACTCACCAGCAGGCCTGAGTTGCCGGAGGGCCGCAGGCGCATATCTACCTCGTAGAGTTGTCCTGAGGGCGTCTGGGTGTTGAGAATGTGGACAATCCGTTGTCCCAACCGGGTGTAGAAAACCGCATTGTCGATGGGCTTTTCACCATCGGTAGCCAGCTCCGGATCGGCCTTGTGCACAAACACCAGATCAAGGTCGGAGGTATAGCCAAGCTCGATCCCGCCCAGCTTGCCATAGCCAATAATCGCGAAATCGGTCTCGCAGGCGGATCCATCCTGCCTGCGCGGATAGCCATGGCGACTGACCAGGTTGGCGAAGGCCACGTCTACCACGTGATCCAGAACCACCTCGGCGATCCAGGTCAGGTAATCACTGACCTTCATCAACGGTAATGTGCCTTTCAGTTCGGACGCCGCAACCCGCAGGATATGGGCTTTCTTGAAATGCCGCAGGGACTCCATCTGCTCTTCCAGATCCTCAAACGGAATCCGAAGCATCTGCTGGCGCAAATCATCCTGCAATTCTGCTTTCGCGGGTGGGCTGTACAGGCTCTCGGCGTTCAACAACTCATCCAGCAGGAGCGGTGTTTCCGCCAGCTGCCTGGCAATCCAGGGGCTCTCACTGCACAACCGCACCAGTTGGGTGCAGGCGCCCGGGTTCTCGAGCAGCAACACCATGTAGGCCGTTCGCCGCAGAATGGCCTCTACCAATTGCAACACCCTCGACAGTGTCTCGGAAGGGTTATCAACCTGAGTGAGTGCCTCCAGCAGCATCGGCATGAACTGATTAAGCCGCCTCCGCCCCTGGGTCTGGAGATTCTGTACGGTCCGGTTTTCCCGCAGCTCGGCCAGCTCCGACAACGTCTTTTCAGGGTCTTCATAGCCCCGGGCTTTCAGCCAGTCGGCGGCTGCGCCCTCTTCCATCTCAGCGAGCCAGAGTTCAAACCAGCCCTCTTCAAGCGCTTCCGGGCCCTCATCCTCCTCATCCTCGGTGGCGATAATATTGGCAAAATGGGTGGCAACGCGTTCCCTGTGCTCGGCGAGGCTTTGCTCACAAGCCTGCCAGGTTTCGAACCCCATGATGGTGGCTACCCGGGCCTGGGACAGCTCATCCTCCGGAAGCAGTTGGGTCTGCTTGTCTTCCATGCCCTGAAGCGCATGCTCCAGGTTTCGCAGGAACACATAGGCGTCCCGCAGCTCACGAACCACTGGTGAGGGCAACAGCTCCAATTCCTCAAGCTCCTTCAAAATCACCAGCAGCTCGCGCTGCTGTAGCTCCCGGTCCCGCCCCCCGCGGATGAGCTGGAACGCCTGAACCACGAACTCGATTTCACGGATGCCGCCACTGCCCAGCTTGATATTGTTTTCGAGACCCTTTCGACGAACCTCACGACCGATCATGGCCTTCATGCTGCGAAGGGACTCGAAGGCACTGAAATCGATGTACTTGCGATAGACAAAGGGGCGCAAACTCTCCATCAGAACCTTGCCCGCTCTCTGGTCGCCGGCCACCACACGGGCCTTGACCATGGCATAGCGCTCCCAGTCGCGCCCCTGATCCTGGTAATAAGTTTCCAGGGCGGCAAAACTCAACGCCAGGGCACCACTCTGCCCGTATGGCCGCAGGCGCATGTCCACTCGGAACACAAAGCCGTCTGCCGTTATCTGGTCCAGAGCCTGAATCAACCGCTGCCCCAGCCGGACAAAAAACTGCTGATTGTCCAGCGAGCGACGCCCGCCAACGGTTTCCCCTTTGCTCGGGAAGGCAAAAATCAGGTCGATGTCCGAGGACACGTTCAGTTCCCGACCACCCAGCTTACCCATGCCCAGGACCACCATTTTCTGGTTTGCTTCCTGACCGGTAACCGGATCAGCACCGCGAGGGGTGCCATACTGCTCACAGGCGTCACGGTACAACCAGTTAAGCGCTCCATCGATGCAGATATCCGCAAACGCACTCGTAGCCGCCATGGTTTCAGACAGGTCCGCCCATCGCATCAGATCCCGCCAGATAATTCGAAATTGGGATTCCATGCGGAATCGCCGAAGCGCCGAATGCAGTGCAGGCTCTCCATCCACTTCGGACAGGTACTCCTGCCAGCGTTTTTCGAGGGACTCAGGGGTAGTCGGTTCTGCCAACGAACGGGCGGTTAACAGGGCCTGAATCTGCCCTGGATGGCGCTCCAGAGTCTGGCGCAGAAACAGGCTTCGGGAAATTGCGGTCGCCAACACAGTGTCATCCATGCCCTCCGATGAGCTCAGCCAGGTCGGAACGCCCTCCGGAAACACCGATCCCCAACACCCGGCGACATCATCCGCCAGCAGTTTCGGAAGGCTGTGCCATGGCTCGGACATAATGCAAACCCCTGTCTCTCTGTTATATTTCCGGTACTGTATAACGAACTTCCCCGCAACTGAACAGGCCGCCGACACGGATGCAACGAAACCGCCGCCCACTGAATCCGGAGCACCAGGAAACCCACCTGCCCATGGGTGGACTGATTCGGAGCCGGATGAAGCGCCTGTTCGCGATACTGGGCGTGCTGCTTTCAGTACAGGTTCTGATTATCTGGGCGGTCGAGGACCTCTCCCTGTTTGAAGCCGCCTGGCTGACCATGACCACGCTGGTGACGGTGGGTTACGGCGATTACGCGCCCCAAACCATGATCGGCCGATTCAGCACGATTGTTCTGATGTTTATCACCTCAATTACGTTGCTGACACTGATCGTAAGCGACTATATCGAGTATCGGTTTTATCGACGGGAACGGATTCTGACAGGAAGGTGGATCTATAAAATGAATGACCACATTATTATTGTTAACACGCCGCAGCATGGGGGCGACCAGTATTTCATGAGGTTTGCTTCCCAGATACGTGAGATCCCTGGCTACGAAACCATTCCAATCATGATTCTGACTCGCCAGTTTCCGATGGGACTACCCACAGAGCTCTCCGACATCGGAGTGGTGCACCATCACGGTGCAGGATTTGACCCCGAGGCGTTAAAGGCCGTCCACGCCGGCAGTGCGAGGCATATCATTGTGCTAGCGGCTGACGAAGCCGACCCCTATTCCGATAGCCTGACGTTCGACATTGCTCATCGATTGACGGAGCTGAATCTCGGCAGTCACACCATCGTCGAGTGCGTCAACGACCAGAACCGGGGGCGTTTCAAAGCTCTCGGTATTCGCACCGTTCTCCGTCCGGTTCGGACCTACCCTGAAATCATGGTGCGTTCGGTTGTTGCGCCCGGCTCGGAAAAGGTTCTGGAGGATCTTTTCAACTACGAACACGATCATCCCCATCGGTATGACCTGAAGCTGGACGACCTCAACTGGGCCGACATCGTAAGCGCATTGGTCCGCCACGGCATAGGCACCGCTCTGGCCTATATCGATAAAGATGGCGAGGTTGTCTGCCATCCACCAACCAACGAAGAGATTGAAGGTAAGGGACTGATTGTACTGGTTAAATCCGCGGAAACCCCGGAAGTCTCCGTGGTGGAGGAGGCCCTGGAGAGATACCGGATATTTCTGAAGCAGTGGCGCGCCCATTCCGCCGCACAGGAAACCGGCGAAGCAGAGCCGGAAAAGAACAACTCACCGGGTTAGAGAGCACCAGTCTCCATGAGCAACCAGCTACTGCCCTGCAGTGGCAAGCTGCAACTGGAGAACACCCAACTGCGTGGAGTTTTCGGAGAAATCACGAATCTTTACGCCGCGGATCAGCTCAACGATAACGCGCTCCCATAGTTCGCCACACCCTGCTGTATACGCTGCGCTTGCTACACGCGAGAGCTCACACTGGCCTGCAGGAAATGGCGTGTCGAGCAGCCAACAGACGCTCAACGCCTGAAGGAATTCAGTCACGGTAAGCGGCTCACCAGTGTCAATAATCTCCGGACAGTAAAGGCCCGCGAGAAAATAGCCCTGCTCGGCCTTACTGACGAGATTCAGGAAAACGGGAACTTCCCGGGCCAGCTCAAGCGCACACGTCGCCAGGTGGCCACCTTCCCCGCCTTTCAGTTCAAATTCCACTTCGTGCAGTGGCAATCTGGCATTATTGCCCGCCACACTGCCGGAATCGACGGCGATCTCGATAACACTCTGCCCTCGTTCCAGCCAGAGCACCTGACGCTGAAAGTTGGTTTCAAACACCACCTGAAGTCTGCTCAGGTCAAGCTCGGCACTCAGAGGTGTATCCAGCAATAACGACAGATCAAGATCCGGACCGGATACCGGCCACTCCCACTCTTCACGTCGGTGGGCGCCATCGACAAATTCACCCCGGGTTTTCAGGGTCTGGATGTAGTCGTCACCGGCTTTACGGATTCTCAAAGCGGCTTTGGCCCGATTCAAGTCGGCATTGGGCGTGTCGAAATAGCGATTGATCAGGGATCTGGTTTTTCCGGGGCGCACCTCAGAACGGGAGGAAAGCCACTTCAAAGCCTGCGCCTGTGCAGCTTCGGAAACACTGAGTTTGATTTCCAGTTCGGTAGCCATATCAACGCCCTGTTTTGCGGCATTCTTAAACGCAAAAACCGGCGACCCAAAGGTCGCCGGTTTCCATACTACAGGATTAGCCGGTTGGCTGATCAGAAGTAGTAAACAGCACCCACAGAAGCGATGGACTGCTCGTCGCCAGACGCGCCTTCCAGGGTGTACTCGTTAGCTGCGTCGGAACCGGAGAGGTAGCCTTCGAAGTAAACGTACATGTGGTCAGACACGTTGTGCAGAGCTTGCAGGATGATAGTGTCCTTTTTGTCGCCAGAAGCGTCGTCGTCCAGCATCTGGTAAGACAGAGCAAACTGGTTCGCGCCCATGGTGTAAACACCCATTACGCCAACAATGTCGTTCACGTCTTTGCGAGTCTGGTACTCACCGATCACGCTGAAGTCGCCAGCGCTGTAGGTTGCAGTCAGACCATAGCTGTTTTCATTGTTGTCGGCTGCAGCGCCGCCATCGTTGGAGTCCATACCAAAAGACACTTCAAGAGCGTCTACAGCGTAAGTCGCAACCAACTGGTACGGGTAAGATTTGTCCGCGCCACCCTTGGTGTCGCTGTCGCCGTTAACCTGAACAGCGGCAGACACAGTCAGACCGCCGAAGGACGGAGACATGTACTGAACCAGGTCACCTTCACCAGTGGAGTAGTTACCGAAAATGTCGGAACCTACTTCGTGGAAGTTACCGATCTTGACGATGGCACTTTCGTAAACAGAGTCATCAGAGCCGACCCAGATCTGACCGAAGCTGTCACCTTTAACACCAACATAGGCTTCGTCAAGAGCGTCGATACCGTCGCTGCTGGACTTGTCGTCAGCATTGATGCCTTCCAGCTCAAGCTTGAAGAAGCCGGTGATGCCCGGAGCAATTTCGTGGTCGTGCTTAACGCCCAGGGTGGAACCGTTGTCAGCGTGCTCAACCTCGGAGCCGCCGCCATCAACGTTGGTGTGCTTCAGCACGTACTGGATGTTGCCGTATACAGAAGGCATGGAGTCCATCTTGGCCGCCAGTTCGGAAGCTGACATTTCAGCCTGTGCGAACACACTGCCAGAGAAGGTAGCGGCTGCAATAGCAGATGCGATGAGCGTTTTTTTCATGTTGCGTCTTCCTTTTTGAGTTAACTCAGGTTTTAGCGACGGGTTCTTATCCCGATTTTGTAAGGCTTCACCAGCCAGGCTGGATGAGGCCGATTCTGCATTACCCTTATGTCAATTTGATGACAAACGAGTAACTTTTCTTCTTTTTCGAATAAATCTGAAAATTCCAGATGTATATAGCTCAATCACTTACAGGATCTTCTTAAAGTCCTGAATGATGAAACTGTTTTAATACAATCATTCTCATTTTGCAAATTAACTGCGCTGCATTTTTAGCTCTTTTGGCACCAGAAACGCAATTATTTATGCATTTCAGCACTCTGGGGCTGCGTTACAGTTGCGTTTCAAATCCGAGGCCAGTTCACCATTAACCTTTTATTAACAGAAGCTTAGGCCGTAAAAATTGCCCCAAACCAACGTCTCACATGGCGTTTTCGCACCATTGCAGGCCAGCATGACGGCCTGCGCACAATACTAGTGCAACTACCTATGCGCGCCTTTGTCCAATCTCAAGCATGAAGGTGACGGGCCCGTCATTCGTTAAACCTACCTTCATATCTGCGCCAAACCGGCCTTCACCCACTCTGTCCGAGCCCAAACGAGACCTTGCGTCTGCCACAAACAATTCGTAGAGCCTGTTGGCGGCGTCCGGTCCCGCAGCAAGGGAGAAACCGGGCCGGGTTCCGGAAGAGGTATCGGCCGCCAAAGTAAACTGTGGAACAACAAGGAGGGAACCACCGGTATCCAGCAGACTGCGGTTCATCCGCCCTGCTTCATCCGGAAACACACGGTAAGTGAGGATTTTTCGGCAAAGTTCCCTTGCCTCGCGCTCGCTATCTCCTTTTTCGACACCCAGCAACAGTAAAAGGCCTGCATCGATCGAGGCTATCTGCTCACCGCCCACGGTAACACTGGCTTGCGAAACTCGCTGGATCAATCCTTTCATCAACTGCCTTGAGGACGATTGAACAGGCAAAAATTAAGATCGGGCAAGAGTGTATCCATGGCAGTTACCGGCCGCAAGCCTGAAAACGGAATTCAGCCAGCACTTTTCTCAGTTTTCGCGACAACGGACTCAACTCCGCGAATCAGGGCATCGATAATGGCTGGCTCTGAAGCCGAATGACCAGCATCGCGAATGATCTGGAATTCCGCCTCCGGCCAGGCTTTGCTGAGTGCCAGGGCATTATCCAGCGGGCATACCATATCGTACCTTCCGTGAACGATAATGCCTGGAATATCTGCCAGGCGGCGGGCATCGCGAATGATCTGATCTGACTCAAGAAAGGCGGAGTTCATGAAATAGTGGCATTCGATCCGGGCCAGCGCGATAGCCACGTGGGGATGACCAAAATGCTCCACCACCCTCGGGTTCGGATGCAGGGTTGCGCATCGGCCCTCCCAGACCGACCAGGCCTTGGCCGCCTGAATCTGCTCCAGCTCGTTGGAACTGGTCAGTTTGCGGTAATAGGCCGACACCATGTTTTCCCGCTCGTGTACCGGAATTTGCGCCTCAAACTCAGACCAGTAGTCCGGGAACACGCGGCTGGCACCCTCCTGATAGAACCACTGGATATCACGGGGACGACACAAAAAGATGCCACGCAGAACCAGCCCCGATACTCTCTCCGGATGCGCCTGGGCATAAACCAGACTCAGGGTCGAGCCCCAACTGCCGCCAAACAGAAGCCACTTGTCGATACCGAGGAACGAACGCACCGCCTCCATATCCTCAACCAACTTGTCGGTGCTGTTACCCTCGAGCTCGGCCAGCGGAGTGGACCGGCCGGCGCCACGCTGATCCATGAGGATTATCCGGAATCGTTCAGCATCGAAAAAGCGCCGGTGGTAATCCTCGCACCCGCCACCCGGGCCACCGTGAACCACAAGAACAGGTATCCCGTCAGGATTCCCGCTTTCTTCAACATAGAGCTCGTGAGGCGGATCAACGGCAATACGGTGCTGGGCATTGGGCTTGATTTCCGGATACAGGGTGAGCATGGAGCGCTCCGTGTTGAGAATTTAACCGGAGTTTAGCTCAAGCAAAAGGAAAGGGGCACAGCGTGGGGAGAGATGAAAAAGGGTCAGATGAACGCTTTCATCTGACCCTTTTCCCGGGATTACTTCTTGTTGGCGCGCTTACGCTCGTTCTCGGTCAGAAGTTTCTTCCGCAGCCTGATCGACTTCGGGGTCACTTCTACCAGTTCATCGTCGTCAATGAACTCAAGCGCCTGCTCAAGGGTGAACTTGATCGGCGGCACGAGACCAATGACCTCGTCCTTGCCCGAAGCGCGCATATTGTCGAGCTTTTTGGCCTTGGTGGGGTTCACCACCAGGTCGTTGTCCCGGCTGTGGATACCACACAACTGGCCTTCATAGATTTCCTGCCCCGGATCCAGGAACAGCTTGCCGCGGCTCTGGAGGGTTTCCAGCGAGTAGGTCAGCGCGGTACCCGTAGCCATGGACACGATGACACCGTTCTGGCGGCTGGTGACATCGCCAACCTTGATCGGCCCGTAGTGGCTGAAGGTTGAAGTCAGGATGCCTGTGCCCGAGGTCATGGTCAGGAAGGTATTCCGGAAACCAATCAGGCCCCGTGCCGGAATGGTATAGTCCAGGCGCATCCGGCCCTTGCCATCCGGCACCATGTTGGTCAGGTCGCCCTTGCGCAGACCCATTTGCTCCATCACGGCGCCCTGGTGCTGCTCTTCGATATCAACAATAACGTTCTCGTACGGCTCTTGCTTTTCACCATCGACTTCGCGAATAACAACTTCCGGGCGACCGACCGCCAGCTCGAAGTTCTCGCGACGCATGTTCTCGATCAGAACGGACAGGTGCAACTCGCCACGGCCGGATACCTTGAACTTGTCGGCAGAGTCGCCCTCTTCAACGCGCAACGCCACGTTGTGCAGCAGCTCTTTTTCAAGCCGCTCCTTGATGTTCCGGCTGGTGACGTACTTGCCTTCCTTGCCGGCAAACGGCGAGTCGTTGACCTGGAAGGTCATGGACACGGTCGGCTCATCCACCGTCAGTGCCGGCAGCGCTTCAACATTGGCCTGATCACACAGGGTGTCGGAAATGAACAGCTCATCCATACCGCTAACACAGACAATGTCGCCAGCCTGGGCTTCATCCACCTCAACACGCTGCAGTCCGGAATGCCCCATGATCTTGAGGATACGGCCGTTGCGCTTCTTGCCGTTGGCACCGATCGCGGTGACCGGAGAGTTGGTCCTGATCTTGCCCCGCATGATGCGGCCAATGCCGATTACACCGAGGAAGCTGTTGTAGTCCAGCTGGGAGATCTGCATCTGGAAGGGGCCGTCCGGATCAACGTTCGGCGCCGGGACATGATCCACGATCGCCTGGAACACGGCGTCCATGTTGTCGTCGAGATTTTCATGATCCATCCCGGCAATACCGTTCAGGGCACTGGCGTAGACGATCGGGAAATCAAGCTGCTCGTCAGTGGCGCCCAGGTTGTCGAACAGGTCAAACACCTGATCCACAACCCAGTCCGGACGGGCGCCGGGACGGTCGATTTTGTTGACCACCACGATCGGGCGCAGGCCCGCAGCAAATGCCTTCTGGGTAACGAAACGGGTCTGGGGCATGGGGCCATCGATAGAGTCGACTACCAGCAACACGCAGTCCACCATGCTCATGACCCGCTCAACCTCACCACCAAAATCAGCGTGGCCCGGGGTGTCGACGATGTTGATGTCGTAGCCATTCCATTTCAGGGCGGTGTTTTTTGCCAGAATGGTAATGCCCCGCTCTTTTTCCTGATCGTTGGAATCCATGACACGTTCGCTATCCAGCTCTTTCCGATCCAACGTGCCGGATTGGCGCAAAAGCTGGTCTACCAGTGTGGTCTTACCATGGTCAACGTGGGCGATGATGGCGATATTACGAAGTTTTTCAATCACAAAAATATTCCTGCGGCATGCACTCAATGACCTGAGAAGGTCGTTCGCAGGGGAATTCCCACCACATGCCGTCTCAAATCCGTAAAATGAACTCATTCACCGGAGCTGGCTGCCCGGCACCCTGCACGGTGTTTTCTGATCATGGATCTGGAAAAGGCAGGGTAAAAATGAAGCGGCGCGCAGTATATCGAAAAGTCCGTGTCGTTAATATGAAGAAAAACGCCTATTCTCTACAGGGAGCAACCGCACCCAATTGGGGCGCAAAACCAATAATTGCACCAACACAGTGCACCAATTAAGTGCAGGTTTTCAGTCCAGAGCAACTGATTTACTTATTATGTGCCCCAAACCCTTGCAGTTGCGCCGTTCTGGAGCACGCCCTAAAAATTGGCAAGCGCCTTGCTTTATCGAAATCAGCCGAAATTTGCAGGTAAGTCGCAACGGCATTTGCTAAGCTGCGCGAACCTGAGATACAGATCGGAACCCGTTAACCCGGGCGATCCGGCGCCACGAACATGAATACAGCCGCCTGTGCGGTATAACTTACGGAGCATGCACAATGTCCAAGACAGTTGATTTGATCAAAGAACACGAAGTCAAATGGGTCGACTTGCGCTTCACTGACAGTCGCGGTAAAGAGCAGCACGTTACACTGCCTGCCACCGAAGTAGATGAAGACTTTTTCACCGATGGCAAGATGTTTGACGGCTCCTCTATCGCGGGCTGGAAGGGTATCAACGAATCCGACATGATCCTGATGCCGGACGACGAGACTTCTGTACTCGATCCGTTCACCGAAGAGACCACCGTGAATATCACCTGCAACATTGTAGAGCCTTCTACCATGCAGGGTTATGAGCGTGACCCGCGTTCCGTGGCCCGTCGCGCCGAGGAATACCTCAAGTCCACCGGCATCGCCGACGGCGCTCTGTTTGGCCCGGAGCCGGAGTTCTTCGTGTTTGACTCCGTAAAGTGGAACGTAGACATGCAGGGTGCGATGTACCACATCCACTCTGAGGAAGCTGCCTGGGTTTCCGGCGAAGATTTCGACCGCAACAACATTGGTCACCGCCCGGGTGTTAAAGGTGGTTACTTCCCGGTTCCGCCGGTTGACAGCCTCCACGACCTGCGTGGCGCCATGTGTGCCGCCATGGAATCCATGGGCCTGGAAATCGAAGTACACCACCATGAAGTGGGCACCGCTGGCCAGTGTGAAATCGGCGTTGGCGCCAACACGCTGACCAAGAAGGCTGACGAAGTTCAGATCCTCAAGTACTGCGTGCACAACGTTGCTCATGCCTACGGCAAGACGGCCACTTTCATGCCCAAGCCGGTGGTTGGCGATAACGGTTCGGGCATGCACGTTCACATGTCCCTGAGCAAAGACGGCAAAAACCTGTTCGCCGGTGACAGCTACGCGGGCCTGAGCGAAGCCGCTCTGTACTACATTGGCGGTGTTATCAAGCACGCCAAGGCCATCAACGCCTTCACCAACAGCTCAACCAACTCTTACAAGCGTCTGGTTCCGGGCTTCGAAGCACCGGTTATGCTGGCCTACTCTGCCCGTAACCGCTCTGCCTCTATCCGTATCCCGTACGTGAACAGCCCGAAAGCGCGTCGTATCGAAGTTCGCTTCCCTGACCCGTCCGCCAACCCGTACCTGGCGTTCGCAGCTCTGATGATGGCTGGCCTCGACGGTATCCAGAACAAGATCCACCCGGGCGATGCCATGGACAAGGATCTGTACGACCTGCCGAAGGAAGAAGCCCTGAGCATTCCGACTGTGGCCGAGACTCTGTCCGAAGCCCTGGACTGCCTGGAAGCAGATCACGAGTTCCTGACTCGCGGCGGCGTGTTCACCGAAGACATGATCGCGGGCTACGTCGATCTGAAGCGCGGTGAAGTCGAGAAGCTGAACATGACCACTCACCCGATCGAGTTCGATCTGTACTACTCCTGCTAAAACCTCACCTTAGAGGAAACGCAGACAAGCCCCGCCATCGTGCGGGGCTTTTTTGTGAGCCGAAGCACAGTGCCTGCAGCCCTTAACGATATGTAACCAACAACCGGGCTCCAGGCGTTGAAAAGAGCCCGGGCGCCGCAGATAATCGGGGAAACCCAATAACAGGTGAGCTTATGAATCCAAAGTCTGGATTGGTTACCGGCCTTCTGTTTTTTATGGTGGCTCCGGTATCTGCCGAGGTCTACCGCAATGTCGACTCCTACGGCAACGTCACCTACTCAGACGAGCCTAGCGAAGGCTCCGAGACTGTAGAGGTCAAGCCGGTCACGACCATCACACTGCCCAAGCCGGAGGTGGTTCAGGAAACCGAAAAACTGCGTGAAGAGGTGCAGAGAGAGGGCGCCGCTTACGACAGTGTTTCTTTTGCCTATCCGGATAACAACCAGGCCTTCCACAGCGGCAGCGGCGACGTTCAGTTCGAGGTACGCAGCACCCCCGGCCTCCAGCCAGGCCACAAATACGAAGTGACACTGGACGGCCAGCCGGTGGGACAAAGCACCTCCGGCTCGATCACCGTCAACAACGTCTTCCGTGGAACCCACGAAGCCCGCGTCCATATCGTGGATGAAAACGGGGTTCAGGTGAAAACCGGCTCACCGATCACCTTCACCGTTCACCGCCCCTCTGTCGCAAACTGATCTCACCCAGAACTAATCGCACTATTTTGGTGCGGCCGCACCAGAAAAAAGCCATACTCTGATCAGCAACGGGGCGAATTTTCCGGGCTGATCAGAAGCGTTTCCCCGATTTGCACCAGCTTACGGCACTTTTCAGCGCTGATACGCCCTTCTGCCCGCACTTTGCCCACTCATTCATGAAGCTGGCCCAAAGTGGTTCGCTTTTTGCAAAACTCCGGAAGTCACACTATGTCGAACCAACGGGATTCACGCATGGCACTGCCTTCGGCCAATCAAACCGGATACAAGAGCATCCTGGACAGCCTCACCACGGCCGTCCTGGTACTCGAAGATAATCTGACCATCCGGTACCTCAACCCGGCAGCCGAAAGCCTGTTCGAAACCAGCATGACCCGTAGCCAGGGCCAACCCTTCCAGGACATTCTGGTCGAGTCCGAGGATGCCCTGAAAACGCTTTTTGCCGCCGTTCGCAATGGGCAATCCTACACCCGCAGAGAGGCCGAGTTTCTTCTCACCAGCGGCTCCCGACTTACGGTGGATTATTCCGTAACGCCCATCAGCCTGGAACCGACGGAACTGCTGATCGAAATCCAGCCCAGAGACAGGCTGATGCGGATCAGCCGTGAGGAAGACATTATTTCCCAGCAGGAGACCACCCGCATTCTGGTCCGGGGCATGGCCCACGAGATCAAGAACCCGCTCGGCGGCATCCGGGGCGCGGCGCAGCTTCTTGATAGGGAACTCAACAGTGAAGACCAGCGAGAATATACCCGGGTCATCATCGACGAAGCAGATCGGCTTAGAAGCCTTGTGGACCGGATGCTGGGCCCGAACAAGGCATTGAAGCTGGCGCCCACCAACATCCATGAAATCCTCGAACGAGTGGGCACCCTGCTTGAGGCGGAAAGCAAGGGACGACTGAATTTCGAGCGAGATTACGACCCTAGCATTCCCGAGTTCAAGGGCGACAAGGAGCAACTGATCCAGGCGTTCCTCAATATTGCCCGGAATGCCATGGAAGCGGCCTTCGAAAACCAGGCGAGCCACAGTTCCGACGAGCCGCCAACCATTACCTTCCGTACCCGCACTCTGCGTCAGTTCACGATTGGCAACCGACGCCACAGGCTCGTGTGCCGGGTCGACGTTATCGACAACGGCCCCGGCATTCCGCCGGAGCTGGTGCAGAACATTTTCTATCCGATGATCAGTGGCCGTGCCAGTGGCACCGGTCTGGGCCTTTCCATTACCCAGAGCATCATCGGCCAACACCGCGGACTGGTTGAATGCGAGAGCGAACCAGGCCGAACCGACTTCATCATCTTCCTGCCTCTGGAGGACACCCCATGAGCCAACCGGCGAACGTCTGGATCATAGACGACGACCGCAGTATTCGCTGGGTGCTGGAGCGCGCCCTTAACCAGGCCGGTATGCAGCCCCGAGTTTTTGACAGTGGTGAAAGCATCATGATGCGGCTGGAGCACGAACAGCCGGATGCCATCGTAAGCGATATCCGGATGCCGGGGGTCGACGGCATTACCCTGCTTTCCCAGATCGTGGACGTTCACCCGGACGTGCCCGTCATCATCATGACCGCGCACTCGGACCTCGAGAGTGCGGTCACCAGTTACCAGACCGGTGCCTTCGAATACCTCCCCAAACCCTTCGATGTGGATGACGCGGTCGCGCTGGTCAAACGGGCCGTTGCCCACAGCCACGAGAAGCGTGCCAGTGGTGAACCCCAGGCCGAGATGGCCCAGCGCAACGCCGAGATCATCGGTGAAGCACCGGCCATGCAAGAGGTCTTTCGGGCGATTGGCCGGCTTTCCCACTCCAACATTACGGTTCTGATCAACGGCGAGAGCGGCACGGGCAAGGAGCTGGTAGCGCAGGCGCTGCATAACCACAGCCCCAGGGCTAGCCATCCGTTCATCGCCCTGAATATGGCAGCGATTCCCAAAGACCTGATTGAATCCGAGTTGTTTGGCCACGAAAAAGGCGCCTTTACCGGCGCCGGCGCCGCAAGGCAGGGCCGTTTCGAGCAGGCCAACGGCGGCACACTGTTCCTCGATGAAATCGGTGATATGCCCGCCGACACCCAGACCCGACTGTTACGAGTTCTCGCCGATGGGGAGTTCTACCGGGTGGGCGGCACCACACCCATCAAGGTGGACGTGCGCATCATCGCAGCAACTCACCAGGATCTGGAAAAGCTGGTGCAGGGCGGCACCTTCCGGGAAGACCTGTTCCACCGCCTGAACGTTATTCGCGTGCATTTGCCCAAGCTCGCCGAACGCCGGGAAGACATTCCAAGGCTGATGCAGCATTTCCTGAAACGAGCGGCCAAAGAGCTGGCCGTCGAGCCCAAGATCCTGCGCGAAGAGGCCGAAGAATACCTCACCACCCTGCCCTGGCCGGGCAATGTCCGCCAGTTGGAAAACACATGTCGCTGGCTGACCGTAATGGCCAGCGGCCGCGAGATCCACATTGATGACCTGCCGCCGGAGCTATTGCACCAGGCAGAGGCGCCAACCACCGGCACAACCTGGCAGGAAGGCCTGAAAAACTGGGCCGAACAGGAACTCAAACGGGGCAAGAAGGGCATTCTCGATACGGCAGTGCCCGAGTTCGAGAAAATCATGATCGAAACAGCCTTGAAGCACACCGGTGGCCGTCGACGGGATGCCTCGATTCTGCTGGGTTGGGGTCGAAATACGCTGACCCGGAAGATCAATGAACTGGGGATGGACCATCCGGAACACGAGGAAGACTGACGATTGGCGAACCGCCGGGGTTCGTTGATGTTTTGGGGCAGGACTCGCGTCCTGCCCTTTTTTATCGTTCCTGCCAGTAGATCACACGGTCGTGGCCGCGATAGACGCCGAACGTTGCCAGGGCACTGGGGTTATCCAGAGTACCGTCACCGTCATCGTCCTCTTCAAACCAGACAGGAATATCCCAAACAAGGGTATCTGTGCCTTGCGTACCTTTTGGTCGCAGGGTGAGCGGACCACCGATACCTCCGGCGAGTGTGCCGGCTCCCGAGACCAGGGAATGGTGCACCTCAGGATCCGATATTGATGTAGTCGCCCAGGCGGAGCAACTATCATCCTGATTTGTCACCATACGAGTCCCATTCCAGAATTCGGCTCTGAAAGGAATTGAGAGGGCCGCTACATTCTCCGGACCATAGACGTTTTCCATGCGCCAGGCGCCATACCGGAGCTCCAAAGGAGCCGTCGGGTTCACGGGGACGGGCATTGACGATGCCGATACATTGTCGGAATCCCGCACCGAATCCACTGACACGGTCAGATCCGGGGTGAACGGAGCAACTCGCGACGAGGTGGTTTTTTGGTACCGGATTTGATCTGCTGTTGAAAAGGCATAGGACACCACGCCAGGTGCGGCGACTGAAACCAGGCCCGCCTCAATTGATGACGTTATCGGGTAGTCTGCACCCGTGCTATCTGTGGCGCTGTTGTCTTTGACAGGGCTGCTGCGAAGGACGGAACCCGGGGAAAGCTTCATGAAACCGCTCTCGGTGTAATTCCGGGCAGTGTAGGTTCCGGGGCCTTTTGCCTCGATCAATAATTCCGGAGGGATCAGCCAGCCGGTAGGCTGACCTGCATAAAGAAAAGGCGTGCCTGCGTCGCAGAAAGGATCCAGCTCTCCCGACAGAACGGTAATCTCGAACCGATCCGGCACAAAACGTCCCACGTTCCCGGAAACACCGTTAAAACCGGGTGCCACGCCCAGATACGATGGATTGGTGGCAATCAATTCCAGAATGCCCACCTCATTCCAGCTCAGATCGCTGATAGTTGCAGTTCCGGCACTGAAAGATTTACCAGACACCTGCAGGGATCCTGACAAAGTGCCGCTCTGACCACCGACTGGCTGGATTAGATTGTGAGTCAGCTCGGCCCCCTGTGGCGAACCTTCCTGCCCGTAGCTGATGAGGGCATTTCCAGCAGCTCCCAATGCGGAAAAGCCCAGCTCGAATGTTTCTCCTGCTGCCCTGAAAACATCTCCGGAGGCATTGTTAGCCGCAGGATTACCCGTGACAACAAGAGAGAATCGATCGGGTCTGACCGTCCACAGGCCTCCGACTCCAGACACAGGCAGCGGGCCTCCGGATGCATCGACCAAGGTCCCGGAGGTGTCGTCCAAAAGGTTCAGTCGATACTGGCCGACATCGCTGGTTAAAAGTGAAAAGCCCGCGGTACCGTTACTAAACGCAAGTGCAACGTTGTCAGTGGCGGGCCTTGAATCCCCAGGCACCCCAGCACCCCCGCTGCTTTGGATCTCTGGTGCAGCCCCGCCGGGATCATCGCCTGTTCGTGAGAGCCATGCTTTAAGATCAATCACACCATCATAATCGGTTACCAGGCCACATTCGCCGGTGGTCTGGTCCCTGCGAACCGCCCGGACCAAAAAGTCGTGATTCCTTTCGGCCACGATATCGAGGTTATTGGTATCGTTGGACTCAATGACAAAGGCATTTTCAAGAAACTGGACCGGCCCGGAACGACCACCTCGACCACTTGCCAGATCCTCCGCCAGCACCGTCAGTTCATCTGCGGACGCGCTTTCCAGAAGCAAAGACACCGTCCCGTTATCTGCGCTGGAGAACCTGTAGGCCACCCGGCCGTCATTATCCGTATCTGGACTTGGCATGAGGGTCCCCGAGGGGGGATCTGTCAGTTGCGCAGAGCTGCCGCCCCAGTTCCCACTGCCAGAACTGGTACTCAGAGAGACAGTACCTTCATACCCTGTGATCAGATCGCCACGCTGGTCCAGAGCCCTCACAACTACTTCGGCTCCCTCACAGACACTGGCGGTTGCCGGCACTAAAACCTCAAGACGATCGAACTGATTAAAGCCACAAGGACGGACACGCTGGTAAAGTTGCTTGATGCCCTCTGTGTCGAAGGCGGCACTGAATACTGCGACCTCATCAATCCGCCCATCGAAATAACGTCCCTGGAAAAACTGATCCTGGCCAATGTGGAGAGGATCATTATTGGTCATCAGGTTTCCGCTTCGGCTGGCCGAGCCTGATTCAACGCCGTCCACATAGATGGCCTGGCGCCCACTCTCGTAGACAACAGCAATATGGTACCAGCGGTTTTCAGACAGGTTGGCGCCGCTTGTGGTAAACGAATAGGTGCCACCATTGTCGGTTCGCCACCACCAATAGATCTCACGGCTGGAATTGATGTGAAACTCGAAGTTCTCGTCTTTGGAGACGATAGTCCGGATACCAGAGCGTGGGAAACTGGCCGGGTTGATCCAGGCACTAATGGTCAGCGGCCCTGAAAGATCCAGTGCAGGCGAGTCACCGACCTCGATATAGTGATTGCTGGCTGCGTCAAAGCTCGCGTAGCCACAGGTTCCCGGAGTTCCGGGACGCGCTGGCGTCTGGGTCGCAAAATTCGGCGGACCAAAAGCGCGTCCATTCAAACCATTCCCGGATGAATCAATTACCTCGGAGGGGGAACCACTCCAGGGGCCATTATCGAGATGCCAGTCCGCAACAGGTGCAGGGAGTATGGTACCCACCCCGATCTGGGATCTGAAAACGCCATAGCGATCTCCAGAGTTATCAAGGGCCGATGTCAGTTCCAGAAAGAACTGGCGTTGCTCCCGGCTTCCAGACTGCAATGTTAGCACCGTAATGGTCGCCTGATCCTGACCTGCTGGAATTGTTACAGCCCCAGAGCGAGCGCTGTAGTCAGTGCCAGCCGTTGCCGAGCTATCCCGGGTCTGATAGCCGATCGATACATCCCTGTCGGCGGCAGTATTAAGAGTAATACTGAAACTCGCAGTCTGTCCCTGAAACACCGTCACATTTCCAAGACTTATGTCAGGCCCGGGAATCACCCCCTCATTGGTATCCCCTTCAGTATCCTTCCCACCAGAGGCACCGGAACTCATGCTCCAGGTTCCCGTGCCATCGGGGAGCCTACGGGCGTACTTGCCACTTTCCCCTCCCACAAGAGGCAAGTCGGTATCAAAGGGCAGGTCTTCAGGACTGGAGGAGCATGAGGCATCCTCTGAACCAGAAACCGTGTTACCAACCTGAATGTAATCAATGGTGTTGCCCGCTGCGTCTGAAAGCCTTGCGTCCATGCCCGCCAGATTTATGTCCGTGTCACCGAGCGCATTGCCGCCCATGATCAGCCAAGGTGAATCGCGACGATCCGCCAACGAGAGAGACCGCGTGTCGCTGCAGGAAATCGTGGGCTTGTTCTTGCCATCGGTTGAACAGAACTGAAGCCGCCAGGACGAGTAATCAGATGGCTCTATACTGGATGAAAGCAACTTGATCTCGATAAATCCGTCCTGTTCCGAAATCTCGTTGATGGTCGCCAGACCCGCAAACGCAGAACAGGCGGCATACGCCAGTTGCGGCACCATTAACAAAAGCACCAGGCCAGCAAGCGAAGCTAGGCGCTCCACACCACAAACAAGAATTCCGTGGCTCTTTGTCATCGGACTTTCACCTCCACCACCCGCTCCGCACGATCAATACCGGCACCGCATTGGCCGGTACTGGTCAGGGTAAAGATTTCCTCCATCGGAGCACTTCCATTCAGCTCTGCTGAGACTGACTCGCATGTCAGAACAGCGCGGCAACCGGAAAGGCCGCTGACCGAGAAAATTTTAGGCGAGGTGACCGAGCCGCAAGCACCCCCGTCGAGGGCCTCCCGCACTGCAACCTGTGCACCACTCTCGGCAGCAAACAGGGCCCGTTGAGACTGGATTTGCAGGCTCGTGGCCTCGCCGGAGCCCTGTTGCAGCTGAGCCATGACAACGACAAGCAGAGCCAGAACAGTGATTACGAAAAGCGCTACTGGCAGGCCAGCGCCAGATTGTCTGTTCAAGAGGTTGTCAGGGCACATTACGAATCTGGACCTCCTGACTGACGCTCGTTACTTCCCCTGATTCCGGGCTGGTCAGCTCGAAGCTGAAAGACACCACCCCATTTCTCTGTAGCGAAGGAGAAACAACTTCGAAACGCAGAGAATCGGCCACCAGTTCGGCTGCAAGCACTTCTCTGCGAGGCATCCCGGGGGGTAAGGCCGAAGCGATTGATGATTGAATCCCGTAATCGCGGTAACGGAACAAAAACCTGCCTTGCTGGCAAAAGGTTCTCGGCTCATCAATGATGAAGAATTTGCGCTCTGGAGATTGGGTAGAAAAGCGGTGGTTAGCTCCGCCATCAAACGTCACTGTTACCGGAGAGGCACCGCTTGGCAATGTTGCAGGAGGTGATACAGGGCCGGGACTGCCGGTTGAATAAAGATTGCTGCCATAGCTGTACACAACTACACGACCGTTGGCACTGTTGCCGCCAGCCAGAGGAACCGCTTCAAACGAATCCGGGTTGGCCCCCTTCGGCAGATTCAGATAGTTCGACACCGCAACCACTGGAATCCATTCAAGGCAGGAACCAGTACTGTTCACCCGGATGGACCCGGGCAACGCCTCGCGCAGCGCCCGGCTGATTTGTTCGCTGATAACAACAGCAGAGAAAGACCTCAGCTGTCGAGACCCGACATCGACCGCCCCCTGGGTAGACAATGCCACAAAGCGCACAGAGATCGTTGCTACAATGGCAAGCAGGACGATCACCATAACCAGCTCGACCAGAGTAAAGCCCCTGCTTGCGCCCATCAGAAGTTCGCCCTGTACGCAGAAAAAACAAACTGACTATCAGCCGGCGCCGAGACGGTCAGGTCTATACGTTTGGCCTGTGAGACGGGCAACCCCACTTCATCCCCGGCACAAACCACTGTCACGGCGACTGAAAAACCAGAATAGCCAGACAAAACCGACAGGGCACTGGCAGGCGGTGAATCGTTCAGCCCGTCATAATCGTCTACATCATCAAACGTTGATCGCGTTTCTGATCCTTCAGGTCCGATCGAGCAACCACCGTTATACCGTGGAACCCCACCCTGGGGCGTCTGATCATCGTATTTCTGGGTAATAATTTCGTCCATGTAAAGCTGTGCCAGCGCGACCGCCCGGGTCTCATTGAGCGGATCGGCACTTCGGCCACTGATCAAAGCAAAGGCCCCGACAACCCCGGCAATGGCGACACTGATAATAACGATGGTAATCACCAGCTCCACCAGCGTTGCGCCCCGGGAACGCCGGTTCATGACTGGCAGCCTCCACGGTAAACAGCGCCGAGGGAGCTTATACATGTCTGATAGGTGCTGTCGCCGGTGAAAGTTAAGCCAACGTTGCTACCGCTGGATATGGTTCCTTCCTTGGTGAACGTGAGGGTCAGTGGGAGGGCGACACCACCAAGGCTGGTGCCAGCACGCTCAACACTGAAGGTACGGGCATTGCCGGTGCCCGCCCCAACTGTAAACAGAAAGTTATCGGAGGTTTGTTCGACAGTCACCGTTCCAGCGGAATTTCCCGCCAACGCTGCCTGCTGGGCAAGCAGCGTGGCGGAGGCAAGTTGCTGGGTGGCCAGCAAAGGGGAAAAGGCCGAGCGGCTGGCGAACAGGCCAATGCCCAGAGCGGAGAGGACTCCGATCAGGATGATGACCATCACCAGCTCAACGAGGGTGAAACCCGATTGACTCGGGGCCTTCTTGATTCTCATGCCCCCTCCAGAACTACCCAATGTAGGTCGGGTTAGCGAAGCGTAACCCGACATAAGCATCGTTCAAGCCCGATCGTCGGATTACGCTTCGCTAATCCGACCTACTGAACTAACCCAGTACGCTATGCTGACCTTAGGCTTCTAAATGCTATATCAGCAGCCGTTTGTATTCGAAGCCGTAACGGTTCCCGTGTTCTCAGCGTAAGTGAAGTTACAGTTAGCCACAGCGGCCCCATTCCCATTATCTGCAGAGATTAGAATGGTGCGGTTTGGTTCGGTTCCTGAGGGAGCAGCAAGAATGAAGTCATCGGCGATTTGCGCTGCATCATCAATTCCACCCGCCGCTGCCTCGGGATAGGCATTGGCCATGTTTATAGTATCGCCATCCAACGCCAACGTTGCTCCGTCACTGTCATCACAAGTGGCTCTTGCGAGACATGCTGAGTGCGCAATGCCAGCTGCAGATTTGACAGCTCCAATCGCACCATTCAGTGCCGAAGTGCGAGCCTCAGACCCCAAATCCGCAAACCGCGGCAGAGCAAACGCCGCCAGAATCCCCAGAATTACAATTACCATGACCAATTCAATCAGGGTGAAGCCTTTTTCTTTTCTTGCCGCAATGGCTGTCATCGCTTTCATGGTCGTACTCCGTTTTTATCGCCAGTTGGTTTTTTAGGTTTATCAGTTAATGGTTGTGGTTATCTCGCCAGTGTCGGCATCATACGCAATGGTGCTGCCCTGGCTGTCTGCTTGATAGGTGAATACGCAGTCTCCGCTGCTGATCGATATTGCGTATTCAGGATTGGTGCCGCTTACAGTCGGCGCATTGGATTGCAGAACACCAAGCCAGACCTCTTCACATTTGGTGCCATCCATCGTGGTACTGGTATTATCTGAACCAACGGAAGTCGGCCAGCCGTCATCACTGACATCCACATTGTCGTTGCCAAAGCCCACCACATTCGTTTCTGCCGCAGTGAAGCCGTTGGATACCCACTGGGTTTTTGCCAGGGCAACGCCCGCAGCCAGGGCGCCCGCAGTTGCCCGAATGCTGGACTGATGCGCCTGCTCTGACAGCTGGGCGAATCGTGGCAGAGCGAAGGCGGCAAGAATTGCCAGGATGGCAATGACGACCACCAGCTCAATGAGGGTGAAACCCTGCTGTTTTTTCGTTCTCGTATCCCGCTTCATAGCGTCGACCTCTTTACGGTTTCATTCGTCCGTCTCGTCAGCGTTGCGCATCCTGCGTTTGCGCTGCTTCTTCTGTCAACGACACCGGGGCCAGTTTCAACCCCGTCAGCCGTTCTTCCTGCTCCCGCGTGCCATTCCCGTTGCGGTCTGCAAATTCGTTTGTCACTGCCCAGGCCAGAGGCTGCTGATTGGCTTGCCGACCATCTATGGTTATTGGCTGCCCCGGTTTATAAATTAACCAGCCTTTGGGCCCGTATTCTGTTTCTTTTTGTTCGCCAACCCGGAAACACCAGGTAGCAGGTGCCTGCTCTTCACCCTGGCATTGCCCTGCGTAATTGCCCCACTGGTGTTCCAGCAGCTCAAAGGGGTTGATGCCCCTATGTTCCGCAAGGCGCCCTCCACGGCTCAGCATCACTTCCGCGCCTTTGATCACCAGGGCGGATCTCAGCTGGCTGATCACCATGTTGGCGGCCCGTTCTTCGGCATTTTGGCTTTCTCGTTCCAGCACGCCCAGCAGAAACCACCAGAGCACTCCAAGGACCGACAACACCACCGCAAAGCGGAACCTGCGTGACATCGCCAGTCCGCTGGCGTCTGAAATACGTGCCGCCGGCACTCAGCTCCGCCCCATGGCGGCGGCCCCCAGATCCCAGATCGGGAGGAATACACCCAGCGCAAGAATCAACACCAGAATGCCCATGGCCACAATCAGTATCGGTTCAATCGACTCCGCCAGTCGCTTGAGTCCGTAGTCCACATCCTCATCGTAAAAATCCGCGACATTGTTGAGCATGTCGTCCACGGAACCGGTTTCCTCGCCCACCGCAATCATCTGCAGAATCAGCGGGGTGAACATTTCGCTGTGCCTGGCTGTTCTAAGCAGAGTCTCCCCTCGCTCGATACCGCCTCGCATACCCTTGATGTGGGTCGAGATCCAGGCATTATCCGTGGTGTCCGCCACGACGGTTAACGCCGTTGTTACGGGCATGCCGGCGGACAGCATGGTAGCGAAGTTTCTCGCAAACCGGCTGAGCGTGATCAATTCCAGCAACGGTCCGATAATCGGCAATCTGAGCTTGTAACGATCCCAGGTCAGTCGGCCCTGTTCCGTCTGTTTCCATTGCCGCAGCAAGAGTCCGCCAGCGGCTACCGCAAACAGCATCACGTACCAGTAGGCCAGCAGGAAGTTGGAGGTTCCAACCAACACCTGGGTCAGGAACGGCAGGTCCGCCCCCAGCTTGTTGAACACCGATGCGAATTTCGGGATAACCAGAAAGTTCACAACCATCAGCGCCGATAACAGGGCAATGATCACGAACATCGGGTAACGCATGGCCTGCTTGAGGCGCCGTTTGGTGTCACGCTCCAGCTCGAGGATCTCCGATAGCCGCCGGAAGGCGTCGTCCAGCATCCCGGTGTTCTCGCCCACGTGGATCATGGCGATGAACAGCTCCGAGAAAACCTTCGGGTGCGCCTGCATGGCCGTCGCCATGGTTGTGCCACCCTCCAGCCGGGTGGTTACATCCTCAAGTACTTCTGCCAGCATCGGCGAGCGGGTAGTTTCCGCAAGGCCTCGCATGGTTCGAATCAGGGGGATACCCGCCTTGGTCAGCGCATGCATCTGGCGACAGAACACAATCAGCTCATCGAGGGTGACCTTCTTGCGGAAGATCGGCAGGCGGTTCAGTCGATCAACAACCGAATCAGTCTCCTCCACCTCCCGGATGGAGAGCGGGGTAATGCCCCGGCGCATCAGCTCAGTGGCAGCCGCATCGGCATTCGGGGCGCCCAGCAAACCCTGCTGAACGCTGCCACGACCATCCTTGCCACGGTAACTGAACTGCATCAGGCACCTCCCCCAACAGGCTCATCTGGCAAAGGAATCTCGTCGTCCGGCGAGAAATCACCTTCGGATGTGGCTGCCACCCGGGCCACTTCCTCCAGCGTGGTGGTGCCCTGTAACGCAAAATCCATGGCGCACTGGCCCAACGGCCGATACAAAGGGCTCAGGCGTGCCGCTTTGGTGAACTCCGAGACATCCTGGCGCCGCAGAGCATCCAGCATGGCCTCATTCATTTCCAGCATTTCGTAAACGCCAATCCGGCCCTTGTAGCCAGTGTTGCTGCATTGGTAACAACCCCGGCCATGCACGAACCCGGCTTCCATATCCAGTGGATCCAGATCAAAGCTGCGCAGCCACACCATTTCCTGTTCCGTCGGTGTGTAGGCCTCGGCACAGTTATCGCAGACCCGCCTTACCAGGCGCTGGGCAACCACGCCGAGCAGCGAGCTGGCCACAAGAAAAGGTTCGGCGCCCATATCAATCAGGCGCATGGCGCTGCTGATGGAGTCGTTGGTGTGCAGGGTGGAAAGCACGAGGTGACCAGTCATCGCCGCCCGCAGACCGATTTCCACGGTCTCGCGATCCCGCATCTCGCCCACCAGGATCACGTCGGGATCCTGACGCAGGGCGGCCCGAAGTACATTGGCGAATTCCAGACCGATTTTTGGGTTCACCTGCACCTGGGTAATCCGGGGCAGGCGGTATTCCACCGGATCCTCGGCGGTGATGATCTTCACTTCCGGGCGATTGAGTTCGGTCAGGGCGCCATAGAGCGTGGTGGTTTTACCGCTACCTGTGGGGCCGGTCACCAGTATCATCCCGTGGGGTTTCTTGATCATCCGGCGGAACCGCTCCAGCAGCTGTGCCGGCATCCCGGTGCCGTCGAGGTTCAACATGCCCTGGCTCTGATCCAGCAGTCGCATCACCACGGATTCACCATATTGAACGGGCATGGTGGACACCCGCACGTCGATACTGCGACCCTTGACCCGGACGTTGAAGCGCCCGTCCTGAGGCATCCGCTTCTCGGAGATATTCAGGCCGGCCATGAGCTTCAGGCGCAGGACCAGCGCGGCATTGACCCGCTTCTCCTTCATCACCTGTTCCTGGAGCACACCATCCACCCGCTGCCGGATGCGAACCACAGTCTCGTCCGGCTCGATGTGGATGTCCGAACTGCGCGCCTGAACGGCATCCTCGAACAGCGTTTGCAACAGCTTGACCACCGGCGCCTCGGCGCTTTCGGATTCCGCGGACAGGTCCGCCAGGTCAAAGGCATCGTCGCCCAGTTCGTCTTCCAGCTCTTCCGCCAGTGAGGCAATTTCATCGGTACGCCGGTAGACCAGATCCAGGGTGCTGAGCAGTTCGCTCTCACGCACCACGGCCTGTTTGATGGGCTGCTTGAGAATGCGTACCAGCTCGTCGTAGGCAAAGATATCCAGGGGATCCGCCATCCCCACCAGCAATTCGCCGCCATGCTCCGCCAGCACGATACTGCGGAAACGTCGGGCCATCGCCTCCGGTAGTTTTTTCACGAGCTCGTTGTTGAACTGGTAGTGACGCAGCTGAACGAAGGGGACATCCAGCTGACGGGACAGGATATTGAGGAGGCTGTCCTCGTCCACATAGCCGAGATCCGTCAGTGTCTTGCCAAGTTTGCGTCCGGTGCTTTTCTGCTCACGCAGGGCGGTCATCAGCTGCTGTTCAGTGATGACATCGTTCTGGACCAGCAGGTCGCCTAACCGGACTTTCTTTTTTGGCTCTGTCGTCATCATCCCGCCTGCAACGCCTTCAGTCGTTCACGAACATAATCCGCCAGGGACGGCGAAAGCCCGGGCAACTGTGCGGCCTGGCTGTATGCCCGAACCGCGCTATTGATCTCTCCGCCCGTCTCCAGAGCAATCGCCAGGCCCACCCACCAGGCAGCGCGGCTGTCGTCCTCAGCAATCAGGGCCGACCAGTGCCGGGCCGCGTCGGAATCGCGGCCTGCCTGCTGCAGCAGGGTCGCCAGGGTTACCCGATACTCCACGTTCTGTTTTACAGCAGGCACATCGCTCTCAAGGGTTGCCAGTGCTTCTGTCAGTCCGCCCTTGGCATGAAGCGCCCTGGCTCTGAGCAGGCGCAGCCCCGCATCGCTGTCGATCACCGATTCTGGAAGCCACGCCAATGCCCGGTCCGGCATTTCCTGCACCAGCATCTGACGGGCAAAGACTTCCCGGCTGGCTATCGCAACCTGGCTGGCTGTCAGTTCCTGCAACCTTTGCTCGGCTGCCCGGGTTTCGCCGCTTCGGAGTAACGACGACAACTCCCGGCTGACTCGACGGTCGATGGCTTCGGGCGTCTCACGTACTTGCTTCACCGGCGGCGTTGGCGCCTCTGTTTCCAAGGCAGGCTTGTTTTCTGCCACCACCGACTTACTTACGACGGGTTCCGGCTCGGAGGCCTCCGCTCTCACCGGTTCGGGCGTTGGCTCCGGCTCACGTACCTTGGCCGCTTCCCGGACCACTGCCTGAGCTTTTGGTTCGGACGGGGCCGCCACATTGGGTTCGGGGACTGGTGGCGGTTCGCTGACCGGCTCATTCTCGACCGGAGATGCCACTGGCACCTCCGAGACTTGATTGACGTCCGCCGGTTGCGAATGAACCGGGACGTTTCCGCTCTCGGCATTCCCACTGACGTTCGACTCTGAAACGGTTTCAGACGCAAGCGCGGTGCTTTCCTGGGCCCGCATTCCGTCACCACTGTCATGAGTTATGAACCAGAAGCCAGCAGCGCCAACCAAGCCCGCAGCCAAGAGTAATACGACTGCCCAGAGCCCGGAACGCGGGCGGCCTCGCGATTGTGACTGCCCTGTATAGGCAGCAGCCACCTCCGGTCGGTTCTGACGCTGTTCTGCCGCCCGCAGGGCATCGTTCAGGAGGCTCATAACCACCTCCCGATCAGGCCTGGCATGCGGGCGCTCTCGGTGTCGCGAATGGCCTGAATAGCGTGGCCCCGCTCAATAAGACGATCGCCCCTGCCCCAGGCCGCCAGCATGGATTTATGGGCAAGAATATTAACCAGCCTCGGGATACCACCGGAGGCCCGGCTAATCAGCCGAAGCGCGCTCGGAGCAAAAAGATCGGCGCCGTTATAGCCGGCCTGGGCCAGGCGATGACGCAGATACTGGGCTACGGAGTTTCGGTCCAGCGGAGCAAGGCGATAATGGAACGTGATGCGCTGGTTCAGTTGGCGCAGGCTCTGCTTCCGGAGTAATACATCCAGCTCCGGCTGACCAAACAGCACCACCTGTAGCAGCCGGACGCTCTCGGTCTCCAGGTTGGTGAGCAGGCGCAGCGCCTCGATGGTTTCCTCCGGCATGGCCTGGGCCTCGTCGATAACCAGGACAACCGGCTTCTGCTCCATGGCGCGGGCGATCAGTTTTTCGTTGATGGCCTTGAGAACCTGGTGGGCATTGCCGCAGCCAGACAGTTCCACACCCAGCTCTTCAGCCACCGCTTCATAAAGGGTATCCGGGGTAAGTTGGGGATTGGGAATATAGGCCGTGTGCGCAATTGGCTCGAGTTCATTGAGCAACAGCCGGCACAACAGGGTTTTGCCTGTGCCCACCTCTCCGGAGATCTTGATGAAGCCCTCCCGCTCTTTCAGAGCCACCAGCAACAGTTCCAGGGCATCACCATGGCTGGGCGCCCGCAGAAAATAGCGGGTGTTGGGCGTCAATGCGAACGGTGCTTCCTGCAGTCCGAAATGGGCTTCGTACATGCTATCGAACGGCTTTCTCCGGCTCCGGGGTAACGGATTCAGATGATTGCAGCAGCTCACGCAACACATTCATGCGCTCACGGCTGGCAGACACATCCGCGTTCATCTCGGGCGCTCCGGCGACAACCGGACGCAGAAGGATGACCAGCTCGCTCTTGCGGGACTGGAACCGCCGCTGCTTGAACAGTTCGCCCACCAGCGGGATCTCGCTGAAGAAAGGAACGGCTGAATTGTTGTCCTCACTGGAGTTCTGGATCAGACCACCGATGACCACGATCTGTCCGCTTTCGGCACGGATCACGCTGTCGGTTTCACGAACGGTGCTGCTGGCCAGAGGCAGCGTGACGTCACGCTCGCCGATGGTGATCACCTTTTCCTGATCGGTCACCTCACTGACCGAGGGATGCACGTGCAGGGTGATCACGCCGCTTTCGGAAATCTGGGGCGTTACATCCAGCGAAATGCCGGAAAAAAACGGGGTCAGCTCCACCGAGGTAGACGTTGAGTCCGTGGCCGTCACGGCGGAGTTGTTGTCATCAAAATCAATGTCGGTCACAAAGAACTCATCGGTACCGACTTTGATCACGGCTTTCTGATTGTTCACCGTTGAGATGCGGGGGCTGGAAAGAATCTGCACGTTGCCCTGCTTACCGAGCAGCTCGATCAGCCCGGTAAAGTCGCCGGCACGGACACTGGCAGAGAACAGACCACCGATATCGGAGGTCTGAATAACCTGGCCGGCCAACGCCTGAGCGGTGAAGTCTTCGGGCAGACCATCGGAGGCGGTAATACTGGATGCACTCTGGATATCGGACCAGTTGATGCCCTGCTGGTAGCCTTCGTTAAGCGCGATCTCCAGAATCTTCGCTTCCAGGATCACCTGGCGCTGCATAATCAGCTCAGTGCGGCGCAGATACTCCTCAACCATGCGCAGATCCTCGGAACCGGCCCGGACCATCACCAGTCCCGCCCCCGGATTAACAATCACCTGTTGGCCATCACCACCACCGACAATCATGCTCAGGGCGCTCTGGATGTCCTGCCAGAAATCCGACGCTGTTTCTGTGGAAATGGTGGTTCCCACCAGATTGCGGGTCTCGCCGGAGCCGGTGCTGTCGCCATTATTGTTGTTACCGGAACTACCACTTCGGGCGCCGGTCACCTGGCCGGAACTTACCCTGGTCTCCGAGCCGCCCTTGCGCTTGAAATGCAGGTAGTCAATGGGGAACATCCGCGTCTGGATCTGGTCCGCCTGTACCCGGAACAAACGGCCATTGCGGCGGATATCCAGGCCATACAGGTCACCGGCGATATCCATTACTTCCGGGACGGTGACGTCCCCCAGCCGGAGATCGACACTGGTGGTGACATCAGGATGAACCACAACGTTATAGCGGGTTCCCTCCACCAGCGATTCGAAGAAGCTTGCGGCAGGCACGCCCCTGGCATTGACGTCAAATCGCTCGTCCAGATCCGCACCGCCGGACAGTGGCGGCAGCAATGCGGCGCTTACGTCGGCAGGCAAGGCCGCTGAAGGCTCGGCCGATTTGGACGCTGCCGGCTCTGGTTGCGTAGCCTCCTCGAGGCTTTGGTCGATGGCATCCGCGGCATCGGTTGAGGTAGCTGTCGCCGAGCGCATCAACGGGTTGTTACTGCAGGCCGCCAACATCAGGCCAATAGCCAGTGCACCGGTTGTTCTGATCGTTGTCATGAGTATCCGATTATCTGTCATTGAGTTCCCCGAACCTGCGGAAGTCTCTCCAGGTACAACACCCGTTCGCGGCCGTTATCCGTTACCAGAACCCGATCGGCAAAAATCCGGATAACCCGCACGCTGTTAAAACCCTGGCCTTCCCTGAGGGCCTCACCTTCGATAACGGCGACACGCCTGTCCTTGCTGAAAAGAATGGAATCCAGAGCAAGAGACCGCTCTGGGACCGATTTGGCCACTGCTGCCTGCGGGCCTGGTGGACGGGTCGGATCCTGCAGCGCATGGGCCGTACCCACCACCAACGACTGCGCGCCGATTGCCACGCAAAGCCACCGTATAACCGCTGCACGCAAGCGCCTGCTCATCTCACACCCCCAGCCAGGCCTGATCCAGGCTCAGTGTTTGCACCCTTATGATCGCTTCTCCAGAAGGCCAGTCACCCGCACTGTACTCCAGTTTTATCCACCCGAGCCGCTCATCCATCGCCTCCAGTCGCTGCAGGTAATTCAGCACATCGAGGTAGCTTCCCTTGATCCGGAGCTCGACATCGTGGGCATACAACAGGGGCTCAGCCGCTGCCTGCGGCTCTTGAGAGGACTGCTCGGGTGCGCCCGGCGCGAAAACCGGGGTTGGAGTCTGTAACTCAAGGGACTGCAGCTCGAGCGAGTCCTGGGCTGCCAGAATATTCCTGAGCAATGCCACCATCGCCGTGGGGGCGATCAATTGGCCCGTGGTATCCGCAATCTGCTGATTGAGCTGTTCCAGTCTCTGTTGCCGGGCGTTTAACTGGTTGCGAAGTTCCCGGGAGGGATCGGTCGCGAGCTGTTGATTGAGCGTCTGTTGCTGCGCCAACAGGTCGTCTCGGCTGAGGGAAAGCGTCTGAACTCGATTTTCCAGGCTCTGGTGGCGCTGCTGCAATGGCGTAACCGCAAGCTCCCAGGCCAGAACCAGAACGAGCACCAGCGCCGTCAGCAGGATCAGTGCCCGCTCACGAATCGGGCGCAGGTTATACCACTGCGCCGCCCGTGCAAGGGAGGTGTTGGACGCATCCGCCATCAGCTGCCCTCCCCTTCACGTTTACTGGAAACATGAAAATCGATCCAGCGGCCTTCCTCCGACCGTGACAGCCGGAAAGCACCAAAGGTTTTACCGGTAAAGGCCGCTTCGCCGCCCAGATTTTCCAGGTAAAGGGGCACCAGGGCGCCATCACGGGTACGCCCCTCAATGGTGACTCTGTCCTGGCCCGATTCCAGAATCACGTCGGTCAACCAGACATCTTCCGGGATCTGCCGGGCCAGTGCTGACAATTGCGGCGAGAAATTGCGACCTTCCGAGAGAACCAGGCTCTCTACCCGCTCCAGCAAACGCTGGCGACGAGCCAGGGTCTGGGTGACGCGTTCCACGGCCTCTTCCACTTCGGCATCCGGCTGACGGGCCTGAACCTCCGCCGAAAGCTGCGCCACAACCTGTTCAAGCTGCTGATTCTGCCGATCAAGGCGCGACGCCTTATTGGCCATCACCGAATTCTCATAGGTCAGGAAACCGGCAAAGAACGCAACCAGTACCAGCCCGACGATCAGAACACCAACTGCCGTTCCGGCCTGAAGCCTTTCTTTTCTCGGGCGAAGCTCGTCTGTGTACAGATTTACCTGCTGGATCATGAGCCACCACCCTCCGGCGTTGGCAGGCCCGCGCTCCAGGCTGGCAGGCAACGACTGTCCAGATCGGCCTGTAGGCCCAAGGAGCTCCAGTCGAGGGTTTCTATTCCGGCGGCCACATAGGACGACAGCATGGAAGCAAGTGGCAACACGCTGTCGCGGGCAACAAGACGGATCATCGCAGGCGGCACCTGTCCCAACTGGCTTTCGTAGTAGTCCAGAGAGCGCTGCATTTCCAGGGCCAGGGACTGAACCGCCGATTCCTGCCGGGCCGCATCGCGGAGATCCTCGGAAGTCACATCCAGCCGGCGGGACAGATAAAGGGTATTGTCTTTACAGATCACCATCTGGCCGTAGCTGTCTTTCAAATGGACCAGTGCGGCCCCACGGCCATTTTCATCCAGCCTGCACACCAGATTTCGCAAAGCAAGCTCGGCGATATCAATGCGCTCCAGTTCCAGACCTGCCTCCTGAACCAGCCGAACCAGTTCCGAGACCAGAATTTTTCTGGCGGCGACCACGTTAACCAGCTCACCGCGGCCACGGGAAGCATCCTTAGGAAATGGGAACACATCCGAAACCGCCTCGGATGGGCTGAAATCGAGAAAATCTTTCAGCTTCCACTTGAGGGCATCACCCAGCTCCGATTCCTCGAGGCCTTCCGGACGATCCATCTGGAACACCTGATACTGATCCAGAGGCAGAACCAGCGTGGTCGCGGCACCGGACCAGCCGTGATTCTCGACCAACTCAACAAGTGCCGCTTGACGCCTGGCAGGCAGACAATCAGCAAAGCCCGCACTCCCGACGTCAGGCCCGCCCGATTCCGCCCAGGCAATGCCGTCCGGACGAATCTCAAGGCAAACCCGCAGGCGTGCCCCGGAGCGTCCGAACAGACCGGTCAGTCTTCTGAATATTGGTGTCTTTGTCATGGAGCTCGTTGAACAAGGATCCGAAGGCCGCTCGCCAGCCTGAAATCATTATTATGCTGCCCAAAAAATAGGCGCTTTTTACAATGGATTACATGATAGATGAGAAAGTGAACGTAACTCCACGTTTTTTTGAGTGATTTCACATCGTTTTTGCAAGTCCGTAACAATAAAGCCCCGCAGAAGCGGGGCTTTATAGATCAACCTGATCTGACTTCGTTGCAGATCGCAGATACTCAGATCTAGAATGGTAGTATGGAGTAAGATGCCAAAGAAAAACAAGAGAGACAGTCAAAGCTGCCCACAAATAGGGGCTTTCAAGCACCCCAACCGATAAACCAGAAACCTCTTCGTAACGTTTTCTGTCACATTTTATCGATTTTAGCCGGAATTTCACGTTAAAACGTTACAAAACACTTCCTCGGTGAAAAGCGGGTTGCACTCTAACCATTGAACACTGCGGCGACAAGTCGCCGCCCCTACGGTTAAGGTCCCACACACCCTTCTCCCGTGCAACGCGCCACCTGGTCAGGATACGTGCCCCATCATTCCGTCGACATCAGTAGCCTTTATATATCTCGCCGGCTGATCGACGCCTGAAGCAATTTCCTCGAAGTGCTTTTCGCCGCACTTGATCTTTGCACCTTCTGCGTGGCGCAAATCTCCCCACCAAGTACTACCTTTGGTTTCCACTACAAAGTACAACTTCTCATCGCCTTCATCATCGACCACAACTGCCCAGTCTGGATTGTAGGTTCCAAGCGGGGTTGGCACCTTGAACCAAGACGGCAGCTTGGCGTAGACCTTTACCCTCTCATTCTTTTCCAGGTCCTCGGCGAAGACTCTCTCCACACCTGCTGAATCATATACAACATGAGTATAGACAGACTTCTGAGTTTCTAGCGTGTTCTTGAGATAGCCTTTCAGCTCCTCCTGCTCGAACAATTCCTGAGCATAGAAGTGCTCATCACCGACCTTACGATACTTAATGCCTTCAACCAGGGCCAGGCGCTTGGTTCGATTGATGGCTTCCGAACAATAGTCGATGAACTGTTGAGGATTCCGTTTGAAGTCTTCCAGCCGCATTGAATCGCGAAGAATTTGAACAATGCTCTTGCGAGTGAGCTGAGTCTTGTCCTGCAAATCAGTAATGATGTCTGGCAGCTCGATATCGTCCTCATGGACAGTTGTATAGCCAGAGGTGGATGTCTCGCCTGCTGTGACGCCGCCCTTCCCTATTGCGATATCCGCCTTCCGGAACTGCGCTCGCGTTTTCGTTATAGGAGGGCAGTCACGAATGGCCTCCGCGCAATCGGCAATGAGCTTGTTGTTATCGAAGTCGACTCGATAGGTTGTCTTATACTTGATTCGCCCCCAGAGTGCCTTGAATTCCTCACTCTGAAGGACAGCTTCCCGAGTCCGGATAACACGCCGATCATCGGCATTTTTGATATCCAGTTTACCCGCGAGTTTACGAAGCACAGCTTGCACATCTACAGCAATAGCCTCAGCTTGTTCATCACCGTGCTGATCGGCCAGCTCATGCTTGATTTCCTCCGGCAGCGCGAAAGTTTTGTCTTTAATGGCTGCCCGTAAGCTGTCTTGGACCTTGCCCTTGGCATCGACAAAACCTTCTTCTTTCAGGAATTTCCATATCTTCTCGGATTGCTCTACGCCGAGATTGCCGACCTGGCCGTTATCATCTACCGTCTGGATCGTGGCAAATTGGTGTTGCTCGACAATACCAAAACGAATGCCAGTATCCTCCTCAATCTCCTTTTGGAGGTTTTCGGCATACTGTTCGTAGTTTTCGGTCGCGATGACCGTCAGTGTATTGATATCGTTCCCGCGAAGTCGCTGGCCCTTCTGGTTGACACAAAGTCGCAAGCCGCGTCCCAAAGTCTGCCTTCTTTCCCGCTCACTACCCATCTCACGAAGAGAGCATATTTGGAAGACATTGGGGTTATCCCACCCTTCCTTCAGCGCTGAGTGCGAGAAGATGAACTTCAACTTGGTGTCGAAGGAAAGGAGCTTTTCCTTATCCTTCATAATCAGGTTATAGGCACGCTCGGCGTTGTCTCTGTTAGCCTGATTGTTTTCCGCCGTATCGACAGACTTTCCTTTCTTATCGATCGAAAAGTAGCCTTCGTGAACTTCTTCCGCATCCGTATCGAGGTCGATTTCGCCGAAGAGGCTTTGGTAGTCAGCTGACTTTGCCAGTTTCCGATATTCTTCTTCGAACATCTTGGCGTATTTTGCCTTCACAGGCCTACCATCCTCATCGTATTGCCTGTAATGCTCAACGCTATCAATGAAGAAAAGGCTGAGAACCTTGATGGGCTGATTATTGGCCGCGAAGGTCAACTCTTTGTCCAAATGCTCCTTGATTGTCCGGCGGATCATCATGCGCTTCACTGCATCCGGATCAACGCCACCAATCGCCTCTCCAGGCTTCAGGACCGCATCAAAGCCATTACCCTTAACCTCGATGGATTCATTGTCTTTGCCACAAGTAATCGTTCCTATCTGAATATCTTCATAGATAGCCCGATTAGCGATCTGCTCCAGGTCGTCACCGTCCTCCACCGTCAGGATTTCACGGCGGATATTCTTACCACGCTGAACATCAATCTCGATCTTGGCCGTTATCGATCCTTTCCGGTTGTGGGTGGAGACAAGCCGAACATAGGCTTTGTTATGCCCGCCGTCGATTTCGAGCGAGGCGACTTCGATCTGTTTCACCAAACCGCGCTCATAAGCATCCACCGCATCAAGGCGATACGTCATGTGGTGCTTATCAATATGAGTAGCCGAATAGCGCAGCGTACAGAGCGGGTTCATAGCGGAAAGAGCTTCTTTCCCCTTCCCGGTCAAGCCTCCATCAACACTTTGGGGCTCGTCCACAATAATGATGGGGTTCGTTGCACGAACCAGATCAATTGGCTTCTCGCCACCTGTGTTCTCATTCTCTTTGTAGAGGTTGTTGACGTCTTTCTTGTTAATGGCCCCGACGGTAGTGATCATGATCTGGATATTCGAGCTGGTCGCAAAGTTGCGCACCTGCCCCAGTTTCGATGAGTTGTACTGGAAGTACTCGTAACCCTTTGCTTTTGGGTAGAGGCCTTCAAAATGATCTTGAGTAATTTGCAGGGTCTTATAAACGCCCTCCTTGATCGCAACCGAGGGCACGACAATTACAAATTTGGTAAAGCCATAATTCTTGTTGAGTTCAAAAATTGTACGGAGATAGACGTAGGTCTTACCGGTCCCCGTTTCCATCTCGACCGTAAAGTCGCCACTTGTCAGGCTTTCCGACGGGCGAAGCCCATTTGCAAGCTGGATTCCCTTGAGGTTCTCCAGGATTTCGTCATCAATCAGCTTTAAGCGATTGCCGATACCAAGGGAATTTTCGTCGAAAGCCAATGTTGTTTGCGGCCCCGATTCAGGCTGATACGTCACCGTAAACTCGGAGCGTGAAATTTCCTGCCCCTTAAACAGGCCCACTACCGATTCGATAGCAGATTTCTGGTAATCTAAATCGTCTTCAAAGTGCAGCTTCATATACTAACCCCTCACAAGCTGCGCACATGGCTGATGCCATTCTGCTCAAGAATCGCTGCCATGTTGGTTTTGGAAACGTCATCTTCAAAAGCGCTGTCTCGGAAAAACACGTGAGTCTCGGAGCTCGGAGAGAGTTCAGCCTGCCAACCTAAAATTTCCTGCGCTATATCTTCTACTTGATCACGATTTATAGACTCGTCAAGACAAGCGAATAGAACACCAAAGCCGACGGAGTAGATGTTCTTTCCTCCTACCTCGCGACTCTCAATGGGAACTGCCAAGTCTACGCCGCGCTTCAGGAGTAACTCGTACAGAATATCCTGTTCGGTTCGACCCTTAACCAGATGCTCCTCATAAGAAAGTAGGCTGCTTTCAAGGTCCGCAAGATCAGGACTCCACGCCTGAACATTTGAACTTGAAAGCTTGAAGACTTTAAATCCAGAATCCAATTGAGTACTTGGATTTCTCTCTCTTATCTCCTCTCCTGCTTTCTTAATTCTTGCTTTACTCACTTCAGCAATATTCACTGGCACGCCACTATCGACACAGTACTGATAGGCCGCTTTCTGCTCCTTTTTGCTGCCATCTAAAGGCTCCGGCAGCTGTACCAGAATGAATCTCCGTGAAGATTCCTCTTCATGGTTCAGCTCAAGGCAAGCATGGGCGGTAGATCCTGAACCTGCAAAAAAATCCAGAATTACATCGTCATCTTTAGTTACCAGATTAATAAGTTTCGCTAAGACAGACGTATTTTTTGGAAATTGAAAAACTCCTTCCCCAAGAAGCCTTTCAACTTGCAGGGTCGCCGTTCTGCCATCTTGGTAAAAGTTTGAACTAAACGGCTCCAACGCTGTTTCTTTTAAATAACTTTTCCTATTTGGAATAGTTTTTTCATCTTCACCAAAATGGATTCTTGGCGGTTCCTGAGATAAGGCCCACTCAGTCTTTGTCTCATCCCATCGCCAGCCCGTTGAAGGTTTTTTGCAAGGCTTACCTGTTATTGGATGAATAATATTATGTCTTGGCCTGCTTTCTCGACCATCATCTGGCCCCGCAAAGTTGTCGGGAAAATATAATCCTCTATCATCGGACCAGTTGTAGTGTTTATGGTTTTTTCTAGGATCGGAATCCTTTAGACTCCGATACCAAGTCATCATTTCTCCTCGAATTTTGAGGTGGTCGTCTTTATATTTTTCACGGAGCGACTGATATTTTTCTAGGACCTCATCAACACCATCTTTTCGAGTTCTCCAAACACCTGACTCTATCGCCTGTGACTTATCCTTTGCATAACAAAGAATGTACTCATGTACGATAGCAACCAGCTTTGAGTCTCCTTTTTTCGACTTCTGCCAAACAATTTGGGCAACAAAATTTTCCTCACCAAATATTTCGTCACAAATAGCCCGAAGACCTACTACTTCATTGTCATCAATGGAAACAAAAATCGCGCCATCTTTTTTCAATAAAGATTTAGCTAACTTGAGGCGCGGATACATCATATTAAGCCATTGAGTATGCTTTCTTCCGGAAACCTCAGTATTTGACGAAACCTTTAGACCTTCGTCATCCACCTGCCCCGTATATCTAAGGTAAGTGGTCAAATCATCCTGAAACCTATCCGGATATATGAAGTCTTTTTCCTTATTGTAGGGTGGATCTATATAGATCATCTTTATCTTGTTTGCATAGCCTTTCTGGATAAGCTTAAGCACTTCAAGATTATCACCCTCTATAAACAAATTTTTTGTTTCATCCCACTCCACGCTTTCTTCCGGACATGGCAATAATGTACCGGCTGACGGTGTTAATGCGATTTGCCGAGCTTTCTTCTTTCCGTGCCAATTAAGACCATATTTCTCTTCGCCTTCATCCAGGACCGTGTAGTCACCAAGTAACTGGCGCAAGGTCTCGAAATTCACTCTACCTTCAGAGAATGCCTCAGGAAAAAGCTCCTTTAGCTTTTCAATGTTCTCTGAAACCAAATCCAGACTTTGTCCATCCTCAAGTTTCACTTGGTCCATACAACTACCTTCTATGCGCGGAAATTCGATTGAATCAAAGGCGGCCCTTGATGGCCGATATTTGGTCTTTAATCAGTTTAATTTTTGTGTTGAGGTCAATCTGACGCCTCATCTGCTTTTCTTTCTTCAGCTTATTCGCGAGCTCTGCTTTGCTAGCCTCTAACCGTTCTAGTTCTTTAAGCTGTACGAGTCGATCAACCTGATCCGCCTTCTCAGCACGATCTAAGCCGAACGAGCCAGTATGTTCTGCGCAGTTTACGGCTATAACGCGCTCGGTGAACGACCTGTAGAAATCCCAAAAATTTTTATAGGAAAGGTTATTGATAGCCAGACTGCGCAGAAAGGCAGCCTCCTCCTTTGACTGTGCCTGGAGATCTATCCAGTCCGTGAAGACGGAATCCTCAACCACCCACTTCTCTTTGTCAGCTTGATTGATTCGCTTATCAGAAACAGCAACAGCAATGCTGTCTTGGCCCGCCATGGCGTAAGAGAAGATCACCACTACTGGATACGGGATCGAGCGCTGTATGAAGCTCGAAACGCGCTTCATCCGTTTTGGGCTGTTGAGATCAACCAACAGGACGGCGACCTCATCATATTCTCGTTCTGCGTCCTTATACGCCGGAATATTGATCGTCGCCGGCTTGAAGGTGTAGAGCCAACGAATTTTGCTCACGTCATTCTTGAGGCAGGCTTTATCCGTGGCATCCAATGCTCCCATATCAAGGAACATTTTCTTGTAGACCGGCTTGTTGAGTTGACAGGACTCAGGAACACGTAAGCTATCAAGAAAGTCTTCGAGGCTGCGAATATCCATTTCTTACCCTAACTAATCGAGAAGAACGAGATAAGAAACGACTGAGAAGTCTTCTATTCCCTGGCTACTGGTTGCTGTCAGCACAGTTCCACCTCTGGCAAACAAGCTTTGCACTCCTTTTTCTTCACTCTTCCCGGCAATGCTATCCACGGCTACAGCCAGCAAATGCTGGTAGTGCTCCATGTTCGCTCCATTTTTCGTGACCGAGCTGAACTCCTTGGCCGCAGTATCGTCTATACCTTCGGCCAAGAACGCCTGACGTTTCATCAAGTCAAGAACTTTCTTACTCTGGGTAAAGTTAAGTCGAATCTCTGCGTCATCCGAGACATAAACCAGAAAGTATGGTGCCAAGGGATAGTTATCATCAACCTGAACGGCATCGCGACCTGCCCCAATGTTCTTCAGACAGAAGATCACGCCGGGCTCAAAACCGTCCGCTTTTAACTCTGGATCCAGCTTAATTGCAGCGAAAAGCCCGAGCGGCGATCTCTGGATACTCGTCTTGTTACTTTTGAGGTACTCCGACAAGTCCATTCGGAAATCGTTAAGTGTTAAATCCGTAATAGAGACGCCGCCGGTCATGTCTTCCAGATCAACAACCGTATCCTGTAGCTGCTGCAACTGGTTGCGCCGGTATTCGAGGTCGTTCATCTCTTGGGCGTTTTCGTCAATGACATTCTCTTCGCCGGTCGCAGAAATATCGAGCAGAACCATCCTCCCAGAAACCCGGGCCTCTAGGTTGATGTACTCATCGAGCTCCATGTTCGGCCAGAAATTGATTAGCTGGATCTGGGCATTTTTTGATCCGAGCCTGTCGATGCGCCCAAACCGCTGAATAATGCGCACGGGATTCCAATGGATGTCATAGTTGATGAGAGTATCGCAATCCTGAAGATTCTGCCCTTCACTGATACAGTCCGTCGCGATGAGAAGATCGATTTCGTGCGTTGCATCGGGGTCGATCTTGGCACGCTCTTTTGATACCGGTGAGAAAGCCGCCAGAAGGTTGTTTAAGTCCGACCCAAGCCCTGTAATTGTTGACTTGTTAGTTCCCGTTCCAGTTATCAAGGCGCTATGCATGCCCAGTTCTCTCGACGCCCAACCAGATAAATGGGCGTACAGATACTGAGCGGTATCCGCAAAGGCTGTAAAGATAATGATTTTTTTGTTGCCTGGATTTATAGAATTCTTCGCTTTGCTTGCAATCGTCGTCTCAAGCTGAGAAAGCTTGGCATCTCTTTCGACTGAGACTTTTTGGGCGTCCCCAAGAATACTTTCCAGCAATATCCGATCCGCTTCCAGCTCCTGCCTAAAGCGGATCAGGTCCATATCCTGTAGAAGGATTTTCGTCTTATTCCCGATCAGGAAAGGTTCGAACTCCGGCGCGTCCATCTCAATGTCCTGAATATCTTCGATATTCAGAGCGTCGACGTCACTTTGCTCGTGTTCTTCAATTTTGTTGAGTAGCGCATCAACCTGAGCAAACAGCTTTTCTACTGTCAGCGAGAATGACTGGATGGAGCTTTCCATACGTTTCAGCAAGTTTACCCGCATCAAGTGGATCAAACTTTCTTCACGGTCAATCTGCTTGAAGACTCCCTTACCCCCACCGACGGCCTTGTCGTACCGGCGCGCATACTCTTCCTTCTTGTCGTTTCGAACAAATTTCAGCGGCGAATAACCGGCCAGTGATAAGCGGCGGATGGTCTTGTTAACCTCTTTCAGAGGCGGGAACTCGTTGGAAAGATCAATATCCGCGTAAATATTGACCGGTTTCAACCTTATCGGGAATTTTCCGATGTCAGATGTACCGTAGTATTTCTCGATATGCTTACGCGAACGTGCAATCGTCACCACATCTAGCAGTTTGAAGTAATCAAAGCTCATGCTGTCCAGTAACGTTGCTGTTGTGCGGTTTTCAGCTGGCTCATTAAGCCACGCGTTAAACTGGCGCTGAGCAAGACGCAGCGTGCTTTCAATATTCTTGATACCGACATCCTGAAAGGCATCGTCCTGACCTTCCGTAATGAAAGCAATTTGATTTTTGAGATCATTCATCCGGTTATTCACCGGGGTTGCTGACAGCATCAGAACTTTGGTTTTCACGCCGGATCGGATGATGTCATCGAGCAGGCGCTCATAACGGGTTTTACCATCTGACTTGTTCGGGTTGTTCCTGAAATTATGCGACTCGTCGATAACGATTAGGTCGTAATTTCCCCAATTTAGGGTTTCAAGATTAATTTCGCCCGAATATCCTTTCACACGACTCAGATCAGTATGATTCAGTACATCGTAGTTAAACCGGTCGCCAGCGAGCAGGTTCCGCTTGTCATTGATTGTGTACATTGTCCAGTTGTCGCGCAGTTTCTTCGGACAAAGCACTAAGACGCGGTCGTTGCGAAGCTCGTAGTACTTGATAACGGCGAGGGCTTCGAACGTCTTACCGAGACCAACACTATCAGCGATGATGCAGCCGTTATGCTTTTCTAGCTTGTCGATAGCGCCCAGAACGCCGTCTTTCTGAAACTTGTAAAGCTTGTTCCAGACAGCTGTATCCTTAAACCCGGTTTTGCTCTTGATGATGTTTTCTTCATCAATCTCTTCGAGGAAGTCTTTGAAGATGTTGTAGAGCGTCAGGAAGTATATGAAGTTTGCAGGTTGATCAGCTGCGATGAAATCCAGTTGCTGGATCAAATCGGCCTTAATGTCCTTTACCGCTGATTCATCCGCCCAGATCGCGTCAAACCAGTCGAGTAGCTGCCTGCTTGTTTCCGGTTCACTGATGCCGGTGTTCATCTGAAAGCGGTCAGACTGCAATTCGCCTAACCCTACCGGGCTAAATGTAGCACTGCCATGAACTGCGAAATCCGCTCTCTCCGGGTTGTGGAGATGAAACAGGTTTTGATTACTCTGGTTAAGGCCTTCAGAAGCCCTGACCTCGACACCGCCAGAAAGCCATTTCACGCATTCCTGTGCAATTCGTTTCTGGTCGAGCTTGTTAATCAGCCGTAGCTCGTTGTTAGAGCCAATAAGAGATTGCAGACTCGAATGCGGCCACCCAGTGAGCAACAAACGAACGCCTGACAGTTTCGAGAGTTCTGTCTTGAAGGAGGAAAAGCCATAAAGCGTGAACAGCGCAGACAGAATAGATAGTTTCGAGCCTTCAAATGAATGAGCCTTAAGTTCCGCGCCCACATAGCCGCTATTTTTGTTATCTAACAGCATCGTCTGCGTTCCTATTTCTTTTGTTCGGTTTTGCTTTCCTCAATCCAGGCGTCAAGATCAGATTGCTTAAAACGCCAGCTCCCTCCGACTTTGAAGCCTGGCAACTTGCCCTCTGCCGCTAGGCGATAAGCCGTTTTCTCCGTCAGCTTAAGGAAGTCAGCAACCTCCTTGATGGTTAATATTTGCTCAGCCATTGCTTTCCCCACCCTAGAGAATTGAGAGAATATGGGAAAATTGCGGAATGCACAAACTGAGGGCAGTTCGGGCTTCGATCATTTAGGTCTAGCCGAGCCTTAAAGGGCCTGATTCGCGGAAGCACTCAACCCCAGCCATGATTGCGATCGATTGTGACGCTTAGACTTTGACCTCGCACCGATCGATCGCAGAATCCGGGACAGCCATCGATAGAGCGGTCAAAAGTACTAAGGTGCCTTACGGGGTGGCGGCGTTGCCTCACTGCCAATTCAAAAGGGGGGCGTTGGGTAAAGAAACCTAGCCCCCTCACCACCAAAGCTTCCCAAAATTCCGACCAAGTAATTAATAAAAAATCAAAATTCAAACAAAAGCGTTTTAAAACAAAACGTTACAACGATAAAAGCGGGAAATTTCACCCGGAAATTTCAGGCTAGACTGTAGATCACAACAACGAAGATCCGACACTCTTAACAATCAGGGCGAACTGGCTACCATCCATGAACCCTAATAGGGTAAAAAACAACTTTTATCATTTAAACGTACGGTGCTTTAGAGAAGCTAAACCGAGGGGAATTAATGGGTTAGCGATGTCATCCATTGCAGGCGCAGATCTAATTACAGAAGCTAAAGATCATGCTTGGACTGACGAGGGGGCTGGGCATAATATAAGGGCTCTAAAGCGTTCCCCAGGACTACATATGCAAATCGTTTGCATTTCCGACACGCACAGCCGACATAATGAAATGCCTCCTGTCCCCGACGGAGATGTGGTTGTCCACGCTGGAGATTGCACCAGTGACGGATCCCTGGCCGCTCTCAGTGATTTCGCTCACTGGTTTGGCTTGCTCCCCCACAGACACAAAGTACTGATTGCCGGGAATCATGACTCCAGTTTCGAAAAGGATCCCACCACATCTCGCGAAATATGCGAAACGAACGGAGTTGTTTATCTTCAAGATGAGACATGGACTATCGATGGGCTGGAATTTTTTGGGTCACCATGGACTCCAGCGTACAGGCAAATGGCGTTTAATGCTGACGAAACAGAGATGTTCATGCGACGATCCCGGATCCCAGATTCAACGAGCATTTTGATAACTCACGGGCCGGCGTGGCGTGTTCTCGATTACGTACCTCGAGATGCAGAGCATGTAGGCTGCTTTCCGTTAGCCAGAAGAATAGAGCAGCTCAGCAAGCTCAAAGCTCATATCTGCGGGCACATTCATGAATCGTACGGATCGGGAGTTCGAGAACACGATGGAGTAATTTTTGTAAATGCGAGCACCTGTGACCGCTTCTATCGACCGATAAATCCACCAATCACAATCGACATCTGCGCTACATAGCCATCTGTCCGGGCGAAAACATTCCAAGCCACCGATTGCCTTAAGCGCTCAGTCGGGAGCAACGAAATCGAGCCGGTTCGGCCCACAGGGCCGACACATCAATTGGGGCTATGCCTGCCCTTAATCAGTGGCTTCTGTAACTAACACATGTCCGTATAAGATCTGTCTTTGACGCTGTCTTGGACCCAATGACGGTCACGCAATCCTCGCCCATCTTGCCAACAGACACCCTCAACTCTCCGCCAAGTCGCACTTGCGTTAGATCCGCCCGGCCACGCGCGTCTTTCTGCTATCATCGCACTTAAGAACGTGTATTCAGAGCCCATGATCTTCTCAACGCTGTCCATTCGTAGCATGCTGATGGATAAAGGTCGTTCATCTAAAAAACTGAGAAATACCACCTCACCGCTCTCGTCTCGCCAAACCCCACTTTCGTTTTTATCCGATACAAGCTTGAGTTCATGCGCGAGCCAAGGGGATGGGATATGACACTCCCACCCTTCAGGCATAGAGGCATCCAAGTGAGACTCCCAAGCATATCGCACTGCTAACTGTGCATACCGAAAGTCCTCTTCCAGCCTCCAACTATCGCACTGCCATTTCTCTTGGCTCCAAGATTTACGCCAAGGCGCCTCGCCCAAATACGCAGTGTCTACATAACTATCGCAACACCAATCAAGCCCACTACCAAACTGTCTCTTTTCCAGGAGGCGCGCTGATCTGGCTGCATTACATTTGTGAACCATAACTGTGGAGAAAAACCTAAACTCCTCCATCCTCAAGCCATGTTCCCGAACAACACCTTCAGGATACTTTTCAGACAATGACCGGTATTCATTGAGAACCAGCCACTCAACACCCTCTGGATCAGTCCTAATGGGAAGTTGTTTTAACGAATCACCAGGGTTTCGCTCAAATGGCCATAAACTCAGATTAGCTTCAGCAACATCAGGCAAGTCAAAATCTTCTCCCAACTCCCATGCGGCTTTCCTTTGGCATATTTGTTCACGGCTTTGATGCTCAGCGAGAATCGTTGGGTCAATATCGCGTTCATACCCCAAATCTAGTGGGCCGTCATATATCCTAGGCTGATCCCTAAACTCGCCAGTCATCCAGTAATTATCAGCAACCCTCGACAAAAACTCATCGAGAGCTAGCCATTGATATTTCTTACCAATTCTCTCTGTAAGCGACCTCTCTCGAGAGTAACTGCCCACATATCGATCGTTTCTAAATCGCCGGGACGTCCATCCATAACTATATGCACCTTTTGCGATCCATCGCTTGGCAGCTGCCAAATCAAGGCCCAAGTATTCTCTGCTTTCCTTTCGATTCGGGCGAAGATGGGGCCAGATTTCTTTATTAAATCGTTTCTTTTCTTCCGTCGACAAAAGATCTAAGAGATCTTGTCGCGCACGCCTAAGACTCGCATCCCACTCAGCAATCTGCTTATCTGTTGGCTCCCACCCCTTCATAATCATTTCTATTGAACAAAAACCTGAAGACAGGGGGCTCGTACTATTTCTTAGATGGTCGAAAGCCGACGATTTAGCTGAGTCTGTACCGATCACATCGCGCACAAACTTTCTTATTTTCTGCTCACCTGTAAGAGGAGCGGGCTTTGTGAGAGGAAAACGCAAGAATTCGCGCACACGAGGCTCTACCTCATACTTTGCGAAATCCCCCATGAATCCCGTCGTCGATTCCAGGATCTCGTCTCCTCCAGCTCGCTTTGCGACCTTCGCGAGTTGGGCCTCTGACACGGACAACCTAATTTTGGGTGATTTGTATGGAGGCTTGCAGAGCGGGAGGTCAACAGCGGTCGGCAAACTGGAGCGATAATCTGCCAACTCAATAATACCAAGAGCATAATCCCGGAGCAGTATTCCGTATGGCGGGGATCCATCCCTAAAGATAATATCGAAAACTCGCTCGGAGTAATCCTCAAGTCGGCTTGGGGCAGGATCAAGACAGCAAGCACTGTATCCAGCGGCAATCAGACGCTCAAGCACATATCGGTCGTCAACACCCTCAAACTTTTCAAGCAACTTCGGGAAAATGTCACTACTGCTGATCAGAACATTTGCCAGAGCCTTCGTAGCTTTGTCCCTAATCACTCTGTTGGAGGATGTAAAGAGCCAACACAGAACCAAGCTAGCAAGATACTGATTTTCCGCGCTAGTGCGTTCCGTTTGCCCCCGTAGACACCATTCAATCAGCACAAAAACATTGCTGCCTTCTTCATCTTGAGAGTTTATTGAAGAAGTCCAAAAAGCATCTCTGTCGGGAAGATTGAGCCTTGCAAGGTTCCGATGCAGGAGCTCGGCGTTGTATGGGTGGTCTAAAGCAACCGCGACTTCAAGCAGCAAGTCTAATGAATCTTGGCTAGGTAGTTTATTGAGGAGCTGAAGTGTACGTTCACTGAAAGCCCTACGATCTCGCCACTTGATACTCGATACGAAGGCTTCTTGCACACCCCAATTAGACCACCAATCGCTGAAGTTTCCAGGCAACACGTCAATTAACTCTGTCCTTAAAACCTCAGGGAAAAGCGTCGTCAAGGCGTCGATAAGCCCAACCCACTGCCAAGCAAGCCGGCCATCCTCAAGACAAAAGCAAAGGGCTCCGGATTCCTCAAATAAGCCACTAGGGTCGGTTACTCCCTCGAGTAGCTTTTCAGCCATTAGAAAATCTTGAAACCTTTGAAAACTAAAGCGAACAACCTCTTCATCCACGAAAGCATCTATTATTGGATTAGGATCCTTTCGAAGAACCCCGTTGTTAATGAAAACTGAAAGCCAGTCCGGCTCAGTTCTCGGTTGTACATTCTGGAAGTGACGGGAAACTATGTCGCGACATGTATCCAAATCGAGAAAATCAGACCTTCGCTCCACCATCTTGCCCGCGATCTCTAGAACCGCCCGACCAAGCTTCGGCGCATATGAGCTCGTACTTTCTTCTTTGTGCGTTATGGCAGATCCTATCCCTTTCAGGTAAAAGCTGAGCATGCTTTTTGTCCCAGTTAGGCCTGGTGGCAGCTCAGATTTACCTTCGTGCTCTAGGGCAGTGCAAATGGACCTCAAAAATAAGGGATTGATAAACTCTGGAGAAAGCCAAGGAGTGCTCGGTCTTGCTATTCCCCTCTTATCAAGATACACCCTAGCCGCATTCGACTGTTCTTCCTGGGTTTCAAAGCCTTTAACTTTAAAAATGGGATAATTACTTCTGATAGACTCAGGAAGCGCGAGCTCAAAATATTCAGCTCGGCACGAAATCACCAGAGCTACATGACTATACCCCTGTACTTTCTTTATCAATCGCGGCAGGCTCTCTCTCCAGTATTTACTGCCCACACCTTCGTTAATAGCGTCGATCAACAAAAGAGTACGGACACCTGCACGTTTCCCCGCAGCATCCAAAGCCCCAAGAATCTCATCGGCCGATCTATCTGGCAGCCCCAAAATCTTCGCTATTTGAGACCAGAGCTCATCACTATTTAGGTGTTGTCCCAATATCATGGTCGCCGGGCGACCTTGCTCGATCGCATCTTCAGCGCACTTCGCGAGCAAATGACTTTTCCCCGAGCCCGCGCTACCGTTAATCAAGGCAAAAGCACTTTTCTCTGCGACCATGAACCGCGATTCAAGCAGCTTCATTAGCGACATCAGCGCATCATTGAACTTCCACGTCTTTTCGGTTAAACCTCTCAGCTCATACTTTTCAGCGGAGGAGTCCTCGCTTAGGCTGTGTTCTGCTGCAAGGTACATTTCCTGGAGAATACGAACTTTATCTTGTACTTTTATCGCCAATTCTTGCCAAAGGCCCACATCCCAACGGTGCTGTGGATCAACATTAATTAGTTCCCTGACAGCTGCCAACTCATTTACTGATTTATTGAGTCCGTCAATTGCTTTCCAAAGATCGCCGGAAACTAGGCTCTCGGGAACTTTATGGGGGTAGGGCCAAGGCTTAACAGCTCCAAGCGCAAGCAATAGCTCTTCTTTAACGGTTGGCGAGCGCGACATCACGGGGAAAAGCTTTTCAGTACGAACATCAACATGGTCCTCTGGATGAAATCTTTCATCCAGAGAAGCTATCGATTCATCAAGCGAAGAAGCAAACCAATCCAGACCTAACTGTACCTCTCCAAAGAAGTACTCTCTTAGACCCGCCGCATCACTTTGGATCAGCCGACCGGAAATCTCGATGCTAGTCCAAACAGCAAACTCGATACCTGAAATTCCAGCTTCAACGGCTTTAGCTTTCCATTTCGCGACACGGTCCTTCCAGCGCTCCCAACCAGTGCCACCTTTGCCCTTAGGGCCAGTTCGATCTGTAAGGTCGCATGGGATAGCAACCACATAGAGTTCTAGCTCTGGGTGACATCGCAGCGCTTGGTTAACTGACTCATCAATTTGCCCCCAATCAACATCTCTTGAACGCAAAAAGAACTTTGCCTGGTATCCGGTTTTCCGGCCATTAGGCTTCTCCCAGTATGCTTCAACACCACCATCACCACCGGCCCCATCAACCCTTCGATAGATCGACCCATCAGGGAATTCCTCATGCCTGGCCAACTGACAAACCAATTCTTCAAACGAAGACCGCTGCCCTTCCTCAAAAGCATTAATTTTTGCGTAATTAATCATTCGCTCGATCAGTCCTTAAGCCAGTGTGTTGCAAGTCCGTCTCACATTTAACGAAAGCTGTTCGAAAACCATCTGCATGGCGACGGCAACAGGCTCTCACTCAACACCGATAGCACAATAGTCGTGAAATCATGCTCCACTGGACGGAACTCCATAAATTCAAGAACCTCGAGGAAGGCCTGGTAACTGACAGAGCCCTCGGTTCTAATGGGTTGAGTCGTGCCAGGATGCATTCAAAGCCGCGTACAAGGTTGTACGGGATACTCCATACTCCTCCGCCAAATCGCGTTTAAATTCCCCAGCCGCAATTCTCCGACGAATATTATCCAGGTCATCTTTCGATAGCGCTTTCGGCCTTCCAATTTGCTTGCCACGCTTTCTAGCCGCCTCAACACCTTCTCTGCGACGCTGACCGATAAGCTTGCGTTCGAACTCAGCGAAGGCGCCAAGCATATGCAACATCAGTGAAGCCATGGGATCGTTAGTTTCTGGTGAAAAGGTCAAATTCTCTGAATGAAACCTCACCGCCACATCTCTATGGATCAGATCGTCCACAATTGAGAGCAGGTCAGTCATATTTCGCGCCAGTCTATCGATGCTGTGAACATGCAAAGTGTCATGCTCCCGCAAGTAGTCCAAACACGAGCTTAAAACCTCTCGCGATCCAGCACTTTTGCCAGACATTTTCTCTGTGAAAACCTTATCAAGCGCTACTCCATCAAGTTGGCGATCAGTGTTTTGACTGATAGAGGAGACCCGAATATAACCTACATGTTTACCTGTCATAAAATCCCTCACGTGTTCAGAAATATAATAACATTTCTGGACGCACCGTAAAGAAATTAAAACTAAGGTTTATGGACACGAATGAATCTACAGTTCCTGCAACGCTTGAAAGTGTTCAAATAGCATAGGTTTCTGGACATTACCCGAGCCGCTTTATGGCCATAAGAGCATGCCTAGCTCTAACTCGAATCGACTGATCAAAAATCAGAGCTTTACAAAACTGTCCGGTGTTAAGGACGTAGAGGGCTTATTAGGGGCTGTTTTCATTCTCAGTGTAAGTCGAGCCATCATCGATGTCTCCGACCTTAAAGGTCGGACCAGCACAATGGGTATCGAGATCCCAGCCCCCATGAGAGGCCAGTGCATACCGCCGTTTTAAAACCGTCCGTGGAAACGGGGTAGAACCCGTCTCTATCTCGCTCGTAGGTTGCCAGACCAACCTATTCGGTCTCGATCACACTTTCTGAATGGTTTGGCAACCATCCTATTTTGCTTTTTTGTGACCAGATAGTTCCACCCGTACTCGAAGGTATTTCCATTAACGTCAACAAGCCGAATTAATTTGTAATCCTTCTTAATACCATTGAAATCAATTCTCACAGTGCTATTACCCGTTAGAATCTTTTCGATTACTCCCTCTCGTCCAATCATCTCAATGTCTTTAATTGCGTCCCGGTTCTCCCAAGTTGCCCAGTCTGACCTCATGCGGACCTTGTCACCGACACTGAAAGTTAAACCCTCTGGTTTACTCCCGAGAATGTAGCCAGTCTCTCGCTTAAATAGCTGCTTGATATCACGTAGGACTTTTCCTCTGCCTACCTTGCTATCGCCACTGCCTCGCAGATAAATGTTAAAGTCGTCTCTCTTTTCTACAGCAGAAATCGCGATAGCTGTTTTTCCCTTAATGCTCGATTTCGTCACCCTGTAGTTATAGCCCGGAATCAACTGATTACCTCTTGAATCACTGATCCAGTCGATCGGAACCTCAGAGAGTTTTCCTGCATGAAGCACTCTGATCAGAAAACGATAGGTGAAATTTACTCCTTGAACGATCAACCGGCTACCAAGGTGCGCATCTTTGACTTGGTCGCCAATGCAAACCACCATATCATTCGGCATTCTCAAAATTCCTTATCGCCGTTGCCAGCTATACCAAACATGAACTCTTAAGTTGATACCTGGCCCTCTTGAACCTCACCGTAACAGTAACGACAGTGATAAGAGAGCTCACAGCCCCATGACAGTTCGGACTCACGTATATTTCTTTGTCCTCTCATGTTTCGGAATTGGCCTGTTGAGAGCCTCCTCAGTCATACCTCGTTGCTCTGCATTGTATTGCCAAGTCAAAAATTTCTCTTTGAGCAATCGATTTTCGTATTCAAGCTTCTTCACCCTCTCTAGAAGCCGCTCAATTCTCGCATGAGCCGTATTAATGTCGTTAGGTCTAGCTGCTCCCACATCGCTCAGATCAAGCTTTTTCGTCTTTTTATAAGTTTGAAAAGCATCTTTGATTTGCCCTTTTCGGTTAAGAGCTTGTCGAGTCGTTTTAATGCCAAGATCGATTTCGCACGCTTTAACCAACGAGTCCCACTTTAGGTCGTATTTCCAACTCTCTATCAGAGCTAGGATACGCTGAACATCAGTTTCCGTAAGGTGCCTCGCCATGCTTACCGCCCCATTATTCTGCGAAGAAGATCTTCATCGAAACCAGGCTGGGGGCTTGCAGAAACTTCGAGTTTTGGGATATCCGGATCCTCCAATCTTCCTCTGGCTGCTAGCGCCTTCGTTATGCTCGTAAAGCCATCATCTCTGCAAGTGACCACAGACCCATCCGGAACCTCAGGATTCTCAAGAATCTTTACGAGTTCACAGGCTCTTTCGTAATCTCTCACAGTATCCCTGAGCCACTTGTCCGCACCGTAGTAGCCGGCATCAGCCCCCTTTTGAACTGTTTCGAGCTTATCCTGAAGAGCATCCCTCTCAAGTCTAATTCGACGAAGTTTTTCATCGTCACCTTTAATGCACTTATGTTTTTCGCAAGAAAGGCAGCCACGGAACTTACTGCAAGGTTCAACAGCAAAATCATGCACACACAGGCCATAAAGGGTTTTGTGCGCGATTCGATCATCATCTAAATCAAGATCTCGCAATGTAATAGGTTCATTTTTTACCGAAAGCTCCGCAAGACTCGTGTTGGTCGAGCCGAGTCCTAATGCCCGACTCTTCTCTTCAAAGTCTTCTGCCGTCTGGTGGTTGTAAACCGCGTTTTGGGAAAGGTCCAACCGCGAAGACCAACGAGCCCTCTCCACTTCACCAACATTACCTTTGGCAGCGATAGTGTTTAGGTAATGTCTGAATTGGTGCGTCGTAAGACCGAAGTTTTCGCCATAGCCCCATCGAGAGAATATATTAAGCCCTTTCTCTCTGGCCCCTTTAGCCGGGGTCAGTGAGGCATTTAGCCGGTTGTTATCGGGTGTTTCAATTGAAAAGAGCTTAGGTTGTAACTTCTTTTCAAATTGGTAAGAGTAATAGCAATTAAGCGCATGCTGAAACCTTAATTTCTTGGATTCATTTGTGAATGGGAACGTCGGCGGCAACCAATATTCGCGTACGAAGATATTTAATTTCCGCAAAGTGAGTGTTAATACGTCACTTTTGCCAGATGCTCGCTTGCCTTCGAACATCCCATCTAACGCCTCTTCCAACACAGTTTTCGAGGCTTCGAACCCAGTACGCTTATGCAAAATCGTTAGCGTCGCCTTCAGCCATCCTTTAACTGCACCCCGAGCACTTTTGTTATTAACTTCGAGACACATCGCGTCAAGAACTTGCTCGTAAGTCAGGATTTTATCCTGATCTACCCTCGGACATTTTTCATGGATAGGAAACTCGTTTGGGCTCTCTTCGAGAGCTTTCGCGAGCTTTCTTGGACCCTCGGTTATTGCCTTTATCCTCGCAATCGCCTCAAGACAGAAGGGTTGAAACGTTTTAGGAACAGGCTTATCACTAAATCCAAATCCTTTCTGGCCGTACCAGTTAAGAAATAGCTCTTGCTCACCCTGTGTATTTTCTTTCCAGATCACGCAATCTTTGGCGAGAGTGTCTAGTTCACCAACACGGCCAGGCGCTGATAACAAGATAACTGCGTTTGATGTAGTAAAAATGTCCCTATGCTCTGTCGGTTCGGAGACCCAAATCTCTGCCAAGGCATTGAGAACAGCATCATCCGGCATTTTCTTTTTGCGATCTTCTTCTCGCTTATTATGGCCAAGCGCATCCTTCGGCCGAGGAATAGGATTTTTCCAATGTAACGGCTTAACAACAAGCTTGTTGTTGGTCAGAAAGTCAGCGAGAAGTTGAAGCTGTTGGCCCATTCGATAGGCTCTTGCGGTTGATTTATGAACCTCCCGGTCATCGCAAATTTCTGCTGCACGATCCATCACACCGGCATTCACGAGCGAAATGTTAGATGGGTAGCCAAGATCCAAAAGCGCTTTTTCCACTAGCCTCAAAGCAACTATCTGTACAACTTCACTAGTACGATTAAGCGTTTGCTGATGAAGACAGTAGGCCTTCGCAAAATCGATGAGCCCCGGATCCAAGAATTCTTTGAGCCCAAACGTCTTACTTCTAACATTGGCGCCGAGCTTTGAAAACGCCAAACTTTTTAACCAAGGACTCCAGTTAACCTGAGTCCAATCGAGAGGCATTCCAGGCTTATCAAAGCCATTCAAACGCTTCGCGAACGCGACATAGTGATTAACCTGCTCTTCTGCTTCCAAATTCGCTTTTGGCTTGAACGTTATGACTTGAGACATATCTACTCGACCTCGGCAACTTCAATACGCTTTTGTTCGCAGCGTTGAATAACGTCTTCAACCGCTAGAATCGTGCGATCTAACTGGCGTGCGATGGTCTCATCGCCGGTTGCATCCAATATCGCCTGTCTTTCCTCATACAACTCTGACAATATCTCTTCATGAGGTGCGTCAAGCCATGGCTGAAACTTAATGCACGTATAACAGGAAAATGGTGCCCTAGAACCACAAAAGGAAAAGTTCCCACAAGTACCAACGCTCTCGGAGCCTGCGTTGGTGCGGATTCGGCTAGAGGGATCATCACCACGAACCGCCTCAGACTCATTACGAACAACCACACCGGCAAAAGCCTGCGCCAACGGCGCTAACAACTTACCAATTTTCATGTCCAGCCGAGTGGCAACGTCAGCTGTCGTCTCTACATAAACTCCCGCATTTTGATAGTCTTCGTGATCCAAAGCATACGCGATGGCCCCAACACCACCACCCTCTCGATGAATATCGGTGCCAAGCGTTCGCCGAAACCGCAAAGCTGTGAGCTTCATTTTCTCTCCAGTACGCTCTGAGAAAACATTTATAATATCCGCAACTCTCAGAAGCCGGTATTGAAGCGCACCCTCCGATAAATGACATTCCTCGGATGTCTCCTGGGCACGAATAATGAGAGGAAGCTGACGAGCAAAGCTGTCCCAATCTCCAAAGACAGGCAGGAGGTCATCTGTAACTTGCTGAATCAAGGGCTGTTCAGAGTCAGGGAGACGTCTCATGATTTCGTCTAATGAGTCGTTCTTAAGTATTTGAATCAGTTGGTAGAGATCTTTTGAAATGGGGTATTCCTTAAACTGCTTTCGGAACGGCACATTACGCTGCTTGGCGCGGGGCATTTTTACTTTTGCACCTTTTTGCGTAATGGAAAAGTCACCAACCCTCAGATTCTTTATTTGATTAGTTCGGCTACCGCGTTGCAAATGCAGGTAGGCAAGAATGTAACTAGACAAAGATATCTGATCGTCTATATAGGCATTGTTTAGCCCCTCAGCGATCCCTTGTAGTTCTATAGGGGTATATGCACCCACATAAGGGTCATGTGATTTAACAGCTTCCCCTTTTACGTTGCCTTTTAGCTTTAATTGAGATATCGCATCAATGAAATCTTTTGAAATTCCGCCAATTCCAGTTTCAAACCAATATTTGAAGAAGCCTCGCACCCTGGAAAGCTGATACTCTAAATTTACACCAAGCTTTGGCTTTAAAGATATAAAGTCAGCATCATCCATAATATTCTGGTCAGAACCGAAACTCGCGGCGAAAAAGTTCAAGCTCTCGACGATTGCACGAACAGAGGCCACTTTGTGAGAGGCCGCGTACCGCGCAAGAGCAAGCTTGAAATAGGGCCATACCTCTTCCGGAAAAATAATCTGAGCAGCGCCAGATAGATTGATTGATGCACTTTTGTGTCTCAAAACCCAACGGCTTTCAAAAGGAGTAAATGTGAGGCCAGACTGAGCTTTATGAGGCGTATTCAATAGTTCATTTATTTCATACTTGGACTTAGATCTAACTCGCATGATTATTTTCCTTTTGAACCATCCGGAATTTAGAAGCCCGCTTCTCAAGAATAGCTCTTGCTTTTTCCTCTGTAGCACGGCGATTATACAAAGCGCCCATTTTCGAATTACTACTCCAACCCATAAGATGATTTCGCATTTGCTCTATCATTACTTCGCGCTGATCTGCGGGATAATGCTTTAGCTCCTCTTCAGCTTTTCCCGTAAAATCGAAATTCCAGTGATGACGAAGTTTGTGAGGATACAGCCTCCCAAGCTCCGGAAATGTACTGGATAAGCTACTAAATACCTTGTTTATCGTGTTGAGGCTAATCGCCTTACCTTCATTCCGCCGGTGAGCCACAAACAAAAATGGGTGCCTTCGAGCCACTTGAATTTTGGCCCGAATATTTACTTGATATTTATAAATTTGTTCTACGAGCTCCCGACTAAGTGGAAGTGTCCGTTCTCCGGTTTTTGCATTGGGTTGCTGGCGACGATCATCCTCCCGATTGTCGTGTCGCCGGTATATCGAGACGCTGCACCCATCGATATCAACGTCACTCACATGCAGTGCTGCGAGCTCGCTGCGGCGCATACCAGTTTCGAATAGCAAATGAACTATCAAGAGATTGCGAACCCTCACCTCCCAAAGTCCTGGCCATGGATTGTCGGGATGCTTAGGCATTATCTTCTCTTTGAGCACTGCCTCTTGATGCTTCGTGAGCTCCACCACATCGATCTGGCGAAACTTTTTAACTCTCGGCATTTGGGATTCTAAATCTTTGAGCATTGCGGCCAATCGTGGGTCATCATCGCCACAACCCGTTAACCGCCTAAAAAGGAACTCAAGGTAGCCTTTGATATTAATAACTCTCGTCGATGCTTCCTCTCGACCAACCTCTGTATATGCTGAACTCAACATCCTGATGCCAGAACGCATCCTCTTAATGGTGTCAGAATCCCAAGCACAAAAATCTATTAAACTTAAACACTCTCTTCCAGAAAGCTCCTCACCATTGCTGAAACGCTTTTCCAAAACTACCCCTTCTATCTCGCACCAGGACTGAAGCAGCTTGATATGCTGCTGAATATTCCTTTGAGTGTTGTAAGAGCTATTTCGCTTCCGGGTAGTGATGTATAAGGATGGGTAATACATAGGTATGCCATCTTTTTGCAGGAGTGCAATTCGACGCCCGTCCTCCATCTTCAGCACTTCAACCTTGAACTCCATCTAAGCCCCCTATTCGTTACAAATTACAAATTACCACTAACTCCCAAAAAAGCAAAGTTTTTTCGTAACACAAGAAAAAGGCTCGGAATAAAAAAAACCCCGCATTAGCGGGGCTTTAAAATACTACGCTCTTCTAAAACGTTACGTTTTACATAAATAATCCGCTAGAACGGGATGTCGTCGTCAAAATCGTCAACTGGCTCTGGCATACTGCCTTGCGAAGGTTGATTGCTGTAACCACCCGATTGAGGCGGCGGATTGTTCTGTTGTCCCGCCGGCGCATTATAGCCAGACTGCTGAGGCCGCCCCGCCGGTGCGCCCTGACTCATACCGCCTTCGCCGCCACGGCTGTCAAGCATCTGCATCTGGCCATTGATATCCACCACAACTTCGGTGGTATAGACGTCCTGACCTTCCTTGTTCTGCCATTTACGGGTCTGCAATTTTCCTTCGATGTAAACCTTGGAACCCTTGCGCAGATACTGCCCTGCTACTTCAGCGATCTTGCCGAACATGACAACCCGATGCCATTCGGTTTTCGGCACCAGTTGGCCGGTCTGACGATCCTTGTAGCTTTCGTCTGTTGCCAGATTCAGGTTTACTACGGCGTTGCCGTTAGGGGTGTAGCGGGTATCCGGGTCCTGCCCCAGATTGCCGATGAGAATTACCTTGTTTACGCCTCGTGCCATTTTCTGCTCCTGACTCTGTTTCAGGGACGCCCGCGTTCCGTGCGGACTTCCGGATTTCAAGAATTGCTAGCCTGCCGGACAAAGGAAAAGTCCGCAAGTAACGCTTCATCAAATTGCTTCCGATCCACCTTAAGATAGGCGGTGGCCGCCTCTTCCACAATCACCACGTCCTGCACGCCCGGGAGGCGGCGGAGATTGTCATCGATATCGTCGTACTGCTCGTTCATTACCTGCTGCAACTGTACCACGAAACTGGTGGTGTGACCGGGCGCGGGCATGGTAAGTGCCACCAGCAACCAGAGACCAAGCACTGCCACCATAAACCAGAGCACACCCTGGATACCGCCACCCTCCAGCATAAAGCCACCCAACGCACCGCCAAGAAACGCGCCCATAAACTGGGAGGTGGAGTAGACGCCCATCGCTGTTCCCTTGCTGGCGGCCGGGGCTTCCTTGCTGATCAGCGACGGCAGGCTGGCCTCCAGCAAATTAAAGGCCATAAAGAAGAAAAACAGAACAGCCCAGGCCGCGACCAGGCTACCAGACACGCCGGTAAATCCGGCAGTGGCCAGTGTCAGTAATGCAATCGCCCCGCAAAGAACCGGTTTCATCCTGCGTTTTTTCTCGCCGATGATGATGAACGGCACCATGGCAAAGAAAGACGTGACCATCACGCTCAGGTAGAACCACCAATGAGAACTGGTGGCAAGCCCGAACTGATCCTGCAGCATGGAGGGAAACACCAGGAACAGAGCAGTCAATACCAGATGCAGAGCAAAAATACCGAAATCCAGCCTCAGCAGACGGCCGTCTGAAAGAACGCGGCCCAACATCTCCCGGGCGGGATGGGTATCGGCGCTGGTTTTGTGCTGATGAGGCGTCGGCACCAGACGGCTTACGATCACCAGGGCCACCACAGCCAGTGCGGCCGTGGTATAGAAAATTCCGGAGAGCCCCCACCAGGCACCGAGAACGGGGCCCAGCACCAGCGAGACCGAAAAGGACAATCCAATCGTGATCCCCACCGTCGCCATGGCCTTGGTCCGCTCCTCCTCGCGGGTCAGGTCACTGAGCAATGCCATCAGCACACTGGCGATCGCGCCGGCTCCCTGAAGAATCCGACCGGCAATCACAACGTATATGGAGTCCGTGGCCGCGGCCAGAAGGCTGCCGGCGGCAAACAGTACGAGCCCGATGTAGATCATGCGCTTACGACCAACCCGGTCAGACAGCATGCCAAAGGGGATCTGCAATAGGGCCTGGCTGAGTCCGTATGCACCTATGGCAAAACCGAGCAAGGCTGGCGTTGCTCCCTGGAGATCTTCGCCAAGCAGCATGAATACCGGCAGCACCATGAACAGTCCGAGCATGCGCATGGCGTATACCGACGCCAGCGCGAAAACGGAGCGTTTTTCCAGCGCATTCATGGCAATTACGTACCTCAGCCGGGGTTGAAAGCGGTCAGATTGGGTGCAAATACCCTTCGCAGGCGGCGCATTGTAGCAGAAGGGGCGCTGACGGGGGACAGGTCCCGTAACGCAGATCCCGGTATCATCTTCGCCGCGACCAACCCAACGCGGTATAATTTTCGTTTTTATCCGAGCGAGGTGTTATGGACCATATCCAGATCAAAGGGGCGAGAACCCACAACCTGAAGAACATCGACCTGGATATGCCAAGGGACAAGCTCATCGTGATTACCGGCCTCTCCGGTTCCGGTAAATCTTCCCTTGCGTTCGACACCCTTTATGCCGAAGGTCAGCGCCGCTACGTGGAATCTCTATCCACCTATGCCCGACAGTTTCTCTCGATGATGGAAAAGCCGGATGTGGACCATATCGAAGGCCTGTCGCCCGCCATATCCATCGAGCAGAAGTCCACCTCCCACAACCCGCGCTCGACGGTTGGTACCATCACCGAAATATACGATTACCTGCGCCTGCTCTTTGCCCGTGCCGGAGAGCCTCGCTGCCCCGACCATGGCCAGCCCCTGGAAGCTCAGACCATCAGCCAGATGGTGGACCAGGTGGTCGCCATGCCCGAGGACAGCAAGCTGATGATCCTTGCCCCGGTGATCCGGGACCGGAAAGGGGAACATCTGCAGGTTATCGAAACCATGCGCAGCCAGGGCTTCATCCGCCTGCGGGTAGACGGCACCGTTTACGACATTGACGATGTCCCGGCCCTGGATAAAAAACGCAAACACCAGATCGATGTGGTCGTTGATCGGTTCAAGGTCAAACCCGGCCTCGAGCAGCGTCTGGCGGAAAGCTTCGAGACCGCCCTGCACCTGGCGGACGGGATTGCCCTGGTAGCACCCATGAGTGGCGAGGGCGAAGAACACACTTTCTCCGCCCGGTACGCCTGCACCCAGTGCGGCTATGCGCTGAGTGAACTGGAGCCAAAGCTGTTCTCCTTTAACAATCCCGCAGGCGCTTGCCCCACCTGCGACGGCCTGGGCGTCAAGCAGTTCTTCGATCCGGAAAAAATTGTTCAACACCCGGAGGCAACGCTGGCATCCGGGGCCATCAAGGGTTGGGATCGCCGGGCCGTCTACTACTTCCAGATGCTGGGCAGCGTGGCAGACCATTACGGTATTGATCTGGAAACGCCCTGGGTGGATCTGCCCGAAGACTTCCGCAAGGTGCTGCTTTATGGCTCAGGGGAAGAGGACATTCCTTTTCGCTATGTGAACTCCCGCGGCCATATCATGGAGAAGGCTCATCCGTTTGAGGGCATTCTGCCCAATCTTGAGCGGCGGTACCGTGAAACCGACTCCCAGAGCATGCGGGAGGAGCTGGCCCGCAACCTCAGCACCCAGCCGTGCAAGGAGTGCGGGGGTTCGCGCCTGCGCCGCAGCGCGCGCCATGTTTTTATTGAAGAGCACAATATCTCTGACGTTACCCACCTGCCGGTTGGCGAAGCCCACGATTACTTCGAAACCCTGGCGCTGCCCGGGCGAAAAGGCGAAATCGCCGAGAAAATTCTGAAGGAAGTCCGCCAGAGGCTCCAGTTCCTGGTAAACGTGGGCCTGGAATACCTCACCCTGGAGCGCAGTGCCGACACCCTGTCCGGCGGCGAGGCCCAGCGCATTCGTCTGGCAAGCCAGATCGGCGCGGGGCTGGTAGGCGTTATGTACATTCTGGACGAACCCTCGATCGGGCTGCACCAGCGCGACAACGACCGCCTGTTGGCCACCCTCACCCACCTGCGTGACCTGGGCAACACAGTGATTGTCGTCGAGCACGATGAAGACGCCATTCGCGCAGCGGATCATGTAATCGATATCGGGCCAGGCGCCGGCGTTCATGGCGGCCACATCATCGACCACGGCACACCTCAACAAATTATCGACAACCCGGAATCACTCACCGGACAGTACCTGAAGGGCACCCGGGAGATAGCCGTGCCCAGCCAGCGAAACAAAGGCGGCGGGAAGTCACTGACACTCGCTGGCGCCAGCGGCAACAACCTGAAAGATGTAACCCTGAACCTGCCCCTGGGAATCATGACCTGCATCACCGGCGTCTCCGGGTCCGGCAAATCCACGCTGATCAACAGCACCCTGTATCCGGTCGCCGCGGCCAAACTCAACAAGGCCACCAGCCTGAACCACGCGCCCTACCAATCGCTCAAGGGCCTGGATCACCTGGACAAGGTCATCGACATCGACCAGAGCCCCATCGGCCGCACCCCTCGCTCCAATCCGGCCACCTATACCGGTCTGTTTACCCCGATCCGGGAACTCTTCGCCGGCACCCAGGAGGCCCGCTCACGGGGCTACAAGCCCGGCCGATTCTCCTTCAACGTCAAAGGCGGCCGCTGCGAAGCCTGCCAGGGCGACGGTGTGATCAAGGTAGAGATGCACTTCCTGCCCGACGTCTACGTCCCCTGCGACGTCTGCAAGGGCAAACGCTATAACCGCGAAACCCTGGAAGTCCGCTACAAGGGCAAAAACATCAACGAAGTGCTGGAAATGACCGTAGAAGAAGGCCGCGAATTCTTCGACGCCGTTCCCTTCATCGCCCGGAAACTCCAGACCCTGATCGATGTGGGCCTGTCCTACATCCGCCTGGGCCAGAGCGCCGTAACCCTCTCCGGCGGCGAAGCCCAGCGGGTCAAACTTGCCAAAGAACTTTCCAAGCGTGACACCGGCAAGACCCTCTATATCCTGGACGAACCAACCACCGGCCTGCATTTCTACGATATCCAGCAACTGCTGAATGTTCTGGAGAGACTCCGTGACCACGGCAACACCATCGTGGTCATCGAACACAACCTCGACGTCATCAAGACCGCAGACTGGATTATCGATCTTGGCCCCGAAGGCGGCTCTGGCGGCGGCCAGATCATTGCTGAGGGAACCCCGGAGGACGTTGCCAAGAACCCTGCGTCCCACACAGGCCGCTATTTGAAGCCCATGCTAAAGAAGTAATTGCCGAGCATTGGAGAGGTCTGTCGGCCAGGGGGTGAGGGTGTATTTTCTGCCGGAAAAAGATGTCTGAGCGAAGCGAGTTGTTTTTCCAAAGAAAATACACCCTCACCCCCCGGGCCAGCCACCTGACCTCGACGACTACGAACTCCCAAAAACCAGACACAAAAAAACCGGGAACCTCACGGAACCCGGTTTCTTCGTGGTTGACCAAAGCCGAAGAAATTAATCCTCGTCTTCGTCCACCTCTTCCGCTTCGATATCGAGCGGACGACCAACCAGCTCAACAAATGCCATCGGGGCATTGTCGCCGGCACGGAAGCCACACTTCAGGATACGAAGGTATCCACCCGGACGCTCGCTGTAACGGGGACCAAGCTCATCAAACAGCTTGGCAACCGCAGCATCGTCACGCAGGCGTGAGAACGCCAGACGACGATTCGCGACCGAATCATTCTTTGAAAGCGTGATCAAAGGCTCGGCTACCCGACGAAGCTCTTTGGCTTTCGGCAGCGTTGTTTTGATCAGCTCGTGTTCAACCAGTGACGCAGTCATGTTACGGAACATGGCCTTGCGATGCGCACTGGTCCTGCTGAACTTACGACCACTCTTACGATGACGCATTGCTCTTATTCCTTACCTTAAACTAATCGGCGATTAACCGCCCAGAACCCGGTCGTCGCCACGAAGGCTAGCCGGCGGCCAGTTATCAAGACGCATGCCCAGTGACAGACCACGGGACGCCAGAACGTCCTTGATCTCGGTCAGCGACTTTTTACCAAGGTTAGGCGTCTTCAACAGCTCAACTTCTGTGCGCTGGATAAGATCGCCGATGTAGTAAATGTTCTCAGCCTTCAAGCAGTTAGCTGAACGCACTGTCAATTCCAGATCATCAACCGGACGCAGCAGGATCGGATCAATTTCTTCCTCTTCCTCTACGCGCTCGGGCTCTTTCTCATGATCGAAATCAACAAACACCGCCAGTTGCTGCTGGAGGATGGTGGCCGCCCGGCGAATTGCTTCTTCCGGATCGATGGTGCCATTGGTCTCCAGGTCGATAACCAGCTTGTCCAGATCGGTCCGCTGCTCTACCCGTGCACTTTCCACGGCGTAAGCCACGCGACGAACCGGGCTGAATGTTGCATCCAGCTGCAGGCGTCCGATGGCGCGAGTTTCGTCCTCGTCGAGACCACGCTGGTCCGCCGGCTCATAGCCGCGACCGCGAGCCACACGGAGACGCATGTTCACTTCACCATTCTCGCTAAGGTGACAGATCACGTGCTCCGGGTTGGCAATCTCAACGTCATGATCCAGCTTGATATCACCGGCTGTCACAACGCCCGGGCCTTTCTTGCTGAGCGTAAGCTCGGCATCGTCCCGACCGTTCATTTTTACGGCAACGCCCTTGAGATTCAGAAGAATCTCGATGACGTCTTCCTGGACACCCTCAATGGCGCTGTACTCGTGCAGGACACCGTCGATCTGCGCTTCAGTCACGGCGCAGCCCGGCATCGAAGACAAGAGAATCCGGCGCAGTGCACTGCCCAGGGTATGACCAAAGCCTCTTTCCAGAGGCTCAAGCGTAACCTTGGCACGTGTAGCGCTTGATTCCTTCACGTCAATGGTACGAGGTGTCAATAACTCATGTACTGAACGCTGCATAGACGCCCCTATCTGCTATCGTTGCTA
>NZ_CAJXKQ010000009.1 GCF_913055835.1 uncultured Marinobacter sp. | reverse complement strand
CGGCGATGATGGACGAGGCCAGCTCCGGGAGTGAGGTGCCAATGGCCACAATGGTCAGGCCGATAACCAGATCGCTGATGCCGAACATGGTAGCCAGATCCACGGCGCCCCACACCAGAATGCGGGAGCTGACAATCAACAGCAGCAGTCCGGCCACGAGCCACAAAAGCGCTTTGCGCAACGGCATCGCATGCACTTCTTCGCTCATCTCTTTTGCCAGAGCATCGTCGGGTTGCCGAAGGCCCTGATAAATACTCCAGCCGATCAGCACCACGAAGATGAGCATGAGGCCGATGGCGTCTAGCTGGGTAAGGTCGCCGTCCCAAAGCAGCCAGCCAGCGAAGGCGGTGACCAGTATCAGGATGGGGAGCTCTTTACGCATGACCTGCGAATGCACGGCTATCGGAGCCAGCAGTGCGGTAATACCAAGAATCAGAGCTATGTTGGTAATATTCGAACCATAAGCGTTACCCAGCGCCAGCCCCGGGTTGCCCTGGGAGGCGGCCAGCGCAGAAACGGCCATCTCCGGCGCAGATGTGCCAAAGCCCACCACCACCATACCGATCAGCAGTGGTGGCATCCCGAAGTGGCTGGCCGTCGTGGCCGAGCCTTCAACAAATTTGTCTGCACTCCACACCAGCAGAATCAGACCCGCAATGATCGCCCCAATGGCCATCAGCATTTCAATCACTCCTTTCTGTCTATTGCCGTCTCGGCAGCGCAAGAATCGATGGTGCCATGTTTCCCTGCAATAGGTACAAATGCTCTTCGAGCAAAAACCGATCCTGCAGTAATTGATTTCAATCAACCATCGGATGGCCGCTGCAATGTTAGTTTGGTTAAACATTGACCAGGAAAGGAGGGGAAGACATGGCAAATGGAACTCAAAGCATTGTAGTCGCGTGTGACGGTTCGGAGCATTCATCGCACGCGGCCAAAATGGCAGCCGAGCTAGCCAAAGCGACCGGCCAATCACTCAAGCTGCTGGCGGTTTTCCCGGGCACCAGAGTGGAAAAGCTGATTGTCAGTGGCGTATGGCAAAGCGATATCGATGAAGAGGCAAACGAATACGGACGCAAGGCATTTGATACTGCAAAACAGGCCATAAGCGGAATTATTGAGCCGTCTGAAGAAGTCCTGCTCAAGGGTGATCCGGCCAAGGAGATAGTTGAGTATCTCGATGAAAATCCCGGCTCCCATATGTTTCTGGGCCGGCGAGGCGACTCAATGCTGAGAAGCCTCACTCTTGGCAGTGTCAGTGAAAAGGTGGTCCGGCATGCTCACCGCCCGGTGACTGTCGTAAGTGAGTAATATTATTTCTGAAATCAAAAAACCGCGATCATGATCGCGGTTTTTTGTGCGTTGCCGGATAAGCAACGCCGATTGCTGCGGGCGAATTTTATCGCCAATGCTCAGGCAGGTACGGCCAGAATGATGTTTGAAGCCTTGATAACAGCCGAGGCATCCACGCCGGATTTCAGCCCTAGCTCCTCAACGGCATCGCGTGTCACGATCGCGCATAGTCGGCTACCACCGGCCAGTTCAAGAACAACCTCTGCATTGACCGCACCATCACTGACGCTGACTACTTTACCTTTGAGGCAGTTGCGTGCTGACAGACGAATATCGTCGCAATCGGTCATCAACATGACCCAAGGTGCCTTGATAAGCGCAGTAACCTGACTGCCTGATTCAAGACCGAGATGTTTGGTGCTCTCGCTGGTTACAACGGCAACCAGCTGCTCGCCCCCAGCCAGCTCTACGATCGCCTCGGAATTTACGGGGCCCTCTTTAAGGCCAACTACTGTACCTTTTAATGCATTGCGCGCACTTACTTTCATAGGTCGCCTCCTCGATTGGGTTTCATTTCTGGATCGTACCATGGGGGTGACCAAGAATGGTCTTCGAGGTTCCTGCTACCCCCTGTGGTAGCCTCTCAACCACTCAAAAGCGCAAACGCCTTGCTTCGGAGTCACTTCGTAACTGCTTCACTGAGACCGAGATTGCCTCATCACCCATCTTTTCCTGTGCTTCCTTCAAAAGCCGGTAGTCTTCAATTTCCGCTCGTTCCCGATCCTTCCACCCTCCATGATTCGCCACAATTCATGCGAAAAGCAACCGAGATAGCCGAAGGTCCGGGCTTTATGCTGGCCGAGTGAATTCCAATGAGTGAGGTGACTATGAAAACAGCAGAGCTGATCGAGAAATGGCTCGATAAATGTGACCTGGCGAGACTGGCGCAGGAGCGTTACGAAGAGGATCCCAGCCCCACGAATTACACGGAACTGAAAAGAGCAATGTGTGAGCGACGGCTGATGGAAGAGCGCATTGACCCCAGGGCCAGTCACTCCCAAAGGGTCTCAGCATGAGCCGGTTTTCTTGGGCGTCAGAAACGACAAAACCCGCACAAGGCGGGTTTTGTATGATTTCTTAATAGTGCGTGGAGGCGGCACCACTTTCATGTCTCACCAGAATGCGCCCAAGCGAACCCAGAATTTATTTCTTCACGGCCATGTTATTGCAGTGGGCGCGGAGCTCGAGGCTGCTTATCCTCTGATCACCATCTGCATCGGCAAGTTGAAGCAATCTCGATCCGAATTGCACGGTGTCAGTGTTAGAGCTTTCGTCAAATGAGTCTGGAGCATTGCCGCAGGCGAGGTCCTCGGTGATTCCGCATGGGCGCAGGTATACGTGTTCAGAACGGTCGATGTAACCGTTGCCATTGCGGTTAATGCATTCAAACAGCCCTTTGGAGCTCACAGATGCGCTGGAAGTTTTAAGCGTTGGTTCGACGTTGTTATTGACGCATCCAACTACCAAAAGAGAAGCCGCTAAAGATAATGTTAGGTGGAGATTTCTCATGGTAATGCCCTCGGAAACGTTGCATTACTGGTGTTGGGAGCCAAAACCAAAGGATATGCCAATGTCGCTAGGGTCGCCAGTAATTCCTGTACTGCAACGTCGGGGCTGCTAGGCAGCGGGGGGAGGGTTGCGAAGTGTTTGTGGTGGATGTCCCGTGGGGCGGTCTAGAAACAACAAAACCCGCACAAGGCGGGTTCTGTCTGAATTCTTAATGGTGCCCGGAGGCGGAATCGAACCACCGACACGGGGATTTTCAATCCCCTGCTCTACCAACTGAGCTATCCGGGCATGTTGCGCTACTGCTGTGCAACGGGGCGCTATTAAACCGGTTTCGATGTTTTGAGTCAAGGCTAGGCCGGAAAAATTTCTGAATCTTTTCAGGCATGCTCAGGCTTTGATCAATCCGGGGTTATTGTTCCGGTGGAACGTAGCCTTCGGCCTTGTCGAACGGCTCGTTATTGAAGAAATGTTCCATCTGCGCCTGCAGGTACTTGCGGGTGTTCGGGTCCATCAAGCTCAGGTGTTTTTCGTTGATCAGCATGGTCTGCTGGGCCTGCCATTCTTCCCAGGCCTGCTTCGAAATATTCTCGAAGATATCCTGGCCTTTAGCGCCGGGCATGGGCGGGAAGTCCAGGCCTTCCAGTTCTTTCTGGTATTTGCGGCAGAAAACGGTACGGCTCATGGTGGCTCCTGTTGGCAATGTTGCTGGCGGTGATGATAACAGATCGTTGCGGCCGAATGCGCTAGCGGGCCGGGTCAAAGCAGGGCGGCTTGCTCCGGTTCGGTAAGCAGCGACCGGATCGGCGCCGGCAGGCCGAGGTTCAGGGCTTCATGGCGATGCAGCCATTTCAGGTGATCGCTGTCTGCAACGGTGTTGGCTCGGCCAGTGACGTTCAGGCGGGCCGGCTGAATGTGCAGGTGGTAATGGGAGAAGGTGTGTCGGAAGCCGCTGATTAGCTCCGGCTCTCCGCAATCCAGTCCCAGGCTCTGCTCGCAGGCTTCCTGGAGCTCATCGGCGCCATAGGCCGGGTCCAGTTCCGGGAGACTCCAGAGACCACCCCAGATGCCGCTGGGTGGGCGACGCTCCAGCAGAATGCGTCCCTCGCCGTCCTCAAGGATGACCATCCAGGTGGTTTTCTCCGGCTTGGCCTTTTTCGGTTTGGAGCCGGGATAGAGTGAGGTTTCCCCCTGGGCGTAGGCCATGCAGCCTTCTTGCAGCGGACAGCTCTCACAAACCGGTCGGCTGCGGGTACAAACCATGGCGCCCAGGTCCATGATGCCCTGGGTGTAGTCACGTACCCGCTGTTCAGGAGTATGCTCTTCCGCCCGTTGCCAGAGCTGTTTGAGGACGGCGGTCTGTCCGGGCCAGCCGGGGATCGCATGGTAGCGCGCCAGTACCCGTTTGACATTGCCATCCAGGATAGCGGCGCGAATCCCAAAAGCCTGGGCCAGTATGGCGGCGGCTGTGGAGCGGCCGATGCCGGTGAGGGATTCAAGCTCTTCCTGGGTTTGTGGAAACTCGCCACCAAAATCCCGAACGACCGTTTGCGCCGCTTTCTGCAGGTTGCGGGCCCGGGCGTAGTAACCGAGGCCAGACCAGTGGCTGAGTACATCATCCACGGGGCCTTCGGCCAGGGCGTGGACGTCCGGGAAACGTTCCATGAACGCTTCAAAGTAGGGGATAACGGTGGTTACCTGGGTTTGCTGCAACATGATTTCCGACACCCACACCCGATAGGCGTTCCGGTTGTGATGCCACGGCAGGTCATGCCGGCCGTGGCTGTCGTACCATTGCAGCAGTTTGTTGGCGAAGCTGTCCGGCATCAGTTGAACAGGCCCTTCAGTTTGTCGCCGATCTGCTCCTGGACCTTTTCCTTCACCTTTTCCTCTGCTTTGGCTTTGGCCTTGTCCACTTCTTCGCGGGCTTTTGCCTTGGCGGCATTTTCCGCGATGGTCTTCAGGGTGTCCCGGAAGCGGGAGCCATCAAAGGAGCAAAGGCCGGCCGGGTCTTCGGCGAAATTGCCGCGGCACTCTACAGGAATAACCGCATTTTCCACGTATTCGGTGACACGGCAGGCGTTGTCCCTGTGAATCTCACCGACGATTCTCAGGCCCACCTCGTAGTCCAGCTGGCTCTGGGCAATATCCACGGTGCCATTGCCCTCAAGACGCATACCGGCCAGTGCTGCCACCAGATCGGTGTTATTCAGGGTGTTGCCATTGATGTCGAGGGTGCCGCGCATGTCGTTGAACGGTGTGCTGGTGCCCCAGTCTGTGGTTGTCAGATCTTCCTGGTTGACCAGGGCGATGCCCTGGCAGGCCATGCGGGTCAGGTTCATGCGGCGGAACTCGCCCTCTGCCAGGTTGAAGCTGATCTGGCCGTCAGCGTTGCTACGCAAGGCTGAAATCCGGTTGCCGGTGGTGGTGGCGTTGATCTTGAGGTTGGCGCCGCCGGCGAGCATATCCACCTCGGCCAGGTCGGTAAGCAGGGGAAGGGTCTGCACGTTGGAAACGTCTGAACCCACGGTCCATTTCGGATTGTCGCTGCGGGCGTCGATGGTCACGTTGGCGCCGAAGCTGCCCTCGTAGAGTTTGCCGCTGAATTCATCAATTTTGAGCAGGCCGCTTTTCGCGGTGGTGCTGGCTTTGATTTCGTTGATGGTCAGGTTGCTGACGATCAGCTGGCCGAGGCCCAGATCAATATCCAGTAGCAGGCTGCGGAGGGTCTCCAGGGGCAGAAGGTCGCCTTCGGGTCCGGCTGCAGCGGTTTCCTGGGATGCGGGTGCTTCCTCGGTTTCTCCCTCAGCTTGAGGGGGCAGGTACCGGTCGGCATTCAACTGGTCGCCCTGCAAGTTAAAGACGATGCCTGAGTCGGCCAGGTTGTAACTGCCGGAGCCATTGAAGGTAGTGTCATCCAATTTGATGGTCAGGTCGGTGAGCTCCACCTTTCCGGCCGGGCCGCCAATGCCGGTGGAAAAGGCGACGGCTTCAAGCACGTCCGGATCGCTGGTTTCCACCGCGGGCTGGCCCAGGTTGTTCAGAAGATCCTTAAGCGAGAACTCGGCAATGGATACCTCGCCACTCAGGGTCGGCTTGTCGCCGAATCCGGTCACATCCAGATCGGTAGACAGATTCAGGTTAGCCAGGCTGGCGGTAGAGCCGCTCAGGTTGGCGGTTTCGTTTTCCAGGTTTGCCCTGGCCGAGCCTTCGAGTTCAGCCGTGACCTCTTTGCCGCCGAACGGCTCGCCGGTCATGTCGAACACGGCATTCAGGCCGGATACGGCGAATTCGTTGAGCGCCTCGTTGGCGGCAAGGCGGGCGCTGATACTGCCGTCCACTTCGAAAGTGGGCTGGGTGGTGGCTACCCGGAACCCGATTTCCAGCGGAAACTCGGAGCCCAGCGTGATGTTGCTGGCGTTAACGGTGAAGTTCTCCAGTGTGACCGCCTGCCCGGTGCTCTTGTCGGTGTAGTGCAACTGGGCGTTGCTGATCTGAACGTTTTCAACGTTGAAGTTCAGAGGCTCGCCGCCGGCGCCCTCGCTATCCTGTGCCTGCTCATCCTGGGTCCCGGCTGTTTCCTCGGTTGCCGCTCCCGCCGCCTTCTCGGGCATGATCCGGTTCCAGTTGCCTTCGCCCTGTTCGTTTACTTCAAGCCGGGCGTCCAGTCCGTCCAGCACGAAGGTGTTTACCCGTGGCGACATGGCAATCAATGACCAGAAATCGATCTGGGCGACCAACTGCTCCAGGGCCACAAAACGATCGCCTTCCAGTTTGGCCTCTACGGAATTCAGCTCCAGGCCAAGCGGAATAAAAGACCAGCCAATGTCTCCTTCCAGAATCAGGTCCAGGTTCGTTGCATCCTCAACGGCCTGTTCAATCTGGGGCTTGTAGTCGTTGGGATTGATCACAGCCATGGCAATGGCAACGGCAGCCACGGCAAGAATGATCAGTGCAACGATGGCAATCAGCACATAACGGACGGCTTTCATGATTCAGGCTTCCTTCCTAATGTTGGGAGCTTGCAGTATTCGCGGCGAATACCAACGCCAATGACCCAAAGGATAACGCAGGGTTAACAAATTAACAGCGCGGGAGTATGACAATGCGGTAGTGTTGGGCCAAAATACACCTCCCTGATTTTCCGACTACATTGATACCTATAAACACAAGAAGGAGTTGGCCGTGGCTATTACCGTTTCGATTGAGCTGAACCGGGAACTGGAGATTCCGGGAAGCTATGATGAAGTGTTTGATCTGCTGGCGGATGTGCCACGTTCAGCCAGTCACTTTCCGAAGGTTCATAAGCTGACCGATCTTGGCGACAACGCGTACCGTTGGGAAATGGAAAAAGTGGGCGTCGACAAGCACGCAATCCAGTCCGTTTACGCCTGCAAATACCATTCGGACAAAGACGCCGGACGAATTACCTGGGAGCCGGTAAAAGGCGAGGGCAACGGGGTTGTGAGCGGCTCCTGGACCATCAAGTCCAAGGGTGACAATGCCACCGCCGTGAAGTTCCAGACCAGTGCCGAGTTGACCGTGCCCCTGCCAAGCCTGCTTAAACTGGCCATCAGCCCGGTTATCAAGCACGAGTTCAACAGTCTTGTGGACACCTACATGAATAACCTCAAGAAGGCATTCTGACAAATCCCTGTCTGCCAAATGGCCGCATTTCGCTATCGCAGTGATTAAACCGGTTGTGGGACTCCGGCGGACATAAAAGGTATAATCGCCGGATCGATTACTTCCGGCGTTATGCCGCTAAATTGTCACGGAGTCCCCATGGCCGAACGTAAGGCTCGGGTAGAACGAAATACCCTTGAAACCCAGATCACCGTTGAGATTGATCTCGACGGCACCGGTAAATCCAGTTTCGACACCGGCGTGCCCTTTCTGGAGCACATGATGGATCAGATTGCCCGTCATGGCCTGGTGGATCTGAACATCGTTTCCAGGGGGGATCTGCACATCGACGACCACCACACCGTGGAAGACATCGGTATCACCCTTGGCCAGGCCTTCAAGCAGGCTGTTGGCGACAAAAAGGGCATCCGCCGCTATGGCCACGCCTATGTGCCGCTGGATGAAGCTCTCTCCCGGGTGGTTATCGACCTGTCCGGCCGCCCTGGCCTGATGATGGATGTGCCTTATACCCGCGGCGCCGTGGGTGGCTTCGACGTTGATCTGTTCGAGGAGTTCTTCCACGGCTTCGTAAATCACTCCATGGTGACCCTGCACATCGACAATCTGAAGGGCAAGAATACCCACCACCAGATTGAAACCGTGTTCAAGGCCTTTGGTCGCGCGCTTCGCATGGCTATTGAAATGGACGAGCGTATGGCCGGCATCACCCCGTCCACCAAAGGTTCGCTGTAAGCCTTCACGAAACAGGACACCGCATTTAACTATGAAGACCGTCGCCATCATCGACTACGGTATGGGGAACCTGCATTCTGCTCGCAAAGCAGTGGAGCATGTGGCCCCCGATGTCCGGGTACTGGTCACCGATAACGCCAGCCAGATCCGTGAAGCCGACCACGTTATCCTTCCCGGTGTGGGCGCTATCCGCGACTGCATGCACGAGATCCGTCGGCTGGAAGTGGATACGCTGGTACGGGAGGTGTCCCGGGATCGACCGTTCCTGGGCATTTGTGTGGGCATGCAGGCCCTTATGTCCCGCAGTGAGGAAAATGGTGGTGTTGACTGCATCAACCTGTTCCCGGCAGAAGTGCGTTTTTTCGGCGAAAACCTGGTGGAAAACGGTGAGCGTCTGAAAGTACCCCACATGGGCTGGAATGAGGTCTACCAGACTATTGATCATCCGCTCTGGCACAACATCCCGGACGGCGACCGCTTCTATTTTGTGCACAGTTATTACGCTGAAGCGAAAGGCAATGCTGAGATGGCCGGTCGCGCGCACTACGGCGTGGACCTGGCGGCAGCGGTGGCAAGAGACAATATTTTTGCGGTGCAATTCCACCCGGAGAAGAGTGCCCGGGCTGGTTTGCAGTTGCTCAAGAATTTTACAAACTGGACTGGAAAGTAAGCAGACCGGTACGCAGTAGCCCTCCTGGTTGCTCTATTTTCCGATAGGAAAGAAATACTATGCTGATTATCCCTGCCATTGATCTCAAAGACGGCAAATGCGTACGCCTTCGCCAGGGCCGCATGGACGACTCCACGGTGTTTGGTGACGACCCTGTCGATATGGCCACCCGCTGGGTGGAAGCCGGCGCCCGCCGCCTGCACCTGGTTGACCTGAATGGAGCGTTTGCTGGCGAGCCGGTCAACGGTGAGATTGTCCAGGCCATTGCCCGCAAATACCCGGAGCTGCCGATCCAGATCGGCGGTGGTATCCGCTCGGCGGAAACCATCGAGGCCTACCTGAAGGCCGGCGTGCAGTGGGTCATCATCGGCACCAAGGCCGTGAAAGAGCCGGAATTTGTGACCGAGATGTGCAAGAAATTCCCGGGCCACATCATTGTTGGCCTGGACGCCAAAGACGGCCGCGTGGCGACAGATGGCTGGGCCGAAGTCTCGGAGGTGATGGCCACCGATCTCGCCAAGCGCTTTGCCAACGACGGCGTGGATGCCATTGTTTACACCGATATCAGCCGAGACGGCATGATGCAGGGCGTCAATGTGGAGGCTACGGCGGCGCTGGCCGAAGAGGGTGGCATTCCGGTTATCGCCTCTGGTGGCGTGACCAATATGGATGATCTGAAACGCCTGGCTACCGTGGCGGATAAGGGCATCCTTGGTGCCATCACGGGCCGTGCTATCTATGAAGGCACCCTGGATGTAGCGGAAGCCCAGGCTTTCTGCGATAGCCTGAAGGGGTAAGGAATACTTATGGCTCTGGCAAAACGCATCATTCCCTGTCTTGATGTCGACAAAGGCCGCGTGGTGAAGGGCGTCAATTTCGTCGATATCCGCGATGCCGGCGACCCGGTGGAAGTGGCCCGCCGATACAACGAGCAGGGTGCCGACGAAATCACCTTCCTCGACATCACGGCCAGCCATGAGAGCCGTGACACCACCTACGAGACCGTTGAACGAATGGCGGCTGAAGTCTTCATTCCGCTGACAGTGGGCGGTGGCGTGCGCACTGTGGATGATATACGCAAACTGCTGAATGCCGGTGCCGACAAGGTTTCGATCAACACCGCAGCCGTGTTCAACCCCGAGTTTGTTCGGGAAGCGGCGGAGCGCTTTGGCAGCCAGTGTATTGTGGTGGCCATTGATGCCAAGCGAGTCAGTAAAGAGGGCGAGGAACCCCGATGGGAAATCTTTACCCACGGTGGCCGCAAACCCACGGGGCTGGACGCCGTTGAATGGGCGCGCAAGATGGTGGAGATGGGTGCTGGTGAGCTACTGCTGACCAGTATGGACCGGGACGGTACCAAGATCGGCTTTGATCTGGGGCTGACCAAAGCTATCAGCGATGCGGTGATTGTGCCGGTGATTGCCTCCGGCGGTGTCGGAGAGCTGCAGCACCTGGCCGATGGCGTTACCCAGGGCGGCGCGGACGCTGTGCTGGCGGCCTCTATCTTTCACTTCGGGCAGCACACCATTCCTGAGGCGAAGTCCTTTATGAAGGCCCAGGGCATAGAGGTTCGTGATTAGGGTGAGTGGTTTGTCGGATTACGACTTCGTCTAATCCGACCTACTGTTATCCGCGGGTGTTTCTATCGTAGGTCGGATTAGGCGCAGCCGTAATCCGCCTGTTACCTCCCATGCAATCCACTCGTAGGTCGGATTAGGCAAATGCAATCCACTCGTAGGTCGGATTAGGCAAAGCCGTAATCCGACAGTGCAGGTTACTTTTTCTGCGCAAAAGCAGGTCGAATGGCCTGCTTTTCTCCTTCCGCAAACATTTCCCGATTGCCGTTGCGCATGGCCCAGAGGCCACTGACGGTGGCAATTGCGATGCCTTGCTCATCGAGTTTTGGCAGGTGCTTTTCCAGGTAATCCACAGTGACCTTGTGAGGATGGCCAATGCCGATGGCGCTGCCGTTTTCCCGGGCGCGCTTGATCAGCAGTTTGAACTGGCGGTCCACAAATTCCTCGGTTTGCTCATGGTCGAGAAACACGTCCCGGGTCATGGTTGGAATCCGGTAGGCGGCTGCGACGTCACCAGCAACAGATGAGGCGATGGTGCGGCTGTCGATAAAGTAAACCGGGTAGCGGAACAGCTCCTTCATCACCCAGTCCATGGGCTGCAGTTGCTGGGTCAGCAGGCTGCCCATGTGGTTGTTAACGCCCTGGACGTGTGGAATGGACTGCAGCGCCCTGCGCAGAGTCGTTGTCACACTCTGTTCGTCCATGTCTGGCGTCAGACCACCCGGGCCGAGACCATAATTGCGGGTATTGGCCATGGGGGCATGCAGCATGATCTCCTTGTGCTGCTTGTGGGCAAGGCGGGCAAGACTGTCGGTATGCCGGCGATAGGGCAGGAATGCCAGGGTGAGCGGCTGATCCATGTTGGCCAGTCGCTCGCCTTCAGCGAGGCTGTGGCCCATGTCATCGATAATGATGGCAATGGTCGGGGGCAGAGCTGTTCTGGCCCGTTCCGCCGACACTGCGCCGGCGGCAATGCAGAATGCCAGGGCCAGCAGAGTACTCGCCACTCTCACTGATCGTTTCCTTCTGCCTTGTCCTTTTTGTTGGGGTTCAGAATCCGGATGCCTTTAAGCAGGTTCAGTGCCGAGCGCAACTGATAATCCCGGTCCGCCATGGAGCCGGATTGGCCCTCTGCGCTGTTTTCCTCGTTTTGCTGTTCGCCCTCATTCTGGCCTTCAAGATGCCCGCTCAGGTCTGCTTCGGTAAAGAAGGGCTTGCTGTCGAGTTCCTTCAGCTCCGCCGGGCGTACTTCGATGTCCGGTTTGATACCGGTTGCCTGGATGGAGCGTCCATCGGGCGTGTAATAGCGCGCGGTGGTCATCTTGATGGCATGGGTCTCATCCAGCGGAATCACTGTCTGAACGCTGCCCTTGCCGAAGGATTTAGTACCCATCACCACGGCCCTTTCATGGTCCTGGAGGGCACCGGCGAGGATTTCCGAGGCGGAGGCAGATCCGCCATTGATCAGAACCACAATGGGCGTGCCTTCCATGATGTCACCAGCCCGTGCGCTGAAGCGCAGGCGGGAGCTCTGGATGCGGCCTTCGGTGTAGACGATCAGTCCTTCATCAAGCAGGGCATCGGCAGACTCTACAGCGGCTTGCAGCACACCGCCCGGGTTGTTTCGCAGGTCGATGATGAGCCCGTCAAGGTCCCGGCCAAGTTCGTCTTCCAGCCCGTTGAGGGCATCCTTGAACTGTGAGCCCGTATCGGCCTGGAACTGGGTAATGCGGACATAGCCGTAGCCATTCTCCAGCATGCGGGATTTCACGCTGGTCACCTTGATGATGTCGCGCTCCACTTCGATTTCGATGGGTGCGCTTTCGCCCTCACGCATGATAGTGAGTGTCAGGATCGAGCCGGGTTTACCCCGCATAAGCTGAACGGCTTCCTCCAGGCTCATGCCTTTGACCGGCTTTTCATCAAGTTTGATGATCAGGTCGCCGGCCCGTACGCCCGCCTTCTGTGCCGGCGTGTCGTCGATGGGCGCAATCACTTTCACGAAGCCGTTTTCCATGCCCACTTCAATGCCCAGGCCGCCGAACTCGCCGGAGGTGCTTTCTTCCAGCTCTTCGTAGTCTTTCGGTGCCAGGTAGGTGGAGTGTGGGTCAAGGTCTGACAGCATGCCCTTGATAGCGCTTTCGAGGAGCTTGCGATCGCTCACTTCCTCTACGTAGGCATCCTTTATGCGGCTGAATACCTCGGTGAACTTGCGGAGGTCTTCCAGCGGCAGTTGTTTCTCGGGATCCGGCAGGCTGATTTCTACCCTTTCGCCGTTCTGGATGCCTTCCAGCAGCTGTTCGGTGGCGGCGTCTTCATCCTGGGCCCAGGCCAGTCCGGAAGCGGTTGCGAAACAGGTGGCGAGCGCAATGCTGCGCAATGGAAAGGCGTGGAGTGTACTTCTGACCCGTTTCATTCACATATCCCGTTTTTATTCCGATAGTTGGACTGGATTCCCTGATTCCGGACAGTATGGCGTTACCCGCGGCGTTTGTCAGCCCTCCAGGGGCTTCTCAGTTTGCCAGCCACCGGCCGGGGTTGTCGGGCTTGCCATTGTGCCGGACTTCAAAATACAGGGCCGGGGAATCGGTGCCACCGGTACGGCCAGCCTGGGCGATGGGCTCGCCGGCAGCCACCCAGTCCCCGGGGCTGGTGAACAGGCTGCTGCTGTGGCCGTACAGTGTCATGTAGCCGTCACCGTGATTAATGATGGTGATCAGGCCAAATCCCCTCAGCCAGTTAGCAAACACGACCCGGCCATAATGTATGGCGCGGATCTCCGCTTCCTCCCCGGTAGCGATAAGCAGGCCATTACGCCGGAGTTTGCCGTCGGCATAACGCTCACCGTACCGGCTCAATACCCGGCCCTCTGCCGGCCAGGGCAGCTTGTTGCGCAATGAAGCGAAGGGCTGGGACTCATTGGGTGAGGGTATGTTATTAATGGCCTGTTGCACTTCCTCAAGCAGATTTTCCAGCCGCTTGCGATCCGATTCCAGCTCTTCCCGTTCGCTGCGGCGGTTCTGGATATCGGCATTGAGCGCTGCCAGGGTCTGCTGGCGTTCCTGTCTGGATTCGGTCAGCTCCTGCTGGCGCTTGGCGACGTTCTCTTCCGTCCTTGCCAGCTCAACACGGGTTGACTGCACTTTAGCCTGAGTGCTTCTGAGTTCCTGCAAGCTTTTCCGGAACGCCTCCAGCCGAGTAACCGTGTCCTTACTGAGGTATTCGTAGTAGGTCATGGTCCGGGCAATCTTGTCCGGATCAATTTCATTGAGAAGAACCTTCACTGCCGGCGCATCCCCTTCCATCCAGGCTGCGCGGATCTGCTTCTTGAGGCTGTCCCGCTGGCGGTCTAGTGTGCGGGTCAGTTCCTGCGCCTCGTTCTCCAGTTCCCGGAGTCTTTGCTGCTGCTGTTCTGCCTGCTGTCGCAGGGAGCGACGCTCGCGGGTCAGGCGGCTGATGTTCTTTTCGGTCGCGGCAAGCTGCCGCTCCAGGGAGGAGCGGTCTTCTTCGGCATCTTCCAGCCAATCATCGATATCCTCAATGCGCTCCTTGAGTTCCTCGATCTGCGCTGGTGTGACATCCTGCTGGGCGAGTGCCGGCGCTGCACCCAGAGAAAGGATGAGCGCCAGAATTGCGGTAAGTCGCAAAGGTTGTTTCCGTACCAGGATCAACCGATTTCAACCAGGCTGTGCCCGGTCATTTCTTTCGGTTTCTCCAGTCCCATCAGGGTGAGCAGCGAGGGCGCAACGTCGCTCAGACTGCCGTCGTTCCTGAGCACAACCTTGCGGTGACCGGTGTATACCAGTGGCACCGGGCCGATGGTGTGGGCGGTATGAACCTGGCCGGAGTTCGGATCGGTCATCTGTTCGCAGTTGCCATGGTCGGCGGTGATCAGGGCCTCGCCGCCAACTTCATCCAGGGCCTCAACAACGCGCTTCACGCACTCGTCCAGGCATTGGGCTGCCTTGATGGCCGCATCGAGCTTGCCGGTGTGGCCAACCATGTCACCGTTGGCGTAGTTGCAGACTACCAGATCGTATTTGCCGCTCTTGATAGCTTCTACCAGCTTGTCTGTGACTTCTGGCGCGCTCATTTCAGGCTGCAGGTCGTAGGTGGCAACTTTGGGAGAGGGCACCAGGATACGGTCTTCGCCTTCGAACGGCGTTTCCAGGCCACCATTGAAGAAGAAGGTTACGTGGGCGTATTTCTCGGTCTCGGCAATGCGCAGCTGGGTTTTGCCCTGCTTCGCCATATATTCGCCAAGGCCATTGGTAAGCTGCTCCGGCGGGTAGGCGCAGGAGGTTTTGATGTCGGCCGCGTACTCGGTCAGCATGACGAAATCGGCCAGTTCCGGGTGCTTCTTGCGCTCGAAGCCATCGAAATCCTTTTCAACAAAGGTGCGGGTCATTTCCCGGGCACGGTCGGCTCGGAAATTCATGAACAGAACTGTATCGCCATCGTTGATGGTGCCCTCGGGCTCGCCCGGTGCATGGATGCGCGTTGGTGTTACGAACTCGTCGTTTTCCCCCCGCTCGTAGGCCTGTTCCAACCCGGATACCGGATCGGCCGCGGTGAACTCTGCGGTGCCCTGGGTCATCAGGTTGTAAGCGGATTCCACGCGGTCCCAGCGGTTGTCCCGATCCATGGCATAGTAACGGCCCACAATCGACGCAACCCGGCCGACACCCAGGCTCTTGAGCCTGGCCGCCGCTTTTTCCAGCGACGGTTTGGCGCTGCGGGGTGGCATGTCGCGGCCATCAAGGAAGGCATGAATGTAAACTTCCTTCGCCCCGCGGGCGGCAGCCAGTTCAGCGGCAGCAATAATGTGGTCCTCGTGGCTGTGAACACCACCGGGAGACATCAGACCCATGAGGTGAACGGCGCGGCCGCTCTGGACGGCTTTGTCGATTGCGGAGCACAGTACCTCGTTCTTCTGGAAAGTACCGTCTTCGAGATCCTTGTCGATACGAGTCAGGCTTTGATAGACCACGCGCCCTGCGCCCAGGTTCATGTGGCCAACTTCCGAGTTACCCATTTGCCCCTGCGGCAGCCCCACAAACATGCCCGAAGTATTGATCAGGGTCTTGGGCTGGTTCTGCCAGAGTTTGTCCCAGAACGGGGTGCTGGCGTTGCTGATGGCGTTGTCTTCAGCCGGGTCGCGGTGGCCCCAGCCGTCCAGGATAATCAGTGCAGTCGGCTTGCGCATTGCAGTCATCATTCAGTCCGGAAGTAAAATGTTAGTAAATTTACTAAAACGAAAATTGAGTTTATCTATTTTCGCATTTACTGGCCAGTTTCGTCACCTTCTGTCCGGGGGGCAGGCTGTGTATAATCCGGCCAAACTCATTATCAGGGTAAATTCATGGACCGGTTGTTTGAATTTGTCGTTAACCACTACATTCTTGTGTCGCTGTTCGTGGCATTTCTGGTCGCCATCCTTATTCTGGAGTCCCGTCGTGGCGGTGCCAAGATTTCGGCCCAGGGCGCGGTTAATCTGATTAACAAGGATGAAGCCGTTGTAGTCGACATCCGGGACCGCAAGGAGTTTGGTGAGGGCCGCATCACCGGCTCAATCAACATTCCCCTGAACAGTCTCAAGAGCCGCGTTGGCGAGCTGAGCAAGTTCAAGGACAAGCAGATCATCGTTGCCGACAAGATGGGCCAGCATTCCGCCATGGCGGTCAAGCAGCTGAATGCGGAAGGCTTCAGCAATGTTGTTCGTCTGAATGGCGGTGTTGCGGACTGGAAGGCAAGCAACCTTCCGCTGGTTAAGAAATAGGTCGGCCCTTGATCTGAAGAGCATTCTGCCGCACTGTTTCACATTAGCCGGCCCGGCCTGAACGTAGAATGTCCCGGCAGCAAGCTCTAGAGCATCCCATAACAACGGGCCCTGAGCCCACGATTGAGAACGAAAGGACTGAAAATGGCTGAGAATCAGCAAGCCGCAGCAGGCAGTGACAACCAGAACCAACCCCAGTTTGCCCTTCAGCGTATTTATGTGAAGGACCTGTCTTTTGAATCGCCCAACTCTCCCACCGTGTTTCAGGAGCAGTGGAAGCCGCAGGTTAACCTGGATCTGAATACCTCCCACAATAAGGTCAGCGACAACCAGTATGAGGTTGTGCTTTCCCTGACCGTTACCGCGAAAGTCGGTGAGAAAGTGGCTTATATCGTCGAGATCCAGCAGGGCGGTGTGTTCCTGGTTCAGGGCATCGAAGGTCAGCAGCTGGGCCAGATGCTGGGCGCCTACTGCCCGACTATCCTGTTCCCTTACGCTCGCGAAGCGATCGACGGCATTGTGAACAAGGGCAGCTTCCCGGCCCTGATGCTGGCGCCGGTGAACTTCGATGCCATCTATGCCCAGGCGCTCAAGCGCAAGCAGGAAGAAGCTGCGGGTGAGGCAAACGAAGAGCAGCAGACTCACTGATCTGCGGTAAGTGAAGAAGTAATAAAGAAACCGGCTCCGGCCGGTTTTTTTATGTCGCTCCGTAGAATCCCAGCTGCCGCCAGGCCTCGTAAACCACCAGGGCTGCGGTGTTGGAGAGATTCAGGCTGCGGCTTTCCGGTTGCATCGGAACCCGCAGGCGGTGCTCGGGCAACAAACCCTCGCGGACATCAGCGGGAAGGCCGCGGGTTTCCGGGCCGAACATCAGGTAGTCGCCATCCTGGTAGCGCACTTCATGATAGTGGGTGCTGCCTTTGGTGGTCAGCCCGAACAGGCGTCCGGGCTGCTCGCTGGCCAGGAAGTCCTGGTAGTTCCTGTGGATCTTGACCGTGGCATACTCGCTGTAATCCAGCCCGGCCCGCCGCATCTGTTTGTCTTCCAGGTTAAAACCCAGTGGTTCAATAAGATGCAGCTGGCAGCCGGTGTTGGCGCACAGCCGGATGATATTGCCGGTATTCGGCGGTATCTCCGGCTCGTACAGCACAACGTGAAGCATGAACGCTTAGCGCTCGACGGCCAGGGCAACGCCCATGCCGCCTCCGATGCACAGCGTGGCCAGACCTTTGTGCACGTCACGGCGAACCATCTCATGCAGCAGGGAGACCAGGATGCGGCAGCCGGATGCGCCGATAGGGTGGCCCAGGGCAATGGCGCCACCGTTTACGTTTACCTTACTGGTGTCCCAGCCCATGTCGCGATTCACGGAAATGGCCTGGGCAGCGAAGGCTTCATTGGCTTCCACCAGGTCCAGTTCATCCGTGCTCCAGCCGGCAAGCTTTAGGCAGCGCTGGCTGGCGGGAATCGGGCCGGTGCCCATGATGGTGGGGTCCACGCCGGCGTTGGCGTGCGCCTTGATGGTGGCGATCGGGGTCAGTCCCAGTTCCCTGGCCTTTTCGGCACTGCACACCATCACAGCAGCGGCGCCATCGTTCAAGGAGGAGGCGTTGCCGGCGGTGACTGTGCCGTCCTTCTTGAAGGCCGCGCGCAGGTTGCCCAGCCCTTCGGCCGTGACGCCATCGCGAGGTCCTTCGTCGCGGTCCACGACAATCGGGTCGCCCTTACGCTGGGGGATGGAAACCGGAACAATCTGGCCATCAAAATAGCCGGCTTCGCGAGCGGCGGCGGCTTTCTGCTGGGACGCCGCAGCAAACTCGTCCTGCTCTTCACGGCTGATGCCGTACTTCTCGACGATATTCTCGGCGGTAATGCCCATGTGGTAATCGTTGAAGGCATCCCAAAGGCCGTCCTTGATCATGGTATCTACCATGGACCAGTTGCCCATGCGCTGGCCGTTACGGCTGTTGGGCAGTACATGGGGCGCCTGGCTCATGCTTTCCTGGCCACCGGCAATCATCAGTTCGGCGTCGCCGCAGCGAATCGCCTGCACCGCCATGTGCACGGCTTTCAGGCCGGAACCGCAGACCTTGTTGATGGTCATTGCGGGTACAGAGGCAGGAATGCCGGCGTTGATGGCAGACTGGCGAGCCGGGTTCTGGCCGCAACCGGCGGTAAGCACCTGGCCGAGCACCACTTCGTTGATCTGGTCGCCGGCGACGCCGGTTTCTTCGAGCAGTGCCTTGATAACGGCAGTTCCCAGCTGGTCTGCGCTCAGGCTGGAGAGACCTCCGCCAAAGGTTCCGATAGCAGTACGGCGGGCGGCAACAATTACGACATCACGCATGGGAAATCTCCGGATCAGAGGCACGCGCGGAATCATGTCCTGCGCGTGCAGGATTGAAATCTGCCGGCATTGTATCCGGAAAGCTGCGCCCGGCCAAAGCAAGCGGGCCGGCAGGAAGTAATCGGGCTTACATGTTCAGGCTTCGACCGCCGTCAACAGAGACGATCTGCCCGGTGATGAACGGCGCATCGCAAATCAGGAAGGCGATGGTTTCGGCAATATCGCCCGGATTGCCGGTACGGGCCAGCGGGGTCTTGTCGAGAATCGCCTGCTGGGCGGATTGATCCATCTCGGCTTCGCCTTCAGGCCAAAGGATGGCGCCAGGCGATACGCCGTTCACCCGCACGTCCGGTGCCAGATCTTTTGCCCAGGAACGTGTCAGGGCGGCCAGGCCTGCTTTGCTGGCGCAGTACAGAGGGTGGTCGTCGATGGGTCTTTCACTGTAGATGTCAATCAGGTTCACCACGCTGCCGCGGTTCCGTCCCAATTCAGGCAGGCATGCCTGCACCAGGAAGAAGGGGGCTCTGAGATTGGTATTCAGGATGGTGTCCCAATCGTGTTCGGTGGCGTCCCCGGTAGGGGTGGGGTAGAACACAGAGGCATTGTTCACCAGTGCATCCAGTCGGCCCCATTGTTCGACGGCGTCACTGGCCAACCGGTCTATCTCGGCTGTCTGGCTCAGATCTGCCTGAAGGGCGCAGGCGGAGTCCGGTCGCTGACGGTTCATTTGCGTAATCAGTGAGTTAGCCTGCTCGTCCCGGCTCCGATAGTGAATCACCAGATTCCAGCCTCGTTCGTGGAGGGTCCGTGCAGTTTGTGCGCCAAGACGATGGGCTGCGCCGGTGACCAGGGCAACAGGCGTTTTGGACGGCATGGAGAACTCCTCAGTCGTTGGTCGTGGTAATGGCATCGTCGATACGTTTCAGGCGTGCACTACGGATCGCACTGCCCAGTTCTTTACCTTTATAGCCTTCCGCCAGGAGGGCTTTCGGATCGACGCCGGTAGCCGCCTCCGATACGGTTCGAAGCAGGCTAAGTGGGTAAGGGTCGCCGGGCAGGGCGCATTCCAGCACGTTCAGGAGTTGCGAGAACCGTTCCGGTCGGCGCCACAAATCCGCCTGATCCAGCAGGTTCAGCAGGGTCTCGGCGTCAGGATGTTGGGGATGGATGTTCCGGATCTGAGCCGTGAAGGCCGTCGCCAGTCGTGCCAGGTTCCGGCAGTCGTTGGGTGCCTTCAGGGCTTTTGCCCTCTCGAGGGCTACAGACGCTTCCAGGGGAGACAGCAGGGCGGCAAATCGTTCCTCAGTGGTCGCCCCGGATTGGTTGTGGACGCAGTCGAGTGCCGCCATCGCCAGCTGAAAAACATTTGATGGTGCTATTTCCGGAACCAGTACCGCCAACGCGCCACAGTCACGGAGAACAGCGAAAAAGGCCTTTGGCGCCTGTTCGTGTAGCGCCCGCTGGAACTCCTGCCAAACCCGTTCGGCAACCAGATGGTCCACTTCACCGCTGTCTACCATGTGTTTCATCAGGGCCATGGTCTGGTCGCACACGGCAAATCCCAGTGGCTGGAATCGGGCTGCGAACCGGGCGGTGCGCAGAATCCTCAGGGGGTCTTCGGCGAAGGCTTCCGAGACATGCCGAAGCTTGCGATTCGTTATGTCACTGCGACCATCAAAGGGGTCGACCAGGTCGCCGTTTTCGGATTTTGCCATCGCGTTGATGGTCAGGTCGCGTCGCCTGAGGTCCTGTTCAAGAGTCACATCCGGCGCGCTGTAGACAGTGAATCCGTGGTAACCATGCCCCTGTTTCCGCTCAGTGCGGGCGAGGGCATATTCTTCACGGGTACGGGGATGTAGAAAAACCGGAAAGTCCGCCCCCACCTGCTTGAATCCCTTGGCAAGCATTTCCTTCGGTGTTGCGCCGACGACAACCCAGTCACGGTCCTTGACCTCAAGGCCGAGTAATTCGTCGCGAACGGCACCGCCAACCAGATAGGCCTGCATGAAATGTCTGATTCCTTTCGGGGAGTGTGTCGGTGGATTATCCGGTTCCCGGGCGGGGCAGGCAAACTTGTGGAGGGACTGGATATAAAAAGCCCGCCCATTGTTGCATGGGCGGGCTTGAGAGGGCTTGTTGCAGGCTCCTGATCAGAACGCGGTGCCAAGCTCCAGAGCAGCGCCCACATCGGCATCGCTGTAAAGAGCGCCGATATCGAGGCGTACGCCCACGATGTTCAGGCCAAGACCGGCGGTGAACTGGGTTTTCTCTTCAATGCCATCATTGTCTTCGTTGCTGGCCAGGTTGTGGCGAGCACCGACCCGAAGCTGGGCGTAACGGAAGGCATCGAATTCAGCGCCCAGGGCTACCCATTGCGTATCGTCCTCAAAGCCGAAGGCTTCTTTCTTGGTCAGGTCGATTTCTGCGGTGACTACGTGGTACTCACTCTTGTGGGCGATTCCGACCGTGGCCATGGGGTTGAGTTCCAGTGTACGGACTTCTTCTCCCAGCTCAGGACGGCTGGCAGCAGAGTCCAGCTCCATCGGGATGAGGTTCTTGACGACGATGCCCGCATTCCACTGCTTCTCATCGCCAAATGAGTAAGCTGCGCCGATATCCAGGTTAAAGCCGCTCTTGTCGGTCTGATACTGGTCGCCGTCGAACTCGTCATCCTCGAACCCGGACACCGATTCTGTGTATTGGAAGGTGCGCAGTTCGACGTATTTCGGGGAAACCCCCAGCTGGAAGCTGTTTCCGTTGGAGAGGTCGAACTGGCGGGCAAAGGAAACGCCCACTTCGCCAACGGCTGAGGCGAGAATCCGGCCTCTGGAGTTGAAAATGATATTCCCGTCCTGGTCAACAGCTGCGTTGTTTATGACGTTTTCCACGTTCGTGACATTGCCGGTTTCTGCGGCTGTGACAATGCTGTCGAGTAGAGCCTGGTCATCGTCGGAAAGCTCGCCGCGAACCGTTGCGGTGAGATTGGCGTTGGTAAATACGCCCACAGAAAGCGACTTGCCAGGAACGGCCAGGGCCAGGCCCAAGCCTGCGTTGGCGCGCATGGTATCCCTGTCAAAATCTACCAGGCGGTCGCGAAGGTCTCCGGCAGTCAATGCCAGGGAGTCGGCATTGGCCTGGGTAGGATCGATTTCGAGTTGTGACACCAGTTGATCAAATTCGTCGATAACGTCCTGGATATCATCCACCTGATCGACCGTCTCTTCCTCGTCCGCCGCCCGCACATTCACGGAGGGCAACGTGAGCCCGAAATCGTCGTTCCAGCTGTGATGATCCGCCGCCATCATGGCCGGGTTTTCCGCAGGGGCGTCAGCAGGTACTGCAACGGCAACCCCGGTACCACCCATGGCGAACGAGCGGGCAGACATAAAAGACTGCGGGCTGGCGAGCACAGAGGAGGTGGCGATGGATAGGCCAATGGCTACGGAAAGTTTGGTCAGACGGTGTCCGGTCATGAGGAATCCTGTTGGTTAAAAAGGCAGATTAAATATTACGTAGCTGAAAGGTTAATCCAGAACGTTTGCCGGTACATGACGCATGGGGTAACGGTTTGTTTTCGATGTGTAAACAGAGGCAGTTTTTTGCCGCATGCCGGAAGCAGAATAGTCACATCAGCTGTTGTTGAGCGTAATATCAGTGGCTTAGAAAAACTGGCGTAATTCTTTCATAGGGAACCGGAAATGATGTTTTCTGGAGACACGCAATGAACCTTCGCTGGATACTCATGTCCTTGTTGGCCACAACGGTCGCAGCCTGTGCGCCGATTGGCAGCCACCAGGGGGATAACGGCAGCCAGCCACGCCAGGACACGATGCTTGAGCCGATAACAGTGCGGGTGAGTGGTTTGGGGACCTATGAGGATGTTGCGGCCGACCGTTCGGATACCCGCAAACGCCTGATGGCCCGCCGAGCCTCCCAGCTGGATGCCTACCGCAATCTCGTGGAACGCGTATACGGTACCGTCGTTTACGGAAGTTCCACCGTGAACGATTTTGTCTTGCGCAATGACATGTTCAGAACCTACGTCGACAGTTACATACGGGGAGCGAAGCTGGTCGCCGTGAACGAGCACAGCGACGGAGTCTTTGAGACCGTGATGGAACTGAAGCTTGAGCCCCGTTTCCGGGCCTGTGTCGCCGAGGTGGCTGATGATCAGGTGCAGGATCTCTGCCCGATCCCCATGCCGCAGGAAAATGACAGCGTGGGCGATGTGCAGAGCAAGGGCGTGGATTCCCTGTATTACCTTGATTGATCGAGAGTACTGAAAGCTATGAAACGCTTGCTGTCACTGGTCGCACTTGGGGCTCTGGCCCTTGTTCTGGTTTCCGGCGCCCATGCGGTTGTTCTGGAGGGTGTGGGCCACGCCAATATCCACAACGGCAATCTGGAAGCCGCCCGGGCCGAAGCCCGCAAGGCCGCGATCCGGGATCTTTCCCTGCAGTACGAGGCCAGGGTAAGTACGCACGATACTATGGAAAATGGTGTTATCACCGAGTCCCGGATGGATCTTGCATCAAGCGCCAGGGCCAGGAACGTGCGGATAATCGATGAGTACCAGAGTGGCAACCTGCTAAGGGTGATTGTTCGTGGAGATATCAGCGAGAGCCGCAGTCAGTGCGGCGCTGGAGATGCTGGCCGCCTGAAAAAGCGGGTTGCAGTGACCGGCTTCCCGATGGTGTACCCGGACCAGGCCAGAGTAGGGCGCATTGACGATGCCGGCGAAATCTTGCCGCAACAGCTACAACAGCGTTTGGTGGCCCAGGGAGGGCTGCAGGTTTTCGGGGCTACCACGTCCAGAATGTTTACCGACCTGTTGAACGCACCGACGGTTCAACAGGGGGATAATCGACTGAGCAACGTGCTCGAGCTGGCCCGTGAAATGGGGGTGCAGTTCGTGGTAACAGGGGTTATTCGGGATCTTGGAGTTGCAGACCCTTCGGCGTGGGGCACTTCCGTACTGGACAGGATGCAACGGGGTATTGGTGTGGTGGATCAACGACGTCGGTTCGCTGCAGACCTCATTATCTTTGACGGTTTCAGTGGTGCGCCGGTATACCGGCAGCGGTTTGCTACGGCAGCAGACTGGGACGCCAGCCCCGGCAGTTCAGCCGGATTCGGTTCGGCGGGCTTTCAAAAGACCGCCTATGGTCAGGCAGTCAATGGCGTAATCGGGGACATGGCGGCAGCCGTGACCGAGGCGCTGGCTTGTCAGCCCTTTATAACCCGGATTGCGCGGGTGGACGGCCACGGGGTTACATTGGAATCGGGTGCGACCGCAGGGCTCAGGCCGGGCGACGAGCTGAAGCTCTACCGGAGCAAGCGCTATCTGGATGCTCCGGGGGATTCTCCGGAGCTGCAGGACAGTGAGGTCTCTGTGACCCTTGATAGGGTCCAGCCACATTTCAGTCGGGGCACCATGCCGCAACTGGGAGGCATCTTGAATATTCAGAGGGATGATATAGCGATTATCTGGTAGGGCTGGCGGCTATCAGCTGCTGGCGCCGGCCGCCTCGGCAGCCGCAATATCCCGGATCTTGCCGACCATGGCCCTAAGTCCGTTGCCGCGGGTCGGTGAAATATGGCGGAACAGGTCCAGTTGCTCGAACAGCTCATCGATGTCTGTGGCCAGAAGGTCCCTGGGCGTTTTGCCATTAAGGGCGACCAGAATGATGGCGGCCAGCCCACGGACAATCATGGCATCAGAGTCAATCAACAGGTAAAGCCGGCCGCTGTCTTCGTCGTAGTGGTGGATCAACCAGACCTGGCTCTGACAGCCGTGAACATAGTTTTCTTCAACCCGGGATTCTTCCGGGAAAGCAGGAAGCTGTTTGCCCAGGTCAATGATGAAGGCGTAGCGCTCTTCCCAGTCGTCCAGCAGTTCGAAGCCATCCAGAACGTCTTCGAGGGTGGTGTCTTTGCCCAGGGGGTTGTTCAGAAAGTCCTGTTCACTGGCAGTCATTTACAGCATTCCCAGTTCGAGTTTGGCTTCGTCGGTGAGCATGTCGTTGCTCCAGGGTGGATCGAAAGTCAGCTCAACAGTGACCTTGTCCACGTTGGGTACGTGCTCCAACTTGGTTTTCACATCCTCGGTAATCACCGGGCCCATGCCGCAACCGGCGGCAGTCAGCGTCATCAGCACGTAGACATGATTGCCGTCTTCGGTGCCGTTTTCTATCTTGCAATCGTAAATCAGACCCAGATCGACCACGTTTACCGGAATTTCCGGATCATAGCAGTTCCGCATGGCTTCCCAGACCTGGTTTTCGTTGACGGTGCCGTCTTCAGGGGTCTCGAAGCTGCTTTCCAGAGGTTTCTTGCCGAGCGCATCGGCATTGTGGCCTTCAATCCGGGCGAGATTGCCATTTACGGCGACCGTAAAGGTACCACCCAGTGACTGTGTAATAGTCACAAAGGTGTCCGACGGAATCATGATTTCGGTTCCGGAAGGAACAAGGCGGGCTTCCACCTCGCGTTTGGTCAGGACCACTTCCCGTTCTTGCATGCCTGTTCGGGCCTCGCTTTTTCTCGATCTTTGGTGTCGGATTACGCTTTGCTAATCCGACCTACTAACTCATCATCAGGTCAGGCGACGGTAAAACTCTCGCCGCAGCCGCATTCCGCGGTGGCGTTCGGATTGCGGAACTGGAACATGGAGTTCACGCCCTCCGTCACGAAATCGATCTCGATGCCGTTCACCAGCGGCAGATGCTCTTCTTTCACGAAAACATCAACGCCATCTATGTGAAACACTTTGTCGTCAGCTGAGGCCTCTTCCACCCATTGGGTTTCGTATTTGAAGCCAGAGCAGCCACTCTTTTTAATGGCCAGCCGGATGCCCTTGGCTTCCGGCTTTTTCTCGAGCTGTTTGCGCACGTGTTTGACGGCGCTCGGCGTCATGGTGACGGCAACGCTCGGGGTGAAGACTTCGGCTGTCATGATTCCACCTCCATCAGGCAAACAGACGCTGGACTTTCTGCAGGGCGGTAAACAATGTATCCACCTCGTCCAGTGTATTGTAGAACGCGAATGAGGCCCGGGCTGTACCGGGAACTCCATAGAAATCCATCAGCGGCATGGCGCAATGGTGGCCGGTGCGGATCGCAATGCCCTGCTGATCCAGCAGCGTGCCTATATCACTGGGGTGCAAACCGGCAATTTTAAAGGACATGACCGGCACTTTGCGCTTTGCGGTGCCGATGATTTTCATGCCGGGGACCATCTCCACCAGCTGGTTGGCCCGCTCAAGCAGGGCGGCCTCGGCCGCTTCCATGGCTGGACGGTCCAGACCGTTCAGGTACTCGATGGCCGCTCCCAGCCCGACCGCCTCGGCGATAGCCGGGGTGCCGGCTTCGAATTTGTAGGGCAGGGTGTTCCAGGTGGTCCGCTCGAAGGACACCCGTTCAATCATCTCGCCACCGCCCTGGTAAGGAGGTATTTCCTCCAGCAACTGGGCCTTGCCATAGAGCACGCCGATCCCGGTGGGGCCGAACAGTTTGTGCGACGAGAAAACGTAAAAATCACAGCCAAGTGACTGCACATCCGGCTGGTAGTGAGGTACCGCCTGGGCACCGTCCACCAGAGTAATGATGCCGTGGGCCTTGGCCTGTTCAATCAGGGCCGCCACAGGGTTCACGGTGCCAAGCACGTTGGAAACGTGGGTGATGGCCAGCACACGGGTTTTCTCATTGAGCAGGCTGGTGAAGGATTCCAGATCCAGCTCGCCGTCCGGGGTTACCTGAACAGGCACCACTTTCGCACCCGTGCGCTCGGCGATCATCTGCCAGGGGACAATGTTGGCGTGGTGCTCCATGTGGCTCACCAGAATCTCGTCACCGGCCTTCAGGCGCGGTGCCAGCCCGTTGGCAACCAGGTTGATGGCCTCGGTGGTGCCACGAGTCCAGATGATCTCCCGGGTACTTTCCGCATTCAGGAAGTTGCGGACAGTCTCACGGGCACCTTCGAAAGCAGCGGTCGCCCGGTCGCCAAGCGTGTGGGCGCCACGGTGAACATTGGAGTGCATCTCACGGTAATACCGATCCATGGCGTTCAGCACGGCCTCCGGCTTCTGGGCCGAGGCGCCATTGTCCAGATACACCAGGGGCTTGCCGTTCACCTGCTGAGACAGGATCGGGAAATCCCGGCGAACGGCCTCCACATCAAAGGTGGTGCGCTTGGCTGTACTTGCCACGGACAGATCGGTCATAACCGCTTACGCCTCCTGGAATGTCTGTTCGAAGAAGTGGTTCAGCCGGCCCTGGACCGTTTCCCGCACTGCTTCAACCGGAATCTGCTCCACCAGCTCGTTGATAAACGCCATGGTAAGCAGAACGTTCGCTTCACGCCGTCCGATGCCCCGTGAAACCAGATAGAACAGCGAGGTCTCATCCAGCTGGCCGATGGTTGCGCCGTGGGCACACTTCACGTCATCGGCGTAGATTTCCAACTCCGGCTTGGTATCGATTTCTGCCCCGTTGGACAGCAGCAAGTTCTTGTTGTTCATATCCGCGTTGGATTTCTGGGCATCCTGATGGATATGAATCCGGCCATTGAAAACCGCATGGGACTGGTCCGCTGCAATATTGCGATAGGTCTCTTCGCTGTTGCAGTGGGCAGCCACATGTTCAATGGTGGTGTGGTTGTCGTAGTGCTGCTTGCCCTGGGTAACAACCACGCCGTTAAGCTTGCACTCGGCGCCTTCACCCTCCAGCCGGACCTGCAGGTCATGCCGGCGCAGAGGGCCGCCAAAGCCAACCGTATGGCTTTCAAAACGAGAACTGCGCTGCTGCACCACACCGGTAGAGCCAATGTGCTGGACATTCTCGCCTTCCATGTTCAGGCGGATGCTGGTGATGTTGGCGCCTTCGGCTACGTTGAACTCGGTGACGGTATTGACCATGACCGGGGCCGATCCGCTGGAGATGTATTCCTCCACGAGGGTAATCTGGCTGTGACGACCGGCATCCACGAAAATACGCGGGAAGGCCGAACCGCTGGCCTCGGCCGTTACTTCGTGAACAATGAACAGCGGCTGGTCGAGCACCGCGTCCGGCTTGAGACGAATCAGCAAGCCATCTTCAAAACGCGCCGAGTTCAGCCGGGCCATCTGGACGGCCTTGTTGTCCAGGGTGCTGTCCAGTCGGTCCGCCAGATCACTGGCGTCCTCGTCGCTCAGATCACTGAAGCTCTGAATGCTGATGCCATCCAGATCCGGGTACTCACAGGCTTCCGGCATCATCACGCCGTTGAGAAACGCAACCTTGTAGCCGGGTACCGCCAGGCTGCTGCCGGTCTTGCCTTCCGCCGGAAGCGAAATGGCCATGTCGTCGGTCAGCTTCAGGTACTTGCTGGAGTATTTCCAGTTCTCGGTTTTCCGGGTCGGCAACGGCATGTCGACCAGCGCCGTTCCCCGTTGCTTGCGCAGGGCAAGCAGGGGCTCGGGCAGTGACTGGCCGGCCGGATGCAGGAACGCGGTAGAAAGAGTGGGTGCTGGTTTCATTCCGCGACCTCCTTAATTGGCTGTACTGTCGGCAGGTTCTTCATCCTTGATGCCCAGCCAGCCGTAGCCGCGTTCTTCCAGCTCCAGGGCCAGTTCGCGGCCACCGGATTTGATGATCTTGCCGCCGGCCAGCACGTGCACATAATCCGGCACGATGTGGTTCAGCAGGCGCTGGTAGTGGGTGACCATCAGGATGGCCCGGTCTTCCGCGCGCAGAGCGTTTACGCCGTCAGAGACAACCTTCAGGGCGTCGATATCAAGACCAGAATCGGTCTCGTCGAGAATCGCCAGCTTCGGCTGCAGCAGCAGTGCCTGGAGGATCTCGTTACGCTTTTTCTCACCACCGGAGAAGCCTTCGTTGACGCCCCGCTTGAGGAACGACGGGTCCAGATCCACCTGTTTGGAAATCTCTTTGGCGAGCTTCATGAACTCGGCCGCGTTCATCTCGTCCTGGCCTTTGTGCTGGCGCATGGCGTTCACGGCGGTGCGCAGGAACTGCAGGTTGCTTACCCCGGGGATTTCCACCGGGTACTGGAATGCCAGGAAGATGCCTTCACGGGCACGCTCTTCGGTTTCAAGCTCCAACAGGTTCTCGCCATTCAGAGTGATTTCACCCTCGGTGACTTCAAATGCTTCGTTGCCTGCAAGCACCTGAGACAGGGTACTTTTGCCAGAGCCGTTAGGACCCATAATGGCGTGAACTTCCCCGGCCTTGATTTCCAGGTTGATGCCTTTGAGGATTTCTTTGCCCTCAACGGATGCGTGCAGGTTCTTGATGCTCAGCATTTGTGGCTTCTCTCTATTCTGAAATTCTGTCTGTAAATTTAGACCCTTTCGGTGCCCGGAAAATGTTCGGGGCAGTGAGCGGGGGAGCTTTCCGGGATCGTCAAAATCATGGATGATTTTGTCGATCGTACAGGGACGTATTCACAGCGTATCCCGGAAAGCTCCCCCGCTTGCTGACCTCCCCAAGGCCAGCGGGGCATAGACGTTTAACCAACGGACCCTTCGAGGCTTACCTCGAGCAGCTTGCCGGCTTCGACCGCGAACTCCATGGGCAGCTCCTTGAACACTTCCTTGCAGAAGCCGTTCACGATCATGGAAACCGCCTGTTCCGGGTCGATGCCGCGCTGGCGGCAAAGGAACATCTGCTCGTCGCTGACCTTGGAGGTCGTTGCCTCGTGCTCGACAATGGCCGACTTGTTCTTGCTCTCAATGTACGGGAAGGTGTGCGCGCCGCAGCGGTCGCCGATCAGCAGCGAGTCGCACTGGGTGAAGTTACGCGCGCCTTCCGCACCCGGGCCGAATTTAACCAGTCCACGGTAGGCGTTGGAGCTCTTGCCGGCGGAAATACCCTTGGAGATGATCGTGCTGGAGGTGTTCTTGCCCAGATGGATCATCTTGGTGCCGGTGTCGGCCTGCTGGAAGTTGTTGGTCAGCGCTACCGAGTAGAATTCGCCGACGCTGTTCTCGCCCCGCAGAACGCAGCTGGGATACTTCCAGGTAACCGCGGAGCCGGTCTCGACTTGGGTCCAGGAAATTTTGGAGTTCTTGCCGATAGCAGCGCCACGCTTGGTGACGAAGTTGAAGATGCCGCCTTTGCCTTCTTCGTCGCCCGGGTACCAGTTCTGTACGGTTGAGTACTTGATCTGGGCATCGTCCAGGGCCACCAGCTCGACAACCGCTGCGTGCAGTTGGTTTTCATCCCGCATGGGCGCGGTGCAGCCTTCAAGATAGCTCACGTAGCTGCCTTCGTCGGCGATGATCAGGGTACGCTCGAACTGTCCGGTATTAGCCGCATTGATGCGGAAGTAGGTGGACAGTTCCATGGGGCAGCGAACACCCTTGGGCACGTAAACGAAGGTGCCGTCAGAGAAGACCGCCGAGTTCAGGCCGGCGAAGAAGTTGTCACCGTGGGGTACAACGGTGCCGAGGTACTTCTGGACCAGTTCCGGGTAATCGCGGATGGCTTCGGAAATGGAGCAGAAAATCACGCCGGCCTTGGCCAACGGTTCTTTAAATGTGGTTGCCACGGAGACGGAATCGAACACCGCGTCTACGGCCACGCCCGCGAGCTTTTCGCGCTCGTGCAGGGGAATGCCCAACTTCTCGTACGTTTTCAGCAGTTCCGGATCCACTTCGTCCAGGCTCTGGGGCATGTCTTCCTTGCGCTTGGGCGCGGAATAGTAGGAAATCGAGTTGTAGTCGATTTTCGGGTAGCCCACATGGGCCCAGTCCGGCTCGTCCATCTCGAGCCAGCGACGGTAGGCTTTCAGACGCCACTCCAGCATCCACTCCGGCTCTTTCTTGATGCCGGACAGGCGGGCGATAACGTCTTCATTCAGGCCGGGCTCGAACGTGTCGGATTCGATGTTTGTTACGAATCCGTGTTCGTATTCCCGTTTGATCAGCTCGTTCACCTCTTGGTCGGTGGTCGCCATGATCGTCGCTCCGTATTCTCTCATCGCGGGCTTGCGCCCTTGGTGTCGCCGACAGCGTCAAAAGTGGCTGTCGATCGGATGTTATCAGTTTGGGTGTTGCAGTGGTCGCTCGTCCTGTGAGTACGCCCTGCAATCGCTTTTTGGATGACGGATTTTCCGGGCTGTTGCTGGTAATTGAGCAGAAAAGCAGCCGGAATCCATCGCTTCTGGCGAGCGATTATACAATACCAGAGTAAAATAGTCAGGTATTAATTTGTGCGTCGGGTGATTATACCTTAATCGGCCTTTGGGGCACTAAGGGGGTGGTAATGAGGCTGATAGTCTGGTTCTTGTAAGCCTGGATCTTCTGAGGTGGGCGCCAGGTGGGACTGCCTCCCAAAACACGCCGTGAACCCATCCCTGGGGGGCTCGGCATTGCCATCCATGGCAATGCACGGTTTTGGGAGGCAGTCCCGCCCGGCGCCTCAGACTAATTGCTAGTCGCCGGTAGCCAGGATTCTGGTGAGGTAGCTGTGCTCCAGAGTTTGTGGAAGATCAGCCGGTTTCGGGATGCGAACGATATGTCCGCTGCCAGGCGCACAGTCCATGGCCTGGCCGTTTCGGTTTTCCATGATGCTGGCGGAGAACCGGATGTTGCCGGCAGGGCTGATCAGTTCCAGTTGGTCGCCGGGGGAGAACTTGTTTTTCACATCGATAGTCAGCCATTGGTCGTCGGTGTCGGTGATGGTGCCGACAACCTGTTGGGTGCCCAGGAATGAGGAGCCCTGTTCGTAGGTCTGGTATTCCCGGGGAAGATGGCGGCGGAGGAAGCCTTCGGTGTAGCCGCGGTTGGAGAGGGCTTCCAGTTCGTCCATCAGGTTCATATCGAAGGGCTTGCCCTGCATCGCCTCGTCGATGGCGCGGCGGTAGACCTGGGTGGTGCGGGCTACGTAGTAGGTGCTTTTCGTTCGCCCTTCGATTTTCAGGGAGTGGACGCCCATCTTTGCCAGTTCGGCGACGTGCTGAACGGCTCTCAAATCCTTTGAGTTCATTATGTAGGTGCCGTGTTCGTCCTCGTAGGCGGGAATGAAGCCGCCCGGGCGGTTGGGCTCTTCCAGCAGTATTTCTTTTGGCGTCACTTCCTGGACGTCGCTACCGCCACAGGTGGCGATCAGGTCGCCGGTCTGGTCGTGGCCGTGCTGTACCTGTTTGTAGTTCCAGCGGCAGGCGTTGGTGCAGGCACCCTGGTTGGCATCCCGGTGATTCATGTAACCCGAAAGCAGGCAGCGGCCCGAGTAGGCCATGCACAGGGCACCGTGGACGAAGACTTCCAGTTCCATCGCAGGGACCCGGTCGCGGATCTCTCGGATCTCGTTCAGAGCCAGTTCCCGGGACAGGATGACCCGGTTGATGCCCTGGCGGCGCCAGAACTCGACGGTTGCCCAATTCACCGCGTTGGCCTGTACCGAGAGATGGATGGGCTGGTCCGGCCATGTTTCCCGAACCAGCATGATCAGGCCGGGATCCGACATGATCAGCGCGTCGGGTTTTTGTTCCAGTACTGGCGCCAGATCCCTGAGGTAGGACCGCACCTTGTCGTTGTGAGGTGCTATGTTGGAGACAAGGTAGAACTGTTTACCCAGTTCGTGGGCCCGTTCAATTCCTGCACCGAGGGCTGCAATGTCTTTGAAACTGTTGTTTCTTACTCTCAGCGAGTAGCGGGGCTGGCCGGCGTAGACAGCGTCGGCGCCGTAGGCAAAGGCCGTTTCCAGGTGTTCTGGGGTGCCCGCGGGGGCGAGCAGTTCCGGGGTGTTCATAGTGGCTCCGGGGGATTCTGAAAGCGGGGCATTTTGCCGTATGCGGGTGGACGTTCCCTTGATCCTGCTCAAAGGTCGTATTGATTATTTTCGGCTAACATGTGTACGCTCACGGTCTCGGTTTTCGGGACGAAGCGTTCCAAAGGAGGAGTTCCAGATGGCATCAAAGCCTCTGACGCCAGAGGTGGCGCGGGCTTCGCTGAGTGTCAGGGTCAGTTCCCTGATCAGTTTGCAGTTAGCTCGTGGCAAGGTTGGTGTGGAAGTCGTGGCGTCGCAGCTGCATATGAGCCGTTACACGCTGCACAAGAAGTTGAAGCGTGAAGGGCTGACGTTTGCCCGTTTGCTTGAGGATGTTCGCCGCAGGCAAGCGCTGACCTACATGCAGGATAAGACCAAACCGCTGGTGGAGATTGCCGAGCAGCTCGGGTTTTCGGAGTTGAGCGCATTCAGCCGGGCTTTCAAGCGCTGGATGGGGACATCCCCGGCTGAATACCGCTCTGTCAGGCTGTCCTGATCAGTCTCAGACCTTCTTGAATACCAGCGTGGCGTTGGTACCGCCGAAGCCGAAGCTGTTGCTCATCACCAGGTCGAGATTCTGGTTGTCCATGCGCTCACGGACGATCGGGTAGCCCTCGGCACCCTCATCAAGAGTCTGAATGTTGGCAGAAGGCGCAATGAAGCCTTCACGCTGCATGATCAGGCTGTAAATGGCCTCATGAACGCCCGCCGCGCCCAGGGCATGGCCGCACAGGGGTTTGGTGGAACTCAGCGGCGGAATCTTGTCACCAAAGGTCTCTTTCAGCGCTTTCAGCTCGGTTACGTCACCGGCCGGTGTGCTGGTGCCGTGGGTATTGATGTAGCTGATCTCGCCATCCAGATTCTTCATGGCCTGTTGCATACACCGCACTGCGCCCTCGCCACTCGGCGCGACCATATCGGCGCCGTCTGACGTGGCGCCAAAGCCCACCAGTTCCGCCAGGATATTTGCGCCCCGGGCTTCGGCGTGCTCCAGCGCCTCGAGTGCCAGCACACCGCCGCCACCAGAGATAACAAAGCCATCCCGGTTTGCGTCATAGGTGCGCGACGCCAGTTCCGGCGTGTCGTTGTACTTGGTCGACAGGGCGCCCATGGCATCGAACAGAAGGCTCAGGGTCCAGTGGATATCCTCGCCGCCGCCGGCAAACATCACATCCTGGCGCCCGAGGGCAATCAGGTCCGCGGCATGGCCGATAGAGTGCGCGCTGGTGGCGCAGGCAGAGGTGATGCCGTAGTTGATGCCGCGAATGCCAAACCCGGTTGCCAGGGAGGCATTGATGGCACTGCCCATGGTGCGGGGCACTCGATAGGGGCCAACCCGGCGAATACCGCGATCGCGGTGGGTATCAATGGAATCGAGCAGCTCAACTGTCGAGGCGCCGCCCTGGCCAAAGATGATACCGGTGGTGTCTGCCTTTATGTGCTTGTCGGTCAGCCCGGCCTGCTCAATGGCTTCAAGCATTGCCAGATAGGTGTAGCCGGAAGCCGGGCACATGAAGCGCCACAGCTTACGGTCAATCAGTTCGGGCAGGTTCAGGTTGATCTGGCCGCAGATGTGGCTGCGCAGACCGTTATCCCGGGCTTCCTCACTGAAGCCGATGCCGGAACGGGATTCCTTGAGGGACTGGGCGACTTCCTTCTGGTTGGTACCAAGGCTGGAAACTATGCCCATACCGGTGATTACAACACGACGCATCCTGTTAACTCCTAAAAATCATCGGTCGAGGTGAACATGCCAACCCGCAGGTCTTTGGCAGTGTAGATTTCCCGGCCGTCTACTTCCATCCGGCCATCAGCAATTGCCATGGTCAGTTTGCGCCGGATCACGCGTTTGAGATCCAGGTGGTAAGTGACCTTCTTGGCTGTGGGCAGCACCTGGCCGGTAAACTTCACTTCACCGGCGCCCAGTGCGCGCCCCTTGCCTTCGCCGCCACCCCAGGCCAGGAAAAAGCCCACCAGCTGCCACATGGCGTCCAGGCCAAGGCAGCCCGGCATCACCGGATCGTCAACAAAGTGTACCTTGAAGAACCAGAGGTCCGGATTGATGTCGAGCTCGGCTACGAGGCTGCCCTTGCCGTAGAGGCCATCGTCGTCCGCGATATGGGTAACGCGGTCGAACATCAGCATTTCGTTGATGGGCAGGCGCATGGAGCCGGGGAAGAGCTCACCATGGCCGCATTTGATCAGGTCTTCTTTGTCAAAACGATCCGGATTCATAGTGCCAGTATCTCTGTTACAAAATGATTTCCTCATACTTTAGCTCGAATTTCGCGAGGAGCTATTGACCTTTAGTGGATGATTGCCGGTTTGAAGTTCCCGGATTTCGTCTGTTTGCCCCGTTTGATGGTCATCAAGGTGCTCACCGGACCCTGCGAATAGAATCATCCAGAGGTTGTTTTCGTGAAATCCGTAAAGCCGAAACTGGCAAGGAGGGGGTATGTCCGGGGATGAGGAAACCATCGAGTGCAAGGTCCGGCGCAAGGGTGACCGGGTTATGGTGCTTCTGGAAAGAGAGGTCGGGCACAGGCCTGAGAGTGTGTGGGCCATGCTGACAGACTCGGTGTATCTGGCAGAGTGGTTGGCTCCGGGTACACTTGATGCCAGGCCGGGCGGTCGGGTTCAGCTGGATTTTGGAAACAGTGGTATGCCGATCGATTGCCGGGTCACAGATTGCCAGCCCAATCGTCGCCTCGCCTATTCCTGGAGTTCGGGTAATTCCCCCGAGCGACCGCTGGTTTGGGAGCTTGCACCAATCGACGAGGGAACACGCCTGTCACTGACCTTGCTGCTGCCTGATGATGACCTGGTGCCCATTGCCTGCGCGGGTTGGGATGCCCACCTTGAAATGTTGCTGGCGGCACTGGAGGGAATCAGTATTCACTTCCCGGCCAGCCGGTTCCGCCAGGCAAGGGCAAGGTTCGAGTTGCTGGTCAGGCAGGAGTTGGCCGCCTGACCAGCGGGTCAGCCTTCGCGACCATCCGGTCTGGGGCTGGCCAGGATACCGGTGTACCGGTAGAGGAACATACCGAAAGCAAACAGCCAGAGCAGGGTGCTGCTGCCAATGCCGCCGTGCCATGGAATGATTTCAAAGGCTGTGAGTACTCGTACCAGCGCCGCCAGATGAATGGCGATGAAGGCAAGTACCATCCCCCTGGGTAAAACCAGTGGTCTGCCACTGTGGCCGAGTGCGACCCGGGCAATAACCCCCAAAATCAGGCACGCCACTGCCCCGGTGCCGGCGGCATGGCTCCAGGCATTGGAAGGCCAGCCTGCGAACAGTGTGCCTGCCAGCAGGAACAGGGCCACTGGCACCCAGAGTATGGACAGGTGCAGAATCCAGAGCAGGGGTTCCTGGCGAACTAGCCAGCCTTTCCAGCCCGCCAGACGCACCAGCATAAGCGCACCGGACAGCAACGCCAGCACTCCGGTCACCGTTTGCCAGCCAGTGACCAGAGAGACCATCAGCAGAATCAGGCTGAAGATCGTTGCCATATCGAGGGCGGGAACCGTTTTCACGGCGCTGCTGTCGAGGCCCCGCTGGCGCAACCAACCGGTGGAAAATGCGGGAGTAATGCGACCACCGATAATACTGATCAGTGCCATGGCCATGATCAGGGCGCCGTAACTGAAAGTCATATCGAGCCGGGTTACAAAGCCGATCTGCATCAGCCAGAGCAGCCCGAGCACCACCATGATCATCAGTTGCCGTTTTTGCCGGGCGTGCCAGATTCGCCAGCCGGCATCCACCATTACCAGAGGAAGGAAAGCGAGGTTCACGCCCTGTACCAGCCAGTACGGCAGGTCGGCACCGGTTGCCAGCAGCAGACGGCCTGCAAGCCAGACGCCCCACAGCAGCACTAACCTGAATCCGTGGGTACGCTCGGTTTGGGTCCATACGCAAACGGCAGTCAGCAGGAACCCCGCGATTGCTGCCGACAGGAACCCGAACAGCATTTCGTGTTGGTGCCAGAATAAACCGGGCATTGCCAGAGGCAGGCGGATAACTCCGTTTACCTGCATTACCCACAGGGGAATGGCGGCTAGGGCCAGAACGGTCATGGACAGAAAGAATATCCGGAACGGATAGGAAAATAACTGACCGACGCTGGCAGACGCCCGATCAGGGCAAGTCGGAATGGCCCACATAGATGTCTCCCATATACATGTATTCTGTGTATATGTTAAACCTTGCCGACTTTGTTAACCATACCTGCTTGGAGGTAGATTGCGTACAATAGGTGCAACCCATTCAATTACAAGGGAACTTTCATGACGTCGTACATGATCCTGAAACACCTGCACATGACTACCGCGTACCTGACCATCACGCTGTTTGCCCTGCGCCTGCTGCTGGACGCGGTCGGCCGGCCGGGCTGGCGCCAGACCCCGCTGCGGTTTATTCCCCATATCAACGACACGATTCTGCTGGTCGCGGCCATTTCCCTGGTCTTTGTCGCCGGCTACGCCTCGGCCATGCCCGGGTGGCTGATTGCCAAGATCGTATTGCTGTTCGGCTACATCATTGCCGGCGTATTCGCTCTGAAGACCACCCTGGGCAAGCCCGTTCGAATTTCAGCCGCCGTGCTTGCCCTGGTGCAGGTGAGCGCGATTCTGCATCTGGCGATGACCAAGCCGTTCTGAGTCAGCGTTTTTCGCTGACCTGCTTCGTCAGCTCCGCCAGCTGCACCTGAACGGCCCGGAGCTGGCGAGCAATCTCATCCCGCTCATCGTGGGCCTTCTGGGCCTGCTTGGCATTGTGCTCCTCACTCATGACCTCAAGAATCGCCCCGATCATCATGTTCAGGAATACAAACGCCGTCAGGAAAATGAAGGTGATGTAGAAGATCCAGCTGAGCGGGTATTGCTCCATGGTGGCGTACATCACATCGGTCCAGTCCTCGAAAGTGGCCACCCGGAACAGGGTCAGCATGGCAATGGCTACGTCGCCCCACAGCTCCTCGTCCACGCTGGCGAAGAACATGGAACCCATGGCCGCGTAGATGTAGAAGATGATAAACATCAGCAGGGCGATGTAGCCCATGCGAGGGATCGCTTTCAACAGCGAGTTGATCAGGAACCTGAGTTCCGGCACCACCGACACCAGACGCAACACCCGGAAAACCCGCAACAGGCGCCCCAGTAATACCGCTTCGGAATTATCCAGAGGAATCAGGCTACCGATAACCACCAGGGTATCGAACAGGTTCCAGCCGTCGAACAGAAATCGCTTCTTGTTGGCGCAGACACCGAACCGGAACAGGATCTCCACCAGGAAGAACAGGGTGATGGCGTTGTCCATCACGATCAGCGACTTTTCCACCAGGGGTGGCAGGTCATAGGTTTTAGCGCCAATGGTCAGTGCCGACAGGATGATGATGGTAATGACGGCGCCCTGAAAAACCTTGCTGGACTCAATGCGGCGGAGTTTCTCGAAACCGGAGGCAGGGCTTATTGAGGACGACATGGCAGACTTCGGCTCCAGACAGTTCGGGGGGAGGGCAGAATTCTAAAGGGCTGAGACGGAATTGGATAGCCTGGCTGATGATCGGGCGCGCCTGCCAGCGGAACGGCCGCACGTAATAAGCATGATTTATTCAGCTTGATCAGAAATATTCATTCGTGCGATGGACAAACCCTTTCCATAATCAGGTTACAAACAACAATACCAAAAGCGAGTGACATTCCATGGAAGACAGACCGGAGTTAGCCGGCTGGCGCTGGGGGCCGTTTACCTTCCGCGTGCCGTTTTACCATACCCGCCTGTGCTGGTCCGAGTTCCTGCAGGGGCTGTTTGTTTCCGCTGCTACTGGCCTGGCGCTGATTCCCGTGATGACCGCCTTCTTTGGCCTGAGTTTTGAAGAAGCCGTCGCACTGTCCATGATTCACGCCTCCCTGATTGCCTCGGCGGTGATCGTTTTTGGTGAGCCTTACGCGGGAGGCTGGATTACCCCGGCGTTGCCCCTGATTCTGGCGTTTGTCATAGGCGGCTATGAGGACCCGGTCAGCCGGTTCCAGGCAATGACCGCGCTGAGCCTGGTATTTGCCACCCTTGTGCTGTTTCTCGGGATAACCGGCCTGGGCCGGCGTTTCGTGATCTGGCTGCCCGACACCCTCAAGGCAGGCATTATCCTGGGAGCCTCCATTGCCGCGCTCAAGCGGGTGTTCGTGGATGATGCCGAACGCTTTCTGCTTGAGCAGCCGATTGCCACCGGTCTTGCCTGCGCCATCTGCCTGATCTTCACCTTTTCGATTCCGATGCAGAAGCTCAAGGAACGCAGCCGGTTCTTCTTCATGCTAGGCGCCCTGGGCCTGTTGCCAGGATTCCTGGCGGCCGCGATCGTCGGGCCGCTGGTAGGCGAGGTGAGCTTCGATATCCAGTGGGGATTCCTGGTGCCGCCCCTTGGCGAGGCTTTGGCGAAAGTGTCACCGCTGGTCATTGGCTGGCCGTCACACGAGATGATTCTCCAGAGTATTCCGCTGGCACTGATTGCCTACATTATCCTGTTTGGTGATCTGGTTACCGGCAACGAAGTGCTCAGGGACGGATTGAAGGTACGCAAAGACGAGCATGTGGACATCAACCTCAACCGCACCCACTTTTCCCTCTCGATCCGCAACGCGATCATGGGCATTGTTGCGCCGTTCTTCCCGACCCAGGGCGCGGTCTGGACCGGGGTGCATGTAATTGTCGTCCAGCGCTGGAAGCAGGGGCCGAAGGCCATGAACAGCCTGCACAGCGGGCTGGCCTCCTACTACCTGATGGGCCTGCCGTTCATCTTCTTCCTGCTGCCGTTGCTGACCGGGCTCAAACCGCTGCTGGGCGTGGCGCTGTCGCTGACCCTGGTGCTGACCGGCTTTGCCTGTGCCTACATTGCCATGTCGATCCCGAGGGATAATGCCTCCCGGGGCACGGTGGTTCTGATTGGCGCCGCCCTGGCGTTCTTTGAACCCTGGATGGGGCTGTTGATTGGCGTGGTGGCAACCCTGGCGCTGGTGGGCTGGGATCGCAGCCCGGATCCGATTCCCCACGACGAGTGACAAGCCGATGGCAGATCCCTGGTCTCAGCCAGCCTGGTTAAGGATGATTTGCCACTCCTCTTCACTCACCGGCATGACGGAAAGCCGGTTTCCTTTCCGGACCAAAGGCAGGTTCTCAAGCCCGGCCATGGTCTTTAGCTTATCCAGCGGGATCAGCTGTGGCAGGGTGCGGACATACTTCATGTCTACAGCCTGCCAGCGGGGCTTTTCTTTTGTGCTCTTGCCATCGTAGTAGGGCGATTCCGGGTCAAACTGGGTCGGGTCCGGATAGGCGCTGCGAACGACTTTCACGATACCGGCAATCCCGATGTGCTTGCAGCTGGAGTGGTAGAGGAAAACCTCGTCGCCTTCTGCCATGCGGGCCAGAAAATTCCGGGCCTGGTAGTTGCGCACGCCGTCCCACGGGATGATCCCTTCCGGCGCCTTGGCGAAATCCTCGATGCCGCACTCCGCAGGTTCTGATTTAACCAGCCACTTCGCCATGATGGTTCTCCCGTTTACCGAATCAGCCTCATTGCAGTGCCGCCATTATACGAAAAAGCCCCGCAGTGCGGGGCAACGAGGGGCAATCGTTACGGTAGTCTATGATTTCCCGGCTGTTGGCGGTGGCGCCAACGGTTCTTTGGGCACTTTTCGGTTCAGTGGGTAAAACAGTTGTGGCGAGGCCAGCTCCGGGAGGTCTGTTCGCTCCTCATTGGCAGCCCACTCGACCCGCTCGGCAGACCGGATTGCGTAGTGCATCCAGGCCAGGGCAGCTGCAACGATCACGAACATCAGCATAAAGCAGCTCTGCCAGATGCCTGTAAGGTCGTTCAGTACGCCGAAGGTCAGTGGCAGGATAAACCCTCCAAGCCCGCCAATCATGCCAACCACGCCGCCTACAGCGCCGACGTGCATGGGGTAGTAAACCGGAATGTGCTTGTACACGGCGGCCTTGCCGAGAGACATGAAGAATCCGAGGATAAAGATCAGCGCCACGAACATGGGCAGGTTCATGGCCAGGGTAAAGCGGATATCGCCATCAATACCCTGAACCACGTAATCGGTGGGCGGGTAGCTCAGCAAAAAGGTGCACAGAACCGAAGCGCCGAAGGTCCAGTACATTACCCGGCGAGCGCCGAACCGGTCTGACATCCAGCCGCCGAGAATCCGGAACAGAGAAGCCGGAATGGTGTAGAGCGCGGCAATGATACCGGCGGTTTTGATGTCCAGGCCGTAAACGCCAATCAGGAAGTGGGGCAGCCAGAGCGCCAAAGCTACAAAAGCACCGAACACGAAGAAGTAGTACAGGGCAAAACGCCAGACCCTCAGCTCTCGCAGAGGCTCCATCTGCTCCAGAAAGGATTTTGACTTGCCGCCCGCTCGCTCTGCCGCCAGGGGATCTTCCCTGGCCAGCAGAATGAACACGACACCCATGATCGCCAGCACCGTGGCGTAGATCTGGGCGGTGCTTTCCCATCCGAACGCCACCAGCAAAAACGGGGCCCCGAAGTTGGTTACTGCCGCGCCCACATTACCCGCGCCGAAAATGCCCAGGGCCGTTCCCTGACGCTCCGGCTCAAACCAGGCTGCGGTGTACGCCACACCCACGATAAAGGCGCCACCGGCCAGACCCACGCCGAGAGCGCCCACCAGGAGCATGATGTACGTGGTTGCGAAGGTGAGCAGGTACACACAGGCGGCGGTCGTGAGCATCAGAATACCGAACACCCAGCGGCCGCCGTACCGGTCTGTCCAGATGCCCAGGAAAAGCCGACTTATCGAGCCGGTGAGAATGGGGGTCGCCATCAGCAGCCCCAGTTGGGTATCGGACAAACCGAGATCTTCGCTGATGCGAATCCCGATGATGGAGAAAATGGTCCACACCGCAAAGCACAGGGTGAAGGCGAAAGTGGATAAACCCAGCGCGCGATATTGCTCGGGTTTTGTCGGGCTAGTGGCCATGTTTCCCCTCCTTTCAGATATCCGTCGAGTGCTCTCCGAAAGCACCTCTTAAACCATACCAAAAACAGGGTTTTTCCATGCGGGGCATTGGAGGTACCTCCTGTTGGGTGCAGTAGTGGTAGGCAATTGGAGGGTTTTGGCGCGCAGGGGATAGGCCCTTGATTTCTCTCGTGGGGTACGCGTTGAAAGGGTTGATATACGTCAATTATGGGCGCCACCAGAGTGTGGGCTAATGCTGACAGATATCAATGGATGCCTTTTGAAATCGCCTTTGAAAGGGGGGCAAAACGCCCTCGGGAGAACCCAGAAATGAAAATCATGATTGCCTATGACGGATCGCGAAATGCCAGGTTGGCACTGGCTCAGACCATCACCATGTTTCGCGATCTCAAACCTGTAATCACCCTGGTTGCAGTTGCCGAGAATCCCCGGGACATCACCTCCGGAAACGAAGACCTGTTCCAGGAAGAATTGAGCGATCTGAAAAAACACATCGCCGAGGCCATGGAAGTGTGCGAGAGGGAGCAGGTCTCCGCGGAAAATATGGTGCTGGAGGGCGATGCCCGAAAGATGCTGCTGTTTGCCGCGGAAAAGAAGGTCCACCCGGACATGCTGGTGATTGCCCGCCACAGCCATGAGCCTGACGGTGGCTTCATCGCCCGCTCACTGACCTATTTCGTGGACGAACTGGATTACATGACCTTCGGCAGCGTGAGTTCCTTCCTCGCCCGCCGCATCCAGTGCCCGCTTCTTATTCTGCCCAGCCGTTGAGTCTGGCTAGCAACCGTTTCTGTATTTGAAAGCCCAGGGAGGCTGACATGAAAGTCGCAGACGTTTTCCGCGTCAAGAATCCGGAAGTCAGGGCACTGCACCTGACCTGGATTGCATTCTTTATTACCTTCTACGTGTGGTTCAACATGGCGCCGCTGGCATCGAGCATGCTCAAAAGCGTCAATTGGCTCACCGCTGATGACCTCCGCCTGTTTGCCATCTGTAACGTGGCACTGACCATTCCTGCCCGGATCATCGTGGGCATGGCCCTGGACCGTTTCGGGCCGCGCCGGGTGTTCTCCGTGTTGATGGTGTTGATGGCTATTCCCGCTCTGGTGTTTGCTTTTGGTAACACCATGACTCAACTGCTGGTCAGCCGTCTGGTTCTCAGTTCCATCGGTGCCAGCTTCGTGGTCGGCATCCACATGACTGCCATGTGGTTCAAGCCCAAAGACATCGGCTTTGCCGAAGGTTTCTATGCAGGCTGGGGCAACTTCGGTTCCGCCGCGGCGGCTATCACCCTGCCCACCATCGCCCTGCACATGTATGGCGGTGAAGACGGCTGGCGCTGGGCCATCGCCCAGAGCGCGATCGTGATGGCGGCCTACGGTGTGTATTACTGGTTTGCGATTACCGACGGCCCTGAAGGCACAGTCCACCGCAAGCCCCGCAAGGCCGTAGCGCTGGAAGTCAGCAGCTGGGGCGACATGATCAAGCTGATCCTCTGGACCATTCCCCTGGTGGGTGTTCTCGGCATTCTGGTATGGCGAATCGAGAACATGGGCTACCTGAGCGCCACTGGAGCGGCCATCTGCTACGCGGTGATTGTGGCCATCGTAACCTACCAGATTATCCAGATCCTGCGGGTGAATGTCCCGATCCTGAAAAAGGGCGTGCCTGAAGACGACAAGTACCCGTTCAACAGCGTTGCCGCCCTGAACAGCACCTATTTCGCGAACTTTGGTGCCGAGCTGGCGGTGGTATCCATGCTGCCGATGTTCTTCGAGGAAACCTGGAGCCTGAGCGCGACCGCTGCCGGCCTTATCGCTGCCTCCTTTGCCTTCGTGAACCTGGTGGCGCGCCCCATGGGTGGCCTGGTGTCAGACCGTATGGGTAACCGCCGGTTCGTGATGCTCAGCTACATGTTCGGCATTTCCGTGGGCTTTGCGCTCATGGGCCTGATGAACTCCAACTGGCCGCTGATTATTGCCGTGGGCATTACCGTATTCACCTCCTTCTTCGTGCAGGGTGCAGAAGGCGCGACCTTCGGCATTATCCCCTCCATCAAGCGGCGTCTCACCGGCCAGATTTCCGGTATGGCGGGCGCTTATGGCAACGTGGGTGCGGTGGTGTACCTGACCATCTTCACCTTCGTAACCCCGACCCAGTTCTTCTACATCATTGCCGGCGGCGCATTTATCAGCTGGCTGCTGTGCATCATGTGGCTGAAAGAGCCGGAAAGCGGATTCTCCGAGGAATACCACGTGTCTTCTGTGGATCTGCAGATCGAGGAAGAGGAGCGTCGCCGGCAGGCTGCCGCTACCAGCTAACCCGTAACTGTCGAAGAGAAAGCCGCCGAGGCATTGCCCGGCGGCTTTTTTGCGTTTGGAGGGACAGCATTTCGGTGATCAGGCCTGTCCTCCTGTGCCCCGGATCAGAAGTGGTCATAGCTGAACTTCATGTAGGTGATTCCGGGGCTCAGGACCAACCGCCAGGCCAGCTCGATGTCATCGCTGCACTCCCAGTCATAGGTTCGTACAGTGTCCGTCAGACAGTCTAGCCACAGGTCATAGAGGTGGGGCTTGATACTTAGATGGCGGGCGCTGTGCAGGCAGGCAATCCGGTGGAGGACATCGTCCACGTTGCCGCTGGCGTAAAACGCTACCAGGCTGAAAAAGGATTTCTTCAGCATACTCCGCTGAACCGCCATATCGGTATTGCGAAACAATGCTCGCACCTCCGGCGAAGACATCAGGAACCGTCGATAGAAGGCCTCAAAGAAGTCAGGGAACTCGGGAGAGGACTGCAGAACGCGTTCGTAGCTGGCGTCGAAGAGTTCTTCGAAGGACATGGCAGGCTCCCCGGTTCTGGCGCAGTTTAATCCAATATCTCGAATGTAGCATTTGCGGCTGGCGGCGTCATTGGTGCAGGCAAGAAGGCAGCCTTCGATAAAACACAGGCACAAAAAAACCGGCGCCCTTGTCGGGCGCCGGTTTTTACAGGGGGCTGATATCAGGGATTCTTGATGTATGCGTTCTTGCGCAGGTAGAACCACCAGTTAACCACCAGGCAGAGTGCGTAGAACACCGCAAACCCGTACATGGCCACTTCCGGAGTGCCCGCCTGGATTTCCTGTCCCATCACCCTGGGGGCGATGAAGGCACCGTAGGCGGCAACCGCGGAGGTCCAGCCCAGAACCGGGCCTTTCTGTTGCTGGTTGAAGATGAAGCCAATGCTGCGGAAGGTGGAACCGTTACCGATACCACTGGCCGCAAACATGATGATGAACAGGATCAGGAACGGCGCAAAGTAGGTATTAGGATCGGTGGAGTTGTAGGCCAGCATCATCACATAGCCGGTGGCCACGGAAGCTGCAACCATCACAACCGAAATGATCTGGGTAACAATGGATCCGCCCACCTTGTCGGAAATCCAGCCACCCACAGGGCGAATCAGGGCGCCGACAAACGGCCCCATCCAGGCCCAGGTCAGTGCGCTCGGCGCATCCGGGTTCACCACACGGGTTACCGTGCCATCAGCCGCCACTTCCATCATATTGCCGAAGATAACGCTGATAGACAGGGGCAGGGCAGCGGAGAAGCCAATGAACGAACCGAAGGTGAGGATGTAAAGCACAGTCATGGACCAGGTGTGCTTGTTGCTGAAGATCGCAAACTGGGCTTGGATGTTGGGCTTGATATCGCCGGGGATCAGTCGCAGAAGGATCAGTGTGAGCACGATGGTCAGGGGCAGGGCGAGCCACATGTTCAGTACGCCGAGGGCCCAGACGCCTGCGATAGAGGCGAGAATGCCTACGCCATAGAGTCCCAGAATCTTGCCGAAGGCGGAGAGCGGGTTGCCCGGATTCGGGGTAACCACTTTCAGGTTGTTCATGCCAAACCAGCCGGCAAACGCCAGCGGAATCAGGAATACCAGCCAGATAAACCCGGCGTTCTGGATCCAGGTGTCGGTGCCCGCTTCGATGCGGCCAATCAGGGTGCCGCTCGGGCTTTGCAATTGCATCGGGTCGCCGGCGAGGGCGCCGAAGATGCCGACAGTCATCACGAGCGGAATGACCACCTGCATGGTGGTGACGCCGAAGTTGCCGAGACCGGCGTTCATACCCAGGCCATAGCCCTGTTTGCTTTTCGGGTAGAAGGTGCTGATGTTGCTCATGGAGCAGGCGAAGTTACCGCCACCAATGCCGGAGAGCAGTGCCAGGGCCTGGAATACGATGAATGGCGTATCCGGGTTCATCAGCGCTATGCCGGTGCCGGCAGCAGGAATCATCAGCAGGGCGGTGGTCAGGAACACCGTGTTTCGCCCGCCGGCAATCTTGATCATGAAGGAGGCCGGGATCCGCAGGGTGGCGCCCGACAGGCCTGCAATCGCAGACAGGGTAAACAGCTGATCAATGGTAAAAGGAAACCCCAGGTTCTTCATCTGGGTGGTGATCATTCCCCACATCAGCCAGACGGCAAAGCCCATCAACAGGCTGGGGATGGAAATCCATAGGTTGCGGGAAGCAATACGCTTGCCCTCCCGCTCCCAGAATTCTTCGCTTTCGACATCCCAGTTTTCGATGTCTGCGTTGGTTTTGGCCATGTTTTTGACTCCCTCGGTTAACATGCCCTCGGCCCCGTTTCTGGTGGCGCTTGGGCTTCTCGACACCATTGTGCTAACGGAGGCGGGGAGTCATTCTTGATATTTCTCAAGGACAAAATGCCGTTCGCTCTGGCCGGTTTTCGGGTGGTATTCCCCTCGTGTTTTTGGTTCTGAAAACGCATTTAATTCAATAAGATGCGATGGTGATATCCCGGAATGGGTAGTCATTTCAGTCGTGAGCGCAGTGGAGGTAGCCAATCATTTCCGTCGATTCTGGCTGTGCCGGAACAGAGCAATGAGTTGGAATGCCACGAAGAAATAGATGCAGGACCAGCTTGCGGCCGAGAGCCAGAGCAGGCCGGGTTTGGCGAAAGGCGTAATGCCCGCAGCAAAACGGGCCAGTGCTGCGATGGCCATGCCGATGGCGATCCCGACAACCTGCCAGGAGGGTGGCGTGATCCTTTTGGCGCGCTGCCAGGCCAGCCGGAGCATCACGCTGGCGGATAGAGTTCCGAGAGCCCCGATGGTGATCAGGTGCATGGAGGGAATCGGGTCAGTTCCCTCCAGAATACTGAACCCGGTGGCACCGGCGCCTGCTGCCAGCCAGAGATAGCCCAGGGCGAGAACCAGCAGATCCGGCCGGTTTGCGCAGCGCCACAGTTTCCAGCGAGTGGTGCGAATGACGATCAGAACGGCAGACGCCAGCAACAGAAGTCCTGCGGCCGGTGCCGCGAACGGCACAACAATCAACACCAGTGCCAGCGGCAGAATGATCAGCAGCGCCCCTTCAATCTGCGGTTGCACCCTCGCCGCGAGGGGAATGCCTCGCTTCTCCAGTGTTCCTGCCACAGCCGGCGCAATGAGCCTGCCTCCGATGAACGTCATCAGCATCAGCAACCCGACAATGGCCGCCATCATCACCCGGCGGGTTTCCGGTATTGGCTGAAAGTCTTCTGTCAGGGGGCTATTGGCAAGCCAGAAAGCCAGTGACAAAAGACAAAGAACCAGGATAAGCGGGCCAGCCATTCGGTTGCGCCATTTCTTGGCAGCCTGGAATCTGGGTACGGCATAGCGGGCGAGCAATATCGCAAAAGCCGGGCTGAGGAGTTGGGCCACGAAACTGCCAGGAACCAACATCCAGGTGATCCGGGCCAGTAGCCACAGCAGGAATAGCACCATCAGGACGCCTCGGGGCTGGGGGCCAAGGGTATAACCGGCAATCAGGGCCAGGGCAAAACCGAAAATCAGTTCATGTCCGTGTCCGGCACCGAGAAAACCCGGAGGCCAGCCTGAGCCTGAGAGAACGCTTTGAACGGATAGGGGGACCACCATTGCGGCCAGAAGTGCCGCCGCCGGGAAAAACAGCCAGAACGCATGAATGTTCTTTTTGGGTATGGCCGAGTTGTCTGAAGTCATCTCGTGTCCTTGACCGTTGGGCGCACCGAAACTATCAGTAAAAATAACGCGGGAAACATTCTAAAGGTGCATCATGAATATTACACAACTTGCCCGTCTACCATTTTCTGGCAATGGCGCCTGGTCAGAGCTGCGGCGCCTGGATCTGTCCATTCCATTCCTGGCGTGGGTGGTGGTCGTCCCGATGTCGTTTCTGCCGCCGGTGCTGCTCTATTACGCGGGCACGCAATACGGCGACGCGTTTATGCAGGGCTTCGGTGGCAAGGAGTGGCGGTTTATAACCACCATTCTGTTCCTGGCGGAGTTGCTCACCTTCTTTGTGATGGGGTGGCTTATCCACGCCGTCATGGATAGCCATCAACTGAAAATCAGTTATCAGGATGCCTATTTGCTGGCTGCTATCGCACCGCTACCGCTCTGGCTGTCATCCTTGGCGTTGCTGGTGCCCCTGCTGGCGGTGAGTGTTGTTGCGGTTTTTGCCGCTCTGTTTCTGTCCTGCGCACTGGTCTATCAGGGCGTTCGGTCATTCTGCGAACGTGGCGATAACGATGTCGTGGTCATGTCCGCCACCTACACGGTGATGGCGGCTTCACTGCTGGCGTGGGGCGTGCTGATGGCGATGGTCTGGGCGTTCTGATCAGACCGTGTGAGGCAGCACGCCAAAATAGATGGCACTGAAGTGGCAGGCGCTGCCGCCGATCACGAACAGGTGCCAGATCGCGTGCATGTAGGGAATGCGGTCGGCGAGATAGAAGGCGACACCGGCGGTGTAGACAATGCCGCCGGCAATGGTCAGATTCAGGGCTGTTTCACTCAGGTTTGCCACCAGATCGGAGGAGGCGAACGTAATCAGCCAGCCCATGGCCACATAGATGCCAACCCTGGCGAGCTTGAAACGGTTCTTGAAAATAACCTTCAGCACCACGCCGGTGATCGCCAGTGACCAGATCACGGCAAACAGTGTCCAGCCCACCGTTCCCCGCATGTTTACGAGCAGAAACGGCGTGTAGGTGCCCGCGATCAGCAGAAAAATGGCGCAATGATCAAGGGTTTTGAATGCCCTCTTCAGTTCTGGCTTCCGGGCACCGTGATACAGAGCCGAAGCCATGTAGAGCAGGATCAGGGAGGCACCGAAAATACTGAAACTGACAATCTTCCAGGCATCCCCGAGTTGACTGGCGCCGAGGATCAACGCAGCCGTGCCTACAACGCTTAGTATCGCGCCCAGCCCGTGGGTGGCGCTGTTCACCCATTCTTCGATTCGGTGATGGATTGTCTGTGCGGCGGATTGAGTTGCTGTCACTGAGTGGTCTTCCCTATTAGCCATGGCCCTAAAATACTTGAGCGTACACGTGTACGCAATGGGCGGTCGAAACCAACCTGTGATCCTGTTCAGAAAAACTGAATGACCTGTCGGAAAACTTCCGATTTCTCTCGAGTCTGCCTCTGGTTAGCATGCGTATAACGTTTCCAAAACATAGGAGGTTTGATCCATGGCAAAAGTACTTGTTCTCTATTACTCGATGTACGGCCACATCGAAACAATGGCAAACACCGTTGCCGAAGGCGCCAAAGATGTCGAAGGCGCTGAGGTTACGATCAAGCGGGTTCCTGAAACCATGGCTGATCAGGCGTTCCTGAGCGCTGGCGGCAAGTCAGACCAGCAAGCGCCCGTAGCCGACCCGAAAGAACTGGCAGAATACGATGCGGTGATTTTTGGCACGCCGACCCGGTTCGGCAATATGGCCGGGCAGATGCGGACCTTCCTGGACCAGACCGGCGGACTGTGGGCTGAGGGAAAACTCCACGGCAAGGTGGCCAGCGTGTTTACCTCCACCGGCACCGGTGGTGGGCAGGAGCATACAATCAGCTCTTTCTGGACCACTCTGGCCCACCACGGCATGGTGATTGTGCCGCTTGGTTACGGCATTCCCGAGTTCTTTGATATCTCGGAAGTGAATGGAGGAACACCTTATGGTGCGTCAACCATCGCCGGTGGTGACGGTTCCAGGCAACCGAGTGAAAAGGAACTGTCGATCGCCCGGTTCCAGGGCAAGCACGTTGCCCAGCTGGCAGTGAAGCTGCACGGCTGAACCTGAATTTCAGCAAAGCGTTGAGCGTTTTCCAGGGCAGCAGGCGAGGGCTTGCTGCCCTTTTTTATGTTTTATCGGGTTGGCTTTTAGGCTCAGGACCCGCGTTTTGCCGTTGCGGTCTTCAGCCGGGAAAAGGTCGCCGGCACGACACCGAGCCACGATGCCAGTTGATTATCCGGCACCCGTTTGACCAGTTCAGGGTATTCTTCCAGCAATAACTTGTAGCGTTCTCTTGCCGGCATGGTGTGCTTGCGGAACTCTCTCATGCTGGTCAGCTCAGCGATCTCCTCCGTTAGGGCAAGAGCGAACTGGGGCCAGAGCCCCTCACCGTGGGACTGGATTGCAGACCGGAACGCAGCGAAGTCAGCAACCCAGGCCGTTACCGGCGTTACCGACGTCAGGCAGAGGGTATTTCGGACGGTTCGGCTGCGGCCAAAAACCGGCCAGATCATATCGCCTTCGGAAAAAAAGTGATGCACGGACACTTTGCCGCTGGGTGCTTCCCGGAACAGCCGAAGAATGCCGTACTGAACCAGGTATACGTTGGCCCAGGGCGTGTCGTGTTTTTCCATTGCGGTTTCGGGCTCCACCCTGCAAAGGTGAAACAGGCGGGCAAGGTCTGCCAGAAACCGGGCGTCCGGGTCATTCTCGTGCCCTGCCAGGCGAATACCGAAGACCCGACTGAGGCCATTGAGCAGAGCCGTCGACTCCGGTGCGGCATCCTGCTGGATAATCTCCGGGTTGTTATCTCCCAGCATGCACGGGGCGGAGGAAACGTCTGGCCTGAAAATGCTGTTCATGGCGTTGACCCTGTTATGAGTGTCAGTGAAATTATGGTATCAGAGAAGCATCTTTTGAAATGACTTAAATCATTAAGGCTTTTTCACTGAGTCGATATCGCGATCTGATGAACGTTCAGTGATAGACTCCCGCACCTGTCGCTGGAGTTTCCCCTTTCCTCATGGAGTCCCGATGGCCGCAGCCTTCGCCCTGTTCTTCAAGCTTATTCCGCTCTACGTAACGGTCGCCCTGGGTTGGGTTGCTGGCCGATACCTTGAAGCCAGTGGTCGCCATATCGCCGGCATCATGTTGTATATCGTGACCCCATCCGTGGTGTTCTCGGGAGTCATGGCAGCGCCGCTCTCTCCGGAAGTTATCCTGCTGCCGTTTCTGGTGTTTGGTATCTCGTCGGTTCTCGGAATCGTGCAGTTAAAACTGGCAAAGAAGGTTCTTGCAGACGGCAGTGCCAACATCATTCCCCTCTGTGTCGGCTCCGGGAATACCGGCTACTTCGGGGTGCCCGTGGCCTTGCTGCTGTTCGGGGAAGAGGGGCTCGGGCTGTACATCGTATGCATGCTCGGCACCACGCTGTTCGAGAACTCGGTGGGCTTTTACCTGGCGGCGAGAGGACGCTACAGCATCAGAGATGCGCTCTGGCGGGTACTGAAGCTCCCGTCGGTATACGCCTTCCTGGCGGCAGTCATCCTGAATCTGGCCGGCATTGGTATACCGGATATCTTCGTTCCGCTGTTCGAGAATCTCCGCGGCGCCTACAGCATTCTGGGCATGATGATCATCGGCATGAGCATCACCAGCTTTCGCGGACTGGCTGGCAATGTCCGTTTTACGGCCCTCGCGTTTTTCGGGAAATTCGTTATCTGGCCATTGGTGGCCATCGTGTTCTGGTGGCTTGATTCAGCAGTTCTGGGTATTTATGAACCGGCCGTACACAAGGCCATGTTCCTGATCTCGATAACCCCGATTGCCGCCAACACCGTGGTCATCGCCACCTTGCTGGATACGTCGCCAAGGCAGGCAGCGGGTACCGTGTTGCTTACCACGCTGTTTGCCCTGGCGTTCATACCGGTTATGATTTCGCTGGCCTTCTAGCGACTGCTTGAGGGTGCAGCTGAGGCCTGGGGCTCGCCGGCTTTGGCTTCTGCGATGTCGCTACGGGCGTGACGCACCACGCTGATACCGGCTGTTATCGCCAGCGTACCCATGATCGCGGCCACGATTAGGTCGGGCCAGGCAGTGCCGGTGCCGAAGACGCCCAGGGCCGCAATCATCACCGCCACGTTCCCGATGGCGTCGTTTCGGCTGCACAGCCAGACCGAGCGCATGTCCGAATCCCCTTCACGGAATTTGAACAGTATTATGGCCACGCCCACGTTGGCGGCAAGTGCCAACAGGCCAACAGCCCCCATGGTCAGCGGTTCCGGTGTAATGCCGGCCTGAACTACCCAGACTGCACGCCCCCAGACCACCAGGCCAAACACCGCCATGGTAACGCCCTTAACCATCGCTGCACGCCCACGCCAGAGCATCCCCATGGAAAGGACTGTGAGAGAAAGAATGTAGTTGGCGCTGTCGCCGAAGAAATCGATGGCGTCCGCCATCAGCGAGACAGAGCCCGATGACAGGCTGGCGATGCCTTCCACGACAAACATGGCCAGGTTGACCCACAAGGCGATCCATAACGCCCTGCGAAAGCCCGGGGCAGGGGATTTGGGTTCGGGGGCAGAACAACTGCACGCCATAAAGACCTCCTGTATTCGAATGCCTTTATTAAAAACCCTGTAGTTGCTACAGGGTCAAGCCTCATCGATAAGATTTCATACACGCATCGCTTCCGGAACGGCTAAAAAAGCGATTCAAAAGCAAGAAGGTAGATTGGTTATTGGGTATCGAGTTGCTTACTAATCGCTCTCAATGGCGCCAAATAACGGCTCTTGACATATACGAAGGAACTGGTCAGTCTCTGTACAAATAATCATAAATGCCGATTTCGGTGGACAAGTCATGCTTGGAAACACCTCTCCAAAGGTAGGATTTGATCGTTGGATCAGTGATGTAAACCAGATCTGCGGGCCTTTTTCGGCAGAACCTCTCAAACAGGAATTCTCCGGAAACATCAGCAAAATGGGCTCCAGCGCACTGGATATGTCCCACGTTACCATCCGTGGCGCGCAGCTTGTTCGTGGCCGAAGCGAAATCCGTCGTTGTGTCACTCCGGAATTCTTCTGTGTGTTCCAGCTTCGCGGAAAGTCGCGGGTTGAGCAGGCTGGTAATGGGTCCATTCTCCAAGCAGGGGATATTGTCCTGGTAGATTCCGCTCTTCCTTTCAGCTTTACCTATGATAATGAATCTGAGCAGATTTCCCTGATCCTGCCACGCGCGATCATAGAGCGGACATTGAACGTGTCAGGAATCGAGCTTGGTGTTCGCATTCCCTCCGATAGTCACATTGCCCGAGTTGCCAACTTGTTGATTAGCGGGGCAGCTGATTACGACAGTCTTGATGAGGAAGAAGGCGCCGCGATCATTGATTCACTGATCATGCTGATCAAACCCTCCGTGATCCGAAGCGTAGGACAGAACAGCCCCGGTGAGCGCATATTCCTGCAAGCCGCCTCGTACATAAGGGAAAACATTGGAGAATCCGAGCTGAGCGCGCGGATGGTGGCAAACACCACCGGCACCTCGGTTCGAGGACTTTACCGCGCGTTTTCAGCCCGATCCCTGACCGTGTCCGGGTATATCCGGACTCAGCGGCTGGAAATGTGTGCTGATTATCTGAAGACGTCAAAGGGCAAGGTGAATCTGACCGAAGTTGGGTACCGTTTCGGCTTTGCCAGCCCAAGTGCCTTTTCTACCGCTTTCAGACAGCACTTTGGGGTGACCCCCTCAAGCTTCTGTCAGGGCCGTATGTCCTGAAAAAGGGGAGCTGTCAGGCCCTTGAGTCTGGCAGCTCCCGGAAGGGGCAGTGACGCCGACGCTTTATTTCTTGATACTGATAACTCTGGGCTGGGTGACCGCTTTCAGTCCTTCCAGGCCAAACTCGACCCCATAGCCGGAGGCTTTGTTGCCACCAAAAGGTACCATGGGATGGATGGCACCGTGCTGGTTGATCCAGACGGTCCCGGCTTCGAGCCTCATGGCAACCGGCTGCGCTTCTTCTGAACTGTTGGCCCAGACGGAGGCGCCAAGGGCCGCCGACAAACCGTTGGCAGAAGCGACAGCTTCGTCCACGTTTTTATAGCGGACGATTGGCAGTGCCGGGCCGAACTGCTCCTCGTCCACCAGCCTTTGCCCGTCCTGGATGTTGCCTACCAGAGTTACAGGAAGAAAGTAGCCTGTTTCAGGTGTATCGCCGAATTCCATGACCTCGCAGCCATTGGCCCTGGCATCCTCGACCAGCTCTTTCACCTTGCTGTACTGCATTTCGTTCTGAAGCGGGCCGACCAGATTGTTCTCGTTCATGCCGTCGCCAATGGGCATCTGGCGGGCAAGTTCGCTAAGGGCCGCAACCAGCTGGTCGTAGTCGTTTTCGTGGACGTACAACCGCTTGATGCAGGCGCAGGTCTGCCCCATGTTCAGGAAGGCACCCCAGAAAAGCCCTTCTGCAATGGCCTTGGCGTCCGTGCCTGGAACCACGATGGCGGGGTCATTGCCGCCGAGCTCCAACGTGATCGGAGCCAGGTTTCTCGAGGAGGCTTCGATAATACGTCGACCTGTCGACTCGCTGCCCGTGAACATGATCTTGTCGATGTCGGGGTGGCTGGTCAGGGCGGCTCCGATGCGGCCGTCTCCGGAAACGGTGTTCAGAACACCCCGAGGCAGCACCTGATTTATCAGGCGGACCATTTCCAGGGTTGCAATCGGCGTGTATTCAGACGGCTTCAGAACCACCGTGTTGCCCATGCGGATGGCGGGGATGATCTGCCAGATAGCAATCATCAGAGGCCAGTTCCAGGGGGCAATCGCCGCGACAACACCGAGAGGCACCCGGTGGAGTGTGTCTTTGCGTTCTTCGTCTTCGTAGACGGTTTCCGGAGGTAGTGACAATGCTGCTGGTACCTGTGTCCAGCCCACGCACGCCTGCATCTCGAAGCGGGAACCGGGACCAGACAGAGGTTTGCCTTGTTCGCGTGTGATCAGTTCGGCCAGGTATTCCGAGTTATCCTGAAGTACCTGGGCTACCTGTGTAACTGTCTCCTGACGCTCCTGGTCACTGGTGTTCGCCCAGATTTTCTGTGCTTTGCGGGCCGCAATGACTGCGTCGTTCACATCCTGGTCGCTGCTCAGAGGCGCTAACCCCAGAAAATCGCCAGTGGCGGGATTGAAGATTTCCTGGTGCTCGGCTGCTTCAACAGCTTTGCCATTCACCAGATTCGTAAAGGTTTGCATAACAATGCGCTCCCAAATGTGTTTGTTAGAGCCAGACTGAGAATCCGTTAAAACTGCCCATGGTTTGGTCCCTGGGCAGAGTCTCCGGCACGGCTGGTGGAGATGGATCAGAATGGAACAATGGCAATGATTTGAGCGTAAGCGTTGGTGTCGTCACTGCCGATCTGGCTGCCTCCCTCTGAGGCACTTTTGTCAGGCATATAAAAGCCAACGAGAGGGCTGAGGATCAGATGTGGCGCTGCCACCCATTCGGCATAGATATCCACTTCCTGAGCGTTCAGATTCCCTGTACCGCCTGCGGTGTCAGTGAAATCGAAGAAGAGCGCGCCAATACTCAGGGTTTCTGAGGGGGTTGCCTTCAGGCCGACGTGATGCACGGAGGCATCGGAGTTGAACGGTCCGGCGTAGTTGGCGGCGACTTCACCCTGAAACCAGGTGCCGTAGCCCCGATTGAAGCCGAAAAACAGCGGGTCGAAGCCCTCATCGAAGCTCGAATATCGGTAATTGACGCTGGGTGACCAGCGGGTCTCGCTGAAGGTCCAGCCTGCCTCGGCGTACCACGCCTTGGCATTCTCATCAGAGCCTGCTCCGGCTTCCTGATTGACAATCTCGGCGGAGAGGAACAGGTTATCGACACCCCCATTGCCCTGATAGCGGAGGCTTGTAGTTTGTTGCCCGTCTCTTGAACCATACCCAAGGATAGGGGCGAAGGTGTCATCAACGTCCAGCCCTTCGATGTAAGCCAGACCAAAGGTACCTTGTGAAGTCACATATTCCGCATTTAAACCTGCAAGCTCCATCTCAGCCTGAGCTTTGTTGTCAGAGGCCAGCCAGAAAAGATCGGCACGCAGGCCGTCCGAGCCTCCAATGCGGGCAATGGCGGTCTGGTCAAAGGCCTTGCGGGCTGCAAGCCAGTAGGCGCCTCCCCGGTCAAAGTCCAGGCCCCCGCCATTCAGTGCATCGCCAAAATTCAGGGCGTCGCTATTGATCAGGAATCCGTCGCCGATGGTGAACTGCTGACGGCCTACGGAAAAATCCAGACCGTCCTCTCCGAGCGCCGGGATCAGAGTCCCGGAGCGCCAGCCGAGGTAGGCATCTTCCAGATCGGTTTCCCGCTCGTTACCGGACGTAATGCCTCCGGCATCGCCATCGCCCCAGGTCCCTGAGGAGACCAGATTCACTGCGCCATATATCTGGCTGCCAGAGCCGACACGCTGACTGCCGGAAAGCCCATACTTGATGTAACCCTCCTGCCACTGCGAATCACCAGATTGGGTTTTGGCGCCAAGGTTGTAGGTTTCCTGGCTGGAAAAGACACCCAGAGCTGCCTCGATATCCAGATTCAATTCTGTACCGTTCTGGTTGTAGACGTTGTAGGCCGAAGCCGGTGCCGACAATCCGGCCGCAGCCAGGCACAGAATGCTTTTCATGAAATGCTGATGTTTCATCTCTTATGATTCCCGTATCTCTGTTTTTTGTGTTCAGGCTTCCCTGCCTGGATGGTGTCCCGTTTTCAGCGAATCAGTTCTCCGGTGTCTCTTGCTCGGGCAGATTCAGGGTTGGGGTCTGGTCAAAGAAGTTCCATGGTTTGAGCATCGAGTGGACGTACTCAGTCGGCATGATGGGCCACTCCTCTGCTCGAGCTACGTGCGTGGCACCGGTCGTCATCCAGAGCACCGTATCGACGTTCTCGATAGACTCGTTATCCGCAACAAAGGTTTTCAGCCCCGTGTCAGTTTTGGCCCGGTTCGGGTATTTGCCTTCCGGATAACGCTCCTCTGGCTTGTACTGAGTGACCCAGATCTGCTTGTCCATGAAGCTGACACGTTTGAACAGCCACTCGTCCTCGCTGAACAAAGCACCTTTAGCGATGGGGTGGGTGCCACCGGCAAACGGGATGATCTGGTAGCCAACCGGGTAGCCCATTCGGTTTTCTTTATTGGGGTTGGTCATCAGACGGACGGTTGACGGATCGAACTTTTGCACCGATTCCTGTTCGGTGGAAACAACCCGCTCGTTGGTGATCATCACGCTCTCTCGTGGGCCGCCCGCTGTGTTTTCCGCGACTACCGGATTGATTTCCTTCAGGCTGTTCTGTTCGCCATCAACATCCAGATCCAGTCGGAAGTTGTAGATGTGCTGGTGGGTAGTGCCAACGATGTTGTGGTCGATCAAGGTGCCGTAGCGAGTGTCTTCTTCGGCAGTTTCGTCGTGGATGGTGCGCGATTTCACCGCCTTCACCGCCTCGATACCTGACGCTCCGACAGTCAGCTTGATATTGCCGTTGGCCATGAAAATCCAGTCGAACATATAATCGTAGTTGCCGATGGTGCTTACCCAACGCACAACCAGTTCTCGCCGTTCGCGGCTCTCGTTGCCGGGGCTGCTGCCCAGCATTTCCGTGTGCTTGAATTCTGGTCCGGCGTAGCGCTCGAAAACCGCAATCGCGTTTGGAATGGTGAAGGGCTCGCCTCCGTTATCGACCAGGGTCGCCGGCAGTAGAGTCGCGTTATTGGGAGTGTCGACGCCGCCAACCAGAGGAGAGGTCAGGTTGCCCATGCCGTAATCGCCCGAGTCCAGGTAAGACTTGAAGTACCAGCCCACGTCAGGATCTCCGTAGGGCACGATCATGCCGCCCAGTGATCCCTCGTACATGATTTTCCGTTTTTCGCCCTGGTCGTTATAAGTCAGTGTGGAAATGACGGGCCCAACGCGGGAGTTGAGCTTCAGATGGAAGTTCCAGTTCTGCCACTGGATGGTGTTGCCGGCCATTGATATGTTGGAGCCTTCCGGTTGCACCACCATCAAAGGTTTCACATCAGCGATTTTTTCCTGATCACGTCCATCATAAGGACGAGGGGCCATTGGAACGGGAATGACGCCATCGTCCTCGATCTTGAGGATGCTCTTTTTTTCCAGGTCGACGACGGCCACGAGGTTTTCGATCGGATGCGCCCAGTAGTTACCGTCCCCAACGTCGAGATAGGACACCACTTTCAACAGCTTTAATTCATGCTCAAGGCCATCATCCCCGCCGAAATAGCCTACGGTCAGCGGCGTCGCGACAACCTTGTCCACGTCGTCGATACCCCGCTTTTTCAGAGCTTTCTTGTAGGCCTCACTGTTTGAAACGATCTCCTGTACTGCGAGAAAATCATCGAACGTCACCATGCCATGGGCACCTTCGATGTAGTCCCAACTGACGACAGTTTCAGAGTCGAGATCGACGGTGCCTTCGTATACTTTCCTGCCGTCCACGACCGTAAAAATGGCTTGACGTGCGAAATCGTGGCCTTCGCCAAATGACCAATCCCAGACTTTTTCTTTACTGGGATCGGCAAGTCTAATTTGCGTGAAGCGAATCGCATCCTTCCAGTGCTTGGAAGCCTTTACTGCATTTGCTGCCGTGGTGATCTCATCTGCCGATAACGGGTCCAGAGGATGGGATTTATTGGCAATTTTAAGGCTTTGGGTAACATGGCCGGAAAATAGGTCATTGGCAAAGCTCCTCTCTACGAGAATCTCGCCGTCATGCAGCTTTACAGGGGCTGATAATTCAATTTGGTCGCCATTGAAATAGGCAGTTTTTTCCCCCAAAGGGACCCGGAATTCCCGGTCTCCGGAGGTGACGAGTAATTCGCTTTTGTCCTGGCTCAGTTGGTAGCTGGCACCTGATGAAATCAGCGCTTTCGAGACTGGCATATAATCCGCTGAGCCCCCGTGCGCGAATGCCATTGGACTGGCAACGAACAACGACGAGGCCAGAGCGACCGAGAGTGCGAGTTTATTCTTGTACATAATGACTCCTGACAATTTTTGCTGTGAGCATGAAAATCAGTTCAGCCGAGCTACTAATGCCAACCCGGCTGTTCCAGGGGCAGGCGAACCTAACCGTGCATCTGTAAGACATAGAAATATCATTTCGATGGCTAGGAGGCTTTTGAATGACTGCCAGAGTTTTTTAGAATCGTGCCGGATGGGTTGCAGACAGCGGCTGCTCGTTGGATGGGAGATGGTCAGTGGGTGGAAGTGTTTCAGTTATTGCCAGGCCCATGGGTGCCGGGAACGTGGTTGTGGCGGTCCTCGGGCTCGGGTGTTTCAAGCTCCGAGCTGAGTCCCCCGAGAATGCCGCATTCCCGCACAGTGCGACCATCGGAGCAGGCTTCCTGAAGCTGCTCGAGCGTATCTTCAAGGCTCGCCAACTCCTTCAGGCGTTCCCGCACGTGATTCAGATGGCGGGCCAGCAGGGCATCGACTTCGCTGCAATCCGCTTCCGGTTCTTCTGCCAGCCGTATCAGCTCGCGGATCTCGTCCTGGGCCATATCCAGGTTGCGACAGCGTTTGATAAAGAGAAGGCGTTCCAGGTGGGCATTGCGGTAGGAGCGGTAGCCGCTGTCATCTCTGTCCGGTTCCGGCAGCAGGCCGATCTTTTCGTAGTAGCGGATGGTTTCAACAGGAATGGCTGTTGTCTTAGCGAGTTCACCAATTTTCACTGTTTGATCCCCCCGGTTGTGCCCGGAAAATGCACCGTTGCCTTCAGCCCTCCGATCGAGCCGGAGCAGAAAGTCAGGGTACCACCATAGCGTTCTGTAATCTCCCGAACGATGGCCAGCCCCAGGCCGTGCCCCGGCGTTTGTTCGTCCAGGCGCAGACCGCGGGTGCCCAGGGTGTCCAGCGCGTCCGGAGGAATTCCCGGGCCGTCGTCTTCAACGGTGATGGTAAACCCCTGCCGGTCCTCGTTCAGGCCAAGCTCCACGAATCTGGTGGACCACTTCCCGGCGTTGTCCAGAAGGTTGCCCAGCACCTCGTTCAGGTCGTGTTCTTCAATGGGCCAGCGTCTCTCTTCAGTCAGGACGGTCGACATTTCGAAGGATATTGCCGGGTACAGCCGGCCGAGCATCCACAGAAGGTCCCGGGCCTGCTTCAAAGGGTAGGCGCTTTTGCCAACCTGTGGACCGGCAAACCGGCTGCGTCGCATTTCTGCTTCCAGTTGTCTGTCGATATCGTCGAGACGACCGGCCATTTGTTGCCTGAGGTCGTTGGGGAGAGGGCGGTCGGTATCCTCCAGAATCTGGCGAACGGCGGCAATAGGCGTCTTAACGCTGTGTGATAGGTTGGCCAACGCGTCCCGGGAACGCTCCAGCCGCTGGTCCAGGGAGTCGAGCAATTGGTTAAGCTGCAGCACCAGAGGTTGGAATTCCTCGGGCGCTTTGACATCAATCCGCGATATCTCGCCATCCTGCAAACGCTTTAACGCTGCCTTGAGGCTCACCACGGGGCGCATGGACAGGTTGATGCCCAGCCAGAGAACGCCAACCAGCAGCAGGATCAGCAGCAGGGAAACAACAGCTGTCCAGGCATGAAGCTCGGTCTGGCTACGACTCAAGGCACCAAGGTCCTCGGAAACGATCACCACAATGGGCTGGTCGTTCACGCGAAAGGACTTCCGGTAGGCAAGGATATCCGAGGGCGCTTCGGCAATCCGGGCGTCACTGACGCGCAGCGTACCCTCCTGCCCGGACTCCAGAAGCGGCATTAACAGGGGCGCCCAGGTTTCCGGAGAGATGATGGTCCGGGAATCGGAATGGATAGCGAAGGCGTGGTGAAAAACTTCCTGGAAATAATCACCGGTCTGGAGAACGTCCAGTTGCCCATTGGAATCGCGAATCTGGTGTTCAAGGAAAGCGACTTCGTCTTCAAGCCGGGTTTCCACGAATTGCCGGGACATGCGGTCAAGGAGAAGTCCATGCACCAGCCATGCGAGGGCCATTAGAAGGATGCCGGCAGGCAGTAGCAGCGCCAGCAGGGTGCCCTTTACCGAGACCGGTTTCCTAAACGAGGTCATTAAACAGATACCCCTGGCCACGTCGTGTCGATATGGTGTCCGTGCCTACCAGCTTTCGGAGCCTGCGAATGTAGGCCTCAATGACGTTCTCGCTGGGGTTGTCGTTCAGGTTGTAGAGCTGCTCCATGAGTTGCTCTTTCGAGAACACGTGGCCTGGTCGACTCATCAGGCACCGCAATAAACGGAACTCGGTTCCCGTGAGACTGTGTTCAGTGCCATCGGCAAGTTTCAGGCTTTGGCGATTCTCATCCAGCTCGAGATTGCCGGCTTTCACCAGAGCGTGCACCCGCCCTTCGCTTCTTCGAATGATGGCGTTCAGCCGTGCAATCAGCTCTTCGGTCTGGAAGGGTTTGGCCAGGTAGTCATCGGCCCCGGCCTTCAGGCCGTTTACTTTGTCCTGCCAGTCACCACGGGCGGTCAGAATCAGGACAGGGAAGCTGGCCCTGTTCATTCGCCACTTGCGCAGAACGTCCAGCCCGTTGCCGTCAGGCAGGCCCAGATCCAGGACAACAGCCCGATAATCCTCCTGTTCTGCCAGCATCAAGGCTTCTTTGGCAGTAAACGTTGAATCCACACTGAAACCCGCCTTTTCAAGCTGACGGGCCAGACCGTCGGCCAGTAGTCGGTCATCTTCGACGAGCAGTAAACGCATAAGTCTGTCCTTCAGAAGTGAATCTCAGCGGCTCAGTATCCCTGTGTTAACTGAATCCAGCCTGAACGCTAAATAATTCGTCATTTTCAGAAAGGATTCAGGTTGGTGCGCGATGGTATTCATCGTTTCTGGATATTGCTCAAGTTTCGAAGCAACCCATGGGTCATTTGAGTCTCACTTTTGCACAGGAGTATACAAGATGAACGCATCTGCATTTCTGGTTGCCGCCACAGCCATGACCATATCAGCCACGGTCTCTGCCGCCGGCGCCCACAGTGGCGGCCACGGGGGAGGAAGCGGAGAGCCTGGTAAAGCCTCCGAGGTCAGCAGAACGATCAACGTTGAGATGCACGACAATTATTACGAGCCTGAGTCTATCGAGGTCAATCCCGGTGAAACGGTTCGTTTTGTTATCGAAAACAAGGGCAAGCTTGTTCACGAGTTCAACATTGGCACGCCCGACATGCATGAGGCCCATCAGGAAGAAATGATGATGATGGTTGAGCATGGCGTGATTCAGGGCGGAACGCTCAATCACGACATGATGGAAATGGAAATGGATATGGGCAATGGCCACTCCATGAAGCATGACGACCCCAACAGTGTTCTTCTCGAGCCCGGCAAGAGTAAAGAGATCGTCTGGAAATTCTCCGAGCAGGGCAATATCGAGTTTGCCTGCAACGTGCCCGGGCACTACCAGGCCGGTATGTACGGGGATGTGAATTTCAACTGATTTTCCAGCTTCAGGAGGCGGTCGGGCGCGGGGCAACCCCCGCGCCATCTGCCCGAACCATTCAGTAATCAAAGAGTAGGCAACCATGAGGACAACCTTTCTGGCAGGCCTTGCGGCCCTGTTGATACCGGCGCTCGGTCTGGCTGGTGAATACAACCTGACGGTGGATCGGGTCCAGATCGATACCGGCGACTTTGTCAAAGAGGGCATTGGCTATAACGGCGAATCACCGGGGCCAGTGCTGCGTTTCAAGCAGGGCGAAGAGGTGACCATCAATGTCACCAACAATCTGGATGAAATGACGTCCATCCATTGGCACGGGCTTATCCTGCCCTATCAACAGGATGGCGTGCCCGGTATCAGTTTCCCGGGTATCAAGCCGGGTGAAACCTTCACCTACCGTTTCCCCATCCAGCAGGCCGGCACCTACTGGTTTCACAGCCATTCCGGCTTCCAGGAACCGGACGGTGCCTACGGTGCCATTGTCATCGAACCGGAAGGCCGTGAACCGTTCCGTTATGACCGTGAGTACGTGGTTCAACTGACCGACAAGCACCCGCACTCCGGGGATCGCATCATGCGCAACCTGAAGATGATGCCTGACTACTACAATCGCCAGCAGCAGACCGTCGGTGAGTTCTTCTCCGATGCCGCCGAGCATGGCTTCATGAATACCTTGAAGGACCGCATGGCCTGGGGCGATATGCGGATGATGAAGGCGGATGTCGAGGATTTGCAGGGGTTTACCGCATTGATCAACGGCAAGGGCCCAGAGCAGAACTGGACGGGCATTTTTGAGCCAGGAGAGAGAATCCGGCTGCGCTTTATCAACTCGTCGGCGATGACCTACTTTGATATTCGCATTCCGGGCCTGAACATGACGGTGGTCCAGGCTGACGGGAACAATGTCCAACCCGTGAACGTGGATGAGTTCCGGATTGGCGTTGCCGAAACCTATGACGTTATTGTCCGTCCCCGGGATGAACAGGCGTACACCATTTTTGCCGAATCCATGGGGCGTTCAGGGTTTGCCAGGGCAACGCTGGCTCCGAAAGAGGGCATGGAGGGCGTGGTTCCCGAATTGCGCGAGCCGGCTCGGCTGACCATGGCCGATATGGCCGGCATGCACGGCATGGATCACGGAAGCATGGATATGAGCGGTTCCAGTGATATGGCAGGCATGGACCACTCCGGCACGGGAAGTATGGAACAGTCCGATATGGCCGGGATGGATCATTCGAATATGGTGGGCATGGATCACAGCGGCATGATGATGTCCAACACGGGGGCCAGCGATCCTTTCTACGCTAAGGGCAGTGGTATTGTTCCCGTCGCCGCCAACGGCGGAAAATTTCTCTCCTATGCCGACCTCAGGGCACAGGATCCCCTTTATGAGGATCGTGAACCGACCCGTGAGATCGAGCTGAAGCTTACTGGCAACATGGAACGTTATACCTGGAGCATCAACGGCGTGAAATACGAGGACGCCGATCCGATCCGCCTTCAATATGGCGAACGTGTCCGCTTCAAATTCGTGAACGAAACCATGATGACTCATCCCATGCACCTGCATGGCATGTGGTCCATTCTGGATGTGGGTGCCGACCAGTGGAACCCCATCAAACACACCGTCAGTGTTCAGCCGGGCACCACCGTTTATATGGAAACGGAGGTGGACGAGCCGGGGCAGTGGGCCTTCCATTGCCATCTGTCCTATCATGCCGCCGCGGGTATGTTCCGCAAGGTGATTGTTGAGGGTGGTCCCGACACGACTCAGGCCCAAACCGACGCTGTTGTCGACAATGGAGGTGACGCATGAGCCGTGTTCAATTCCTGACGCTGGGGCTGTTGGGCTCGCTGTTGGTGACAACGTCGGCGACGGCCCAGACCATGATCCAGGACACCACTGCCCGGAAGCAGCCCCTGGCCACCTGGGGCGTTCAGTTCGAGGAACTGGAGTATCGCTACAGCGATTCCGATGAAGAACTGGGAGTCTGGAAGTCTGACGCCTTTTACGGAACCGACGAGCTCAAGTTCCGCTGGCTCAGCAAGGGTGAGTATGCCATTGAGGAACAGGCCTATGAGGGCCTGGAAAATCAGTTGGTCTTGCAAACGCCCATCTCCAAGTTTTTCGATGCCAAGGCGGGCGTCCGGTTCGACACCCCCGAGGGGCCTGACCGAACCTACGCAGTGCTGGGTGTTACCGGTCTTGCGCCCCAGTGGTTCGAGGTGGACGCAAACCTTTACGTGAGCGATGAGGGCGACACGCTGGCGGAGTTTGATGCCGAGTATGAGTTATTGCTCACCAACCACTGGATCCTGTCCGCGGCCCTGGATGCCACCGTGGCATTCAGTGAGGACCGGGAGATTGGCCAGGGTAAGGGCCTCAACTCCACCGAGACTGGTCTTCGGCTGAGCTATGACCTGGTCGACCGGGCCGTGTCCCCGTACATTGGTGTGGTGCACGAACGCAAATACGGCGACACCGCCGACCTTGCCGAGGCCGAGGGCGGCAGTACCGAAGACTGGTTTGCCGTTGTTGGAGCACGAATCGCATTCTGAACGCCACTTCAAAAGGCCCGGGTCCTCGCCCCCGGGCTTTTTCTTTCAATTTTGATGCACCTCAAATCAATCTAAATCGGATGCCCGTTTTCAGCGGCAATTCAGGTAACGATGCTGTAATGGTCTTGAAGTCACCGACACTCGAGGTGAAATTCCATGGCCAAAGCACACAAAATGAGCAACCAGGAGGCCTTCCTTCAGCGCCGCACACTCCCCATAAGGGGCCTCGCGGAAAACCAGTGGGACGACCTGCTTGGGGACCTCAATCACCATCCCTGCGTTGATCTTGCCGAACGCAAACCGACCAACGCCCTGCGGATTGCCTACGATGCAAGCCACTGGTCTGTCGACGATCTGCTGGAAATGGTCACTGCCCGGGGCGGCCAGCTGAAAGGCGGTTGGTGGACTCAGCGAAAGCTGGCCTGGTACCGATTCACCGATGATAACGTTCGGGCTAACGCGCAACATCAGCCCCACTGCTGCTCCAAAATGCCACCAATGAAACGAAAATGATCGGAGGTTGAATGGCCGAAACGCAAGACAGGACGACCCGCTATCAGGAAGGCAGCCTGACGCTTCCAGGAACAGTCATGCTGGGTACCGGCGTCATGATTGGCGCCGGTATTTTTGCGCTTACCGGTCAGATGGCACAGATGACCGGTGTGCTATTCCCATTGGCGTTTCTGGCGGCGGCGGTCATTGTGGCCTTCAGCGCGTATTCCTACATCAAGATTTCCAATGCCTACCCCTCCGCCGGCGGTATTGGAATGTACTTGCACAAGGCCTACGGAAATCGGCTGCCAACAGCCTTCAACGCCCTCCTGATGTATTTCTCGATGGTGATTGCCCAGAGCTTCCTGGCCCGCACCTTTGGCTCCTACACAATGCAGCTTTTTGGTGGCGATGATAGCGGCAGGATGGTGTCTGTTCTTGGCGTGGCACTCATTCTGACTGCCTTTGTCATTAACCTCCTGGGGAATCGCCTGATTCAGGGGGTGGCCTCGTTCATTGGCATACTTAAAATCGGCGGCATCCTGATCTTCGGTCTGGTTGGGGTCTGGATTGCAGACTCGATATCGGTCGATTTTTCAGAGTCCGGAGAAGCCGGAACTCTGGGCAACTTCCTCGGCGCCACTGCATTGGGGATCCTGGCATTCAAGGGGTTCACTACCATAACCAACAGCGGATCGGAAGTGATCGATCCGAAGCGGAATGTGGGGCGTGCCATCGTTATTTCCATTGCTGCCTGCGTGGTGATTTACACGCTGGTCGGGTTTGCCGTTGCAAGCAATCTGTCTCTTGCAGAGATCATCGAAACGCAGGATTACTCGCTCGCTGCCGCCGCCCGCCCGGCATTGGGCGAGTATGGTGTCTGGTTTACCGTGGCGATCGCCATGATGGCCACCGCCGGCGGTATTCTGGCCAGCGTCTTTGCGGTGTCCCGTATGCTCGCCATGCTTACCGAGATGAAACTGGTACCGCACAGTCACTTCGGTATGCCGGGAAGCATCCAGAAGCACACGTTGGTCTATACCGTTGTTCTGGGTTTGATCCTCACTGCCTTCTTTGACCTGTCCCGTATTGCCGCGTTGGGTATCATTTTTTATCTGATTATGGACATAGCCATTCATTGGGGCGTGCTGCGTTATCTTCGGGAAGATATCAAGGCGAAAGCCTGGGTGCCGTCTCTTGCTATTATCCTGGACCTGCTTGCGCTTGGCGGCTTCCTCTGGGTCAAACTGAATACCGACCCCTTCGTTATTGGCGTCGCCCTCATAACCATGATTGTGATTGCGGTATCGGAACAGATCTTCCTCAAAAGGTCTCCTGAATCAGCGCAAGCGAATCAGGAAGACCATCACGCGCATCACCATTAACTGTAATTCGGCGGGAGGCCATTACCATGATGGACAACAACATGTTTGGGAATACGATGTGGGCGGGCCACTGGCTCTGGATGCTGGTGATTGCCATTGTGGTTGTTATACCGGCCTGGCGCATATGCCAACGCACGGGCTATCCGGGATGGATGGGCATTCTGATCCTCATTCCTGTCGCCAATCTGTTTTTGCTGTATTTCATTGCGTTTGCGGAGTGGCCGACAGAAACCAAGGGAGACCAAAATGGCTGAGCACCAACACGCCCACCACCATGACACCGCCGGTCACGATCACGCTGATGCAGGTGAGCATCAGGTCAAGGATCCGGTTTGCGGCATGAACGTGGATCCGCATACGGCGGAACATCGAAGTCAGCATGGTGGAAAAACCTGGTATTTCTGCTCGTCCCGCTGTCAATCAAAGTTCGAGGCGGACCCTGAGCAATATCTCGGCCAGGGGGATAAGCCGCAAGAGCCGGTAGCACCGGGCACCATGTATACCTGCCCCATGCACCCGGAGATTCGTCAGCAAGGGCCGGGGGACTGCCCCATCTGTGGAATGGCCCTGGAGCCCGAGCAAGTGAGTCTGGACGACGGGCCGTCGGAAGAACTCAAGGACATGACTCGCCGGTTCTGGATTGGCCTGGTACTGGCATTGCCGGTCCTGGTGCTGGAAATGGGCGGGCACTTGACCGGGCTTGATCACATTATTGCTCCTCAGATGTCCAACTGGATTCAGTTGGTGCTGGCGACACCGGTGGTGCTCTGGTGCGGTTGGCCTTTCTTCGTCCGGGGCTGGAAATCCGTGGTTAGCCGTAACCTGAACATGTTTACTCTTATCGCCATTGGTACGGGCGTGGCACTGATCTACAGCCTGGTAGCGACACTTGTGCCCCAGGTATTTCCGGGTGCATTCCGGCAGGAAGATGGTTCTGTAGCGGTATATTTCGAGGCGGCGGCGGTTATCGTGGTACTGGTGCTGCTGGGCCAGGTGCTGGAATTGCGGGCCCGGGAGAAAACCTCCGGCGCCATCAAAGCGTTGTTGGATCTGGCCCCCGCCACAGCCAGGAAGTTGGATGACGATGGCAGCGAATCCGATGTGTCGCTGGATCAGGTCAAGGTTGGTGACCGTCTGCGGGTGCGCCCCGGCGACAAGGTGCCGTTGGACGGCGAAGTGCTCGAAGGCAGTTCCAACGTGGATGAGTCCATGGTGACCGGGGAGCCTTTGGCCGTCAGCAAGAAATCCGGCGACCAGGTGATCGGCGGCAGTATTAACCAGCAGGGCAGTTTCATCATGCGCGCCGACAAGGTTGGACGCGATACGATGCTCTCGCAAATCGTTCAGATGGTGGCCAGCGCGCAACGCAGCCGGGCGCCGATTCAGGGTCTCGCAGACAAGGTTGCCGCTTACTTCGTGCCTGCAGTCATCGTGATTGCGATCATCGCTTTTATCACATGGTCTGTTTTGGGGCCCACGCCGCCCATGGCCTTCGGCCTGATTGCTGCCGTTAGCGTTCTGATCATTGCCTGCCCCTGTGCACTGGGCCTGGCAACACCCATGTCAATCATGGTTGGCGTTGGGCGCGGTGCCCAGAGTGGAGTGCTGATCCGGGATGCCGAAGCGCTGGAGCGCATGGAAAAGGTAGACACCGTGGTGGTGGATAAAACCGGCACATTGACAGAGGGCAAGCCGCAAGTCACCCGACTTGTCGCGGCAAACGGATTCAGTGACAACGATCTGATGCGCTATGCCGGCGGTCTGGAAAAGGGCAGCGAGCATCCATTGGCCCACGCCATTCTCGATAAAGCCAAGGGCATGGATCTGGAGCTGCCGGATGCAGAGGACTTTGATTCGCCTAACGGAAAAGGGGTCACCGGTCGAATCGATGGCAAGCGGGTGCTGCTCGGCAATCGCCTCCTGATGGAGTCCGAGAATGTCGACACCGCAAAATATGACGGCGAAGCCGACCAGCTCCGGAAAGACGGCGCTACCGTGATTTTTGCGGCCGTCGACGGTAACGTCGCAGGCTTGCTCGCGATAGCCGATCCGGTGAAGGAAACCACCGAAGCCGCCATCACCGCCCTGCAGAAGGACGGCATTCGGGTAGTCATGCTGACCGGCGATAACCGTACCTCGGCCGAGGCTGTTGCCCGTAAACTGCATATTGATGAAGTGGAGGCCGAAGTTCTGCCAGAAGATAAGGGCAAGATCGTACAGCGTCTGAAAGACGAGGGCCGTATTGTGGTTATGGCTGGCGATGGCGTGAACGATGCCCCTGCTTTGGCAACGGCGGATGTTGGTGTGGCCATGGGCACGGGCACGGATGTGGCCATCGAAAGCGCGGGTATTACCCTGCTGCGGGGCGATCTTCTGGGTATTGTGGAGGCGCGCCGGTTGTCCCTTGCAACCATGCGCAATATCCGGCAGAACCTGTTTTTTGCCTTCGTCTACAACTCTGCTGGCGTTCCGATCGCCGCCGGAGTTCTGTATCCGTTTTTCGGCATACTGTTGTCCCCGATCTTTGCTGCCGCAGCAATGTCGCTTTCTTCGGTCAGTGTGATAGTGAACGCTCTGCGTTTGCGAGTGATTAAACTTGAACCGAAGCAATAAACGTCTGAATGGTTGGAGGTAGCCATGTCATACACGATCAATCGAATCATCACGAATCAGGATTTTGAGAACGTGGACAAAAGGACGCGTCAGGCGCTGGCTGATCACGGCTTTGGAGTGCTGACAGAAATAGACGTCAAGGCCACTATGAAGAAAAAGCTGGATAAGGACATGTCGGCCTATCGGATTCTCGGAGCCTGTAATCCTGAAATGGCTTGGGAGGCCATTGGCCTGGAACCCCGGGTCGGTGCCATGCTGCCGTGCAACGTGATTCTCCGGGAAGTGTCGGACGGCGTGGAGGTCAGCGCAATTGATCCGGTGGCGTCCATGACAGCTGTTAACAATGACGAACTCAAGCAGGTTGCGGGCAAGGTCCGAGACATGATGTCTGAGGTTGTCCAGGCGATCTGAGTGATCGCCAGAACAAGTAATCTGTTAGCAAGTTGAAGCTTTCGAATCCTTCGGCCAATCCGGCTCGGAGGATCTCTCCCAGCTAGCCGTGCTCAACTCAGCCTGAAGCCTTTTGTCTTCAAAGTGTCCAACTTTGGCTTTTTTCCTCGGCAAAGAACCGTTTCATCGCTACTGGCAGAAGGTAGCCTTATGAAACACCGGTTGAGAAAATTGCCGTTGTCGAATATGACCGAGATTGATCGGGTTGGCAAAATTCTATTGATATATATCAAAACATATATTTATTTTATTTAATTCAGTTTGGTTTCAGTAAGGCGCATTAAGATTTCGGGCAAGCATGACTCAATGGAGATATAGCGTTGTCCGTTCTTCCTCGCCTTGTGAAACCAATTATTGTCTGTGCTCTGGTTGCTACCAGCCTGTCTGGCTGGGCCGAAACCAGGCTCGAACTGTCTGAGGCCATTGTCGCCGCCACCGGGAACGACCCCTGGATTCGCCAGAGTGCGCAGATTCAGGAGGCCCTTCTGGAAGAGTCGGTTGCCGATGGCGCCCTTCCGGATCCGAGAATGACCATCGGTGCCGCGAATCTCCCCACGGATACTTTCGACACCGGCCAGGAGGCTATGACTCAGGCCACCATCGGCCTTACCCAGCGAATTCCACGTGGCAACAGCCGTCAGCTGGCAAGCGCGAAGAAGGAGGAAATGGCCGGAGTTCAGCCGTTCCGGCGCGCGAATCGTCGGGCACAGGTTGAACAGACGGTTACGCAACTCTGGCTGGAGGTCTGGCGAACCGAGCGCAGTATCCGGTTGATCGAAAGCAACCGGGGGTTGTTTGAACAACTGGAAGATGTCGCTGCCGCCGGGTATACCTCCGCAACCATGGGCGCCCGGCAACAGGATGTGATCCGGGCATCCCTTGAGCTGACTCGGCTTGAGGACCGGCTCACAGCACTCAATCTGCAACAGGCGTCCGGTCGTGAAGCTCTGGCCGAGTGGATCGGCGAGGATCAGGCCGGGCTGCCAGTGACCGAGAATATTCCCCACGAACTGCTGCGGGCACTGCCGACTGCCTGGGCAGAAGTCTCCGCAGATTCTCTGTTGCGTCACCCCGCCGTGCGTGCCACCGATCAATTGATTGAGGTGCAGAGTGTGGAGGTTGATCTCGCAAGGCAGTCCTATAAGCCGGAGTGGTCGGTATCGGCCCAGTACGGCTATCGGGACCGGGCCCCGAACGGTCAGGACAGAGCCGATCTTTTTTCAGTGGGGATCGGGTTTGATCTGCCGATTTTCACCGGCAACCGGCAGGACCGGAAACTCAACGCGTCTGTTGCGCGACTGGAGGCCGCAAAAACCGGGCGCCTTCTGCAGATCCGGGAACTTCGTGCCAAAGCCAGGGCCGCCATCGCCAGGATTCAACGACTCGATGACCGCATAGCGCTCTACGAGCAGACTCTGCTGCCGCAAATGGAAGCGCAGGCAAGTGCGGCGTTGACTGCCTACAACCATGATGACGGCGACTTTGCCGAGGCAGTGCGAGGGCGCATTGACGAGCTCAATGCGCGGGTGGAACTGATACAGATGAAAGCCGAGCGGGCGAAAAATCTGGCGAGCTTCCGCTATCTGACGGCTGACACTTCCGAACCCTCTCTTTTTCAATAACCGTTACCAGGACTGACCCCCATGGCCAATTTTATTCGCCCCCTGGGCTTTGTAGTGCTCGGCGGTTTCGCCGGTGCAGCAGCCACCTACTGGCTGGGTGCTGATCCCCATACAGCTTCTTCTGCTGAAGTGGCCGGTTCCGACACGCAGGAGCCGCTGTATTGGGTGGCTCCCATGGACCCCAATTTCAAAAGTGACAAACCGGGAAAATCCCCCATGGGTATGGACCTGATTCCGGTGTATGACGAGGGAGGATCGGCCGAGGATCCGGCGGGCACGGTCCGGATTTCACCCACCGTTGTGAATAACCTGGGCGTGCGCACCGAACCCGTGATTCAGGGTCGCCTGCCGAACAACATCACGACGGTGGGCTATGTCCAGTACAACGAGGACCAGATGGCCCACGTGCATCCCCGGATTGAGGGCTGGATCGAAGCGCTGTTTGTCAAAGCCGAGGGCGAGCCCGTTGAGCAAGGCAAACCGCTATACACGCTTTATTCACCCACTCTGGTGAATGCCCAGGAGGAACTGCTGCTGGCAATGAACCGGGGCAACCAGAAACTGGTTGAGGCTGCGACCGAACGCCTGGCGGCGCTGAATGTCCCGGCGAGCCTGATCAAGCGGTTACGCCAGAGCGGTGACATCCAGAGAACCATGACAGTGTACGCCCCGAGCTCTGGCGTGATCGAGAACCTGAATGTGCGTCAGGGCATGTTCATCAAACCGGGTGACCGGGTTCTGTCGATCGCTGCGCTCGATGAAGTCTGGGTGATCGGTGAAGTCTTCGAAAGCCAGCTTTCCGCTGTTGAGGCGGGCAACCGTGTGCAGATGACCCTGGATTACATGCCAGGCCGCGAGTGGCGGGGCAAGGTCGATTACGTCTACCCGGAAGTGAACCCTCAAACCCGGACGGCGCAGGTGCGCATGCGCTTTGATAACGAGGAGGGTGTCTTGATGCCCGGCATGTTTGCCCGTCTGGACGTTCAGGGCGAGCGTGGAGAACGGCAGTTTCTGGTACCCCGGGAGTCGGTTATCCGCACCGGCAGCAGCGACCGCCTTGTTCTGGCGCTCGAAGAGGGGGCCTTCAAATCAGTGGAGGTGACCGTCGGGCGTGTTGGTGAGAGGTATGCGGAAATACTCGATGGCCTCACCCCTGGCGATACCGTGGTTACCTCTGCCCAGTTCCTGATCGATTCGGAATCCAGCAAAACCTCGGACTTTCAGCGAATGTCCGCGCCTCCGGCGATGGACAATAACACCATGGACCACAGCGGGATGAACCACGGCGGCATGAGCCACAACAGCATGGAGCACAGTGGCATGGATCAGAGCGGTATGGATCACAGCACCATGAACCATGGCGGAGGCGAGTGATGATTGCAGCCATTATTCGCTGGTCGGTTGGTAACCGCTTCCTGGTGTTGCTGGCCACGTTGCTGATCACGGGGCTAGGCCTGTATTCCCTGAAACAGACTCCGGTAGATGCCTTACCGGATCTGTCGGATGTCCAGGTTATTATCAAAACCAGCTTTCCGGGGCAGGCCCCGCAGGTGGTGGAAGATCAGGTGACGTATCCGATGACCACGGCCATGCTCTCGGTACCGGGTGCGAAAACGGTCAGGGGATACTCATTCTTCGGGGATTCCTACGTTTACGTGATCTTCGATGAAGACACCGACATGTATTGGGCCCGCTCGCGGGTGCTGGAGTATCTCTCCCAGGTGGCACCCAGCCTGCCGGACTCGGCCCGTCCCCAGCTCGGGCCCGATGCCACCGGCGTGGGCTGGGTGTACCTGTATGCCCTGGTGGATCGCACCGGAAATTACGATCTGAGCGAATTGCGCAGCCTGCAGGACTGGTTTCTGAAATACGAGCTGCAAACGGTGCCCGGCGTCTCGGAAGTGGCCGCCCTGGGCGGCATGGTGAAGCAGTATCAGGTCAAGGTCAGCCCGGAAAAACTCCGGGCGCTGGGAATTCCGCTGGCCCATATCCAGAACGCCATCAAACGGGGCAACCAGGAAGTGGGTGCGTCGGTGATCGAGATGGCCGAAGCGGAATACATGGTGCGCACCTCGGGTTATATCCAGTCCCGTAACGATCTGCTCTCGATTCCTCTCGGCCTGGATAACAATGGCACGCCCCTTCTGCTTAAAGACGTGGCCACCGTTGAGGTCGGCCCGCAGATGCGCCGCGGTGTTGCCGAGCTGAACGGCGAGGGCGAGACCGTTGGCGGTGTGGTGGTCATGCGCTTCGGTGAGAATGCCCAGGCGACCATCAATGGTGTTAAAGACAAACTGGAGGATCTGAAAGCCAGCCTGCCCGAGGGGGTCGAGGTGGTAACGGTCTATGATCGCTCCGGTCTGATCGAGCGGGCCGTCAACAACCTGGGCTTCAAGTTGCTGGAAGAGTTCCTGGTCGTAGGCCTGGTGTGCATTGTCTTCCTGTTCCACGTGCGGTCATCGCTGGTCGCGATTCTCAGCCTGCCGGTGGGCATTCTGGCGGCCTTTATTGTTATGCACTGGCAGGGCATCAACGCCAACATCATGTCGCTCGGCGGTATCGCCATTGCGATCGGGGCGATGATCGACGGCGCCATTGTCATGATCGAGAACATGCACAAACACATGGAGCGGACGCCGCTAACGCCCGAGAACCGGTGGGAAGTGGTGACCCGCTCCGCTTCCGAGGTGGGGCCAGCCCTGTTCTTCTCCCTGTTGATCATTACGGTCAGTTTCGTGCCTGTTTTTGCACTGGAAGCACAGGAAGGTCGGATGTTTGCGCCCCTGGCCTTCACCAAGACCTACGCCATGGCCGCCAGTGCCGCTCTGGCGGTGACCCTGGTGCCGGTGCTCATGGGCTACTTCATCCGGGGCAAAGTGCTGCCGGAGCACAAGAATCCGGTGAATCGCTTGCTGGTCGGTGCCTATATGCCGGTTCTGAAGCTGGTACTTCGCTTCCCGAAAACAACCGTTCTGGCGGCAGTTCTGACTTTGGTTGTTGGTGTCTGGCCTGCCACCAGAATCGGCAGTGAATTCATTCCGCCGCTGGATGAAGGCGATCTGATGTACATGCCCACCACCTATCCGGGCATCTCCATCGGTAAGGCGCGGGAGCTGCTGCAGCAGACGGACAAGCTGATTGCCACGGTTCCGGAAGTGGAAACTGTGTTCGGCAAGGTCGGCCGTGCGGATACCGCAACCGATCCGGCCCCATTAACGATGATCGAGACGTTTATCCAGCTCAAGCCACGGGACGAATGGCGGGAAGGCATGACTACGGAAAAACTGAAGCAGGAGCTTAACAACCTGATTCGGTTCCCCGGCGTGACCAATGCCTGGGTGATGCCGATCATCACCCGCATCGATATGCTGGCAACGGGAATCAAGACGCCGGTCGGCATCAAGGTGGCGGGGCCGGACCTGGCCACGATTCAGGGTATTGGCAAACGCCTTGAGGAAATCATGGTGGATATACCCGGAACAGCCTCGGTGTACTCTGAGCGGGTCGCCGGCGGTCGCTACATCAAGGTTGATATCGACCGCGAGCGCGCCGCGCGCTATGGACTGAATATTGCCGACGTTCAGCAGGTGGTGGCATCGGCAATTGGCGGTATCAATGTTTCCCGAACCATCGAAGGATTGGAGCGCTACCCGGTGAATCTCCGTTACCCCGAGGATTACCGGGATTCCCCGGAAAAGCTGGAGCAATTACCCATTGTGACTGCCTCGGGACAGCGGATTGCGCTGGCGGACGTGGCTGATATCCGCGTGGAGGACGGCCCGCCGGCGATCAAGAGTGAGAACGCCCGACTGAACGGCTGGACCTTTGTGGATATCGAGGGCGTTGATGTCGGTAGCTATGTGGAACAGGCCATGGCCACGGTGAATGCGGAACTTGATCTGCCTGCTGGCTATTCGGTGACCTGGTCCGGGCAGTACGAGTACATGTTGCGTGCCAAGGAAAAACTCACCTATGTGGTGCCGCTAACCCTGGCGATCATCGTGATACTGCTGTTCCTGAACTTCCGGCGCTTCGCGGAAGTCGGAATCATCATGGGCACGCTGCCCTTCGCCATGATCGGTGCCATCTGGCTGATGTATCTGCTGGGTTATAACTTCTCGGTGGCTGTGGGTGTCGGGTTCATTGCACTGGCGGGTGTCGCCGTGGAAATCGGCGTGATCATGCTGGTGTACCTGAACCAGTCCTATGCCGCCATGCTGGAAACCTGCGAGGAGAAGGGCCTGACCCCGAGGCGTGAAACCCTTCGCCATGCGGTGCTCCACGGTGCCGGTTTGCGGGTACGGCCGATCATGATGACAGCGGCAGCCATTATCGGGGGGCTGGTGCCCATCATGGTGGGTACCGGCACCGGCTCGGAAGTGATGGGGCGCATTGCGGCACCGATGGTGGGCGGCATGATCAGTGCGGTGATTCTGGCCCTGCTGGTCATCCCGGTACTGTTTTATCTCTGGAAACTGAGGAGTGTGAGGGACCATTAAAAATCCCGAAGCACGCCCGGGCTGTTCGTTGGGTGTCCGGATGACACAGATCAAGATGCGAGAACTTAAACGGATGTCAGCGTCTTTTTTCAGCCTCAATTCAGTTTCATGGTCTTTACTGGTAATGATGCATATTGTTGCAGCCCAGAAGGAGGATCTTATGAACAGATTAGGTCGTTTCGTTACGTGTTCCGTGTTGGTGGCTTTGCCTGCCTTTGCCTTTGCCCAGGGGAATTCCGGGCAAATGCCCCGTGGCGGCATGATGAATCAGGAACAGGTGCAACAGATGAATGAAAACATGGCCCGCATGCAGGAAATGATGCAGGAAATGCGGAATGCCAACTCCAGTGCTGAACGCCAGAGACTGAGGGAGCAGCACATGGAGTCCATGCAGGAGCACATGCAGATGATGCGTGGCGGCATGATGGGGCCCGGCATGATGGGCAATGGCCAGGGCATGATGAACAACCAGGGCATGATGAATAATCAGGGTCAGGGTAAGAAGCAGTCCGGGAATGCCCAGGGCAATCGCTCTGGTGGCCCGGGGATGGACAACGAGCAGCGTCTGCAGATGATGGAAAACCGGATGAACCAGATGCAGATGATGATGGAGCAAATGTTGGAGCATCAGCGGCAAATGAACCGCAACTGATGTATTTATGCAGTCTAGTCGAACAATGACAGTTGATCGGATTGTTGCTTCGAGGGCAGACTGGGGCGCTTCTGTACAGGGCCCTTTCGACTGCCGTGTTGGAGCAACACCCGGTCTGTTTCTGCCTGGCTGACGTGCTGCTTGCGAAAGTCACCAATGGCCTTCCGGGCAACCCGGGCGGCCTGCTCGTGATCGCAGATTGGCGGGATGTAGGTGTTGCCGCCATATCGTTCTCTCTGGGTTGGCGTCATAAGCCAGGGTGTGTGGATCATTTCGCCAGGCACCCCGGCTAGCTCGGGAATCCAGCGACGGATGAACTCACCATCCGGGTCCAGCTTTTGGCTTTGTAGCACCGGGTTGTAGATTCGGAGGGCGTTGATACCGGTCAGGCCAGACTGCATCTGGGCCTGGGAGTAGTGAATGCCGGGCTCGAAATCGGTAAACAACCGGGCCAGGTGCAGGGCCGGGTCACGCCAATGCAGCCACAGTTGATAGCTGGCAATGGCCATCAACATGGCGCGCATCCGGAAGTTGATCCACCCTGTGTGATTCAGAGCGCGCATACTGGCGTCCACCAGGGGCCAGCCGGTCTGGCCTTCCTGCCAACGTTGCAGCCGTTCGGAATCGTTTGGCCCGGTTTTCAGTACCTCCATTTCCCGGTGCATGGCCCTGAATTCCAGCTCTGGTTCATCCTCGAGTTTCTGGATGAAGTGACAGTGCCAGTGCAATCTGGAACGGAAGCTGGTCAGGCTTTTCTTTTTTCGGGGCAGGGTATTGCGGTGATTGCCGGTGGCCTTGGCCTCCTGGTAGATCTCCCGCAGGCTGACGGTACCGTAGGCAATATGCGGACTCAGGCGCGAGCAGGCCCTGACTGCGGTATTCGGGCTGGAAATGTTGTACTGGTAGCCCACGCAGCGGCGGTCCAGAAAAGAGGCGAGCAGCTTTTCACCCCTCGCGCTGCCGCCAATCTGGCGATCCGGGCACGGGTCCGGTAAGACAGGATCGCGGCTGCCGCCCCCGGTAAAGAGGGCCTGACCGGAATCCGATTTCGGCAGTGCTACGGGCTTATCCAGCACTGGTTGCCGCATCAGCTCGGTCCAGGCCCTGTCCCAGATATCCCGGTCGCGCAGGCGGCGAACCACGCCGAACTGGTTCCATTCCCGGAATTCCACCTGGTTCTCCGAGCACCAGCCAATCACCGCCTTGTCGCGCTCGAAGGTCCAGTGCCCGCCGGTCTCCTGATGGCAAAAGATCCGGTTGATGCCCTGGTGGGCCTGAATCTGCTTTAGCGTATCCACCACCGAACCTCGCACAACCAGAAGCTGGTTGCCTGCCTGTCGTAGCTGTCGGTCCAGATCGTTCAGAGAGTCCCTGATAAACGCCCATTGCCGACCGCTGGTGTCCGGCAACTGCCAGTATTCGTCTTCGATGACATACAGGGGGATAACCGGCTCGCCCAGGCTCGCCGCTGTCGCCAGGGGCGCATGATCGCGGGTGCGCAGGTCTCGCTTGAACCAGACCACCGAAGTCACGGCTGGGCACTCCTCTCGCGCCGGCAGCGCTCGCTGCAGTAGCGCACATTGTCCCAGTCTTTCGCCCACTTTTTCCGCCAGGCGAAGGGCCGCTGGCACACGGGGCAGACTTTTTCGGGTAGATGAGGTTTTTTGTGCATTGGCATTATATGGTTTTTACTGACAATGACCCGTATACGTTGCTCAAATTCCGAAGGATTGTTCATGGCCCGATTCTGTGACTCCATCTCCGCGCCCTCAGTTCTGATCTTCGACTGGCACGGCACCCTGGTAGACACCCACGATGCCATGTTCAGTGCCATGGAAGACATGCTGCCGCAGCTTGAGGATCTGGGGCTGGTGGAGCGGCTCCTGCCCGAGGACAAATGCCGAACATCGGACGATGCGCGCCTGGTACGCTACATCCGGATTTTCCGGCGCCTGCATCCGCGTATCCTGGCCGAGCGCCGGGTCTCAAGAACGGACATTTTCAACGCCATTTTTGGTGATGACAAAGAAGCCAAACTGATTGCCCATAAGGCCTATAACGAAGCTTACCGTCGATATTTCGGGCAGGTGAAACCTTTTCAACCCGGCGCGTATGAGTATCTCTGTGCCTTGAAATCCATGGGGATCCGGCTGGCGGTATCCACCAACCGCAACCGCGAGTTCCTGGACCGTGAGCTACAAACGGTGGATGAAGGCCGATGGCGGAACCTTTTCGATACCACGGTGTGTGCCGACGACGTAACCGAGTACAAGCCCGATCCCGAGGTGATTCTCAAAACTCTTGAAAAGCTTGATCTGCCAGCGGATGAAAAAGCCTGGTACGTGGGTGACAGCTACGTGGACATGCTCACCGCCAACAAGGCTGGCGTGTCAGGCGTTTTCTATAACGGGGCCTGCTGGGAATCCGGTCGGATCGACAGTTGGTTCTCGCACCGGGATGCCCCCGCGGCCATTCTGGACAGTTTTGAAGACCTGATGGACCTGCTGGCCCTGCTTGAGCGGAGCCAGCCGGAAGCCTTTGAACAGACACCTGCCGAGGTTCGCCCACGGCCTTTCCCGCCGCCTCAGCGGCCAGAGCCAAGAATCGAGCCGGACTGGCACCCGGCGGTGGTCAAGCTCATTCGCCCGGCGGTCATCCTTTTCGACTGGCACGCCACCCTGGTGGATACCCTTGATGCCATGTACCACGCAGTGGATGACATGCTCCCGGATTTCCACAAGCTCAAACTGATGGACCGCATGGTGGCCCCGGAAGACAGCAAGACCCCGGAAGACGTAAAGCTGGTTGCCTACGTGCGGGAGTTCGCGAAGCTGCACCCCAAGGTAAAGGCAGACCGCAAGATTTCCCGAACCGATATTTTTGAGGTGCTGTTCGGGGAAGATCAGGAAGCCAAACAGATCGCTCACCAGGCGTTCAACCATCACTACCGAAAACACTACGGAACCGTGAAGGCCTTCGAGCCGAAGGTTCGGGAAGTGCTGGAAGGTTTGAGGCGGCTGGGTATCCAGGTGGGTGTCATTACCAATCGGGACCGCGAATTTTTCGAGCATGAACTGGCGGCAGTGGAAGACACCGGCTGGACACACCTTTTTGATGTCGATGTCTGTGGTGACGACACGCCCCTGCGAAAGCCCCACCCCGATCAGCTGCTGCTGGCGGTTCAGAAGCTGGATTATCCACCCGACCCGAGTGTCTGGTACGTGGGTGACAGTACCACCGATGTGATTGCCGCCAAGCGTGCCGGCCTGACCTCGGTATTTTTCAACGGGGCCCAGTGGGACCTGCCCTGGCTGAACAAGATTTTCCCGGGCACCCACAAGCACCCGGACAAGCCGGATGTGGTGGTGAATGATTTCTCGGAGTTCTGGGCCCTGGTGCTGGCCTGCGAGGTAGGGCCACCTTGATGGAATTGCCGGTTGAAAGGCCCTCTACAGGTAATAGCGACCTTGAAACCGGGGGGATCGAGGCCAGAGTTGGTAGTAACAGGAGGATTTGATACCGATTGAATTTACCGGTCGACGGGGAGGCTCCATGCCAAACGACGTCCAGCGATCCAATCAACAGGATACTCGGGGGGATCAGGAAAGACGCCAGCAGGGCCCGAGTGATCCGATGTCAGAGCAGGGGCAGCAGCAGAATGAGCCGCCCCAGTGGCTTCGGGTGGTGAATTTCCTGCTTGTCGCTTTCCTGGTTTTCTACGCGATACAGATGTTCAGTCAGTCAAACCTTGAACAGCTGACGTTTACCGAATTCAAGGAGCGGGTGACCTCCGGGCAGGTTTCGGAGGTCACCATCGAGGGACATCAGGTGCGCGGTACCCTCAAGGCTGCCGAGGGCAGCGGCGACGGCTCCGGCGGAACGCCGTTCCAGAGCCAGGTTCCTGAGGTGGGCGAAACGCGGATCGTGGAGCTTCTGGAGCAGAACGGGGTGCCCATCACGGCCAGGGAATCCGGACCGGACCTGCTCTCGCGGATGCTGGTGAATTTTCTCCCCTGGCTGATCATCCTGGGCATTTTTATCTATTTCTGGCAGCGCATGGCCCGGCAGATGAGTGGCCAGCAGGGCGGTGGTCTGTTCAGCATGGGTAAATCCAAGGCCAAGCGCTTCCAGAGGGACGAGCCCGGTAAAACTTTTGAGGATATTGCAGGGTCGGACAGTGCCAAGAAGGACCTGACCGAAATCGTCGACTATCTCAAGAATCCGTCCTACTACCAGCGCCTGGGCGCCAAATTGCCCCGTGGTGTGCTGATGGTCGGGCCGCCCGGCACCGGTAAAACCCTGATGGCGAGGGCGGTGGCCGGCGAGGCCGATGTGCCGTTCTTTTCCATTTCCGGGTCCGAATTTATCGAGATGTTTGTGGGTGTCGGCGCTTCCCGGGTTCGCAACATGTTTGAAGAGGCCCGCAAGGAAGCGCCGGCGATCATTTTCATTGACGAGCTGGATGCCATTGGTCGTTCCCGGGGAGCCGGCGTTGGCGGTGGCCACGACGAGCGCGAGCAGACCCTGAACCAGATTCTGTCGGAAATGGACGGCTTTTCGCCCCATGAAGCGGTGGTCGTAATTGCTGCCACCAACCGTCCGGATGTGCTGGACCCCGCGCTAATGCGGCCGGGACGGTTTGACCGGAAGGTTACGATGGATAGTCCCCACAGGAAGGCGCGGGAGAGGATTCTCGAGATCCATACCAAGGCCATGCCCCTGGATGACGATGTGGATCTTACGGCAGTGGCCCGTCGAACCGTGGGGTTCTCCGGGGCAGACCTGGAAAACCTGGCGAACGAGGCAGCCCTGTTCGCCGGCCGGGATGACAGCCAACTCGTTGCCATGGCCCATTTCGATCTTGCCCGGGACAAGATCCTGATGGGGGCCGAACGCGAGCAGACCCTGAGCGATGAGGAGAAAAAGGTCATCGCCTTCCACGAATCCGGCCATGCGCTGACAGCCCTGCTGTTTCCGAAGGCGGATCCGCTGGAAAAAGTTACCATTATTCCCCGGGGCAGGGCTCTCGGCTTGACTGAACAGGCGCCGGACGAGGAACGTTTGAACATGACCGCCAGCTATGCCCGCGACCGAATTGCCGTGATGCTGGGCGGTCGCGTGTCCGAACGGCTGATATTCGGTGAGGTGAGCAGTGGCGCCGAGAATGATATTGAACAGGCCACCAAGCTCGCCCGAAGGATGGTTTCCCGCTGGGGGATGAGCGATGCGATCGGCCCCGTATCGGTCAGTTCGAGCCAGGAAGAAGTGTTTCTTGGTCACGAAATCTCCCGTGAACGGGATTTCAGCGAGGCTACCGCGGAGAAAATTGACGACGAAGTCAGAAAGCTGATCACCGGTATCGAGAAGGATGTGGCCAAACGTCTTGAGGACAACCGAGATCAACTCGAGCGGCTTGCCAACAGGCTGTTTGAAGAAGAGACGCTTGAGGCCCGGGAGATCGACTCGCTGCTGGGCGCTGGCGGTAATGAGCGGAACTGATGAGGTGCTTCAGAGTCGTTCCGCGTCGCTCAGAGCCTCTTCAATGCTGAGCCCGATCACGATAACTCCGTTCGCCCGGTCTCCATTGCCCGGTAAAACCGGTGTGCTCACAGTCACCTGAAAGCGGGCCGCTGACGTGTCATATCTTATAGGGGATACGTACAGCGGCCGGTTTGTACCTGGGTTCGCTGCCGTGTTCTCCATTACCCTCTGGAACTTGGGTTCGTCACCCTGCCAGTAGTCGGATGTGAGCTGGCTCATTGCGGCTAAAGTTCCCATGTCGTTGATCAGCATAACCTCGGTTACAAGGCCTTGGTGAGACTTCTGCCAGGCCAGAAGTGCCCTGGAGCCCGGAAGCGCGAGGATTCTTTCGGCCAGATCAGGCATCGTGACCGGCGCCAGCGCTTGCCACTGACTGTCAAGGGTCATTACGTCGGTAAAGCTTTCCTGCCTGGGGCCTGCATCAATGATCTGGCGGATGTCCAGAATGCTGTTCATTTCCTTGAACAGGCGGCTCGATAGTTCTGTGATGCGGCGTTCTTCCTCTTCGGACAGTGCAAGGTGACCGGCCATGCAGCTGTTCAGCGTTCGGTTGAAAGTGCCGAGAAAATCAGGATAGTTGGAAACGAAGGCTTCGTTCAGATACAGGTAGAGTGGCGCGTAACGGACAAAATGGGCACTGAGTTGTGTGCCCTCCGAATCGTTTTCGTAACGGAGACGGTTCATGACGCGCTCATCCATCATTGCCGTATCGATTCGTCCCCGTTTGAGTAGCGCGAGCAACTGCGACGGTGAAGACACGCTCAGGAATATGGAGTAGCCGTTGGCTTCCAGCCAGGCTTCTTCGTTGCTGCCGGCCACGACCCCGATTCGCATGTTGTCGGTAAACGCTTTATTGCCCCTGGTGAAAAAGTACCATTTCTCCAGAGCCACCGGATCGCTGCGTTTGGCTATGTTGTCGAGTTCTGCGGAGGGATCAATGGCAAAATACCCATCGATCATGTTGCGTTCCAGAGAGTGTATGGCGCGATTCTGGGGCGTGATCCGGATGCGTGTTGCCCAGCCGGCGCGGTTTGCGGCACAAACCACTGTGTCTGCCGTCTCGCCGGAAATTCGATTGGCTCCACCCTTTTCCTGGCTTGCCACCTGATAGGGTGGGCTTTCGAAGGTGTAGAGGTTCAGCGTCGGAGGCTGAGCCTGACACACGGTTGAATACAGTACTGTTGTCAGACTCAGAGCGAGTCGAAGGTTCATGGTGAAGTCAGCATCCGTGATGTTAACAATCCTTACGTCAGGCTAGCACCAATGTGGGGCTTTTGCTGCACAACGTTAGGACATATTCTGATAGGCATGAATAACAACAAAGACCAACCCATGAATGAACGAAAAGCATCGATACTCGTCGTGGATGACGACGCTGCCATCCGTGAGCTGCTGGAGGAGCACCTGAGCAGGGTGGGGTACGAGGTCCGGACCGCGGGGGATGGCGACGAAATGCGCTTGCAGCTGGACGCGGCGCATGTCGACCTGATTGTGCTGGATGTCATGTTGCCCGGCGACGACGGTTTCACCCTGTGCCGGCAGATTCGTGAGCACAGTCGGGTACCGATCATTATGCTCACGGCAAGCTCCGATGAAACCGACAGGGTCGTGGGGCTGGAACTCGGCGCCGATGATTACCTCGCCAAACCCTTCAGTGCGCGGGAGTTGCAGGCCAGAGTGAAGGCTCTCCTTCGCAGGGCGAGTTTCAGTCGATCCGACAACCCTCGCTACGTTGTCTTTGATCGTTGGCGGCTCGATACCCTGGCCCACGAACTGATCGACGAGAATCAGCAGGGCACGGCACTGTCCGGCGCAGACTTCGCTCTGCTCCAGCTGTTTCTCAGTCATCCCAATCAGGTGCTGGACCGTGACACGATTTCTGACGTTACCCGTGGTCGTGAATCCATGCCCCTGGACAGGGTGGTGGATGTGGCGGTGAGTCGATTACGGCAACGGTTGGGAGATCAGGGCCGTAACCCCAGACTGATCAAAACAGTGCGGGGCGCTGGCTACCTTCTGGCGGCAACGGTGACCCATGTTTCCGAATAATGCGGGTGAGGCGGGCAAGAAATCCTGGCGCTGGTTTCCCTCATCACTGCTTGGCAGGGTATTGCTGCTGACACTGCTGGCAATGGCAAGCGCCCAGATTATTTCCAGCGCCGCCTGGATAGCTACCTTCCGGGCCCAGCAGGTGGAAGGGCTGGTGGCCACCACCCGTAACCTGGCCCAGTCAGCGGCGGCCACGGCGCAATTCTTCAACTCGTTGCCCCTGGAGTACCGGCACATTGTACTGGACCAGCTCCGGGACATGGGCGGTACACGTTTTTTCGTCTCGCTCAATGACAAACGTATCGATATGGTGCCGTTACCGGACACTGAGCGGAAACGGCTGGTGACGGAAGAAGTTGAGTCGGTCTTGCGCAGACGGCTGGGCAACAGGATCAATCTTCATGTCGACTTCGTAGACCCATCCAGCCTGCGAATTCTCAACAGCGAGTTGCCGCTTGATGCGTTGCCCCGGTCCTGGGCTCACTATGCACTGACGCTCGAGCCTTTGAACCCGCCGGTGCTGGTTACCCAGGTCGAGGTGGCAGAGGGAGAGTGGCTGTACCTGGCGGCGGCTCTGCCGGCTCCGTACGTGTCCCTTGAGGATGAGGGGATACCAGGGCAACAGATCCTGTTTCTGGTGGTGATGATCGCCATACTGTTTCCTGTACTGGCGTGGCTGATCAGACAACAGACGCGGCCGCTGCGCAAACTGGCCAAGGCTGCCCGGGATCTGCCCCTCCAGGATAATCAGCCACCCCTGGTAGAGAAGGGGAGTGCAGAAATTCTGGCCGTAACCCGCAGCTTCAATACCATGCGTCGCCGATTACAGAGTTACATCAGCGACCGTAACCAGCTGTTCCGGGCCATTTCCCACGACCTCAAAACCCCGATCACACGGTTGCGTTTGCGGGTGGACCTGATTGACGACGAGGTCATGCGCGAGCGCCTGGAGGCGGACCTCCATGAGCTGGAATTGCTGGCGAAAAATGCCCTCCAGTCCATGAAAGACACCGATATACACGAGAATGCCGAACCTGTGGATGTGGAGCGTATGCTGAAGGGAATGGCGGAAGCCTACCAGGGCGAGGGACCGGACCGGGTGACCGTACAGGGCCATTGTCGGCCATACCGGGGCAAGCCACTGGCACTGAAACGGTGCCTTGGAAACCTGGTGGACAATGCCGTGAAATACGGCGATACAGCCCTGGTGCGAATTGAGGATGCCGAGGGCCAGTTGGTGATCCACGTAGAGGACGAGGGCCCGGGTGTGTCCGAGGACCAGTTGTCCCGCATCTTCGAGCCGTATTACCGGCTGGACAAAAACCAGCGCCAGGGTTTTGGCCTCGGCTTGGGAATTGCGCGGAACATTGCGCAAAGCCATGGCGGTGAGCTGGAAATCCGCAACCGGCCCACCGGTGGGCTGCATGTAGAGCTGACCTTGCCCCGCCACTGACGGCCCATGTAACAACCCTGTTACATGGGCATTTCCCTTTGATACGTAGAGTGTTCGTTTCTTGCCATAGACTCCGAATTGCCAATAAAACAAAAACAAGGAGTCAAGAATGCTCAATGTTACCAATGGCACCACCCCTGTAGAACCTGCAACAAGAACACCCAGCGTACGTCTGTTACCTGCGGCAGTCTGCCTGATATCGCTCGGGCTATTGACCGGACAGGCACAGGCCCAGGAACAGACTGTGGAAGAACGGCTTGCGGCTCTCGAGGCAAAGCTCGCCGAGGTTGAGCCGAAGGCTAATGGTCTGGAGGGATTTTCCTTCAACACCTATGCCCGTTCCGGGTTGCTTCTCAACGGCGACCTGCAAAGTGCCCCGGGCGGTCCCTACCTGACCCCCGCGGGTTCCGTTGGTGGCGCCGTGGGCCGCCTCGGCAATGAACCCGATACCTACCTTGAAGCGATCCTGAACTACAAGCAGGTGGCCGAGAACGGCACCAAATCCCACTACCGATTGATGATTGCTGACTCCACCACGTCCTCGAATGACTGGACAGCCGGTGACGGCGCCCTGAACGTACGTCAGGCGTACGTGGAATTCAGTAACCTGGCGAGCTTTTCCGGTATTTTCGAGGAGGCCGCGATCTGGGCCGGCAAGCGTTTTGACCGGGACCTGGACTTCGACATCCACTGGCTCGACAGCGATATCGTTTTCCTGGGTGGCCTGGGCGCCGGCGTCTATGACGTAACCTTTGCGGATGGTGTGAAATCCAACTTCTCCCTTTATGGCCGAAGCTTTCTGGAATTCCCTTCCGACATTCAGGACCAGGACATCACATCAGACACGGACAATCTGATCCTTACCGCCAATAACTACTTCGGTAACGTCCAGTTTCTGATCAATGGTATGAAGGCCCAGGAAAACGATCTCCGCGTGGTTGGTGGTGTCACGGAAGCCGCCGAAACCGGTCTGCACACCATGCTGGCCTACCACGGGGACAGTTTCTTTGGACTCGCGGACGGTAACTTCAAGGCAGCGATAATCCACGGCAGCGGCCTGGGTGCCGAAACCAAGAATATCGGTGCCGATGGCGACCTGCATGAGGATGCAGTCAGCACCCGTGTTGCTGTGTACGGCACCACCTACCTGAGCGAAAGCTGGCGGTTTGCGCCGGCCATCATGGCTGAAACCAGCAAGGATCGTTACATCAAGGGCGATGACTACCAGTGGCTGACGTTTAACGCTCGCCTCGCCCAGGAGCTTACAGCCAACTTTGAGATGCAGTATGAGGCTTCCTGGCAAACCATGGATCTCACCACCCTTGGTTACCAGGGCCGAAATGCCGTGGATGGCGATTACAGCCGATTTACGGTTGCGCCCACCTTCAAGCCCCAGGTCGGTGGCTTCTGGAACCGTCCGGAGATTCGCGTCTTCGCCAGCTACTCCACCTGGGATGACGAGCTTGAAACCTACACCGCTGGTGACGCCCTTGGGGCCGACAGCGATTTCGAAAGCGGTCAGTGGACCTTTGGTACCCAGATGGAAATCTGGTTCTGAACCTGATCAAGACAACAAAACAGGAAGGAATTGACCATGACTATGTTCAAAAAAACGCTTGCTGCCGCCGCCGTATCCGCGGCATTGCTTCCGGCCCAGGCCATTCAGGCCGGCGAAGTTGAAGTCCTGCACTGGTGGACCGCTGGCGGCGAAGCCCGCGCCGCCGCTGCACTGAAAGAAATGATGGAAGAGCAGGGCCACACCTGGAAGGATTTTGCCGTGGCCGGTGGCGGCGGCGAAGCCGCCATGACTGTGCTCAAGACCCGCGCTGTTTCTGGCAATCCCCCGGCTGCCGCCCAGATCAAGGGGCTGGACATCCGGGAGTGGGCAAAACTGGGCTTTCTCACCAGCCTGGATGATGTGGCTGAGGCGAATCAGTGGGATCAACTGATTCCGCCGGTGATCGCCGATGTCATGCAATACGAGGACAGCTACGTCGCCGTACCGGTGAACGTGCACCGGGTTAACTGGCTTTGGGCCAACCCGGAGGTACTTGAGAGCGCAGGGGTTGCTGTGCCCAAGACCCTGGAAGAATTCTACGCCGCGGCTGAGAAGCTGGAAGCTGACGGTGTTATCCCGCTGGCCCATGGAGGCCAGCCCTGGCAGGACGCAACGGTTTTCGAAGCTGTGGCGCTTGCGGTCATGGGCCCGGAAGATTTCGCCAGTGCCTTCGTTGAACACGACATGGACGTTATCAACAGCGCCCGGATGGAAGAGGTTTTCGCCGAATTTGCCAAGGTAATGAGCTACGTGGATGACGATGCCGCCGGACGGGATTGGAACACCGCCACCGGCATGGTCATTCGAGGCGAAGCTGCCATGCAGATCATGGGCGACTGGGCCAAGGGTGAATTCACCGCCGCCGGCCTGACCCCGGGCGAGGATTACATCTGTGCCCCGGCACCAGGTACTGGTGGGCAGTTCACCTTCAACGTGGACTCGTTCGCCATGTTCAGCCTCAGCGATGACGACAACACCAAAGCCCAGAAGGACCTGGCTCGCACGATCATGGAGCCGGAGTTCCAGACCGTGTTCAACAAGGCCAAGGGCTCTATCCCGGTCCGTACCGACATGGACATGTCCGGCTTTGACGCCTGTGCCCAGGCATCCATGGACACCTTCAAAAGCAGTGCTGACGACGGCGGCCTGGTGCCCAGCTTTGCCCATGGCCTGGCCACCACCAGCTACGTGCAGGGCCAGATCTTCGATGTGGTGACCAACTTCGTGAACTCCGATAACAAGGATCCGGCCCGGGCCACTGACCAGCTGGCAGCGGCTATCCAGGCGGCACTCTGATCCGGTAGGGGCTGCCCTTTCAGGGCGGCCCCTGATCCTCTCGGGAGACTCATCATGGAACACATTCAACGCCATCCAGCCCGGGTGGCCAGGGCGCCGTCACGCTTTCTTGACGCGTTGCAGCGCTGGCTGCCAAAGCTGGTTGTGGCGCCCACATTCGTCCTGATTGGTGTCGGCATATACGGCTACATGCTCTGGACCGGTGTGCTGTCGTTCACCAGCTCCAGCTTTCTGCCGGTGTATGACTTTGTCGGCTTCGAGCAGTACGCCAAGCTGATGGCCAATGACCGCTGGCTGACAGCCTCTGTCAATCTGGGCATCTTTGGCGGTCTGTTCATTCTCAGCTGTCTGGTGATTGGCGTGATCCTGGCGATTTTCCTGGATCAGCGAATTCGCCAGGAAGGTGCGATCCGTACCATCTATCTCTACCCCATGGCTCTGTCGATGATTGTCACCGGCACCGTCTGGAAATGGATCCTCAATCCCAGCCTCGGGCTGGAAAAGCTCATGCACGACTGGGGTTGGACGTCGTTCAGCTTCGACTGGCTGGTGAGCTCGGACATGGCTATCTATACCATCGTGATGGCCGCGGTCTGGCAGGCCTCCGGCTTCGTGATGGCTCTGTTCCTGGCCGGCCTTCGCGGTGTGGATTCCTCTATTATCCGGGCTGCCCGGGTCGATGGCGCCAGCCTGCCACTGATCTACTGGAAAATCATCCTGCCATCCCTGCGACCGGTGTTTTTCAGCGCCGTCATGGTGCTGGCTCACATCGCGATCAAGAGCTTCGACCTGGTGATGGCCATGACTGCCGGTGGTCCGGGCTACTCCACCGACCTGCCGGCGGTATTCATGTACGCCCACACCTTCACCCGAGGCCAGATGGGCCTGGGTTCCGCCAGTGCCATGCTGATGCTGGGCGCCATTCTGGCCCTGATCGTGCCTTACCTGTATTCGGAACTGAGGGAGAAACGCCATGACTGATGTGGTTCGCACCGGCTTTCGTCCCAGTCGCGTGGCCGTCTACGGGCTTTTGCTCCTGGCCGCCCTGGTTTACCTGATTCCGCTGTTTATCATGCTGGTAACCAGCTTCAAGACACCCATGGATATCCGGACCGGCAACCTGATGGCCCTGCCCACGGACTGGACCACCATTGGCTGGACCAAGGCCTGGTCCGAGGCCTGTACCGGGGTCCAGTGTGAAGGGATCAGCGGCTATTTCTGGAATTCGTTCAAGATGACCGTACCCGCGGTACTGATTTCCACCTTGCTGGGTGCCTTCAACGGCTATGTGCTGTCCAAGTGGAAGTTTAAGGGCTCCGACCTGTTCTTCGGCATGCTGCTTTTCGGCTGCTTTGTACCGTTCCAGGTGGTTCTGTTGCCGATGGCTGCCACCCTCGGGAAACTTGGCCTGGCCAATACCACCAGCGGCCTGGTGCTGGTGCACGTGATTTACGGGGTGGCGTTCACCACGTTGTTCTTCCGGAACTATTACGTAGCCATTCCGGATGCGCTAATCAAGGCGGCCCGGCTGGACGGTGCCGGCTTCTTCACCATTTTCTTTCGCATCCTGCTACCCATGTCCACGCCCATATTCATGGTGTCACTGATCTGGCAGTTCACCCAGATCTGGAACGACTTCCTGTTTGGCGTGGTGTTCGCCAGCGGCGACAGCCAGCCCATCACAGTGGCCCTGAATAATCTGGTGAACACCAGCACCGGTGTGAAGGAATACAACGTGGATATGGCGGCAGCCATGATTGCGGCGCTGCCCACACTGGTGGTCTACATCGTCGCCGGCAAATACTTCATCCGGGGCCTGACCGCTGGATCTGTCAAAGGTTGATCTGAGAGGATAACAACAATGTCTCAACTGGAACTGCGGAGCATCCGCAAAACCTATCCGGGCGTGGCCGAGGAAACCCTCAAGGGGATCGACATCGACATCGCCTCCGGTGAATTCATTATTCTTGTGGGCCCGTCCGGCTGTGGCAAGTCCACCCTGATGAACACCATCGCGGGTCTGGAAACGATCAGCGACGGTTCGATAGTGCTCGACGGCAAGGACATCTCCACCATGGAGCCCAAAGACCGGGACATCGCCATGGTGTTCCAGTCCTATGCCCTTTACCCGACCATGTCCGTGCGCGAGAACATCGCCTTCGGGTTGAAGATCCGCGGTCTGCCGAAGCATGAGATCGATCAGGAAGTGGAGCGCGTGGCCGATTTGCTGCAAATCTCCCAGCTGCTGAACAAGAAGCCTGCCAACCTGTCCGGCGGCCAGCAGCAGCGGGTCGCCATGGGGCGTGCCCTGGCCCGGCGGCCGCGCATTTACCTGTTTGATGAGCCGTTGTCCAATCTGGACGCCAAGCTGCGGGTGGAAATGCGTACCGAGATCAAGAAGCTGCACCAGCGCCTGAAAACCACCATTGTGTACGTAACCCACGATCAGATCGAGGCCATGACCCTGGCGGATCGGATTGCCGTACTCAAGGACGGCGAACTGCAGCAGCTGGGCACTCCAAAAGAGGTCTATAACACCCCTGCCAATCTGTTTGTGGCCGGTTTCATGGGGTCGCCGGCCATGAGCTTTGTGACGGTCACAGTGGCCCAGGGAGAACAGGGGCTGTACGCCGAGGTACGGGGAAACAATGGCGCCACCCTCAGGCTGCCGGTGCCGGATTACCTGGCCGATCGGGTTGGGAAAAAGGTGATTCTCGGTATCCGACCGGAGCACATCACCCAGCCCCAGGATCAGAAGAACGACCAGTCTCTGGTGGCAAAAGGTGAGTTCACAATCGAAGTCACCGAGCCAACCGGCCCGGATGTGATCGCTCTGATTCAGCTGAACGATACCAACGTTCATTGCCGGATCGACCCGGAACACCCGGTCACCTGGGGCGAGACTGCCGAGCTGATGTTCGATATGAAAAAGGTCGTGTTCTTCGATCCGGACACAGAAAAGCGAATCGCCCCGCACTGACTGGCTGTTGCGGCTTTAAAGTTGCTCCACGTTCGCCAGCAGGTATTCGGCGCGCTGGAGCAATGCTTCCTGTTTCTCGGGTTTCTGCTTGTCCCAGTTCCGGTACATCATGCCCATTCGCGGGTTGTTGGCGAAGTCGTCCCGATGGCGATCTATGAAATGCCAGTACAGGGCGTTGAACGGGCACGCGTCATCTTCGGTGGCCTTGTTCACCTTGTAATGGCAGTTCGAGCAATGGTCCGACATGCGCTGGATGTACTTGCCGCTGGCGGCGTAGGGCTTGGAGCCCAGGTAACCGCCATCGGCGTGCATCACCATGCCTAGCACGTTGGGTAGTTCCACCCAGTCGTAGGCGTCGGCGTAGACCGCCAGGTACCAGTCGCAGATTTCCTCCGGTTTGATGCCTGCCAACAGCGCGAAGTTGCCAGTGACCATCAGCCGCTGGATGTGATGGGCGTAGGCGTTGCGGCGAGTGGCGTCAATGGCTTTGTGCATGCAACGCATTTTCGTATCGCCGGTCCAGTAGAACCAGGGCAGGGCGCGGGTGTTACCCAGGCGATTCTCCTGGGCATACTCCGGCATGTTCATCCAGTAAATGCCCCGAACAAACTCCCGCCAACCCAGGATCTGCCGGATGAAGCCCTCTACCGCATTGATCGGCGCCCGTCCTGAATACCAGGCCTGGGCCGCCGCTTCGCACACTGCGAGCGGGTCCAAAAGCCCGCAGTTGATGTAGGGTGACAGAATCGAGTGGAACAGCCAGTCCTCGGTATCCGAGATGGCGTCCTGGTAATCGCCGAAACAGGGCAGGGCGTAATCGATAAAGTGCTCAAGCGCCGCCTCGGCATCCTCGGGGGTTATTGCAAAGTGGAAATCTTCGGTGGTGCCGAAATGATCGGCAAAATGCTCGTCCACCAGTGCAATCACCTCGCGGGTGATGGCATCCGGCTCTATGCGGAAGGGCGCCGGTGCCGGTGGTTTGCCGGTCCACTTCTTCCGGTTGTCGGCATCGAAATTCCACTGCCCGCCCTCGGGCTGGCCCTCGGAAGTCATCAGCAGGCCGGTCTTGCGCCGCATCTCCCGGTAGAAAAATTCCATCCGCAACTGCTTGCGCCCCTCTGCCCAGTCGGCAAACTCCTGTTTGGTGGCAATGAACCGTGTATCCGGTCGGATCTCCACCGGCACCCCAAGGCGTTCATGCCAGCCGCTGATCTGCTCATGCAGTCGCCATTCGCCGCACTCGGTGGTCACTACCTTCTCAGCGTTGACCCGCCTGGCCTGATCCTGAACGACGGCCTCAAGGCTTTGGTGGGGATTTTTCGGGTGGTACTTTTGATAGTGAACCTGCCAGCCTTCGTTTTGCAGCTGCTCGGCAAAGTGCCGCATCGCACTGAACAACAGCACGATCTTCTTCTTGTGGTGATTGGTGTAGCTGGCTTCGTCGTGAACTTCCGCCATGACCACCAGATCCCGATCCTTGTCGGCGTTCTCTAAAGCGCTGATGTCTCTAGTTAATTGGTCACCAAGAATCAGAATCAGGTTGGCCATCGTGAGAGAGTCTCCGTCCAGTAGGTTGCGGGCTTACACCGGGCGCCGAGGCAGCAAGTAATGCCCACAAAGGGGTAAACCAAGTACGCCAAGAGCCCAAGGGTGGTTCATAAGCCGCACTGGTAAACTGAAACAAACGCTCAGGTGACCCGCATCAAGAAGCGATGCAGGGGATTGCCCTAGAATGCCCGAATTTATCCAACCCCGAGTTTGCCATGACCCCCACATCCGCACTCAAAGCCCAAGACTCAACATTGCCGGAATTCATCTGGGATGATGCCCTGATCCACCGCTACGATCTCAGCGGCCCCAGGTACACCTCCTATCCCACGGCCGTCGAGTTCAACCAGAATTACCCGGTTGAAGAGATGGTCAAGGCAGCCGCCCGCAGTAAAGCCAGCAATCGTCCGCTGTCGCTTTACACCCATCTGCCGTTCTGCGCGCACCTTTGCTACTACTGTGCCTGCAACAAGGTCATCACGAAGAAACGTGACAAGGCCATGCCCTACGTGGAGCGGGTGCTGAAAGAGGCGGCCATCCAGTCCAGACTGTTCGGGGCCGACCGGCCGGTAACCCAGCTGCACTGGGGCGGCGGTACACCCACCTTTCTGCCCCGGGACGTCATGCAACACCTGATGGAAGGCTATGGTGAGCTGTTCAACCTGCAAACCGGGGCGGAGCGGGATTACAGTGTGGAAATTGATCCCCGGGAAGTGGACCAGGACACGCTGCCCACGCTCTGGGAGCTTGGCTTCAACCGGATCAGTCTCGGCGTTCAGGACGTCAACCCTGAGGTTCAGAAAGCCGTGAACCGCATCCAGCCGAGGGAAATGACCGAAGCCGTGCTCAACGAAGCGCGGCGCATCGGCTTCCGGTCCATCAACCTGGACCTGATCTACGGCCTGCCGTACCAGACGCCGGAAAGCTTTGCCGAGACACTGGAAGCGGTGATTGAAATGTCTCCGGACCGGCTGTCGGTGTTCAGCTATGCCCACCTGCCGGACCGTTTTTATCCGCAGACCCGGATTCAGGGCGACACCTTGCCCAGTCCGCAGCAGAAACTGACCATCCTGCATAACACCATCAACCGTCTGCTGGACGCCGGCTACGAATACATCGGCATGGACCACTTTGCCAAGCCCGACGACAGCCTGGCCGTCGCCCAACGGGAAGGCCGCCTGCACCGGAATTTCCAGGGCTACACCACCCATTCCGAATGCGACCTGGTGTCGCTTGGTGTTTCCGCCATCGGCCAGACCGACGATGCGTATTTCCAGAACAATCACGACCTGCCTTCCTGGGAGGCCGCCATTGATGCCGGTCAGTTGGCCATCACCAAGGGCGTGAATCTGACTCGCGACGACCGGATCCGCCGCTGGGTGATCGGCCAGCTGATCTGCCAGTTCCGGCTGGATCGTCAGCTGTTTGCAGATGTCTGGCAGGAAGACCTGAATCGCTATTTTGCCGATGAGCTTAGCCGCTTGAAGCCCATGATTCAGGACGAGTTGATTGCTGATGACGGTAATGCGCTTCAGGTGCAGCCCGCCGGTCGGCTGCTGATCCGGGCCATCTGCCAGATCTTTGATCTGTATCGCAAGGAAGGCGCCAGCCAGCGGTTCTCCCGGATTATCTGACTGCAGCGGCCAATTCGGGGTCAGAAGAACACTTTCTTCTGACCCCATCTTTATTTCCAGAGCCAAAAAAAGGGCTGCCCGTTACCGGACAGCCCCTTCACGTCAAACCGGGGTCAGATGAAAGCCTTCATCTGACCTCTTCCTTCAGCTATAAGCCGGCACCTTGAACTCATTGGCCAGGTCCTGAAGCACACGCGCCAGCCGCGCCTGCTCGCCGGTCACCTGGGTGATTTCCTGGGAGCCGGTGAGGGTCAGGATGGCGGCTTCGCTGACCGATTCCATGCTGCCTGCGAGTTCCCGGGTAACTGCCACCTGCTCCTCGGAGGCGGTAGCGATCTGGCTGGCCATATCGGAGATGCTGTTCACATCGGTCAGGATATCCGCGAAGGTCTGCTCCAGTTCTGACGCCTGCTCGCTGGTGGCATTCGCCAGTTTGTGGCTTTCCATAATCGAGCGGCTGGCATTATCAGTAATGCTCTGGAAGCCATTAATAATGTCCTCGATCTGGGTGGTGGACTCGTGGGTCTGTTGCGCGAGGGTCCGTACTTCGTCGGCAACCACCGCAAATCCTCGGCCGTGCTCGCCCGCGCGGGCGGCCTCAATCGCCGCGTTCAACGCCAGCAGGTTGGTCTGGTCCGCCACCTTCCGGATCACGTCCACCACATCGGCGATGGTTGAACTGCGGTTTTCCAATTCTTCGATTACTTCGTTAACTTTCTGTACCGAGTGCGCCAGAGTGCGGATGCTTTGCACACTGCCGTGCAATACCTGCTCACCGGTGCGGCTCTTCTCCATGGCGCTGCGTGCAGCATCGGCCACCTGCTGGGTGTTCCGGGAGATTTCCTCGGAAGTGGCAGACATCTCTTCGGTGGCCGCAGCCACTTGTTCGATCTGTTGCTGCTGGTTCTTCACCTGGCTGGCATTCTGGCCAGCGGTCGAGCTGGTCTCCTCGGTAGCGGTGGCCAACTGGACGCTGGATTTGTCGATGTGCAGCAGGGCGTTGCCGAAACGTCCGAACAGCTCGTTGATAGCCTTACCGATGGTGCCCACCTCATCCCGGCTGGAGATTTCAATCTCGCGGGTCAGGTCCTTGTTGTCCATGGCAAACCGAACGCCATCGAGCAGGCGGCCGACCTGGAGGTTAATGGCGCGGATAATGACAAACACCAGCACAAGAACGGCCAGTACCGCACCGCCAGAAAGCGCAGATGCCATGATCAGATCGTTCCTGGCCTCCGCTACCTCACGATTGGCGAGTGCCATCACGCCAGTTAGAAGGTCGGTGCGCGTGGCATTCAGGGAACCGATGCGATTTGTGGTGGTTGCAAACCATTCCGAGGCATCCAGGGCATACATGCCGGAAGGGCTGCTGAACAGGGTCTCACGTTGTGTCTCCAGGGCCCGACGCTCAGTGGAAGCGGATTGTGATTCCAGTAGGGCGCGTCTCGGGTCATCAGATGTCAAAAGCGTAACCGCGCTGTCCAGATGGGCATCCTGTTGTCCGGCCAGACTGGCGATCTGACGGAGTGTCGGCAGATCAAAATCGCCGCTACGGATGAGTGAGGCACCGATTGCACGTTCACGCCCGGCTCTTTCCGCAAGCTCCGCCAGGGCGTGGTAGGCCTTGACGTCCCGGGTCAGTTGCGGGTCGGTTGAACGGCGCACGATCATGCCAATCCGGTCGATCAGTGAAACGATGGTATCCGTGTAATAACGTGCGGATTCCGCCGGTGCAATCGACCGGCTGTCCACGGAGCGACGGACCGCAGCGAGGTTGTCGAGGCTGCGTTCAACGCTCGCAATATTGTCGCCAACGGCGCGGTCAAAATCGGTCTCGGCCGCAAGTGCCCGGATTTCCCGGTGATAGGTTGCAATCCGGTTATCGGTCTCGCGGCGCTGGTTGGCGAGTTCGTTTCCGGCACGGGCAGCTGCGTCTGTGCCTGCATCGCTGGCGAGCAGCACTGCAGAGCGGCCCCGCTCTTTCTGGAGTGCTTCCGTCAACGGATCACCCGTTCTGGCCAGATCAACCATGGTGCCAAGCTGTTGCATGTCGCTGAGCTTGCCGTAGTTCGTGGTAATGCTGTCCGCGGCGAAAAACACGATTACAAGCAGGGCGGGCACTACCAGAGTGGTCAGCTTGCCCCGCATGGAGAGGTTGTTTATGAGGTTCATTGCACTGACTCTGTTGATTAGAAGTTGCACGTATTATCAGTTAATGACAGGGCAGGCTCTATTCACGAGAAGGGGTAACGAGGAGGTAGTCCGAACTGTGTAAGTTGCTGTAATTGGTTGTTAATCAACTGTTTTTCAAGAGATTTTCAAGGAGTTGGTAATAGTACGTGGAGTATCTCCTCATGGGTATTCAGTTAACAGCCTGACATACGATGATATGGGTCAAGAACGCCTGTTTCTCCATCCGGTACTTTGCTGGCTGCTCCGACCAGGCAGGCAGATGCTAGTCTTATATTCATCCGGTCGATTCGGGAAGCGCCTTGCAATGAAACAGCGGCCATTGGACAGATACCTTTCACGTCTCATCTGGTTAGGCGTTACCCCCCTTATCCTCGTTGCGGCCGGGATGGCGACGCTCTCGGTAATGGAGCACCGGGAGGACATGAGAGAGCGGGCGGTTTTTCTGGTCAATGACGCCGTCGCAGACGTCGATAACTATCTGGATGCCAGGATAAAGGCGCTGGGAATTCTGGCTGACTCTTCCTTTGCCGATACGCCCGGGCAGTGGCATCTGCTTTACGACCTGGCCCGCGATTTCCACAATAACTTTGGTAGCCCGGTCCTGTTTGCGGATACGGGGAATCCGATGCGGATGCTGTTCAATACCCGTGTCCCGTTTGGCACCGCGTTGCCCCCGGTGCCAAGGCCGGCAGGTCACGCGGCCGCTCCAACAGCGCTGGAAACCCGGGCTCCGGCAGTCGGCGATACCTTTACCGGCCCGATTACGGGAACCACATTGGTTGCTATTGCAGTTCCCATGCTAAGGAACGGTGCAGTACGGCATCTGCTGATAAGCCCGATGGACGCCTCCGAATTCCAGGTTCGCATCGCGGATCTGGAGTTGCCTGGAGGCTGGTCGTTAAGCCTGATAGATGGAACAGGCCAGGTTATTGCGCAAAATCCGTCAAACAGTCCCGGCTCTGGTCTGCCAAATGGTTCCTGGGTGAGCGTCAGTGAGCCGATCGGCTTTGCGCCCTGGACCGCCAGAATTGACATCCCCGAGGCATCCTACAATGCGCTGTTCTGGCGGGAAGTCTTCGCACTGCTGATAATCATAGGGTTGGCGATACTGGTCGGGGTTATTCTGGGCTCGGCTGCGGGAAGGCCGGTGATTCGCCAGCTGCAGGCGCTTGCCCTTTCCACTCCCGGCGGCGCCCCTTCACCCATCAAAGAAATTTCACAGGTACAAGATCGGCTGGAAAAGGATTTCAGGCACATCCAGGAAAGTGAGCAGCGACATCGGGAATTGTTTGAGGCCAACCCTCACCCAATGTGGGTCTATGATCTCGAAACCCTGGAATTTCTCGAAGTGAACGACGCGGCTATCTATCAGTACGGGTTCAGCCGTGAGGAATTTCTGGAAATGACCATCAAGGACATTCGTCCGCCGGAAGACGTTGCGAGGCTTCTCCGGAACGTGGCAAAAGTGACAGAGGGCCTCAATGATACCGGCAGTGTCTGGCGCCACAGGACCAAGGGAGGAAGGCTACTGGACGTTGAGATTATGTCCCACTTTCTGCTCTTTAAAGGGCGGCGGGCCGAGTTGGTGTTGGCTCACGACGTAACCGAAGAGAAGCGCGCAAAACGATTACTCAAGGACCATGCCAGGCAGCAGTTGCTGGTTGCCAGGCTTGGTCAACTGGCGCTATCCGTTGACAGTGTTGATGAGGTTATTGAAAGCGCCTGCGAAGCGACGACTGAAGGCTTGGGCATTTCCTTCAGCAGGGTTGTGTTGTTTGATTTTCAGCGATCTGCGTTTGTCATGACGGCCGGGCAAGGATGGAGTGCTGGATTAGTGGGCCTGGACCTGGTGGACCGGGCTGAGATTGCCCGAGCGTTGGCTGTTTTTCGAACCTCTGAGCCTCTTGCGGCTGACGATGTCATGAGCGACTACCGGTTCGCCGAGTCGGATCTGATAAAAAGCCACAATATTATCAGTGGTGCGGACATCATGATTGGTCGGGCCGACAAGCCGCTGGGCGTTCTGGGCGCATACAGCGACTCGCCAAAGCGTTTCTCGGAGCAGGATATCCGGTTTCTGCAGGGTGTTGCCAATACTCTTGCGGCAGTAATCGAACGGCATCAGTCCCATGAGCAGCTGAACTACATGGCCGTCCATGATGCTGTCACCGATCTTCCAAACCGGCTGTTGATGACGGACCGTCTTGACGTTGCATTGCATCACGCAGAGCGCTCTGGATTGAAGGTGGCGCTGCTTCTTATCGATCTCTACCGTTTCAAAAATGTAAATGATGTGTTTGGTCACGTACTCGGAGACCATTTGCTGCACGAGGTGGGGCAGCGGCTCTCTCATTGCGTGCGAGCCGATGACACGGTGAGTCGGCAAAGTGGCGATGAGTTTATCGTTGTTCTTCCTGAAATAGAGGAAGAGCAGGACGCGGCAAGGATAGCCGAAAAGATCATTCGGGTTGTTACCCGGCCGTTCACTATCGATGGCCAGGAAATTCTGTTGGGCGTCAGCGTGGGTATCGTCTGTTTTCCGGACAACGGTGAGGATTCAGAGACACTGCTCAGGAATGCGGACGCTGCAATGCATGTGGCACAGGGTTTGGGCCGGAACCGGTATCAGTTTTACTCTCCGGAAATGAACGAACGGGCCCTGGAGCTGATCGGGCTGGAGGGAGATCTACGATTCGCAATTGAGAGAGATGAGCTTTTTCTCGTCTACCAACCCCAGATCAGCCTGGAAACAGGGGAAGTGATCGGGTTTGAGGCACTGGTGCGTTGGCAACATCCGGTTCGAGGTTTGATTTCGCCGGCCCATTTCATTCCTGTCGCGGAAGAGAGCGGCCTGATAGTGGACATTGGCAACTGGGTACTGAAGACGGCCTGTTGCCAGTACGTGGAGTGGATGGACGAGGGGTTGGTGTCAGGAACCATAGCGGTCAATGTCTCGGCCCATCAGTTTCGTCAGCCCGATTTCATAGATACCGTTGAGGAAGCGCTGATTCGCTGTGGACTTCGGCCTGAGCACCTCGAGCTCGAGCTTACCGAGAGCGTGGTTATGCATGGTATTGAAGACGTGCTCTGCAAGCTTGAGGAGTTGGATCAATTGGGCATCAAGTTGGCCATTGATGATTTTGGTACGGGTTATTCAAGCCTGAGTTACCTGAAGCAGTTTCCACTGTTCCGCTTGAAGATTGACCAGTCGTTCACGAGGGTATTGCCCGAAGATCTCGAGGGCGGTGCAATAGCCAAGGCGATCATCCAGATGGGGCACACGCTTGGTCTTGAAGTGATCGCAGAGGGAATCGAGACGCCTGAACAGAGACAGTTTTTACAGGCTTTGGCGTGTGACTCGGGGCAGGGCTATCTGTTTGCCAAACCACTCAGCGTTAAGGAGTGTCCCGGGTTTTTGCGGAATTTCCGCGAATCGTCCGTTAAAAGTTAAGCGTTTGATAACAAAGATCAAGGTACCGGGCAGGCTTGGAAGTTAGTCTTTTGTTCGTCGCACACGAGCGGAGAACAACATGGAACTTGTCTGTCCGGCCGGCAGCCTCCCGGCCCTGAAAACCGCCGTTGATAACGGCGCCAACGCCGTGTATTTCGGTTTTAAAGACAGCACCAACGCCCGCCAGTTTGCCGGCCTGAACTTCAACGATAAACGCGCTGCCGAGGGTATCGAGTACGCTCACCTCCGAGGCGCGAGAGTTTTCTGTGCCATCAACACCTACCCTCAGCCAGATGGCTGGGAGCAGTGGAAGGGGGCGGTAGACCGCGCCGCGAGTCTCGGCGTGGACGCCATTATCCTGGCCGACATGGGCCTGCTGGATTATGCCGCCAACCGGTACCCGCATATCCCCCGGCATCTGTCGGTTCAGGGATCTGCCACCAGCCACGAAGCGCTCTCCTTCTACAAGGACAATTTCGACATTCGCCGGGCCGTGCTGCCCCGGGTTTTGTCGCTGGACCAGGTGCGTGGCGTGGCCAAACACAGCCCGGTGGAGCTGGAAGTCTTTGCCTTCGGCAGCCTGTGCATCATGGCCGAGGGACGTTGCTATCTCTCCTCCTATCTGACCGACGAGTCGCCCAATACCCGCGGTGCCTGTTCACCGGCCAAGGCGGTGCGCTGGCAGGAAACATCCCAGGGGCTCGAATCCCGTCTCAACGATGTGCTGATTGACCGTTATGGCCCGGGTGAATCCGCCGGTTATCCCACGCTCTGCAAAGGCCGTTTCGAGGTGGAGGGTAACGTTTACCATGCCATTGAGGAGCCAGTCAGCCTGAACACCCTGGACCTGTTGCCGGAGCTGCAGGCGCTGGGTATCAGTGCCGTGAAGATTGAAGGGCGCCAGCGAAGCCCTGCCTACAACGCAGATGTAGCCAGGACCTGGCGCCATGCCCTGGATAATCTTGAGGACGGCACCGGAAGCTTTACTGTTGAACCGCAATGGCAACGAACGCTGGCGGGTCTTTCCGAAGGCGGCCTGACCACACTGGGCGCCTACCATCGCAAATGGAAATAAGGTTTCACCACCCATGCTGAAGTTATCCTTGGGGCCGATCCTGTGGTTCTGGTCCAGGCAGACGGTTTTCGATTTCTACGCCAATGCCGCCGAGTGGCCGGTGGACACCATTTATCTGGGCGAGGTGGTGTGCTCTCGCCGGCGGGAACTGAAACCGGATGACTGGCTGGATCTGGCCCGTGACCTGAAAGCCTGTGGCAAGAATGTAGTGCTCTCCACGCTCACACTGATTGAGTCGGAGGCCGATTTGCGTCGCCTGCGCCGATTCTGTGAGCAGGATGAATTCCTGGTGGAGGCCAACGATCAGAGCGCCTTGCAAGTGGCTATCCGGAACCGGATTCCGTTTATTACCGGCCCCTCGATGAACATCTACAACACGGCCACCCTGAAGATCCTCGCCAGGCAGGGCCTGAAAGCATGGAGCCTGCCGGTGGAGCTGGGCAGGGAAACCCTTGAGCAACTAATCAAGGAGCTGCAGCAGGAGGGACTGGATCTCCCCGCCGAGGTGTTTTCCTGGGGCTTCCTGCCCCTGGCCTGGTCCTCCCGTTGTTTTACCGCCCGCCATTACAATCTGCCCAAAGACAACTGCGAGTTCCGCTGCCTGCAGCATCCGGACGGCATGGAGTTGCGCTCCCGGGAAAGCCAGGAGCTGTTTCGCATCAACGGCATTTCTACCTTGTCCGGCTCCCGTTACGACCTGATGCGGGAGTTACCGGATATGGAGCGCATGGGCGTAAGCACCGTACGCCTGAGTCCGGAACATCAGGGCATGGAGGAAGTGGTCAGGCGTTTTGATCAGGTACGCCGGGGCGAAATGCCGACCACCGACCCGCTGCAGCTGGTGGAGGCACCGCCCTGCAATGGGTATTGGTATGGCAAACCGGGAATGGATCTGATCGGCTGAGGCCGATCAGTCTCTGACGGGTTTGACGCCAGGAAAACGGTCCGATACGTAGGTGCTGTGACACTGGATGCAGTTGCCCGTCATTTCACCAAACAACTGGTTTTGTTTCTCCGTGTCGTCATTCCTGCCGGCCTCGGCCAGCGACGCCGCCAGCTGATGAAACTCCTTGTCCAGCTTGATAAAGCCTTCTGGTACTGCCGACATCAGGTCTTTGCGATCCTGTTCGGTTAACGACTGCTGCAGGATGAAGGAGTCGTGGATGTTCTGGGCCTGTTTTGCAACCTTGTCGTGCTGACCCATAACGATGGCCGAATGAATCTGACCCATGGCTGACTGAATGGACCGCATCTCTTCGCGTAGCAGACGATCCAGCTTGTCGGTCAGCTTGGGAGTGACCGGTTCGGTTGCAGCGGCACTGAATGATACAGTGATGCTCAGGATGACGGTGCTCAGAAGCGCTCTGTTTGTTTTTATCATGAGGATGCCTCTCTATCGATGAATGTTGAGCATCATTCAGGCTATCACTCTTGGATGGTGTACCTGTTGAGATATGTTAATTGTTGAACACTGGCGTCTGATGATGTGTAGGCACAGGATTGTGAGCCGAACAACGTCCAGAAGTCCGCTGAAGAGGTGAGAACTCATGGATATCCGACTTAAGCGCGCTTATGCAGAACCCGCACGCTCAGATGGCCCACGGGTGCTTGTAGACCGTATCTGGCCACGCGGGGTGGCCAAGGAAAGTGCAGATATCACTCTCTGGCTGAAGGGGCTGGCACCGTCAACTGAACTGCGGAAGTGGTTCAGCCACGATCCTGACAAATGGCCGGAGTTCCGGTCGCGGTATCTTGAAGAGCTGACATCAGATGACGCCAGCGAGGATCTTGAGGCACTCAGGAAGCTGCTTGAACAACATGACCGCATAACGCTCGTGCTTGCCGCGAAGGATACCGAGCACAACAATGCTGTCGCGCTCCGGGATTATATTTTGAACGACCAACTCTGAATAGTCAGAGGATGGCGGCCTTCGCCTTCAGGGCCGCCCGGATTTCTGAAAGCGCTCGCACCTTCTTACCAGGTTGGTGATCCTTATTCCTTACTGAGCACTTCCTGCGCCCACTGCCAGGCCGCTACCGTTGCCGGAAAGCCGATTGAATTCATGCCCAGCACCAACGCGTGCTCGATTTCCTCGCGAGTAAAGCCCAGTTCCAGGCTGCGGCGAATGTGTGATTTCAGGGCGGATTCGCGACCAGCACCAACGCAAACGCCGAGTTTGACCAAAGCACGCGACTTTTCATCCAGAGGGCCGGCATCGGCGAGAGCTTTGCCTACCTGCTGGTGCGCCTCCTGAAGCTCAGGAAAGCGGTCACTGAAAGCAACAAAGGTTTTGGGGAGGTCAGTGCTTTCTCTCTTCATCAGATTATCCTCGATAAATGGGTTCAACTTGTGTGCGTGATACGCTTTTAAAAGACAGGTTCAATAGGGACGGCTAAAGGATAGCATGTGTGAGCTTGTACTCTCTTCAGAACACGTTGTTGTGAGCTACCCGGGCAGCTCCTTCTAATAATGCGCGATAAGACGCATTGGCGAGAATGGGCAAGGGTTCTCTAGTTGCCCGACTCCGCGGCCTCTACCCGGTCCCGACCATTGGTCTTGGCTCTGAATAAAGCCTTGTCTGCCCGAATCAATGCGTGATGGGGTAGCTCTTCCGGTGTGACTTCTGCAACGCCAAGGCTAATTGTCAGGTGCCCCACCAGAGGAAAGGATACTTCCTTGATTCTCTGGCGAAGGGCATTGGCCAGTAGCAGTGCCCCTTCCAATGAAGTTTGCGGAAGCAGTAATAAAAATTCCTCACCACCCCATCGTGCCAACCGGTCTGCCTGCCTCAGGCGCTGGCGCAGCTCGTCGGTCAGGATCTGTAAAGTTACATCCCCCGCGTCATGGCCGAACTGATCGTTGACCCTCTTGAAGTGGTCAATGTCGACAAGGACAAGGGAGTAGGGCTGGCTGTACCGGATTGCTTCTTCGTGGGTTTCCATTAGCGACTGCTCGAAACGGCGCCGATTCCATAGTCCGGTCAGGGGGTCGTGGAAGGCCTCGTGCTCAAGCCTGGCCATGGTCTTTTTACGGTCGGTTATATCCCAGTATTGCCAGAGGTGGCCAAGGTAAGTCTGCCCACTAAAGACAGGAATATAGGTACGCTCCAGGATCCGTCCATCGGACAGGTGCAACTCGTCTGTTTTGGTTTGGCGGGCAAGTAGTGCGGCTTCAATGCCTGCGATAAAAGCGTCAGGGTCGCGGAAGAGAGTCTTGCTCTGCTCTGCTGCGGCCGCACAATCCATTCCCTCCAGCGTTTCCGGTGGCACAGGAATACTGAAAATGTCACAAAAACTCTGGTTGGCAAGCAGCATTTTGCGGTTTTCATCTTCCACCACAATGCCTCCCCGGAGGTTCTGTAGCAGAGCAGCGAATCGTTCGCGGGCATTGACCAGGGCCGTTTCACTTGCCACCCGGGTGGTTATGTCCGTTTCGCTAGCCAGTACCACGCGCTCGCCTGTGGCAGGGTCGAGAGTCCGTCGCAAATCCACCCGGTGCCAACGTTCCCCGACGCTTGTCTTAACGGGTGCCTCCAGCGAGTAGCTTTCTGCCCCGCTTTCCGCCCAGAGGTGTACGTCTTTCCTGTCTGACTCGCGAGCAAAGCTGCTGGTTAAATCCGCGCCAGCCGGCAGAATACACGTAGCCGACGGATTACGGGTGAGCAAGTTGCCCTGGTTGTCAAAAGCGGACATGAGCGTTGGTGTATGGCGCAGAGCTTCCTGGGCGCGAAGAGCCTGGATGTCCGGCTCGGTAACAGGTTGCGCCTCTACCAGCATTCCCTGGCCATTGTGCAGGGGAAAGCCGGAGCAAACACAACGCATGGGCACTGGCTTACCGTTGGGGTAGAGGGTCCAGGTCTCGAGCACCGTTTCGCCGGCCTTGAAACGGGCCAGATAGTCGAGAAGGCGGGCTCGCGCGGACACCGAAATTTCAGTAGCGAAATCCCTTGAACGCAGTTCTTCCAGATCAGCGGCGCCCCATATCGTTAGGCCGGCAGGGTTGGCCCAGCACATAACGAGGTTTTCAATATCGAAAACCCAGACCGGGGTTTTTAGACGGTCAGCGACGGCAAACGGTTCTGCTGAAAAAGGGGGAGGGCTGTTCATGGAATCTGGCAGATTTACTGTGGAAAAGTCTTCGCAGGATTTTCGCCCATTGCTGCAGCGGGTGCCATACCTATGAAAGGCCTACCCCATGAGGAGTAGTTGCAGGTTTCACCTGGTGGTTATGCCATAATTTTGAACTGCTTACTGTTCACTTTGCGCTACTCTCTCATTTTCGCCCCGTCCCGATTTCAGAATAACCAACAGGTCTGAAACATCACCGCATCAGCAGATAACGAAGGTGGAAGCGCCACTCGACACTGTCCAATAGATTCTTTAGCGCCAACCCCAGCTCGGTGTCACCTTCGATAACGAGCTTGCGCTGGAAGAATAATTGATCCGGATCCAAGTTGCGTTCAGCCAGCTTTTTGAAGGCGGTCAGCGAGCCGCGGATGGTCGCCTCGCCGGGGCCGTCGATCACCCGGAGGCGGCCGGCCCAGAAGCCAATGGTGATGCCGGGTTGTCCGCCGTTCACTTCCAGGCGAATACGGCGGCCTTCGAGATCATCGAACTCTCCGTCAGCTATTGCCTCGGCAAACATGCGATTAAGTGGTGCTTCTGCAGCCAGCTGTTTCAGGGGCACCGGAATTCTGCGATCAATAGCGCCTAGCACGGGCACAGGGGAAGGTAGATACTCCCGAAGGACCGAGAGCGTTTGCCCCACGAGGGGAGATTTCAGGGGCGCGATGGAAGCCAGTGGAAATGCCATGCTTTACTCCGGGCGGTCAGTAACCGGCACAGAGTAAAGCAAAGTGCTATGGAACGATTTGATATAACTCAGCCCTTGTGAAGGCCTTCTTCCACCGCCCAAACGGCCACTTCCACTCTTGAGCGCAGGTTCAGTTTCTTCAGCAGGTGCTTTACGTGCACCTTGACGGTACCGTCACTGATATCCAGCTTGCGACCGATCATCTTGTTGGAGAGCCCCTCGGCGATATGGCGCAGAATATCCTTTTCCCGGGGTGTCAGGCTGTCGAAATCCGGGCGTGATGTTTGCTGGGGCTTGTTGGAGCGAAGCGCCTCGGCCAGCAATGTGGTCAGTCTTTCACTGATGACCATTTTACCGACTGCTGCCTGATGGAGCTGCTTGATCATGTCTTCCGGTTCCATGTCCTTTAGCAGGTAACCGTCTGCACCGGCCCGAAGTGCCGCGACAACATCGTCTTCCTGGTCCGATACGGTGAACATCACGATGCGCGAGCTGATGTTCTGTTCCCTCAGTTTTCTGAGCGCTTCGATACCGTCCATCTCAGGCATGTTCAGGTCCATGAGGATCAGGTCGGGCTCCAGTTCGGTAGCCTTTCGAATACCGTCGGCAGCATTGCTGGCCTCCCCGGCCACGACCATATCGTCTTCCATGTCGATCAGCTGTTTGATGCCCTGGCGAAGAAGCGGGTGATCGTCGATCAACAGAATACTTGCGGGTGACTCAGACATCGGGTTCTCTCTTGTTGTCAGGCGTTTGATGCTTCAGTAGGAATCAGATTTCTGCTTTTCGGAACAAAGCCCAGGGTGACTTCCACACCCCCTTCATCGCGGTTCTTTACCTCGACCTTGCCGCCCAGCGTTCGGGCACGGTCCTGCATGATAATCAGGCCGTAATGATTGACGGGCTGGTCACTGCCCGGCAGGCCCTTGCCGTTATCCCGGATACGGACCCGTACCTGTGGCGATTCGAACAGGACATCCACCGTTATATCTGTGGCATCTGCATGTTTGACGGCGTTGGCAAGGCCTTCTCTCACGATCTGCAGGGTATGGATCTCCTCATTCGGAGACAGGGTCTGGGGTGGCAGATTGTACTTCAGCTCAACCGGCTTACCCAGGCGCTCGGAAAATTCCTCAATGGTTTTCTGCAGGGCTGTAGCAAGATCCGGCGTATCCAGCTTCAAGCGGAAGGTGGCCAGTAGCTCCCGGAGCTGGCGATAGGCACTGTTCAGGCCTGTGCTCAGTTCGTCGAGAATCGCCTCGTGAGTTTTTTGTTGCTCACCGTCGATGTTAAGGCGCCGCAACCGGGCAACCTGCATTTTCAGGTATGAAAGTGACTGGGCCAAGGAGTCATGGAGTTCCCGGGCGATCACGGTGCGCTCTTCAGCAAGGGTTTGCTGTTGTTCCTCGGTAATCTGCCGTTCCAGGAAAATGGCGGTGGCCAGCTGGTCGCTGAGGGTTTCCAGAAGCCGGCGGGAGGTTTTCGACAGGCCTTCCTCGGCCGGGTACCAGACTTCCAGCGTGCCCAGCAGCTGCCCGGGTGTCCGGATCGGAAGAAGGAGCCGGCGGCCGTCGTTGGATTCTACGGGAAGCTCGTCATACGCCTCTGGCGTAACCAGGCAGGCATTGCAGTGATGATCCCGGCAATAAAAGGGCCGTTCGCGGGTAGCTGTTGTGATTGCCTCCACCGGCTCCGCGGATTGCTTGTCATGGAGGTAGAGGCGGATCGGGCCAATGCCCAGTAGCTGCTCGAGTTCCTGAAGCATGGGGATCGCCCCATTACAAAGATCGTGTTTGGCAAACAGGTCGCGGCTGGCGGAGTGCAATAACTGAAGGGCCGCATGGCTCTTTTCAAGTTCCTCGGTTTTCAGGCGGGCCCTTTCTTCAAGCTCGTAGTAGGTCAGGGCCAGCTCGCTGGTCATCTGGTCAAAGGCTTGGCCCAGTTGCGCCAGTTCGTCTGAGCCGCTCAGGTTAGCCTTGCGGGAAAAGTCCTGGTCGCCCACTGCGATGGCGATGCTGACCAGCTTGCGCAGTGGTCTCAAAATACGATTTTTCAGATCAATGAACAGTGCCACGATGATCAGGATGGAAAAAACCAGACTGATGATCTGGATCAGGTGCAGGAGGTCAATACGGGCTTCGGTCCGCTGTTCCAGCATGCTGACCAGTTGGTCTACGTTATCCACATAGCTCTGGGTTGAGGTCAGCATGGCCGTGGAAACGGGGGTTCCCTGAGCGTGCCCTTCCAGGGTAGGCCTGAGCATTGTCGCCCATGAGTCCAGGATGGCCTGGTACTGGACAGTGAGCGGATGATCACGGTTTTCCGGGATGGCGTCGGTGATGCTGGCGTCAGCCAACTTGGCCTCATAGCGGTTCAGCATCTGTTCGGTCGACTCATCCCCGGCTGCTGGAACGGCCGGGCCTGCACTTCGTGCCAATAACTGGAACGCCCCCATACGCAGGGCGCCGGCCAGGTTGATCGCCGTGGCATTGCCTTCAATGCTTTTCGAGACCGCAAGCGTGGTCGCCATGCTGACAAGGGCTGTCACCACCACGGCGCCAACGACGATGGCGATTCGGTTTACAAGCGGGCTTCTGTATTTCATTCAGTCTCTTGCGCATCAATGCGTGTGACGGGGCAGCGTGAATTATGCCCCGCACCAGGATTCCGTGATACCTCCTTGAGGATAGTCAATTACCCCAATGGTTGGTAACCCATCATAATCTTTGACCCTTTTATGATCAAAAGATGAAACTGAAAAACAGGTTTCCAGAAGAGCGACAGTAATGAAGTCCGAAACGGATCGTGCAGATGACCGGCTGGCGTCATTGGCAGTGGTACTGCCGTTGGCACTGGCGGGCTTCGTTGTCGCCGCCGGCTGCTGGACGTTGTTTGCGGTGGCTGGAGTTCATCTCCGCGCGGAACTGGATCTCAGCAATTTTCAGTTTGGGTTCCTTCTGGCGATGCCGATGGCGGTAGGCGCTGCGCTGGCTATTCCGGCGGGCCTGGCGGCGCAGAAATTCGGCGCCCGCCGGATCATGCTGTCCTGTCTGGTGGGGCTTGCGGTCTGCATGGTGATACTCCTGACCACCGATACCTTCCCCGGTTACCTGATCGCCGCCGGCGGGCTCGGGCTTGCGGGCGGCTTTTACAGTGCCGGATTGCAGTTCGTCACGGGACACTGTGAATCATCACGCCTCGGCCTGGTACTGGGGGTGTTCGGTGCCGGTGTGACCGGCGCAGGATTCAATTACTACCTGGTACCACTTTTCCATGAGGCCTTTTCCTGGCACGGGGTTCCGCTGGCCTATCTCATCGTGCTGGTCCTGGTTATTGCCTTGTTGATCATGCTGACCGATCGGGAAGACGCGGAGGCTGACCCGACTGCTGAAACATCCGTCACGGTATTGCTGCACCGAATGCAGACCCGGCGGGCCGGTCAGCTTTGTGGGTATTTTGGCGTTGTCGCTGGTAGTTTCTTTGCGCTGGCTTTGTGGCTGCCGGATTACCTGTCTTCCCAATTTGATCTTTCAGTGGACTCCGGAGCGCGTTTGGCGCAATGGTTTGTGATTCCCGGTGCCCTGGCCCAGATCCTGGGAGGCGGGCTTTCCGATCGTTTCGGCAGTGCAAGAGTTGTAAGCCGCGCACTGATTGTCTGCCTCGTGGCGCTGTTTGTCTTGTCCTACCCACCCATGACGCTGTTTATCCAGGGCGTTGACGCCACCATCCGCATTGAATTTGCCCTGCCCATGCAGGTAGAGGGTGTGTTTGTCGTTACCCTGGGGCTTGCCATGGGCTGCACCATGGGCAGCCTCCAGCGGCTGGTGATTATTGAAAATCGGCCGGTGGCGGCCTTCGTTGCCGGGCTGCTTCTGGTAAGCGCCTGTTCCGTAGCCTTTTTACTGCCAGTGATCTTCAGTAGCGTTAATCACTGGTTGGGCGTGCGCAGTGCGGTTTTCATGATTCTCTTCCTGCTGCTTGTTGGTTGCCTGTTCCTCTTCGCCCGGGAAAGCCGCAGGCACGAGCGTGAACACCTACTCCACCCGGGGATATAAGTCGCCTACCACCAGGGTGGTAGAAGTGGGTTATGAGGTAGTAACCACGCAGATTTCACGGTTTTTCTCACACACAATGGTCTCAAATCGGAGCAACGATCCGGCAGACGGAGAGAGAGACCATGAGTCATTTGATCGATAAACTGAATTACTTCAGGAAGAAGCGCGAGCCGTTCTCCAACGGCCATGGCGAAACCCATGAAGTCAGCCGCGAGTGGGAAGACAGCTACCGCCAGCGCTGGCAGCACGACAAGATCGTGCGTTCCACCCACGGCGTAAACTGCACCGGCTCCTGCAGCTGGAAGATTTATGTCAAGAACGGCCTGGTGACCTGGGAAACCCAGCAAACCGATTACCCCCGTACCCGTCCGGATCTGCCCAACCACGAGCCACGCGGCTGCCCACGTGGTGCCAGCTATTCCTGGTACATGTACAGTGCCAACCGCCTGAAATACCCGTTGATGCGCAAGCACCTGATGAAGCTCTGGCGCGCGGCAAAAGTGGAGCACAAGGATCCCGTCGACGCCTGGGCATCGATTGTTGAAGATCCCAAGAAAACGGCGGAATACAAGCCACGTCGCGGCATGGGCGGTTTTGTTCGCTCCAGCTGGGATGAAGTCAATGAGCTGATCGCGGCTTCCAACGTTTACACCGCCAAGAAGTATGGCCCGGATCGCATCATCGGCTTCTCGCCGATTCCCGCCATGTCCATGGTTTCCTACGCGGCCGGCAGCCGTTACCTGTCCATGATCGGTGGCGTGTGCATGAGCTTCTACGACTGGTACTGCGACTTGCCGCCGGCCTCCCCCCAGACCTGGGGTGAGCAGACCGATGTGCCCGAGTCCGCCGACTGGTACAACTCCGGCTACATCATCGCCTGGGGCTCCAACGTACCCCAGACCCGTACCCCGGACGCCCACTTCTTTACCGAAGTGCGCTACAAGGGCACCAAGACCGTCGCCATTACTCCGGATTACGCGGAAGTCTCCAAGCTGTCCGACGAGTGGATGAACCCCAAGCAGGGCACTGACGCCGCTCTGGGCATGGCCATGGGCCACGTGATCCTGAAAGAGTTCCACGTCGACAAGCCCAGTGAGTACTTCACCGATTACGTACGCCGCTACACCGATATGCCTTACCTGGTCATGCTGGAAGAAAAGGACGACGGCAGCTATGTGCCGGGCCGTTTCCTGCGCGCCAGCGATCTGGTGGATGGACTGGGTGAAGAGAACAACCCCGAGTGGAAAACCATCGCCATCGACGAGGCCTCCGGCGAACTGACCGCTCCCAATGGTTCCATTGGTTACCGCTGGGGCGAGAAGGGCAAGTGGAACCTGAAGCAAACCGCCAAAGACAAAGACGTCAATCTTCAGCTCTCTATGGTGGAGAAGCATGATGAAGTCGTGGATGTCGCCTTCCCGTACTTCGGTGGTATTGAGCACGACCACTTCAAGCATGTGGAAATCAAGGATGTGCTCAAGCACAAGTTGGGAACCCGCAAGGTCAAGCTGGCGGACGGCTCTGAAGGCCGCGTTGTTACCGTCTACGACCTGATGGTGGCCAACTACGGCATCAGCCGTGGCTTGGGCGATGATGACGGCGCCACTTCCTACGACGAAGTGAAGCCTTACACCCCGGCCTGGCAGGAAAAGATCACCGGCGTCCCCGCCGAGAAGGTGATCCGCATTGCCCGTGAGTTTGCCGACAACGCCGACAAGACCAAGGGTCGTTCCATGGTTATCGTGGGTGCCGGTATGAACCACTGGTACCACATGGACATGAACTACCGCGGCCTGATCAACATGCTGATCATGTGTGGCTGTATCGGCCAGAGCGGTGGTGGCTGGGCTCACTACGTTGGCCAGGAGAAACTGCGCCCGCAGACCGGCTGGCAGCCGTTGGCCTTTGGTCTGGACTGGCAGCGTCCGCCCCGGCACATGAACTCCACCTCCTTCTTCTACGCCCACTCAGGGCAGTGGCGCTACGAGAAGCTGGGTGTCGACGAGATTCTGTCTCCGCTGGCGGACAAATCCAAGTTCGGTGGCAGCCTGATCGACTACAACGTGCGCGCCGAGCGTATGGGCTGGCTGCCGTCTGCGCCGCAGCTGAACCGCAACCCGCTGACCATTGCCGCGGAAGCCGAAAAGGCCGGTATGGAAGTGGCAGATTACGTGGCCAAATCCATGAAGGACGGTTCCCTGGCCTTCGCCAGTGAGGATCCGGAAGCGCCCCAGAACTGCCCGCGCAACCTGTTTATCTGGCGCTCCAACCTGCTCGGTTCCTCCGGCAAGGGTCACGAGTACATGCTCAAGTATCTGCTGGGTACCAAGAGTGGCCTGCAGGGCAAGGATCTGGGCGTGGAAGGCGGTGCCAAGCCGCAGGAAGTGACCTGGCACGACGAGGCGCCGGAAGGCAAGCTCGACCTGCTGGTGACCCTGGACTTCCGCATGTCTACCACCTGTCTGTATTCGGACATCGTTCTGCCGACCGCGACCTGGTACGAGAAGAACGACCTGAACACCTCGGACATGCACCCGTTCATCCACCCGCTGACCGCCGCCACCGATCCGGCGTGGGAAGCCCGCAGTGACTGGGAAATCTACAAGGGCATCGCCAAATCCTTCTCCAGGGCGGCCGAAGGCCACCTGGGCGTCGAGAAAGACGTGGTGACCCTGCCGCTGCTGCACGACGCGCCGGCCGAGCTGGGCCAGCCGTTCGATGTGAAGGACTGGAAGAAAGGCGAGTGCGACCTGATTCCGGGCAAGACCGCGCCCAACTTCATCACTGTTGAGCGGGACTACCCGAATACCTATGCACGCTTTACCTCCCTGGGTCCGCTGATGGACAAGCTGGGTAACGGTGGCAAGGGCATCAACTGGAACACCGAGAAGGAAGTGAAGTTCCTGGGTGATCTGAACTACAAGCATGTGGAAGGCGCCAACGCCGGCCGTCCGAAGATTGAAAGTGCCATCGACGCCGCAGAAGTAATTCTGACCCTGGCGCCGGAAACCAACGGCCAGGTAGCGGTAAAAGCCTGGCAGGCATTGTCGGACATCACCGGTCTGGACCACACCCACCTGGCGACCAACAAGGAAGAGGAGAAAATCCGCTTCCGGGACATCGTGGCACAGCCGCGCAAGATCATCTCCAGCCCGACATGGTCTGGCCTGGAAGACGAGCATGTGTCCTACAACGCCGGTTACACCAACGTGCACGAGCTGATTCCGTGGCGCACCCTGACCGGTCGTCAGCAGTTCTACCAGGACCACGAGTGGATGCGCGCCTTTGGCGAAAGCCTGCTGGTGTATCGCCCGCCGATCAACACCAAGACCGTGAGCCACATGATCAACCAGCGCAGCAACGGTAACCCTGAGAAAGCGCTGAACTGGATCACGCCGCACCAGAAGTGGGGTATTCACAGCACCTACAGCGACAACCTGCTGATGCTGACCCTCTCCCGCGGTGGCCCAATCGTGTGGCTGAGTGAGGACGACGCCAAAGAAATGCAGATCGAGGACAACGACTGGATCGAGCTATTCAACGCCAACGGCGCCATTGCAGCCCGGGCGGTTGTGAGTCAGCGCGTGATGCCCGGCATGGTGATGATGTACCACGCCCAGGAGCGGATCGTGAATATTCCGGGCTCCGAGATTACCGGCACCCGTGGCGGTATCCACAACTCGGTAACCCGGGTGTGCCCGAAGCCGACCCACATGATTGGCGGCTACGCCCAGTATTCCTACGGCTTCAACTACTACGGCACCGTAGGTTCCAACCGCGACGAATTCGTGGTGGTTCGCAAGATGCACAACGTCGACTGGCTCGACGGTGAAGGCAATGACACTGTTCAGGAGGCTGTAAAATGAAAATCCGTTCCCAAGTCGGCATGGTGCTGAACCTGGACAAGTGCATTGGTTGCCACACCTGTTCAGTGACCTGCAAAAACGTATGGACCAGCCGTGAAGGCATGGAGTACGCATGGTTCAACAACGTCGAGACCAAGCCCGGTATCGGCTACCCGAAAGAGTGGGAGAACCAGGACAAGTGGAAGGGCGGCTGGATGCGTGACAGCTCCGGCAAGATCCGCCCGAAAATCGGTGGCCGTTTCCGGGTACTGGCGAACATCTTCGCCAATCCCGATCTGCCGCAGATCGACGACTACTACGAGCCGTTCGATTTCGACTACCAGCACCTGCACACCGCCGGCGACACCAAGCACCAGCCGGTTGCACGGCCGCGTTCGCTGATCTCCGGACAGCGCATGCAGAAAATCGAATGGGGTCCGAACTGGGAAGAGATTCTCGGTACCGAGTTTGCCAAGCGCCGCAAGGACAAGAACTTTGACCAGGTGCAGGCGGACATCTACGGCCAGTTCGAGAACACTTTCATGATGTACCTGCCGCGCCTGTGCGAGCACTGCCTGAACCCGGCGTGTGTTGCCAGCTGCCCGAGCGGTGCCATCTACAAGCGTGAGGAAGACGGCATCGTCCTGATCGACCAGGACAAGTGCCGTGGCTGGCGGATGTGTGTCTCCGGCTGCCCGTACAAGAAGATCTACTTCAACTGGAAGACCGGTAAGTCCGAGAAGTGCATCTTCTGCTACCCGCGTATCGAAGCCGGTATGCCCACCGTGTGCTCCGAGACCTGTGTCGGCCGGATCCGCTACCTGGGCGTGCTGCTCTACGACGCCGACCGCATTGAAGAAGTGGCCAGCGCCCCGGGCGAGCACGAGCTGTACGAGAAGCAGCTGGAGATCTTCCTGGATCCGTTCGACCCGAAAGTGATCGAGCAGGCCAAGAAAGACGGCATCCCGATGAATGTGATCGAAGCCGCCCAGCAGAGCCCGGTGTACAAGATGGCGGTGGACTGGAAACTGGCTCTGCCGCTGCATCCGGAATACCGCACTCTGCCCATGGTCTGGTACGTGCCGCCCCTGAGCCCGATCCAGTCCGCGGCGGAAGCCGGCAAGGTCGAGTTCGACGGCGTGCTGCCCAAGATCGAAAGCCTGCGGATCCCGGTGAAATACCTGGCCAACCTGCTCACAGCCGGAGACGAGAAGCCGATCGTGCTGGCTCTCAAGCGGATCATGGCCATGCGCCTGTACAAGCGCGCCGAAACCGTTGAAGGCAAGGAAGACCTGCGCGCCCTTGAGGAAGCCGGTCTGACCAAGGCCCAGGCGGACGAAATGTATCGCTACCTGGCCATCGCCAACTACGAGGATCGCTTCGTGATTCCCACCAGCCACCGCGAGCTGGCCAAGGAAGCTTTCCCGGATGCCACTGCCCACGGCGAGCGCAACGGTTGTGGTTTCAGCTTCGGTGAAGGCTGCAACGGCGACAGCAAGTTCAATATGTTCGGTGGCCGAAAGCAGACCACCAGCATGGTCCAGAAGCTGTCGACCGTGAAGCAGGTTGACCCGAAACAGCTGCAGGAATAAGGAGGCCGAGATGCAACTTTTGAAAGTACTGGCACGGGTACTTGAGTACCCGACCGAGGAACTCCAGGCCTCCAAAGACGCCTTGATTGCCGCTGTTCTGGAGGACACCCGGCTGCCCAGGAAGAACAAGGAGCAACTGCTGCGTTGTGTGGAGATGGTCTGTGATGGCGACCTCCTCGACCTGCAGGAGAACTACGTCGGCACCTTCGACAAGGGCCGGGCCACCTCCCTGCTGCTGTTCGAACACGTGCACGGGGAATCCCGGGACCGTGGCCAGGCCATGGTGGACCTTATGGAGGAGTACCGCACCAACGGTCTGGAGATCGATGCCAGGGAGCTGCCGGATTACCTGCCGCTGTTCCTGGAATACCTCTCCACCCGGCCCTGGGACGAGATCCGAAACTGGTTGGAGGACATCCACCACATCCTGGGCTTGCTGGGTGAGCGTCTGTACCAGCGGGAAAGTTTCTATCACGTGGTGATGGATTCGCTGCTAACCCTCTCCGGGCGCGCGGCAAACCGCCAGGAGCTGGCCCAGATCGTCGCTTCGGAAGAGCGTGACGACACCCCGGAGGCTCTGGACAAGGTCTGGGAAGAGGAAATGGTGAAGTTTGTTGATGATCAGGGCAGCTCCTGCAGTACCGGCAACGTTGTAGGCCAACGCCGCCGAGAACTGGAACAGACCCAGACCATTCACCTGAGTGATCAGCTGATGACGGATGCAACACCCCGTCAGGCAGGGCGCGCCTGAGGGCGCAGGAGGAAACGGAAATGATGTCCTATCTGAATACACTACTGTTCGGGGTTTATCCCTACATTGCTCTCGCGATTCTGGTGATTGGTACCTGGGCACGCTATGACCAGGGCCAGTTCACCTGGAAAGCCCATTCCAGCCAGATGCTGCGCAAGAAAAACATGGTGATGGCCAGCGTGCTGTTCCATGTGGGTGTGCTGGTGATCTTCTTCGGCCACCTGGTGGGCCTGCTGACTCCGCATGCCTTCTACGAGCCGTTCATGACCCCCGGGACCAAGCAGGTCATGGCAATTGTGGTGGGCGGTATTGCCGGCGTGATGGCGATCATAGGCGGCGGCATGCTTGCCTGGCGACGGCTGACTGACCCACGCGTCAAGGCCAGCAGCACCTTTGCTGACAACATGATCATTGTGATCCTCGTGGTCCAGCTGGCACTCGGCCTCCTGACCATCCTGCCCACCATGGGTCACCTGGATGGCAGCACCATGCTCAAGTTCTCGGCCTGGGCACAGGGCATTGTCACCCTGCAGGGCGGCGTGGCCGGCTACATCGCCGATGTGCACTGGATCTACAAGACCCACATCTTCTTGGGCCTGACCATCTTCGTGCTCTTCCCGTTCACCCGCCTGGTGCACATGCTCAGCGTGCCGGTGGAGTATTTCGGGCGGAAGTATCAGGTGGTTCGCAAGCGGGCGTGATGGGAGCTTGAACAGTGTCGGATTACGCGTGGCATTGACACGCTAATCCGACCTACGGTAGGTCGGATTAGACGAAGTCGTAATCCGACAATTCCCCGAGCCCGAGAGCAAAAACGTAGGTCGGATTAGGCGAAGCCGTAATCCGAAACATCCCAGAGACCGGAAGCACAAATGTAGGTCGGATTAGACAAAGTCGTAATCCGACAACCAGATCAAAAGGTAATCACCATGCAACTCATCCCCGTCGGCGACGCCGAAAAGCCCAGAAACCAGTTCCCGCCGGTCTACGTAGGTGAAACCCTCATCGGCGAAGACGACATCGCCCGGGAAATGCAGCACCACCCGGCCGAAGAAGTCGCGGAAGCCTGGCACGAAGCCGCCAGAAGCCTCGTCATTCGCGAGCTGCTCCTGCAACAGGCTGCGCTCCTGAAACTCGACGACATCCCCGACGAGGAAGACCGCATCGCACGCGTTCTGGAACTCGAGCTCAATGTCCCCGAGCCCACCGAACAGGACTGCGAACGCTTCTACAACGCCAACCCGGCCCGCTTCCGCAGCCCCACACTGATGGCCGTCAGCCACATCCTCCTCGCCGCCGCCCCGGACGACGTCCAGGAACGCATCCGCCAGGAAGAAGCCGGCCACCAGCTGCTGTCATCCCTCATCGACGGTCGCTCCCAGTTCGCCGAACTGGCCAAGCAGTACTCCGCCTGCGAATCCCGCCATCAGGGCGGTAGCCTCGGCCAGATCAGCAAAGGCCAGACCGTCGACGAATTCGAACGCCCGGTCCTCGCCCTCCAGGAAGGCCTGAACCCGGAACTGATCGAAACCCGCTACGGCTGGCACATCGTCCGCGTTGACCAGCGAATCGACGGCCAGCAGCTTCCTTATGAGCACGTCAAACCCCAGATCCGCCAGTACCTGAGCGAGAGCGTCACCAGGCGAGCATTCCGTCAGTACCTGCAGGTTCTAGCAGCGGAAACGGGTGTGGAAGGTGTCGATCTGGAACTTCCGGATTCGCCCCTTATGCAGTAAAAGGCGCGCGACCAATATCCGGAGACTGGCAGGGACCCCCTT
>NZ_CAJXKQ010000008.1 GCF_913055835.1 uncultured Marinobacter sp. | reverse complement strand
ACATGACCACGCCGAGAATAATTTCTGTATTCATGGTCTCGCCTTTTCGTTAAACCGAATCACCGGGTGAATTACAGTGAGATGCCGGAGAAGGACATGAAGCCCAGGGACATCAGACCAACAGTAATGAAGGTGATACCCAGGCCACGGAGGCCTTCCGGAACGTCACTGTACTTCAGCTTCTCGCGGATACCCGCCAGGGCGATGATTGCCAGTGCCCAGCCGAGGCCGGCACCAAAGCCATACACCACACTCTCGCCAAAGGTGTAGTCGCGCTCCACCATGAACAGCGAGGCACCCAGGATGGCGCAGTTCACCGTGATCAGTGGCAGGAACACACCCAGGGCGGCGTAGAGCGCCGGGATATACTTGTCCAGAACCATTTCCATGATCTGGACAATCGCCGCGATTACACCGATATACGTCAGCAATCCGAGGAAGCTCAGGTCCACATTAGGCAGGCCTGCCCACTCCAGGGCACCTTCGCGCAGAATGCTGTTGTACAGGAGGTTATTCACCGGAACGGTGACGGTCAGTACCACCACCACGGCAATACCAAGACCGGTCGCAGCCTCGATCTTCTTGGAGATGGCCAGGAAGGTACACATCCCGAGGAAGAAGGCCAGCGCCATGTTCTCAACGAAAATCGCCTTCAGAATCAGACTGATATAGTGTTCCATCAGAAGGCCTCCTTGGCGACATGACGTGACATTTTGTAGTCCGGCTCTTCAACCTGCTCCGGCTTCCAGGTCCGCAGACCCCAGATAGCCAGACCGATGATGAAGAACGCGCTCGGCGGCAGCAGCAGCAGACCGTTCGGAATGTACCAGCCACCTTCGTTGACCACCGGCATCAGGGAGACACCGAACAGGGAGCCGGCACCCAGAAGCTCACGGAAGAAGGCAACGAAGATCAGGAGTACGGAGTAACCCAGACCGTTACCAACGCCGTCCAGGAAGCTCAGCCAGGGGCCATTCTTCATGGCGAAGCCTTCCGCGCGGCCCATAACGATACAGTTGGTAATAATCAGACCAACGAACACCGAGAGCTGCTTGGAAATCTCGTAGGCGTAGGCCTTGAGCACCTGGTCAACCACGATTACCAGTGACGCAATAATGGTCATCTGCACGATGATCCGGATACTACCCGGAATCTGGGTGCGTACCAGCGACACCGCGAGGTTGGAAAATGCGGTAACGGCAATAACCGCTGCACACATAACGAGAGTAACGTTCATGCTGGTGGTTACCGCCAGCGCTGAACAGATGCCCAGGATCTGCAGGGCAATCGGGTTATTGCTGAAGATCGGTTCGAAGAGAACCTGTTTGGCTGATGCATCTGCCATGATCAGACCTCCCCTTCACGAAGTTTTTGCAGGAACGGCGCGTACCCGCGGTCGCCCATCCAGTAATTAACCAGTTGCTCAACGCCGCGGCTTGTCAGTGTCGCACCGGAGAGAGCATCAACCTTATGCTCCTTGTCCTGCGCGTCGGCGCTAACACCGCCCTTGACCAGTCGCACCTGAGGCTCGGAACGGTCTTCGTTGTAGACTTCCTTGCCAACCCACTGCCGCTTCCAGCGCGGGTTGTCCACTTCACCGCCGAGGCCCGGGGTTTCCGCATGGGCATAGAAACCAAGACCTTCGATGGTGTTCAGGTCGCCCTCAAGAGAAATGAAGCCGTACAGCGTGGACCAGAGCCCGTAGCCGTGGATCGGGAGAACCACGCGGTTAATCTGGCCGTTTTCGCTCATGGTGTAGACCTTGGCAACATTCGGTCGGCGTTTGATACCGGCCTTGTCTTCAGAAGACGGAATGTTGGTTGACATCTGAGGATCGGAAGCAGCCTTGTACATGTCGTACTTCATCGGATCCTGGACGCCAACGGCAGAGGGCTCGACGAACTCGCCGGTATCCAGATCAACCAGCCGAACGTCAAAGCGCGCGAACGCCTCTTCAATCTGCTCGGCGCTGGAGCCTGGCTCCAGCATGCCGGCTGAGGACAGAATATTGGTCTTGATGTCCAGGTTCTGGTTCTGGATCTGGGCCGGGCGAAGCAGAACTGCTGCCGTGGAGACCACAACAGAGAACACGATACTCAGCACCAGCGCAACGACCAGCGTGCGGGAGACAGTTTCTTTAGCTTTAGCCACGAGCAAGCCTCCGTTTGATGTTGGCCTGAACCACGTAGTGATCCATCAGCGGCGCAAACAGGTTAGCGAAGAGGATGGCCAGCATGATGCCTTCCGGGAAGGCCGGGTTGATGACGCGGATCAATACGGTCATTACGCCCACCAGAATACCGAAGCACCAGCGACCCGTGTTGGTCATGGCCGCAGAAACCGGATCCGTTGCCATGAACATCATACCGAAGGCAAAGCCGCCCATGACCAGATGCCAGTGCGCCGGCACACCGAAGAACGGGTTGGTTTCAGAACCAATGATGTTCAGAAGCAGAGACATACCAATCATGCCGATCAGCACACCACCGACAATCCGGTAGCTGGCAATCTTCATGGCCAGCAGGATCAGACCGCCGATCAGCACCGCCAGCGTGGAGGTTTCACCCATGGAACCCTGGATGGTTCCAACAAAGGCGCTCATCCAGCCAATCTGTGCTTCCAGCGCTTCCAGGCCGCCGCTCGCGGCCCAGCTCAGTGCCGTAGCGCCGCTGAAACCATCAACCGCGGTCCATACCGTGTCACCGGAAATCTGGGCCGGATAGGCAAAGTACAGGAACGCACGACCGGTCAAAGCCGGGTTCAGGAAGTTCTTGCCGGTACCGCCAAACACTTCCTTGCCGATCACGACACCAAAGGTGATACCCAGCGCCACTTGCCAGAGCGGGATTGTGGGCGGGCAGATCAGTGCGAACAGTACCGATGTAACGAAGAAACCTTCGTTCACTTCGTGACGACGCACGGTGGCAAACAGCACTTCCCAGAAACCACCGACCACAAAGGTCACGAAGTAAATGGGTACGAAGTAGGCCATGCCGTAAACAAAATTATCCCATACACCAGCACCGGCACCGGTGATGGCCAGTGCCTGAATGAACGCAGTCCGCAGGCCGCCATCAGCAACCATGGCATCCGGGTTGGAAGCCAGGAAACTGTTGGCCTGGTAGCCGATGTTCCACATACCGAAGAACATCGCCGGGAAAGTACACAACCACACCGTGATCATGATGCGCTTGAGGTCAACGCCGTCGCGCACATGGGCAGTGGTTGAGGTTACCTTGCCGGGAGTGTAGAAAATGGTATCTACGGCCTCATACAGCGCGTACCAGCGCTCGTACTTGCCACCCTTTTCAAAGTGATGCTCGATTCCATCGAGAAACTGTCTGATAGCCATCGTATTAGCCCTCGATCTCGATTCGGGTCAGGTTCTCGCGGAGAATCGGACCGTATTCATATTTGCCGGGGCACACAAACGTGCACAGCGCCAGATCTTCTTCATCCAACTCCAGAGCACCAAGCTTCTGTGCCATCTCTGTGTCGCCAACGATCAGCGAACGCAGCAGCTGAGTCGGGAGAATATCCAGAGGCATGATCTGCTCGTAGGCTCCTACCGGAACCATTGCCCGCTCACTACCATTGGTAGTAGTGGTGAAGTTGAAAAGCTTGCCACTGGTCAGCTTGGACAGATAAATGTTCAGCACCGAGAACTTGTTGGGGCCCGGAGACAGCCAACCCATGAACTCACGCTTGTTGCCCTCTTCAAGTACCGATACCTGGTTGGCAAACCGGCCGAGGTAGGCGCAGGGACCATCACCGCGACGACCACCGAAAACGGAGCCTGAAATGGCCCGGATCTCGCAATCTGTGGCAACCTCACCTTCAAGCAGTTCCTCAAGACTGGCACCCAGGCGGGTACGCACCAGACGGGGCTTCAGGGCCTTGGGGCCGCCGATCGCCACAATACGCTCGACCGGAACTTCTCCGGACTCGAACAGTTTGGCGATGTCGATGACGTCCTGATAATTGATACTCCAGACGGTCTTGCTTCCGGATACCGGATCCAGATGATGGATGTGGGTACCAACATTACCCGCCGGATGCTTGCCATCGAACTGATGCACTTCAACGGCGTCGGTTTTGGGAACCGCCACGTTGGACCCGGGCTTGCCAGTGACAAACACCTTGCCTGCGGTCAATTTGGTAAGCAGGTTGAGGCCTTTCTCGAATGCCTGGCTGTTCTCGCCAATGATGACCGTCGGGTCCGCTGCCAGCGGATTGGTGTCCATTACCGACACAAAGATGGAATGGGGCGCGGAATCAATGGCGGGCACCTTGCTGTACGGGCGCGTCTTGAACGCCGTCCAAAGCCCGGACTCCACCAGATTGTCAACCACCTGCTGGCGTTCCAGGCCGGCAAGGTCCGCTTCGCTGTAGCGCGCAAAGGTCTCAGCCTCATCGCCATCGATTTCGATGACGATCGACTGGAATACCCGACGCTCACCACGGTTAATCTCTTTCACCACGCCGGCGGCAGGTGACGTATAACGAACGCCTTCGGTCTTCTTGTCCGTGAACAGCAGCGTACCGCGCTTGACACGGTCTCCCTCTTTCACAGCCATAGTCGGCTTCATGCCGATGTAGTCAAAACCGATCAACGCCACGTGGCGAACGGGTTTGCCGTCTGTAATGGTCTGTTCAGGAGCGCCGCTGATGGGAAGATCCAGGCCTTTTTTGATCTTGATCATTAGCCTCATCCAATCATCAGAAACTTTTCAATGGATTCGTAACGTCCGACACCTGCGGCCCAGAAAAACCATGAGAAACGGAGTGCCAGACGTACCCAAAATCGCGCCAATTATAGAGATTAAGGAATCCTATTTCCACCAGAAACCGGAACGGGTTATGCGACGACAGCGAAACGAGCCGACTGGCCAGCCTTAAAAACAAAAACCCCGACAGCAGGTGCCATCGGGGTTTTCAGAACCGTTACTTCACCGGATCGGTGCGATGCGCTCAGTCTCTCGCACGTTTGGGGAAGATCGGGTAACTTACGCCGGCCATCTGATTGACCACACGGATAACCTGAGCGCTGTAACCGAACTCGTTGTCGTACCACACGTACAGGATCAGGCGCTTACCGCTGGCGATTGTCGCCTGGGCATCTACGATGCCGGCATGGCGGGAGCCGACAAAGTCGGTGGAAACCACTTCCGGGGAATTCACGAAGTCGATCTGCTTCTGCAGCTCTGAATGCAACGCCATATCCCGCAGATAGTCGTTCACGCCTTCCACATCAACGTCTTTCTTGAGGTTGAGATTCAGGATCGCCATGGAGACGTTCGGCGTCGGCACCCGAATGGCATTGCCTGTCAGCTTGCCTTTCAGCACGGGCAGCGCCTTGGCAACGGCCTTGGCGGCACCTGTCTCGGTAATTACCATGTTCAGGGCTGCGCTCCGTCCGCGACGGCTTCCCTTGTGGTAGTTGTCGATCAGGTTCTGGTCGTTGGTGTAGGAGTGCACCGTCTCAACGTGGCCATCTTCGATACCGTACTCGTCTTCAATCGCCTTCAGCACGGGCGTGATGGCGTTGGTGGTACAGGAAGCGGCGGACAGGATCTTGTCTTCGTCGGTGATCCAGTCGTTGTTGATGCCATAAACGATGTTCTTGATATCACCCTTGCCCGGCGCGGTCAGGATAACGCGGCTGACGCCCTTGGATTTCAGATGCAAACCAAGACCTGCTTCGTCACGCCACTTACCGGTGTTGTCGATAACAATGGCGTTATTGATGCCGTAGTCTGTGTAATCCACTTTGTCAGGACCGTCAGAGTAGATCACCTTGATATAGTTGCCGTTGGCAATCAGAGCGGACTCTTTTTCATCAACGGTGATGGTGCCATCGAACGGGCCGTGTACAGAGTCACGGCGCAGCAGGCTCGCACGCTTCTCGAGGTCATTTTCAGCGCCGCCCTGACGAACGACAATCGCGCGCAGACGCAGGTTGTTACCACCACCGGCCTTCTCGATCAGGATGCGGGCCAGCAGGCGACCGATACGGCCGAAACCATACAGAACCACGTCTTTGGTGTCGTTGTTGGCATCTTCCTCGGACTGAGCCGCGTACTGCCCAACTACCGGGCCGATTTCGCGCTTGAGGAATTCGGTCAGGTCGCCGCCTTCCTCTTTGAACTTGACCGCCAGCTTGCCGATATCCACGTGGGCGCGGCCCAGATCAAGCTTGTCCATGGCCTGCAGGATCGGCAGGGTGTCGTGAACAGAGAGTTCGCTGTCTTCAACCTGGCGCACAAACCGGTGAGCGCGAATGATATCAATAACCGACTGGTTGATGATGGCGCGGCCGTATACAGAAGTAACCACGTTGTTCTTGCGGTAGAGGCGGCCGATCAGCGGAATCATGGCTTCCGCAGTGGATTCTCTTTCTGTCCAGTTGGACAGGTACTGATTGATCTGTTCGTGACTCACGCTTGGACCTCTGCAGTTGGCACTTGGAAATTTGGGCGCACATTATCCAACTTAATCCGGCCGACCGCAAATACGTCAGGCCATGACCTTCGTATAGATGCGGTTTGCTTTTTTACCGATCGAGGCCGCCCTGGCGCCGCCATGACAGCGTCACCTCCGAGCGTTAGAATACGCGCCTCACCGCCTCCCGGACATCCACATCAGGAGTATCAGACCGCCCATGAGCCAAGGTGCCAGCACACGCCCGTCTCCCCGATCCATGATTGCCCCGGAATTCCCGTCCCGACCGGCTGATCACAGAACATGGGGCCAATTGCACGGCAGCAGCGACGCACTGGCCATCTGTGAGAGTGCCCGCGCCCACAAGGGTCTTACTCTGGTGATAACCCGCAGCACCGCCGATGCCATCCGGCTAGAGCAGGCCATGCGGTTCTTTCTTGGCCTGCCCCCGGAAGAGGATGGTCCGGCTGTCAGCGAGGACGGCTTGGAACTGCTTTCTCTCCCAGACTGGGAGACCCTGCCCTACGATCTGTTTTCGCCCCACCAGGACATCATTTCCCGGCGAATCCGGACGTTGCACCGCCTTCCCTCAACCAGCCATGGGGTATTGGTGGTTCCGGCCAGGACTCTGATGCACAGGCTGCCGCCGGTAAATTACCTCCAGGGCAACACCCTACTCCTGGAAGTGGGACAGTCACTGGATATTGAAAGCTGGCGAATGCAGCTGGAGGCGGCAGGTTACAGACACGCTGAGAACGTCTACGAACACGGCGAATACGCCGTTCGCGGCGCGATACTGGACATCTTTCCGATGGGCGCCAACCAACCCTACCGGATTGACCTGTTCGATGACGAGATCGAGACCCTCCGCACCTTCGATCCGGAAACCCAGCGTTCGATCGACCGGATTGATCGCATCGAGCTGCTGCCTGCATTCGAATTCCCCTGGCACAAAGAGGCACGGTCCGGCTTTCGCAGCCGCTGGTTCGAACAGTTCCCGGATGCCGACAAGGACACGCCGATCTACCAGGATGTCACACACGGCATTACCCCGCCGGGAATCGAGTATTACCTGCCCCTGTTCTTCGACGAGACGGCCACCCTGTTCGACTACCTGCCAGGGGCAACCCACGTCTTTACCGCCGACGGACTGAACGATGCAGTCAGCCACTTTGACAGCGAAACCCGTAATCGATACGAGGATCGCCGCCACGATCGACTGCGGCCGATCCTGCCGCCCACTCGCCTGTTTCTGCAGCAGGAAGAACTGTTCAGAAATCTGAAAGCCTTCCCGAGGGTAACCATCTCCTCCGACAGCCAGGAGTCCGCCGGTTCGGTCAATTGCCCGACAAGAACCCTGCCGGATATCGCAATGGATGGTCGGACCGCTGATCCTGCCGGTCGCCTCAAGCGCTTTCTCGGCGAGTTCGACGGCCATGTGCTGATCTGCGCAGAGTCTTCCGGTCGGCGAGAAGCCCTGATCGAGAATCTTGGCGAACAGGGTCTTGAGTTGAAAACCCTCTCAGGCTGGCAGGCATTTCTTGAGGATAAAGAGACTCCACTGGCCATGACCATTGCACCGATGGAGCAAGGTCTGGTGCTGCCGGAGCATTCCGTTGCCCTTATTACAGAAACGGCCCTGTTTGGAGAGCGGGTACTGCAGCGGCGCCGCCGCGAAAAGCCGACGGAAACCGACGATGCCGGTTTCCGGGACCTGTCGGAATTGCGGATTGGTGCACCGGTGGTTCACATCGACCACGGCGTTGGCCGCTATCTGGGCCTTGAAACCATTACAGTCGAGGGTGAAGCCAGCGAATTTCTGATGCTCGAGTACGCCGGCGGCTCCAAGCTTTATGTGCCGGTTTCCAGTCTGCACCTCATTTCCCGCTATGCCGGGAATGACACCGAGCACGCACCGCTGCACAAGCTCGGAACGGATCGCTGGAGCACTGCCAAGCAGAAAGCCCTGGAGAAAATCCGCGATACCGCCGCCGAGCTACTGGACGTCTACGCCCGCCGGGAAGCGCGCAAGGGCTTCAGTTTCGAGGATCCGAAAGAGGCCTATCGCGCCTTTGCCGCAGGCTTCCCATTCGAGGAAACGCCGGACCAGCAGGTCGCCATCCAGTCAGTATTCGAGGACATGACCAGCGAGCGACCCATGGACCGCCTGGTGTGTGGCGACGTGGGTTTCGGAAAAACCGAGGTGGCCATGCGCGCAGCATTCCTGGCTACCTGGTCCGGCAAACAGGTGGCGGTCCTGGTTCCGACCACCCTGCTTGCCCAGCAGCATTACGAATCCTTCCGGGATCGTTTCTCGGATACACCGGTGCAGGTTGAACTGCTCAGCCGGTTCCGCACCGTTGGCCAGACCAACAAAGCTCTGGAGGCTGTGGAAAATGGCAAGGCGGACATCGTTATCGGCACCCACAAACTGCTTCAGGGCGACATCAAGTTCAAGAATCTCGGACTGGTGATTATCGACGAGGAGCACCGATTTGGTGTGCAGCAAAAGGAAAGATTAAAAGCGCTGCGGGCCGAAGTGGACATGCTGAACCTGACGGCCACTCCGATTCCACGGACCCTGAACATGGCCATGGGACACCTGCGGGATCTCTCGATTATCGCAACACCGCCAGCGCGGCGACTCTCGGTGAAAACCTTCGTGCGCCAGAAAGACAACGCCATGGTCAAGGAAGCCATCTTGCGGGAAATCCTCCGCGGCGGTCAGGTTTATTTCCTCCACAACGATGTGGCCACCATTGAAAAAACCGCAGAAGATCTTCGTTCACTGATACCCGAAGCCCGCGTGGCCGTCGCCCACGGCCAGATGCGGGAGCGGGATCTCGAGAAGATCATGTCGGATTTCTACCACAAGCGCTTCAACGTGCTGGTGTGCACAACCATCATTGAAACCGGCATCGACGTCCCAAGTGCCAACACCATCATTATCGAACGGGCCGACAAATTCGGCCTGGCCCAACTGCACCAGCTTCGGGGTCGCGTTGGCCGGTCGCACCACCAGGCCTACGCCTACCTGCTCACGCCACCGCCGAAATCAATTACGGCGGACGCCAAGAAGCGGCTGGATGCCATCTCCGAAGCGCAGGACCTCGGCGCCGGCTTCATGCTTGCAACCCACGACCTGGAAATCCGGGGCGCCGGTGAGTTATTGGGGGAGGAACAGAGCGGCCAGATCGAAAGCATCGGCTTTACCCTGTACATGCAGCTGCTGGACGAAGCCGTCAAGGCGATCCGAGAGGGCCGGACACCCAACGCCGATCTGCCCCTGAGCCATGGCACCGAAATGAATCTGAGGATTCCGGCGCTGATCCCGGAGGATTACCTGCCCGATGTCCATAACCGCCTGATGCTGTACAAGCGCATTGCCAGCGTGGACAGCCCGGAAGCATTAAAAGAACTTCAGGTTGAGATGATTGACCGGTTCGGATTGTTACCGGATCCGGCCAAAAATCTGATCCGCCAGACCGAACTTCGCCTACGGGCGGAAGCCCTGGGCATCGTGAAAGTGGATGCAGGCAAGGAATGGGCGCGACTGGAGTTTGGCAGCTCGACACCGGTGGATCCTCTGGTTCTGGTTAAAAAAGTGCAATCCGCACCGGACCAGTACCGGCTTGAAGGTGCCAACAGCTTCCGTTTTCGGCTGAAGGATGCCACAACCGGTGGTAAACTCGACGGCATTTCCCGGATGCTTGGCGAGTTGGAGCCTGCTAAAAGTGACGCGTCCGGCTCATGAACGGCCGACCAACATGTGGAGTACGACCCTTGCAAATTGATGGAATTCGCTGGTGCCGATACCCGACCCGGGCCCTCCTGGCAGCCCTCCTGCTGAGCTTTGCCGTCACCGGCGCCGCCCAGCAGCCTGACCGGGCAACGCTGCCTCTTGAACCCGGCACGCCCATTCCCGACGACTACTATCGGGCCGAATTCGTGATTCTGGAGCGGATCATAGAACCCGAGGCCGTGAATGAGCGAATGTCTGGCCGCACGGTGGAGGAGCCGACGGAAACAGAAGAGGTTCTCTGGTCAGTGCTTGAGAATGGCACCACGGAAACCACCCTCGAACTGGCGCCCCGGAAGGATCTTCATCTCGCCAGCGCCGCCGCGCGACTTGAGCGCAGCGGCCGGTACCGTGTGCTCGTGGCAGCCGGTTGGTACGAGGCGTTTCCGCCGGATTACGAGGGCACGCCTTTGCGGGTCGAGACAGGCGACTGGATTGAGGACGCTCGCGCCCGGGAGGTTGAGGGGCACATAACCATTGACCGGCAACGCTACTTGCACGTCAATGTTCATCTCAACCACTGGCAGGCGGCGGAAGAAGATTCAGAACTCTCTGAAAACGCCGTCACTGGGGTGTCCGGGGAAACCCCCTCTCCCGACGGAGCCTCCAATACAGAACAAACCACCGCGGCCTCAGCCACAACCGACGAGTCTGCGGCTCAGCAACTGCCTGTGCTGGCTGAACCCGCTCCACTCGAACTGTTAACCTGGATTCGGGAAACCCGCCGGATGCGCAGTGAGGAGATCCATTTCCTGGACTCCCCCACCATCGGCGTACTGGTGTTCTTCAAGAAGATTGAGGCAACGGAGTAAGCACCCCAAGGCCGGCCATTGAGACCTCGAGAATCCGTCTGACACCAGACATTCCCTGCTCAATGGCCGCCTCTATCTCCTCCATGGTGATAATGTGGTCGGATTTTCCGGCCGCCCAATTCACCACCAGCCCAAGACAGACATAGCGTATTCCCAGTTCCGCCGCCAGAGCAGCTTCCGGCATGCCGGTCATGCCCACCAGGTCGCATCCGTCCCGCTCCATCCGGATGATCTCGGCTGAAGTTTCCAACCTTGGCCCCTGGGTTGCGCCATACACTCCGAAACCGGAAAACGGCACGTCTTCTGCACCGGCCGCGTCTATCAGAATCTGGCGGGCACTCTCATCATAGGGCCAGGTGAAATCAATGTGGGTCACCGAGTCCAGGTCACCCTCGAAAAAGGTGCTGGCACGCCCCCAGGTGTAATCGATAATCTGATCTGGAATAACGACATGGGCAGGGCCCATATCCGGGTGGATACCGCCGACGGCGTTGACACCCACTACCGTCCGGACGCCGGCATCGAAAAGGGCCGTCAGATTCGCCCGGTAGTTTACTTGATGGGGCGGAATCCGGTGCGGATTACCATGTCGCGACAGAAAGATAACAGGCTGATCGCCAAGCCGCCCTTCCACCAGTGGCGCAGATGGACTGCCCCATGGCGTGCCTGCCTGCCTTTCACCGGTGATTTCCAGGCCCGAAAGAGTGGTCAGACCGGTGCCGCCAATAATACCAACAGGGTGCATTTTCTCCGGTGACGTCATTCTGCCTCTCCTGAATCTTCCACATCTCCGGTTGCCTGACGACTCTGCGATTTCCCGGCACTCTTGCTGGAGGAATCCGCCGCTCTTTCGTCTGAGGAGTCATCGGACTGCGATCCGGAGAGCCTCACGCCATCCGGAAGATGCAGCGTGCGGGTCGGGAAGGCCACTTCGGCACCGTAACCTTCAATGATGTCGCTGATTTTCAACAGCACATCCTGCTTCACCTCATGGAACCGGACCCACTGGGTGGTTTTGGTGAAGGTATAAACCATGATATCCAGCGAGGACGCATTGAACGCAAGGAAGTTCACGATCAGGGTCTCGTCGCTGTCAATCTCCTCGTGCTCTTGAAGCATGGCCTTGATGTCATCGACGATGGACGCCATCTGACCCACGTCGGCATACCGGATGCCAACGGTTTCGTAGATCCGGCGATTGGTCATGCGCGACGGATTCTCTACTGCGATGGTGGTGAATGCCGCATTCGGCACATAGAGCGGACGTTTGTCGAAGGTTCGGATTGTGGTCAGGCGCCAGCCGATGTGTTCAACCGTGCCTTCAATGTTCCGGTCCGGCGAACGCACCCAGTCCCCGACCTTGAATGGCCGGTCGAGATGAATAATAAAGCCACCGAAAAAGTTGGCGAGCAGGTCTTTGGCGGCAAAGCCGACGGCAATGCCACCCACGCCGCCAAATGCCAGGACCCCGGAGATGCTGTAACCCATGGATTGCATTGCAATCAGTACCGCGGTGATGATGACCACGGCCCGGGAGAGTTTGCTCACCGCGTTGACGGTGGTGTAGTCCATCGGCTGCTTCATTTTCAGGGGCGATACCAGTATCCCCTCTGCCTCCTTGATCAGGCGCAAAACCACCCAGACCAGGATGAAGATGAAACCAATCTGCAGTACCGACTCATTGGCCTTGAAAATCTCGGCTTCCGAGTATTTGTGGGCCACTTCTGCAGCCCAGTAGACCCCCTGCAGCCAGACAAACGCTACGACCGGCTTGCGAGCCGCATGCAGTAACGCATCGTCGAACAGGTTTTTTGTCTGGCTGAATTTGCGTTCAAGTGCCCCGATGATGTGGCTGGCGATATACGCCACTGTGGCCGTTCCGAAAACCAACGCAAATACGACTATGCCGACGCGCCAGGCTTCAGACAGCAGTCCGAAATTCTCGATCCAGCCATTCACCATGGCCATGAAATCCCCGATCATCGGATCCCTCTGATATGTGTATGTTTATTGAATGGAAACGGCGGTTCCAGGACCGACACGATCAAACAGATCAATAATGTCTTCGTTGCGCATCCGGACACAACCGTGGGACAGCGGCACCCCCATCGGCTCGCTGTCCGGGGTGCCGTGAATGTATATGAAGCGGCGAAAAGTATCGACACCCGGCCCACGGTTTTTGCCCCACTCACGGCCGCACAACCAGAGAATCCGACTGAGGATCCAATCACGGTCGGGATGTTCACGGGCTAGTTCGGAGCTATAGGTTTCGCCTGTCGGCCGCCGGCCACGGAATACCGTTCCTACAGGAAGCCCCGAGCCAATACTCGCGCGAACGTAGTGTTCGCCTCGTGGAGTGCAGCCACTGCCATCGTTCTCACCGGCCCCGTTGAGCCCGGTGGAAACCGGATAGGAGGCGATAAGCTCCCCGCCTCCGGTTTCAAGCCGCAGGCGCTGGAGGGTCAGATCAATGACAATGTGGACGGATGAAGAATGGATCAAAACCGGTCAGGCTCCCTTGGAGATCAAGGAGAAAGCCTAACCGACAGAGAGGAACTCAGGCAACCGAGACCCTGCTACCGGCGGGCGGAATCAGCATGGCATCTTCTGCCTGCATGCCCGCGGCCAGGAAGGGTACCAGTCGGGCGGCAATTTCCTGAACGGTGGTTTCCACACCCAGTTTGTTCTGAAGGATATCCCTCAACGCATCACTGCTGGACATGGTGAACGCCGTTGCCCCGAGCATGAACTGGATGCGCCAGTATCGATCCACCGAGGACAGTTGCGGGGTCGCTTCCTTGAGCAGCCTCATGAAACGGCTGAAAGGCTCGCTGTATTCCTGCTCCAGGAACTTGCGCAAATGGCCCTGGGACTGGGTGTAGGCAAGCCCGAGCAGGCGCATGAAAATCGAGATACCCTTCTCGTTGCGCTGGGGCATGCGCACTGCGCTTTCGGTGAGCGCCCAGAGGGTCTGGTTCAATGTGGGCGGTTTACCATCACACCGCTCCTCAAGCTCATCAAAGGCGTTTTCCAGGGTTGCGGAAAACGGCGTCAGAAAGCGCGCAAAAACGGCGTGAATCAGAGCGTTCTTTGAACCAAAGTGGTAATTGACAGCGGCCAGATTTACTTTAGCCTTACTGGTAATCATTCGGAGCGAGGTTTCCGAAAAACCCCGGTCGGCGAACAGCTCTTCGGCTGCATCGAGAATCCGGTCAACGGTATCAGAGTGCGCCATTTTATTATCTATGCCTCTAGCAAACGTCTGTTTGAAACATACGTTTGAAGCGCACTTATGTCAAGCTCTGGGCTCGGGCTCTGCCGCCACTTCTTCCCATCCCTGATCAATCGCCTCCTGGTGTCCCTCGAAAAAAGCCTTCTGGACGCGACTATAGGCTTTCTCGGCTTCCAGCAGATAGATCAGATAAAGACGCACATGCTCACGGCGCGTCAGATGCCTGGAGAGGCTACGCCTTTCGGACAACCTCAAAAGGTGGCTGAACCGGGTATTCTTTAGCGCGGGGTTGAAATCGGCCATCCGGGCGCACTGCCAGATCAGGCCATCCGAGCCTTCCAGATGCGCGACGTGCTGCCTTGCCTCGCGAAGCATCCGCTGGCGAGTCATGATCAGATCAAGATAGGAAGGTTTCGACGTGTAGATTCTTCGTACCGCCGGTATCCCCAGCAACAGAATGATCACGAAGGCACCAAAACCACCGCCTGCAATCCAGGCCGGCACAAACCCGGTCAGACCGCTCAGAAAGATCGCTGCGGCGATCAAGGAACTGAACAACCAGAGGTCCCGGCCCCGACGCGCCTCGGCCATTGTGTAGTTGTCCGGCCAACCGTTCATGGCGAGGAGGTCGAAATCCATCAGCAGTACCCGATCACACTGCCGCAGCATCAACCGGAGTCCGCGCTGCCGGGATTCTGCCAACACCCTCTCTGTCACGCCACTCCCCCCCTCCCGGGACGCTTCAGCGCCCGAAGGGCTATCAGGCTCGGCATTGGCGTCCGAGGCCTGATCGGGTGGTTCGTTTTCTGCAGCCTGGCTGGCAGATGTCGGGGCACCCGCTGTTACGGGCGCTGGCACAGGATCGGCGGCCCGGCCTGGCCTCAGTACCGGTGCCTGCGCCGGTTCATTCGCCTGGGTAGCAGCCTTACTCTGATTTTCAGCCATGGCGGGTTGTCCGGATTCAGGGGTTTAAACAAGTATCGACCATCGCAGCCGATACTTGAATTCCACTTCTCCGATCTTGGCATTGATCAGTCCGCTCGCTATCCTTGGCGCACCTGCCAGAAAGGCATCCGTACACCATATCCAACGAGGTCAGGATTATGTTCACAGGCATTGTCCAGGGCATTGCAACCATCGAAGACGTCGACGCTGAGCCCGGGCTGAGCACCTTTGCGATACGACTGCCAACAGACAAGGCAAGTGGCGTGTCCATTGGCGCCTCGGTGGCAATCAACGGAACCTGCCTGACCGTCACACGCCAACAAGACAGCGTCCTCTATTTTGACGCCATGCAGGAAACCCTGAGACTGACCACCCTGGGAGACCTGAAGACAGGAGACCAGGTCAATTTCGAACGGGCCGCCCGGATCGGGGATGAAATTGGCGGCCACCTGTTGTCTGGACACATCCACACCACAGCCCAGATCGTCGAGATTCTGCGACCGGAAAACAACGTCACCCTGTGGTTTGAAGTGCCCGACGAATGGACACGCTACATTTTTCCCAAAGGCTACATCGCCATCAACGGCGCCAGCCTGACGATAGGCGAAGTTCGAGGCAACCGGTTCAACATTCATCTGATTCCGGAGACCCTGAGGGCCACCACTTTTGGCACCTGTGAAGAAGGTCAACGGGTGAACATCGAAATAGACAGCCAGACCCAGACCATCGTCGACACTCTGGCGCGCCTGGGTTACGACCGCCCGGCCCCGACGCTTTGATTCTTTGACCCTTCAGCGTCTGCCAGCCCGGAAAACGACAAACTTGGGGCTGGCATCGAGTTGCTCTACACAAGAGAAATACCGCCGCAGGCTTCGGTGATAACCCAGGTGGCGATTTCCCACCATGAGCATGTGACCACCTGGCTTAAGGTGTTCTGACGCCTGCTCAAACAAACGCAGGGCAATATGATCACCCACTACACCGCCCTCGTGGAATGGTGGATTCAGCAGGATCAGGTCGAAAGCGCCCGCATCAGCGTCAATGCCGTCGCAGTGAGAGAAACTTGCGTGGGCCTCAGGAAATGCCTGCTCGACGTTATGACGGGCACTGAGCACTGCCTGGCTTGAAACATCGCTGAAGCGGAATTGTAAGTCTTTGCGCTCTGCTAAAGCTGCCAGGCCCAACACACCGTTGCCACAGGCCAGATCCAGCACAGAGTCGCCGGCTTGCAGAGCCGATGCTGCTTTGGCCACATGAGGCAGAAGCAAGCGACTACCGATATCCAGCCTTTCCCTGGCGAATACTGCGGGCAATGCTTGCACCGCCAGCTCACCGGTGCTGCCGGTTAATGCATACCCGCTCCAGGCACCCGGCCAGCCCGCCAGAGTCGCAGCGCCTTTGCGGCAACGAATTACCCGAGCCTTCTTGCGCGCTGGCAGAACCTGTTCCGTCTGCACCGCTTCGGCAAACACCTCGACACTTTTCGCCGGCAAATGCTTGATCATTCCTCCGGCCAGCAACACACCGGAATCCGCTATCACACCATTGAGCCAGCGCAATAACCACGCCAGATAGTCGGCCTGGCGCGGTATTCTCATCACCACCAGATCGAACGGGCCCGCCGGCGGACTGATCCAGCTACAAACCGGCCCTGGCGCAGGAAAACCGGGGTTCAATGAGGCATTGGTTAGCAGTGAGGATGGCAATACGGCGCTATCAGCAACGATGGTCGGCGAAAACTGCGAGAGCCCCAGCGCAAGCGCTCCGAACTGGTCATCCACCACCAGGATCCGGGGCTCATCGAAGCCGGCTGCGGCATCAATAGCCTGTTCCAGCAGGAGCTCGTCCGCCGCATCCCACGCCCTCAGCGTCGGATCGCCGGTACCCGGGCGGCTGAGAGTCAGCCTGCCCTGGGAAAAAACGAGTTCGGCAGTTGTCATTTCGGGCATCCTGGAGGCTTTCTGTCACAAAAGCGCCATTCTAGGCTGTTTATTCTAGAAATTAACCCTAACGTGGAAGGTGTTCACGCTGAACATCCCTTTTCCGGTTGGCTCCGTTTTTCTGGACGCGAACCTCTTGCCCCTCACCCCAGGGGCTTTTTTCGTTCAGGAACGGCGAAATGCCCGATAGACGGTAAATCGTCGATCTTCCTGCAGGCGCTCAACCGGGCCAATGCATCGCTTCATCAATGGCTCGTAGGGCAAAAAACTGTTCGCCACTAGACGAACCTCACCACCCGGCGCCAGGTGACGCACCACCTCTCGAAGAAAGCGCTCGGTCATCGACAGATCGGTTCTGACACCGGTATGAAAAGGGGGGTTGCTCAGAATGACGGGCCAGGTGCCCTCAACCCCCGAGAGGCCATCCGAGGCCAGAATACGCCCGGAGACGCCGTTGCGCTCATAGGTGGCCCGGGCACAGATAACCGCCTGGGACTGCACGTCGATTCCGTCGACCGTTACCGTGAGTCGATTCTGCCCCTCGTGCCAGCGATGCAGCCAGGCACCAAGGACACCGGCACCACAAGCAAAATCCAGCACGGGGCCAGACCGCAATGGATTTTCGTCCAGCGTCTCCAGCAGAATCCGGGTGCCCTCATCCAGCTCACCGAGACTGAAAATTCCCGGCAGCCCGGCGACTTCCAGATGTACCGTTTTGCAGTCAATACCTGTCCAGGTCATCCATTGCTCAAGCGAGAAATCCGGCAGCGACTCTACAGTCTCAGCACACCAGACCTGGCAGTGTCTGGCACTGTCGATCTTGGCCGCCTGCGGCGCCACGGCCTTGAGCTGCTTGACGGCCCCGGCAACACCTTCCTTCTTTTCACCAACAAGCACCAGCCGCGCGCCCTGCACCGCCAGCCATCGCGCCAGGGCAAGGCGTAAATCAAGCTCTGCGCGGGCTTTGGGCAAAAACACCACCAGGGTGTCAAAACTGCCGGCTGCGAGAGCCGGATCGTTGTAGCCGAAACAGACCTCCCAGCCGTCGTACCCGGCAAGCGCGGCGCAGACACCGGCATGCTCACTCATGGCCATACCGCCGGCAGGCAGATCAGACAGTAGCCCGTTGGCGGAAACGCCTAACAAAGCCACCCGCCCCTGCAAGAGATGGCGGTTTCGCAACAGGACTTCATGGGAGTTGGGCAATGACATGGATTGGTTGATCCCGCGTGGGTAGTTCAAGGACGGGATATGCTAACCGGAATGAGCCCTCGCGTCTCCCCTACAAGGTGGAGACCGGAGGGCTTTCAGAGGGTAAATACCACGGCAAACTCAGTCACTTGTAGCGGGCAACCGTTCCAACCCGCAAGGCATCTTCCGGGGACATGCCCCAGTCTTCGGACTGACTGGCTTCAGAAGGTTTCTGCCCCCGACCCCGTTGCTCCGGGCCGCCAGTCAGGTCTTTCCGCTGGTTCAGGGCAGTCAGGGCTTTTTGCATCAGTTCTTTCATGGTCTACCTCCTCGCTTACTGCAAGAACTACTCTAACAAAGCGGGAGGTGACCAACTGTGATGACGCCGAGGGTCAGGAAGTGACGCTCATCACGAATTTTTGACGCGATTTTACATTCTTTACTGAGCGATTTTCTGACGCCCGGAGCGAACCGGTCTCTCTACCAATTCATCGATACTGTTCTGGCGGACCCGCTCACGATTCTCCTCACTGGAGACCGACAGCCCCATATCCCGGAGCACACCGTCAGCCACATCGTAGACAAAGCCATGGACCGTGAGTGGCTGACCCCGCCTCCAGGCCTCCTGGACAATGTTGTTCTGGCAGACATGCCCGACCTGCTCAACGACATTGAGTTCGCACAACCGATCCACCCGGTCCTGGACACTTGGCAGATCATCCAGCACCTGTTGGTGACGATCACGGACATCCTGCACATGGCGAAGCCAGTTGCTGATCAGCCCGAATCCTTCGTTGAGCAATGCCGCTCGCACACCACCACAGCCATAGTGGCCAACCACCAGAATGTGCTTCACCTTCAACACTTCGATGGCGAACTGCAGCACCGACAGACAGTTAAAATCGGTATGGACAACCACGTTGGCCACGTTTCGGTGAACAAACAGCTCCCCTGGCATCAGATCGACGATCTGGTTGGCCGGCACCCGGCTATCCGCACAGCCTATCCACAGGTATTCCGGAGCCTGCTGATTCGACAGGCGGTGGAAAAACTGCGGATCCTGGGCCTTGATGCCATCCGCCCAGGCCCGGTTTTTTTCCAGAAGATGGTCAAGCTGACCCATTATCCCTCTCCGTTTAATGATTCCCGAGCGCCGATTGAACGGGAATGCAGACGCCAAAGCAATACTCAGTTGGTCTCAGCTTCGGCCTCCGCGTGTGGCTGGTGCATGGTGCTCTGGGCCAGATCCAGCAATTCGCGCAGGGCCACCGAGAACATGGCGTATTCCGGCTCCCGCACACCCTTGAGCTCCGACAGCATGGATTTCCAGCGATCGATCATCGGCTGATGACGCGACAGCCAGCTCTCCACACAGGCCGGGACATCTTCCGGCTTTTCTGCCAGTTTCAGAACGCCGGTGGTCAGGGCACGCTGCTGCCAGTCCAGATCCTCACGGAAACTTTCCCTGGCCAGAGCCTGCCAGTGGGAAGCCGGTTGCAGTGCTGCAATAGCGCTGGCAAACCAGTTCAGGTCCAGACGATCGCCCAGCTCATAATACAGGTTGGCAACAGTCTTCAGTGGCATACCCGAGGCTTCGTGGGCCTCGATAATGCCCAGCGATGAATACAGGTGCCCGGTACCCGAGACCACGGACGCCAGCTCTGACGGCAGGCCGGCATCCACCAGCGCCTGATGCCGCTTTTCCCAGGTGGTTTTGGCCTGGTCACCAAGATATTCCGGTAGTCCGGCGGTAATCGCCCAGACGCTGTCGGCAAAACGCTCCATGTGGTGCTGAATGCTCAGCTCCGCACGACGGTTGCGCAACAGCCAGCGCACCGAACGGCGCATCAGCCGCATCAGGTCCTGCATCAGCTCCATCTGCAACTGGGCCGGCACATGAAAATCCAGGGCCTCAATCCTGTCCCACCAGTTATCAATGCGGAACACATCCCGGGCAATGATCCAGGCCAATGCAATGGAGGCCGCATCGGCACCGGTAGACTGGTTCAAACGCTCCACAAAGGTAATTCCCATGTGGTTGACCATGTCGTTGGCAATCTGGGTCGCGATGATTTCACGGCGCAGTTGATGCTCTCCGAGCTCCTTCGAGAATTTCTGGGTCAGATCCCGCGGAAAGACCTTGTACATCTCACCGGCCAGCAGCGGGTCGTCAGGCAGAGTGCTGTCGATCAGGGTCTGCTTCAGGTCGCCTTTCACGTAGGAAATCAGAACCGACAGTTCCGGCCTGGTCAGCCCCTTCTTGTCGAGTTTGCGCTCGGACAGGGTTTCATCATCCGGCAGAAACTCCAGGGCCCGGTTCAGCTTGCCCTCGCTCTCAAAGGTATTCATCAGCCGGCGATATTCCTCCAGCCGGGTCGCCGCATCCTCACTGGCGATACTGATAGCCTGGGTCTGCCGGTAGTTGTTCTTGAGCACCAGCTCAGCAACATCATCGGTCATCTCCTCCAGCATGACGTTGCGCTGCTTGTTGGTGAGATCGCCCATGGCAACGGCCCGATTGAGCAGGATCTTCATGTTGACCTCATGGTCGGAACAATCCACGCCACCGGAGTTGTCGATGAAGTCGGTGTTCAGGCGCCCGCCGCGAAGGGCGAATTCAATCCGGCCGAGCTGTGTGAGCCCGAGATTGCCGCCCTCGCCGACCACTTTGCAGCGCAGTTCCGATCCGTTAATGCGCAGACCGTCGTTGGCCTTGTCGCCCACATCACCATGGGACTCGCTGGCACCTTTCACATAGGTGCCGATACCACCCACCCAGAGCAGGTCGACCTGGGCCTTGAGAATATGGGAAATCAGCATGTTGGGCGGCACCCGGTCCGATTTGATACCCAACAGCTTCTTCATTTCCGCGCTAACGGGGATGGACTTGGCACTCCGGCTGAATACGCCGCCCCCTTTGGAGATGAGTTTGCTGTCGTAATCGGTCCAGGCTGAGCGGGCAAGCCCGAACAGACGCTTGCGCTCCTTGAAGCTTTTCTCCGGGTCTGGCGAGGGATCAATGAAGATATGGACATGGTTGAAGGCCGCAACCAGTTTGGTCTTCTCCGAGCACAGCATCCCGTTGCCAAAAACGTCGCCGCCCATGTCACCAATACCGATGGCCGTGAATTCATCCAGCGCAGGGTTGATACCCATTTCCCGGAAGTGGCGCTCGACCGATACCCAGGCGCCCCGGGCCGTGATACCCATCTTCTTGTGGTCGTAGCCGTTGCTGCCACCGGAAGCGAACGCATCGCCCATCCAGAAGCCGTATTCCGCGGCCAATCCGTTGGCGATATCCGAGAAGGTTGCCGTGCCTTTATCGGCAGCCACAACCAGGTAATGGTCATCGTCGTCGTGGCGAATAACTCTTTCCGGCGCCGCAATTCCCGAATCCACAAGGTTGTCGGTAATATCCAGCAACCCCCGTATGAACGTCTTGTAGGCCTCGATGCCCTCGGCCTGGAAGGCCTCGCGGTCTGATGGGTCCGGCAGGCGCTTGGCGACAAAGCCACCCTTGGCACCCACCGGCACGATGACCGCGTTCTTGACCTGTTGAGCCTTGACCAGCCCCAGGATTTCCGTGCGGTAATCCTCGAACCGGTCAGACCAGCGCAAGCCACCACGGGCGACCTTGCCACCCCGAAGGTGGACACCTTCAACCCGGGGTGAATACACAAAGATCTCAAACATCGGCATGGGAAGCGGCAGGTCCGGAATCCGCGATGGATCGAACTTCACACTGATATAGGGCTTGGGACCGCCCGCCTCATCCACCTGGTAGTAGTTGGTGCGCAGCGTAGCCTGCATCAGCTCGAGATACAGCCGCAGCACCCGATCCTCACTGAGATTTTCGACATTGTCGAGACCGGCATTGAACTCTATTTCCAGTTTTTGCTGGGCCGCCTGGCTCTTGCCCGGGCTCTGGTAGCGTTCCGGATTGAAGCGGATCTCGAAAAACTCCAGCAGCATCCGGGTCAGCTCGACATGATTGACCAGCGTGTTGGAAATAAAGGTCTGGCTGTTGGAGAACCGGATCTGACGCATGTACCGGGCATAGGTCCGCAGCAGAGCGATTTCGCGCCAGCTCATGTAGGAGGACAGTAGCATCCGGTTGAAAGCGTCGTTCTCCGCCTCTCCATACCAGACGCGACGGAACAGCTCCTCGAAAATGGGCCGGATACGATGAATATCCACCACGCTGCCATGGTGAGCCTGGAGGGTGAAATCGTGGATCCAGACCGTTTTGTTGTGACGGTCGGTCACCTCAAAGGGGTGCTCACCGATAACCCGGAATCCAAGGTTGTCGAAAATCGGCATCACATCGGAAAGTGGCAGAGGCTCGTCCGGGTAGAAGAGCTTGAAATGCAGCGTGCTTTCTTCCTCTTCCAGAGCCCGGTAGAAGCTCATGGCCAGATCATGGTTATTAGACGATGCCGCGATGTGCTCCAGGTCAATGGCAGCCCGCCTGGGCGAGAACATGTCGGTGTAACTGGCCGGGAATCCCCCTGCCCACAACCGATAAAGTTCATTGCCCTGCTCTTCACCATAGGCCTCGCTCAAGGCTTCGGAAAGTCCATCCCGCCAGGATTGGGCAAGTTCAATGACCTTCTCACGGATCTCCGACGTCGGCAGTTGGCGGTTTTCAACCTGGGGAACCCGGATGGTGAACTGGACGCGAGCCAGTACCGACTCGGAAAAATGCGTGACAAACTCGACGTCCTCGGCCTCCAGCCGGTCTACCAGAACCTGCTCTACCTTCAGCCGCAATTCGGTGTTGTAGATATCCCTCGGGAAGAACGCCAGGCAGGTAACAAACTGGCCGTACACATCTTCCCGCATGAACAGCTCGATGCGGCGGCGCTCCTGGATATACAGGATACTTTTGGCCACTTTCAGCAATTCGTCCGGCTCAATCTGGAACAGCTCGTCCCTCGGATACACCGTCAGGATCTGCTCCAGTTCCTTGCCGGCGTAATCGTCACGCAGGAAACCGGACCGCTTCATGACGCTCTGGAACTTCCGACGCAGCAGGGGAATCTCGTCAGGGCGTTCGTTGTATACCCTTGCGGTGTAGAGACCGAGGAAGCGGCGCTCACCGACCACCTCACCTTTGCTGTTGAACTTCTTGACGGCAATGTAGTCAGGATACGCAGGGCGGTGGACCCGCGAACGCTGGGCAGACTTGGCGAAGATAAAGATATCATCGCTCCGGGTCATCTCATGACGGGTGCGCTGTGGCAGCTCATTCAGGCGAACCCGATCCGGGCGTTCGTTATTGACCCGGAGGATACCCAGTTCGGAATTCTCAACCCTCCGCACGACCATGCCGCTCTTATCCTTGGCAAAGTCATACTCGTCATAGCCCAGAAAGGTGAAATGATCCCGGGCCAGCCACTCCAGGAAGGCCCGGGCCTCCTCTTTCTGATCTTCGTTGATGCCGGCGGTGGTGCTGTCCAGCTCGCCCAGGATCTCGTTCACCTTCTCGGTGACGATCGGGAAATCGCTAACAGCGATCCGCACCTCGTGGAGAACATTCTGCAGTGTATCTTCCAGCTCGCGGAGGTCCTCGGGATTACTGTGTCGGTCAATCTCAAGAACAATGAAAGCCTCATAGGCTGATTCAGAGGCTTTCTTTTTCGAAGTGAGCAGTTTCTTGAGTTTGCCATCCTTTTCACGCTCAACCTGCAGGATCGAGTGCTGGATGGAATGGGTGCCAATCTCGCGCTGGTTGATGGCAATGCGCAGGGAATCGATCAGAAACGGAATGTTCGGATGCAGGATAAAAACAACGGTATGGGTCGACTGCCAGCCATCGCTCTCCAGGTCCGGATTGAAAACAGCGACGGGCGTCTCCTCGGCAGAGCGCTTTTGCAGAAACTGCCATGCGGCAAGAACGGCGCCATAGGTATCACCAAATCGTCGACTGACAAGCTCCTCAAGCGGAATATGAGCATAATGCTGTTTGGCAAACTCGCTGATTTTCCTGGCTTCGGTTTTAGAAATCTTCTTTGCGAAGGCCTCAGCCAACTGTTCAAAGAATTGATCCTTGCTGGCCACTGTCAGCGCATTCATGGTCGACCTCAGTTAGTGTGAAATAAACGTAATCGGCGTATCGTCACATAAGCATAGTCAAACCCTTGATTTTTGCCGGCCAGACGCCAAAACTTCGGCAACTACCTACGCACGATACGGGTTTCTCCGGAACATCCTCAGATACAGAGAGCAGTCATTTCCAATGTCGTTACAGCATACGTTCGGTGAGTTACGGGAACAGTTAGCCAAACGGATTATCGGGCAGGAAAAGCTGGTGGATCGCCTGCTGATAGCGCTGCTTGCCGATGGCCACCTGCTGGTAGAGGGCGCACCGGGACTGGCGAAAACCACCGCCATCAAGGCGCTTGCCGACCATCTGGAAGGCGATTTTCACAGAATCCAGTTCACCCCGGACCTGCTGCCCTCCGACGTCACCGGCAGCGAAATCTACCGCCCGGAAACGGGCCAGTTCGAATTCCAGCGCGGACCAATATTCCATAATCTCGTGCTCGCCGACGAAATCAACCGGGCACCCGCCAAGGTCCAATCCGCCCTTCTGGAAGCCATGGGCGAGCGACAGATCAGCGTTGGTATGCGCACCTTTCCTCTGGACCGGCTGTTTCTGGTTATGGCAACCCAGAACCCCATCGAACAGGAGGGCACCTACCCACTGCCAGAAGCCCAACTGGACCGGTTCCTGATGCATGTCGTCATCCACTATCCATCGGCGGAGGCGGAGAAGGCTATTCTGCAACTGGCCCGGAATGACTACCGTCATGGCCTGCCGAAAACGGACCTCCGACTGACCGCAGACCAGGTATTTGATGCCCGTGCAGAGGTAGCCAATATCTACATGGCAGAGCCTGTTGAGCAATATCTGTTGGTACTGGTACTGGCAACCCGTGACCCGGCCGCGCTGGATCCGGAACTGGCCCGGTGGACTGCCTTCGGCGCCAGCCCCCGTGGCACTATCGCCCTGGATCGCTGTGCGCGGGCACTGGCCTGGCTCGACGGCCGTGACTACGTAACGCCGGACGATGTGCGTGCCATGGCCTTCGACGTGCTCCGACACCGCATCCTGCTCACGTTTGAAGCAGAAGCCGAGGGCATGACCGCCGATACCGTTATCGAGCGGCTGATCGAGCGTGTTCCGGTGAGCGCCTGAAGCCATCGACGGAAGCAAGACACGGGAGCCGTCTGGCATGGGCAACACCGAAGCAATAACCCACATTGGCCTACCGGATCTGATCCGCCTGCAGGCAGACGCCCGGGCGCTGAAACTTCCCTCTGCCCGCCCTGTACGCTCCCGCCAGGCCGGCTTGCAGCGCTCACCCCAGCGCGGCCGGGGTATGGCGTTTGCCGAAGTCCGTCTGTACCAGCCCGGGGATGACATTCGCAGCATCGACTGGCGGGTAACAGCCAGACGCCAGGAACCACATACCAAGCTCTACGAAGAAGAACGCGAGCGGCCCGTCCTGCTCCTGTGCGATCTCGGCCCCAGTCTGTTTTTTGCCAGCACCGGCGCCTTCAAACAGGTTCGCTGTGCCCAGATCGCCTCAATTCTGGCCTGGCTCGCGTTATGGTCCGGAGACCAGGTGGGGGGCATTGTTTTCAATGGCGAGGCCCTGCACGTTCTTCGCCCTGCCCGTCGCAAAAAGTCGGTGCTTCGGCTTCTGGACACCCTGGACGAACAGCAACTCAGAGACAACCGCACACAGGTAAAGGACGAGCAATCCAGCCAGTGCAGGCTGGACACGGCGCTCACCGAGGCTCGCCGGGTCGCTCACACCGGCAGCCGGATTTTCGTGATCAGTGATTTCCTTGATATCTCGCCAGAGACGGGCACCCTGCTCGGTGCCCTGGCACGCCATAATGCTGTTAGTGCCCTTAGAATCGTGGATCCATTGGAAAAAGAGCTGCCCAAAAGCGGACGCTTCGCGGTTGCCGGCCCGGATGGTCCAGTGTGGTTCGACGCCGGAAACCCCCGGTTCCAGCGGGCCTGGCATGAGAAGGTCACCAACCATGAACAGCAATTGGAGGAATGTTTCCGTACCTCCGGGGTTACTATGGCGGAGGTATCCACAGCAGAAGATCCCGCAGTGGCCCTGAAGTTACTGCTGGGGCCTGGAGGGCGAATCGGATGAATCCGCAGGATCCGCTCAGCCAACTCAGGGACATTCACCTGCCAGAACCCGGTGGCTTCTGGCCGCCGGCGCCGGGCTGGTGGATTCTGGCAGTGCTGATCATTGCGGCGTTTGCGGCCCTGGTCTGGTTTATCCTCAAGCGACGAAAACGAAACCGTTGGTTGCGATCCGCCCGCGCCCAGCTCGCCAGCCTTGAGCGCTCAGCCAGTCCGGATCCCGCGTGGTTTACGCAACTGAATACCCTGCTCAAGCAAGCCGCCCGAGAGCGCTACCCGGACCAACACCCGGAGGCGCTGACTGGCGATGCCTGGGTGGAATTCCTTTTGACTACCGCCCCAAGGGACCGGGTTGCCTCCAGACCGGTTGCCGAGGCCCTGGTGCAGAGTGCCTGGCGGCCCAATGTTTCGGCAGAACCCACCGAAGCACTGGCGTTCGCCCGATTGTGGCTGGGAGGACAGAAATGCTGAGTCTTGCCTGGCCCTGGGTACTGGTTCTATTGCTGTTACCGCTGATCCTTAAATGGCGCAAGCCTGGAGGGCAATCGGTCGACGCACCGGTGCTACCGGTCGGCCACTGGCTGTCTGACCTGCCCGGCGTCAGTCGTCGCGGCAATGCCGTTCCACTCTGGCAGCAACTTTTGCTGTTCCTCATGTGGACCCTTCTGGTGATTGCGCTGGCACGGCCCCAGCACGTGGGTGAGCAGGTGCAGATGCCGGTTTCCGGCCGCGATCTGATGCTGGTCGTGGACATCTCCCCCAGCATGGATGAGCAGGACATGGTTCTCCAGGGCCGGAGCATTAATCGCCTGCAGGCGGTCAAGCGGGTGCTTGATGATTTCATCTCCCGCCGCCAGGGTGATCGGCTAGGTCTGATCCTGTTCGGCACTGAGCCCTACGTTCAGGCCCCCCTCACCTTCGATCTTGAAACCGTCCGAACCCTGATGCGTGAGGCGGGCCTGGGCATGGCCGGTCGCGCCACCGCCATCGGTGACGCGGTAGGGCTGGCCACCAAGCGGCTGAGAAACCGGCCCCAGGACCAGCGCGTTGTGGTTCTGCTGACCGACGGCGCCAATACCGCCGGCGAAATTACCCCTGACAAGGCCACCGAAATCGCCGCCGCCGCCAGCATTCGGCTCTACACCATCGGCATTGGCGCCGAGTCCATGGTGCAGCGCGGCCTGCTGGGCTCACGGCGGGTGAACCCGTCCAGGGATCTCGACGAAAACCTGCTGACCCGGATGGCGAAGCAAACCGGGGGGGAGTATTTCCGGGCCCGTAGTCTGCCCGAACTGGAACTCATCTACGAGAGCATTGATCAACTGGAACCCATCGAGCTGGAGGGCAAGTTCTTTCGGCCAGTGACCGAGCTCTATGTCTGGCCTGCCGGCCTTGCAGTCCTCCTGTGGCTGACCCTGTTCCTGGTTCGCCACGGGTGGCAGCTTGTCGCTGGCTCACGGCGGAGCGGGAAAGAGGAGGAAGCAAATGTGGGCTGACTTTCATTTTCTGCGACCGTTCTGGCTCTTGCTGCTCCTGCTGCTACCGATCCTGTATCTGGCATTCCGGCAAATGCGTCTGGGCGACAGTGGCTGGTCCCGGCTTATTCCGGCGCGTTTGCTATCGCCGCTGATTCGTCACGATGGCAGCTCGGGAAAAACGGCAAAATCGCCGCTGGCTCCGGCCGCCGTCGCACTGACTATCCTGTCCCTCGCACTGGCCGGGCCTGCCTGGCGGGAGGCACCCACCCCACTGAAACAACCGGGCGACAGCCTTGTGATTGCACTGGACCTCTCCCTGTCCATGCTGGCCACGGACGTGGAGCCGGATCGCCTGACCCGGGCAAAACGGAAAATCCGGGATATTCTCCAGCTTCGGGAGGGCAGCCTGACCGGCCTGCTTGTCTTTTCCGGCGACGCCCATGTGGTCACTCCACTCACCGATGATGGCCGCACCATTGAAGGCATGCTCAATGTGCTGGACCCGGTTATCATGCCAGCCACAGGTAACCGGGCGGATCTGGCCGTGGCCCGGGCAAAGGAATTGCTTGCGCAGGGTGCTCCAGGGCAAGGCCGGATTCTGCTGATCACTGACGACATCAACGATCGTTACACCGGGACGATCCGGGACACCCTTTCCGGAACCGGTTATGCGCTTAACACTCTCGTTGTCGGAACCGAGGAAGGCGGCCCCATTCCCCTGGCCCGGCGCGGATTTATCCGGGAAAACGGGGACATTGTAATCAGCCGGGCGGACCCCGGTGCGCTGGCAGAACTTGCTAAAAGCACCGGCGGCCAAAGCCATGAGCTGACCCTGGACGACACCGATATTCAATCACTGGACCTGAGCCCGAGGGACAGTGACGACTGGCAGGAATCAGAGGACGGCCTGACGGTCAGCCGCTGGCAGGATGACGGTTATTGGCTGCTCTGGCTCGCCCTTCCCCTGATTTTGTTGGGCTGGCGCCGTGGTGCCTTCAGTGCCCTCGCCCTGATCCTGTTACCGGTCTGGCCACAGCCCGCTGCTGCCATAAGCTGGGATGAACTCTGGCAACGGGAGGATCAGAGAGCCCCCGCACTGATTGAGAAGAGCCCGGAAACCGCCGCCCGGCAGCTGGACGACCCGGAATGGCGTGGTTCTGCCCTGTATCGATCCGGCCAGTTCGAGAGCGCCGCCCAGGCATTCGCCCAGTCACAGGGCCCACGTGCCAGTTACAACCGTGGCAACGCACTGGCCCGTGCCGGCAAACTGGAGGAGGCGTTGGCCGCTTACGATGCCGCCCTGGAAAAGGCGCCAGACATGAAGGATGCCCGACACAACCGGAAGATTGTCGAGGAGCTGCTGAATCAACAGCAGCAGGGTCAGGACGGCAGCCAGCAGGACTCTTCGGACTCCTCCAGCAACGAGGAAAACCAGGGCAACCAGCAGCAGAACCGCCAGAATCAGCAAGGCAACAGTGAAAGCGAGAATTCCGGCAGTTCGGGCAACAAACAGCAGCAAAGCCCCGATAACAGGCAATCTTCGTCCGGCCAGCAGGATCAGCCAGGCAATCAGGCCGATGACCAGAACCAGCAGGAGCCCGGCGAGGATGGCACTGCGCAGCAGGCATCTGGAGAGAACGAAACGTCTCCGGGCCAGGCCCAGGCGCCCGCCGCTATTTCTGAAACACCGCTGACCCAGAGCCAGGAACAATGGCTCAGGCGGGTCCCGGACAATCCGGGCGGCTTACTGCAGCGAAAGTTCCTGCAGCAGTATCAACAACGCCAGACTCCATCCGATGAGGGCGATACACCATGGTAAAACGGCTGATTACACCCGCCGTCTGTCAATTTCTTTTAATGATGCTTCTGACGGCAATCTGGCTGCCGGCCCAGGCACAGTCACAGCAGCTGACGGTAGAGCCCGACCGAACCCGTATTTACGAGGGTGAGGTTCTCACGCTGACGGTGAAGGGCAGCATGGAAATCGATATCAACCTCGGCAACCTGTTTGACTTCGACATGTCCAGCCTGCCCAAGCCCGATATCGAGAAAGTGGAACCGGATTTCGAAATCCTGGGCCAGAACCAGCAATACAGTATCCGCACCGTGAACAGCCAGATGGTCGGGGAGATTACCTGGACCTACCAGCTTGCACCGAAAACCACCGGCGAACTGACCATCCCGGCGCTCACTTTCAAAGGTGCGAAGTCACAGCCGGTAACCGTGGAAGTGGTGGATGGCTCGCCACCGGACCAGGCCGCTCCCGGCCGTGACAGCTTTATCGAGCTTTCCGCCGACAAGGATGAACTGTACGTACAGGAGCAGCTGATTCTGACCGTTCGGCTTTTCTTCCGGGGCAACCTGATTCGCGGAGAGCTCTCCGAGCCGACCCATCCCCATGTCATTATCGAATCCCTGGGCAGGCAGCAGGAATTCTCCCGCTATCGCGACGGTGTTCGGTACCGCGTTGTGGAACGCCGATATGCGCTTTTTCCCCAGCGTCCCGGGACCCTCAAGCTTCCCCCAGTCCGATTCGAGGGCCAGGCCAGAGACCCGTCCGGTAACCTTCGGTTTCTGCGGGACAGCGAAGAACTGTTCGAAGTGCCGGTCAAGGATGTCCCCGCACAATTCAGTGGAAAAACATGGCTGCCGGCAACCGGCGTAGCGCTTGAGGAATCCGGGCTTCCACCGTCTCTGGGCGTCGCCACCGGCGAAAACATCACCCGCGAGATCAAGCTGACGGCAGCCGGACTGCCTGCGGAGGCCCTTCCTCCCTTACCCGATGCCGTTCCGGATGGATTGAGAAGCTACCCCGAAGAGCCGGAGCGCCAGACCGAAACCACACCCGCCGGCCTCACATCGTCACTGAACCAGTCCGTGGCCCTGGTGCCTGTAGAAGCAGGGCAAATGACCCTGCCCGCCATTCGAATACCCTGGTGGGATACGGAAGCCGACCGTGAACGCATTGCCGTGATACCCGAGAGAACACTGACAGTGAATGACCCGAATGCCGTAGCCTCCACCGCCTCCCCGGAAAGCAACCAGGGCAATGCAGACCCGGAACCGGATGCTGGCGCCACGGAACCCCAGATTAGCCCGGCACCTGACGAAACCGGCCTCTGGCAGTGGCTCGCCCTGCTGCTGGGAATTCTCTGGGCCGGGACATTACTGGCGTGGTGGAGGTCGGGCAAACGCCGAAACGTCACCCCGCAACTGACAGAACACCGGTATGAAGATGCCGCGTTCGACCGTTTGATCAAGGCCGCGAGGGATGGCGCAGCAGTGACCCCGGAACTCGTGGTGGAATGGGCAAACCTGCACTCGCCCGGCCACGGCTTCCGTTCAGCGGCCGACGTTGTCGATCATTTCGGTGACCAGACGCTGGCCACGGAACTCAGAAGGCTCCAGGCCAGGCTTTTTGCACCCGGACACGAGAACGACGCCTGGGATGGTCGGCCATTGGCGCAGGCCCTTGAGAAGATCCGGAAACACAAGCAGGTCAACACCAGCGCCGATCTGCCTCCGCTATACCCGAAAGGCCTGTCCTGACGACTAATCGATCAGCTGCTGATCAATCACAACCGCTATCGGCCCGTCCTGGCTTTCATTGACCGCTACGGGCCCGTCGGTGCTGCCCTGCCAGTCACCCGCCTGGGCGGTGACACTGCCGGAGCGACTGAGGCGGGCTGTGACAACAACCTCGTCAACACTGGAAATGGTCGCCTGGGGTGACATCGCATAGCGATCGTCCAGGCGGATTTCCACCGGCAGCTGGTCGGCCGTCAGCCGTGCAACGGCCAGAGGTGGGCCCTGCCGGACATTGGCCTGACGGGCAAACAGGAACAGCGTGGTATCGGCGGGCACCTGATCCCGGAAGTCCTCTGCGAGAGTCACCCGGACGGTTACTCCGGCCCCGGATGCCTCTGCTTCGGCCACCTGTGCAGGTGGTTCCTCGCCAAGACGGGTGTAGGCTTCACGAATCCCTTCCCGGATCGAAGCGATCTGGGGGTGATCGGGTGCAACGGTTTCGATCCGCTCCCAGTATTCGATGGCTTCCCGATAGTTCTCCTGGCTGAAGGCATTGATGCCCAGCAATCCGAGGGCATTGACTTCATCCGGGTTCAACGCTCGAGCCTGTTCAATGGCTGCGGTGACCTCTTCCGTCATGGCACCCTGGCTACCGAAGAACAGCGCCTGGGCAGACAGACCATAAGCGACGGCTTCTGCCCTGTCGTCGTCATCCACACTGTTCGCCAGCTGCCGGAATGCCCAGGCCGCATCGTCATAACGCTCCAGGCGCATGTAGGTCCGCCCCAGCATTGCCCAGCCCTCCGGGTTATCCGGGCTGGCTTCCAGCCGCTCACGGAGCTGACCGGAAAGTTCGATCATCTGGGCCTGTCTCGAACCGTCGGTGGCGCCCATTTCCTGCATGGTGATGAATTGTTCAACCCGGTCCATCGCCCCCCAACGCTCGTAGAGGTAGACGGTGGCCGCCGGGATCAGAAGAATCGACACCAGCGCCACTGCCATGGCACTCCTTCGACCACTGATTACGGGCCTCGCCTGGCCCTGCTCCGGCACATCGTCCAGCATGCTACCGGCGAGCTCTTCCTTGAGCTGGCGATAATTCTCTTCATCCAGAAGACCGGCCTCGTATTCGCTATCGAGCTCCTTCATCCGGGAGCGATAGGCCATGAGATTCTGGTTTTTCAGGTCGGTCTGTTTCCGCGCACCCAGCCGATGGAAAAAGACCGGGTACAACACGAACAAAAGGGCAAGAATGATCAGTACCGTTGCGGCAATCCAGAAAGTGTCAGTCATGGAGTATCAGTCACAGGTTCAGAATTAATAATGAGGCGGCAGCCAGAACATACCGGGCAAAGCCAGCTTCAGGACAGCTTGTCCTCATCTGCCAGCATTTTGTCGACCCGGGCTTTTTCCTCGGCACTCAGGGCCGGGCTATCCTGCCCCGCCCGCCGGGAGCGGATGACCACGCCGGCCACCACCAGAACCCCGCCGAAGACCGCAATGGCCGGTGTGGCCCAGAGCAGAAACGTCCGACTGTCAAACTCGGGCTTGTAGCGAACGAACTCACCGAACCTGCCAACCAGGGATTCAACAATCTCCTCGTTACTGGCACCGTCTTTCATCATCCGGTAGACCGCCTCCCTCATGTCCTTGGAGATAGGCGCGTTGGAATCGGCAATGTTCTGGTTCTGGCATTTAGGGCAGCGCAGTTCCGCGATCAGGTTCTGGTAGCGCTGCTCCTGGGCCCGATCCGAAAAATCGTATACGTCAGCCACCTCGGCTGCAGCGACACCGGAAAATATCAGCGCCAACATCAAACAAACGACCCTGACCATCAGCCATTCCCCTGAACATCATTGATCACGGGCAGCAACGTCTGTTCCCAGACCGTTTCATTGACCACGCCCACATGGCGGAAGCGGACCATGCCCTCGGCATCAATCACAAAGGTTTCCGGCGCGCCGTACACACCCAGATCAAACCCGAGGGTGCCGCGGGGGTCATAGATGGTTTTCCGGTACGGATTCCCGAGACGGTCGAGCCAGACCAGCGCGTCCTCGCGGTTATCCTTGTAGTTCAGACCAATGATATTGACGCCCTTTTCCTCGGCCAGCCACATCAGGTCGTCGTGCTCATCCTTGCAGGCCGGGCACCAGGTGCCCCAGACATTCAGCAGGGAGACTTGGCCCTGGAATACGCTCCTGTCCAGCATGGCATCCGGATTGTGCAGATCCCGGAGACTGAACTCGGGAACCGGCTTGCCAACCAGGGCCGATTCAAGCTTGGTCGGATCCTTGCCAATGCCCGCGAACAGCACTATGCCGACAACAACGGCAATCAGCAGCGGCAAAAACAGCAGGAACCGTTTCATGACGCTGCTCCAGCAGACGTCGCAGAGCCTGGTTCAGGCGCGGCAGTACCGGCCGGCACTTTTTTGTCAGCTTCCTCCCGGATTCGGTATCGGCGATCAGCGATCGCCAGGAAGCCGCCGGCTGCCATGAACAGGGAGCCCAGCCAAAGCCAGCGAACCAGTGGTTTGTACTGCAGCCGGATGGCCCAGGCCTCGTCGGTGATGCGTTCACCAATGGCCACGAAGATATCCCGGAACAGACCGGCGTCGATGTCCGCCTCGGTCATGACGCTCATACCGACGGTGTATTGGCGTTTCTCGGGATGAAGCACGGATACAAGCTCACCATCCAACATGACATCGAAAGTGCCATATTGAGCCGTAAAGTTGGGGCCCTGGCGGGCACCGATATCCCTGAACGCAAATTGATAATCGCCGACAGTGGCAACATCGCCGGGTACCATACGTACGTCACGCTCGATGCCGTAGTTGGAAACCACCGTAGCCCCCGCCATGGTAATGGCCAGTCCCAGATGCCCGAGCACCATGCCGTAATAGCTGCGGGACTGCCGTTTCAAGCCGTGCAAACGACCTTTTCGGGAAGAAGACTTGTCCCAGAGATCCCAGAACGTGGCAACCGTTACCCACATGGCGGCGAAAATGCCGAGGAATGCCCAGGGCTTGAAGCCACCGTAACCGATCATGACCGCCGTGGTGCCAACGACGCTGATTGCAAGGGGCCACAGAAGCTTCCGCGCCAGCCAGCCACCATCGGTTTTCTTCCAGCGGGAGAAGATACCGGCACCCAGCAACAGGCCGGTCGCTACCGCCAGGGGGCTGAACGTCAGATTGAAGAACGGCTCACCGATCGACAGTTTGCCCAGCTCCAGGTAATCAAGCACCAACGGATACAGCGTGCCGACTGCAACCAGAAGTGTGGCCGATACCAGCAGAACATTGTTGAGCAAGAGGAACACTTCCCGAGACAAAGAGCCGTACCGGGAGCGGACATGCACCACCGGTGCCCGGAACGCATACAGCGCCAGACTGGCGATTACTGTGACTGCCAACAGGCCCAACAGGAAAGTGCCCCGCTCAGGATCAGATGCGAAGGCGTGAACCGATGTCAGTACGCCAGACCGGACAAGGAAGGTACCCAGCAGGCTGAGAGCAAAGGTGACAATGGCCAGCAGCACCGTCCAGCTTTTGAACACACCGCGTTTCTCTGTGACCGCCAGTGAATGCATCAGGGCAGTACCGGAAAGCCAGGGTAACAATGAGGCATTCTCGACCGGGTCCCAGAACCACCAGCCACCCCAGCCAAGTTCGTAGTAGGCCCACCAGCTACCCAGGGCAATGCCAAGGGAAAGGAACGCCCAGGCAACCGTAGTCCAGGGCCGCGACCAGCGTGCCCAGGCGGCATCGAGACGGCCATTAATGAGGGCGGCGATTGCAAACGCAAAGGCCACGGCAAAACCGACATAACCCATATAGAGCATCGGCGGATGCACGATCAGCCCGAAATCCTGGAGCAAGGGGTTCAGATCCGCGCCATCGGCGGGCACATTGGGCAGCAGACGGTCGAATGGGTTGGAGGTGATAACGATAAACAGCAGGAAGCCGACACAAACCATGCCCAGCACCGACAGCACCTGGGAGATCATCACCGCCGGCAGGCGGCGGCTGAAGATCGCAACCGCCAATGTCCAGCCGGCCAGCATGAGAATCCAGAGCAGCAGTGAGCCCTCGTGACCGCCCCACACCGCACTGAACTTGTAGTACCAGGGCAACAGGCTGTTGCTGTTATTGGCAACATAGGCCACTGAAAAGTCGTCGGTTACGAACGCGTGGGTCAGAACGGCGAAGGCAAGACCGATGAAAACAAACATGCCGGACGCCAGTGGCCTGGCGAACGCCTGAAGATTGTCCCTGCCAGTCAGCGAACCGGCCAGGGGGACTACGGAGAGGAGCACTGCCAACAACAGCGCGAGAATCAGTGCAAGCTGTCCGAGTTCGGGATACATCAAAGGCCTCCAGAAACCAGGCTGTCAGATAAAACGGTTAGTAGGATACGGTTTCGGCACTGCCACTGGCTTTATGCTGGCCTTTCGAGGCCTTCTCCAGTGCATCCGCGACTTCCGGCGGCATATAGTTTTCATCGTGTTTTGCCAGAACCTGATCGGCCACAAAGCGGCCGTTTTGGTCCAGTCGGCCCATGGCAACCACACCCTGCCCCTCGGCAAACAGATCCGGGAGGATACCGGTGTACTGCACCGGCACAGAGGCATTGAAGTCGGTCACTTTGAACTCAACCATCAGGCTATCCGGATCACGCAGAACCGAGCCCTCCTCAACCATGCCACCGGCCCGGATCCTGACATCCACCGGCGCTTCACCGGCAGAAATCTGGGTAGGGTCGTAAAACAGGTTAATGTTCTGTCGCAGCGCATAGGTGGTCAGACCCACAGCGATGCCCAGTCCCACCAACAGGAACAGGACAATGGTCAACCGCTTTTTTCGGATTGGATGCATCAGATATCTGCCTTTCAGTCTTGGGAAACCTTGACGCGGGTGAAAGAGGCGGCCGAAGCCGATGCGGCCTGCGGATCCTGCCGATCTGCCTGCAATTCATAACCACGACGGCAGGCCTCAATGGCGGCCTTGCGACGGCGCAGGGACCAGACCATCAGGCCGATCATCAGCAGGAAGAAGGCGGCGTAACAGGACCAGACATACGGCCCGTGACCTTCCATCACCATAAATGCCGAAAAGGAATCAAATGCCATACTTCAGCCCCTCCCGACCAACACGTAATCTTTAACCCAGCGCGTTCTCTGCTCGCGCAGAAGAATCTCGGTCTGCATTCGCAAACAGGCAAGCCAGCCGAACAGCAGGTACAGCCCGAGTACAGACAGCAGCAACGGCACCCACATCTCTGCCGGCATGGACGGCTTTTCGGTCAGCTTGAACGTCGACGGCTGGTGTAACGTATTCCACCATTCAACGGAGTACTGGATAATCGGTATATTCACCACCCCGACCAGCACAAGCACCGATACCGCCCGAGCCGCAGATTTTTCATCGTTGATGGCCCGGTCCAGGGCGATCACGCCGCCATACAGGAACAGCAGGATCAGCATCGAGGTCAGACGGGCATCCCAGACCCACCAGGTTCCCCACGTGGGCTTGCCCCAGACAGCACCGGTAAACAGGGAAAGAAAGGTCAGTACCAGCCCCACCGGCGCGACCGACTTGACGAACACATCCGCCAGCTTCATGCGCCAGACCAGGGTGACAACGGCTGCCACCGCCATCATTACGTAGACCGATTGGGCCAGGAAGGCCGTGGGCACGTGAATAAAAATAATCCGGTAGCTGTTGCCCTGAAGATAATCCTTGGGAGCAAAGGCCAGCCCCCAGACAATGCCCGCCATCAACAGCAGGATGCCGCCTGCCAGTAGCCAGGGCATCAGCCGGGCTGCAATCCCGAAGAACCATTTGGGAGAACCCAGCTTGTGAAAAAATTGCCACATCAGATGGTCACCGTCCTACCGTTACCTTGTTTTACCCGTTAGACAGACTGATACGCAGCGCCGCTGCCGATGCGAAAGGCGCCAGGGTCAATGCCAGCACCAGAAATGCGCCCATCAAAGCGAGATAGGCACCCACAGGAGCGCCTTCTGCAGCCGAAGCCACCGTGCCCGTGCCGAAGATCAGGACGGGAATGTACAGCGGAATGATCAACAGGGACAAGAGTACCCCGGCCGACCGTAATCCAAGTGTCAGTGCCGCGCCGATGGACCCGATCAGGCTCAGCACCGGTGTACCGATCAGCAGCGTTAGACACAAAACTCCGATGGAGTTCCCGTCGAGATGAACCATTACGCCCAAAACCGGCGTCAGTACCACCAATGGAAGGCCTGTTAACACCCAGTGCGCCGCCGTTTTCGCCAGTACCAGCAGAAACAGGGGCTGGGGCTGAAGCACGAGTTGTTCGAGCGTGCCGTCGTCAAAATCATGGCGAAACAGATGGTCCAGCGACAACAGCACCGATAGCAACGCCGCCACCCACAGGATACCGGCTCCGGCCTCTCTCAAAAATGACACTTCCGGGCTAACCCCCAGGGGAAAAAGGGTTACGACCATGACAAAGAACAACAGTGGGTTGAGCAGATCCTGCCGCTGCCGGAATGCTACCTTCATGTCCCGGGTAAACACAGCCTGCATCGCCGCCAGCGCTCCGACGGAATCCTGCCGCAAGGTCAGCGTTGGCCGGCAATCAGCATTCATTCGCTGCCCCTCCGCCCAGAACAATGCGCTGCATCCCCGGCAATCCGAGGTCGTGATGGGTTGTCACGACGACCGCTCCGCCTTCAGCGGCCCGCTGTTGCAGCAGGTCCTCAATGGCGGTGACACCGCTCGCGTCAATGGCGGTGAAGACTTCATCCAGCAACCAAAGCGGCTCATCGGCGATCAACAACCTCGCCAGAGCCACACGACGTTGCTGCCCTGCCGATAGGTTCCGGCAAGGCACATCCTGAAACCCGTTCAGCCCGGTACCATCCAGGGCCTGGCGCAGAAGCGGATCCGGCAGCGGGCGCCGCCCTGCCGTCAGTGCCCGCAGGTTTTCCAGGGGCGTCAGCAATGGTTTGATGCCGGGCCGGTGGCCAAGATACAGGGTATTGCGGAGGAATTCTTCACGCTGGCCGGATCTGGGCTTGCCGCACCAGAGCAGATTGCCCGACCAGGCATCATTCAGGCCTGCCAGCATCCGCAGCAAAGTGGTCTTGCCGGAGCCGTTCGGGCCCTCGACACGGGTCACCGTACCGGGCAGTATGGAGAACGACAGGTCACGGAACAGGATCCGTTCATCCCGTTCGCACTGCAGATCGACAGCCTGTAATAACGGCTCAGACATCAGGGCCCCGTAACCAGGACGATGCGCGTGAAGACGGCATCGGGTGCATTCGTGACAGCAGCGGCCATGAACAGTGTTTGCCCATGACCTGCCGGCGCGGCGTATTATAACGAAAGCGCCGGCGGATTACTCTTGTCCAACATCAAATCAGTGACGATGAAACTACCCAGCGGACAACAGCCCCCTACACCGCCAACCCAGCCTGCACCGCAGACCTCCCGGCCCGCCGTCACCACCGAAGCGGCCCGCGAGCCAGTGACGACATCTGCGCGGCAGCTGCTCGACCAGCTGCAGCTGACAAACCGGGAGACCACTCTGGCCCGGGTGGCAGAGATCATCAACCGTCAGGGCGGCGCCAGTGCGGACCTGTTACTGGACATCCGGGGCAAGTCTCTTCTCGTCCAGGCCGCCGTCGGCAAGACCGAACTGGCGACCGGTGACTGGGTAAAGGTGATGCGTGCCGGCAATGAGCTCCAGCTGATGGGCAAACTGGCGCCCGCGCCCGAAGCCGGTATCGCCCGGGCCCTCGCCCAGCGCCTGCCCTGGCAGCAGTCACTGGACGCTGGCCTAGCCAGACTGATGGGCGCACTGACACAGGGTCTCCGGCAAGATCCCGTCCCGGGCCAACTGCCCTCCTCGAGGGCCCCCCAACCACTTCCGGAAGCCGCCAGACAGGCTATCGAACAGATGGTGGCAAGATTGCCTTCCGGAAAGAGCCTGCTCCCCGGTTCCGGCGGCCAGGACTCAACACCGCAACAGGTCCGCCAGTGGCTGTCGGAAAGTGGCCTGTTCGCCGAATCACGTCTGGCCCAGACACCGACTGCCCAGTTGCCCGATCTCAAACTGGCCCTGGGCCGGGTAATCACCGCTTTGCTCGCCCAACAGGGCAGCACACCGGAACAGTTCAACCGGCTGACACCCATCTCGACGCCAGAGCTCATGCGGGCGCCACTGCAGTTTCCCCAGCCCCTGGCCACGCCCCAGGCCCCGGGCAGTGGCGACGCGCCCAGCGTGGGCCAGATGCTCCGCCTGCTGGCCGGGATGCTTAACCGGATTACCGTCAACCAATTGCACAGCCAGGTACTGACCGCTCGGGGCGGCGGCGAAGCGCCCGGCCCCGCGCCCGCGTCTACCCTGGTGCTCGATCTGCCGTGGCTGACACCCCAGAACGAGCCAAGGCTGGCGCAGGTCCGGGTCGAACAGTACCCGCAGGAAGGTGATTCGGAAACCCGATCCGCGAAAACCGCTACAGCCGAGTGGCGGCTTTCACTGACCATGGATCTGGATGAGGCTGGCCCCCTGCATTTTGACGTTGCCCTTCGACAACAGGCAGTGAGCGCGCGGGTGTGGGCAGAAAAACAGACAACCCTGCGCCAGGTGAACCAGGAGCTTCCCGCGTTGCGACAGAGCCTGACCGACCTTGGCCTGGAGGTGACGGACCTGGACTGCCGCCGCGGCACGCCCCAGAGCAGCGTTACCCGACTCGAACACAGACTGGTGGATACACGGGCATGACATCAGAAACCGAACAGCCAAGCAGGGCCGCCGTCGCCCTCAAGTACGATGGCGAGACAGCGCCCACCATCAGCGCCACCGGCACCCACGAGCTGGCGGAAGAAATCATCCGCATTGCCCGGGAGCACAATGTGCCTCTTTACGAAAATGCGGAGCTGGCCAGCATTCTGGCGCGCCTGTCACTGAACGAAGAGATTCCCGAGTCGCTGTACCGGGTGATTGCGGAAATCCTCGCGTTTGCCTTCCATATTCGCGGGCTGACGCCCGAGGACCGCAAACCCGGCACGCCGCCGGATGAATCAATGGATGAGTGAACGCAACGCCCAGGCCTGCTGCCAGTTATCACCCCGTCTTGGCGCCACCGTGGTTTCGAAGTAGTGGCGCAACCGGCGCCGGTCCTCGGGCTGGTCCTTGAGGGCAGAGCCGACGATGTGGTGCATCAGCTGCTCTACCGTGATACTTCCGCCACCGTAATACCAGGCGTTGAGACTGGCTGCGTGAGCGACCGACACGGCTTCCGCGGTGGACAGTGCCGAGCCGGCGAGACGATCGGTACTGCGCCCATCAAGGGTCTGGCCATTGCGCAGTTCGTGGAACATGGTCACCAGAATCTCGATGACCGTCTCATCAAGCTCCACATCGATGCCTGCCCGCCTGTTGGCCCTGTTCACTTCGCGGAGCACAACATCCATTTCGTCCGCCAGGTTCCGGATTGGCCGGATCTCCTCGAAGTCCATACGCCGCTTGAGGGCAGCACTCATCCGGTGCACACCCTCGTCGATACTGTTAGACGTGGCGATGACGTTAAAGCCTTCACGGGCAAGCACCACACCCTCGTCACCCGCCAGCTCGGGAATCACCACCACCCTGTCGGAAAGCACGGAGAGCAGCGCGTCCTGCAGCGCCTGGGGGCAGCGGGCAATCTCTTCAAACCGAACCATCCGCCCTTCCATCATGCCCCGCAGCAAGGGGCTGGGCACCAACGCCTTCAGACAGGGGCCCTCGGTATGCAGAACCGCCTCATTCCAGCTATACAGCAATTGCCCGACGCTGTTCACCGCGCCACCCTGGAGCGTCAGCGTGGAGCTGCCGGAAATGCCGGCAGCCAGCAATTCCGACAGCCAGGATTTGGCCGTCCCGGGCTCCCCGACCAGCAGGCAGCCGCGACTGGTGCACAGGGAAATGATAATCCGGACCACCATGGCCCGCTCGGCAACAAATTTTCGTTCAATGCCGAGCTTCTCATCCCCCATCACGAACTTTTCCACCGCACGGGGGGACATCAACCAGCCGGGGGGCACGGGTCCATGATCCATGCTCCGGAGTTTGTCCAGCTCAGCCGCATAGACCACTTCTACCGGTTCCCGCTGGGCCGCCTTGTTCATAGATTGCCTGTTACTCATTGCTGACTCCTGCGGCCGCCACGAACTTCTGGTGCCATGCGCTCCCTTGGGAGAATCCGGGGCAGTTCGGAAAGCGGGATTATGCCTTCAATCACATGATCCAGAGCGCTGTCACGCATGGTCACCAGTCCGGCATCGAGCGCACGCCAACGCAGTTCCCCGATGGGCGGCTGGCTGGAAATGGCATTTCGAATATCAGAATCCACCTCCATGTACTCGACAATCGCCACTCGGCCCTGGGTGCCGCGACCACTGCATTTATCGCAGCCGGCGCCTTCAAAACAGCGGAAATCTGCGGGCGGACCATCCGGGAACACCTCGGACAGAATCACCGGATCCGGCTCCGCAGGCTGCCTGCAATGCTTGCAGATACGCTTGGCCAGCCGCTGGGCAATAACGGCCAACAGCTCACCGGCGATGGAGTTGGGATGGATACCCAGATCATAGAGACGCTGGAGTGAATCCACCGCGTCGTTGCAGTGCAGCGTAGAAAGAACCACGTGCCCGGTCTGGGAAGCCCTGATCGCTTCCAGTGCCGTCTCCTGGTCCCGGATCTCGCCCACCAGAATCACATCCGGATCCTCCCGGACAAACGCTCTCATGGCGTCGGCGAAACCGAAGCCGATTTCCGACCGGACCCGGGTCTGCTGGATGTTATCGATGGAGTACTCGATGGGGTCCTCCACCGTAATCACTTTCCGGCGCCCATCATCGGCCAGTGTCTGCAGGCCGGCATACAGGGTGGTGGATTTTCCGGAGCCGGTCGGCCCTACCACAAGTACCAGCCCCGCCGGGTTATCCAGCAGGCGCTGATAACGCGCGCCAATCATCGACGACATGCCTAGTTCGGCAATGGTCATGGCCCGGCCGGTTTGCGGCAGCAGCCGGATGATCGCATGCTCGCCATGCAGGGAGGGTTGGGTCTGGATACGCAGATCGTAAGCCATATCGCCAAGCTGAAGCCGGGACCGGCCACCCTGGGGCAAACGATGCTCGGCAATGTTCAATTCCGCCCGTAGCTTGATCACGTTGATCACCCCTTTAATTTCCCGGGGCGATAACTGGTACTGCGGCAGATCGTGCAGATCACCATCCACCCGCAGGCGGATGCGAATCCGGTCACCGTACTGTTCGATATGAATGTCGCTTGCTTTCTCGCTTACCGCATCCAACAGGATGGCCTCGTAGACCGACACCAGATAGGGACTGACATGCTTGTTGTTCGGGTCCTTGCCTAGCAGCTGGTCCGGGCTGCCAGTCGAATCCTTCTCCTGCTCCGGGCCATGTTCGTGATCGGCTGCAAAACGGCGCCCCTTGGCGGTCAGATCAAGCGCTGACCAGAGACGGCGAAAATCGGTCGGTGTCACCAGGAGACAATCCACCACCTGGTTGGGGCTCAAGCGCTCCAGCTGGTCCGTCCGGGCATCGGGATCATCGGTGACAACGGTGATTCTGCCATCCTCTTCGGCAACAGGAATCAGCCTCGAAAGATCCAGGAATGTGCGTGAGAATCGTCGGAACAGGGCCGGCTGGAGATCCGGCAGAATCTCGTCCGCATCGGTGAAGGTCATGCCGCGCTGCCGCGCAAGAGAACGGTAGAGATCCATCTCCTCGAGATTCAGTTTGCGCCGGAGCACATCAAGAAGCCGGCAGTTCTGTTTTGCCGCCTCTGCTTTCGCCTCTGCCAGAATCTTGTCATCCACAAGACCCTGGTCAATCAGGATCTGTTCCACATTGCGGTTGAAGTCGACCCAGCCGAGGGTGCGCACCCGTTCCAGGCCTTCATTGCGGTGCACAAACATGGCAAGGCTCGGCACTGGCCCGGCGCGCCCCTCAAGGCAAACCAGATGGCCGCCCTCGCGCAACAGACGAACCAGGCTGCCAGGCTCTTTGACGAACGAGGTACAAAGGACAAAATCGCATAAGGGGTCAGGCGCAGGAGCGTCTTCAGCATTGGCGACCACCACATCGACATTGTGCATCCCGAGCCGGAAAAACCGCTCTCTGGCCGCTTCGGCAACAATTACATTTCTCTCAACGTAAATCACCCGATGTGCCAGCCCCGAGAGCACAGCGGCAAAATACCCGGAGCCACCACCCACGTGCATCACCACCTGATCCGGTTCGATCTCTGGCAGCAGTGAGAGAATATGGCTGACTGTTTCTTCGCGGGGAATGGAGTGGCCGGTTATCGAGGGAACCAGATCAGAACCGGAAACGAAATCATGGCGGGATACAGATCGGAGGGCCTCAAGGGCCCTCGGATAAAGTCTCTTCATTCAGCAGCGTCCGTAACGGCATGGTATCAGGCCGCCTGACGTTTTCTGAGTGCTGACACCAGCTCGGCCTCGGGACGGGAAATTCCGCACGTGTTCATAAGATCGTCGATATCGGCGCCGAGATCAACCAGTCGAGAGGCTTCATCATAGGAGATTCGTAGCGGATCGTTCTGGCGCATTTCATCAAGCGTGGTCCGCAGTTCGTGCAACTGGCGCTCACAGGCGACCAGCCGCTGCCCTACCCCCATGCTGCCACTGGTTGTGGCATGCAGTTCCCGGCCAAGGGTATCGCAGCGCTCTTTCAGCGTCGCCCTGAGGCTTCGCACCTGGCGACCCAGAACCAGGCCCTGAATGAAAACCAGGGACAATGCTGCCACAGTCAGCGCCCAGGGAAGGTAGGAAGGAATTTCTGCAAACATGACGGATGTCTCCCGTTAATTGCCACGGAAGGCATCCATCTTCAGGCCCGCAACGGGTTGCCCCGGATTACAGTGCCGCGATTTCAGCCCACTCGTGGTCTGACAGCATCTTGTCGAACTCGACCAGAATGATCAGTTCGCCATCCTTGTTGCACACGCCCTGGATAAACTTGGCACTTTCCTCGTTACCCACGTTCGGTGCGGTCTCAATTTCGCTGGCTTTCAGGTACACCACCTCGGCCACGGAATCCACCAGAATGCCCATGACCTGGTTGGCGGATTCCATTACCACAATCCGGGTGGCATCGGTGACTTCCGCATCCGCCAGGCCAAATCGCCGACGGGTGTCGATGACCGTAACCACGTTACCCCGGAGGTTAATGATGCCGAGCACATAATCCGGAGCACCCGGAACCGGAGCTATCTCCGTGTATCTCAGCACCTCCTGGATCTGCATGACATTCAGACCATAGGTCTCATCATCCAGCCTGAAAGTAACGTACTGCAGTACCTGATCGTCCTGGGCCTGATTGGTTTGTCCGCTCGGGGATGCCATAGCGATGTTTCTCCTATTGGGCTGCCCGGCGGGCAACCTGATCGTCAAAAAAATATCATCAGTGCCCAATACTATAGTTAAGGGCACAAACCGTGCCAGCACGGCTCGGTTTCATTCAGTAACCGTTGTTTGCGTCAGCTCAGATCCAGATGGTGCTCTCTTTCGGCCCGCACCAGCAAGTCTGCCATGGTGCGAACATCAATCAGCGCGCACATGTGGTCAATCACCGTGCCGGCCAGCCACGGCCGCTTGCTGCGGGCAGTCCGCCAGCGCACTTCATCGGGCCGAAGGGTGAAAGACTGGGCCACGTCATCACAGGCCAGTCCCCAGTCGCTGTTATCAAGGCGGATCACGAACCGGTAGTTGTCACGGGCTCCGGGCGGCACCCGCCCGGCCATGATCCATTCGGCGGAATCCACCACCCGAAGGTTCTGGTCCCGGTCGGGACGGATACCCATGTACCAGCGTGGACTGCCCGGGATCGGCCGGATCTCTTCCTCAATACGATGAATGGCACCGAGAAGAATCAGTGGCACCGCCAGCTGTAACCCGGCCACCGTAAATATAAGGCACTCGAAAGGCTGCTCTGACCACTCCGGACGGGAGGGTGGAGCAGCCGGCTCTGGTTGTGGCTCAGGCCGAGCCTCCACTTTTGCCTTCGGTACGAGCGCCTCCGGGGCCTGACGCACGACTGGCCGCACTGGTTCTGCCGGCTTTTCCGGGACCGGTCTGAGCGTTTCGGGACTTGTCGCCGGTTTTTCGACGGTTGTTACCGGGGCCGGACTTGGTCGGGTTGCTACCTGAGGCTTCCGAGGTGCCGGCTTCACCGGTTCAGGCGCCTCCGCTTCTTCCCGGAGCGCCGTGTCAGTGGCCGTGTGCAGCAGCTCGTCAAGGTAACTGGCAATGGCGGTTTCCGGGTCCGCCAGCCTTGTCAATTTATCGTCAGCCATGCTGACGCTCCTTCACCATCCCCACCCGGGACATGAGATCATCCAACAGATGGCTGTAGGCCCGGACGCCGTGGGTTTCCGAATCCAGTGCGGAGGGGGTGATACCTCCCTGGCTGGCATCCCGGAATTTGGTGTCCACGGGAATGGCAAACTGCCACAGGGATTCTCGATAGGTTTTTCGCAACAGGTTGAGGCTCTTCACCGATGCCTGGGTACGCCGATCATACAGCGTTGGCACAATGGTATAGGACAGCTCGTTTTTCTGGGAACGCATGATCATCTTCAGGGTATGGAGCATGCGTTCCAGGCCCTTGATGGCCAAAAATTCGGTTTGCACGGGAATAATCAGGTGCTGGGCCGCAGCCAGGGCATTGACCATCAGAACCCCCAGCGAGGGTGTATTGTCCAGCAGAACATAATCGAAATCGTCCCAGAGCTGGGTCAGGGCCCTGGAGATAATCAACCCCATACCCTCAACACCGATCATCCTGCGCTCCAGGGTGGCCAGGGCCGCACTCGCCGGCAACAAAGACAACCCTCTGCAACTGGTGTCAGTAATCAACTGGGCCGGGAGTCCCTCGGGCACCTTGCCCTGATGCTGGAACAGATCGAAAACGCTGTGGGCAATGGTGTCAGGATCGTAGCCGAACCAGCTGGTCAGCGAGCCGTGAGGGTCCAGATCCACAACGAGAACACGCTTGCCACGCTCGGCAAGCAGGCCGCCCAGCGCGACAACACTCGTGGTTTTACCGACACCACCTTTTTGATTGGCTACTGCCCAGATTCGCACGCTTCGATTCTCCAGAGAATACATCGGTGTGGCCGGCAATCACCTCTCGCCACAGTCCCGTTTATCGGCCATTCCCCGAGCAACTTGAACCAATCTCCGGGAAATCCGGCAAGCAGTTGCCGGCGGCTTTTTGTTAACGGGGAGTAATACAGGAACCGTGCCAATGGCTCTATACGCATCTGCCGACGACCCGGTCAGCGCATGGCTCCGCGGATGCTGGCGTCACGGGAAATCAGCAACACCACCCGCCGGTTCCTGCGCCGCCCTTCTTCCGTATCATTCCGGGCAACCGGCTGATACTGGCCATAACCCACTGCGGCAAGACGCTCCGGTTCGATGCCCTCCATCACGAGCATCCGTACCATCGACGCCGCCCGGGCGGCAGACAATTCCCAGTTGGAGGGATAGCGGGAGGTACTGATCGGCTGGTTATCGGTAAAGCCTTCCACTTTGACGGCGTTGTCCCGGTTATTCAGCGCCGTGGCGATTTTCTCGACCACTTCAAACGCGTCGTAATGGGGCTCCGCGTCGCCGCTGCCAAACAACAGACTGTTGGGCAGGTTCAGCTCCAGCCACTCGTCGCTGGTTTCCAGTGACACCACCCCCTGATTAATCAGCTCGTCGAATTCCATCGTCAGCTGGTCGGCCATGGCTCGAAGGGCTTCCGTTCGGGCCTGGGCGTCCATCTCCGGATTTCGGGGGGCTTCGGTCACTGCCGGCGGAATAACGTTCTCTGCAGGCGCGTTCAATGATCTTTGGGGCCGGTCGCCAACCTCGATGGGCTGAAAGGACCTCTGGGGCGCGTTAAACACACCGGTCAGGGTTTCGGACAGGACTTTGTACTTGCCTTCGTTGACAGACGATACTGAGTACATCACCACGAAAAAGGCAAACAGCAGCGTGATGAAATCCGCGTAGGAAATCAGCCACCGCTCCTTGTTGTGCAGATCATCCTGGGGTTGCCTACGGCGCCGCATAAGTTGGCCTGCGCATGCTTACTGCAGGAAGCCCCGCAGCCGCAATTCGATGGATTTCGGGTTTTCACCCTCGGCGATGGCAATGATGCCGTCAATCATCATGTCCTCATAGCGGGTACGTTCCCGCACGATACCGCGCATCTTGTTCGCAACCGGAAAGAACAGGAGGTTGGCCAGGGCCACACCATAGATGGTCGCCACAAAAGCGGTCGCGATCCCGCTACCCAGGGACTGCGGGTCCTCGAGGTTGGTCATTACCTGGATCAAACCCATCACAGCCCCGATGATACCGATGGTCGGGGAATATCCGCCCATGGCCTCGAACACTTTGGCGGACTCCAGATCGCGCTGCTCCCGGGACTCCAGGTCCACCTCCATGATGCCCCTGATGGTCTCGGTTTCGGCCCCGTCCACAAGCAGCTGCAACCCCTTGCGGGCAAAGGGTTCAGGCTCCCGCTCAGCAAGCCCTTCAAGACCCAGCAACCCCTGTTTGCGGGCTTTGACACTCCAGTCGATGACCTTGCCAATACCGTCTTCGAGGTTGATGAACGGCGGAACGAACACCCAACGGACCTGGGTAAAGGCGCGCTTGAGCATTGGCCAGGAGGTCTGGAGGATGGTCGCCGCCAGGGTCCCCCCGATGACGATAATGGCTGCCGGGCCATTGAACAGGGAGCCAACGGCCCCGCCTTCAAGCAGATTGCCGCCGAGTATGGCGGCAAAAGCCAGTATGACCCCGAGCAGACTCAGGATATCCATCAGCAGACACCTTCAACCAGGCGAGGCCCGATCTCGTCCAGCGAGAGCACGTCGTCAGTCAGCCCTGCCTTGGCAACGGCCATGGGCATACCATAGATAACTGACGATTTTTCATCCTGGGACCAGATGTCGGAACCGCTCTGTTTCATCATCCGGCACCCTTCTTTGCCGTCCGAACCCATGCCGGTGAGAATGACGCCCAGCGTCTTGCCCGGAAAACTCCTCGCCAGGGAGCCGAAGGTTACGTCGACACAGGGCTTGTAATTGAGCCGTTCGTCGCCGGGCAGAATACGGATCCTGGCCTGGCCGCCCCGGTTTTCGACCATCATCTGTTTGCCGCCGGGTGCCAGTAATGCAAGCCCGGGCCGCAAGACGTCGCCATCCTCGGCCTGCCGGACTTCAATCCGGCAAAGTTTGTTCAGACGTTCGGCGAAGGCCGGCGTAAAACTGGCCGGCATATGCTGCACCAGTACGAGTGGTGCCGGAAACGTGGCGGGTAACGCCGTCAATACCCGTTGCAGGGCAACCGGTCCACCGGTTGAGGTACCGATACCAACCACGGCGTAGTGCTTGGCGGCACCTCGGCGGGCATGACGCCTCGGCGCCTCCGCTTCACCGGATGAACTGGCCGGGGCTGCAGGTCTGTGGGTGTCTGGGCGCTGGCGTGGCGGGGTGTCCGGGCGTAGACGTGGCGCCGTGCCTGGTGCCCGGAAACCGGGTACCGACGGTTCGGGACGGGCCGGAGCCGCAGGCCGGTTTCCAGGCCGGCTTCGGGCCACATCCAGAATCCGCTCAATCAGGATTTTCTGGAGCTGGCTGTTGTCCCGGGCAATTTCTTCGAAATTCTTGGGCAGGAAATCGACGGCACCTGCCTCGAGTGCGTCGAGGGTCACCCGGGCGCCTTCATAGGTGAGCGAAGAGAACATGAGCACCGGTATCGGATGTTTGCGCATGATTTCGCGCACAGCGGAGATGCCATCCATGACCGGCATCTCGTAATCCATGGTGATCACGTCGGGACGCAGTTTTTCGGCCAGCTCCACACCTTCCCGACCGTTGGTTGCAGCACCAACCACCTTGATCTGGCCGGAGCTGGTCAGGATTTCCGTCAGCCGTTTGCGAAAAAACCCTGAATCGTCAACGACCAGGACAGAAACTGTCATCCACTTCTCCTACCCAATCCATCGTTCTCTGGCCTTCTCTGGCCACAGTCTCCTGACAGCGCGGCTCAGCCGTAGTGCTGCAACAGGCTTGGAACATCAATAATCAACGCAATCCGGCCATCACCGGTAATGGTGGCACCGGCCATTCCCGGCGTACCCTGAAGTGCGCGCCCGAGGGGCTTGATAACCACCTCTTCCTGACCGACCAACTGGTCGACCACAAAGCCCACCTGTTTGGTCCCCATGGCCACGATGACAACATGGGCATTCTCGGGCACCTCCTGGGAGGCACTGTTACGAACCAGCCAGCGTTTGATGTGAAACAGCGGGAAGACCTTTTCCCGAACCACAATACACTCACGCCCGTCGACGATATTGGTCTTGGTCAGGTCCAGGTGGAAGATCTCCACCACGTTGACCAGCGGCAACGCAAACGACTGGTCCCCCAGCATGATCATCAGGGTGGGCATGATGGCCAGTGTCAACGGAACCTTGATGACAATCCGGGAGCCCTTGCCCAGTTCCGATTCAATACTCAACTGACCATTGAGCTGGCCAATCTTGGTTTTCACCACATCCATGCCGACACCACGGCCGGAGACGTCTGAAATCTGGTCTTTGGTGGAAAATCCGGCCGCAAAAATCAGGTTAAAGCACTCGGAATTGGTCAGGCGATCCGCGGCATCCTGGTCGTAAATCCCTTTTTCCACGGCCTTGCGGCGCAGCACTTCCGGATCCATACCGGCGCCATCATCTTCGATGAACAGCAGAATATGATCTCCCTCCTGCTCGGCAGAAAGGGTCACGGTACCCTGGCGCGGTTTACCCGCTTTTTCGCGCACTTCCGGGGCTTCGATCCCGTGATCGACCGAGTTTCGAACCAGGTGAACCAGTGGATCAGACAGCGCTTCGACCAGGTTCTTGTCCAGGTCGGTGTCTTCACCGTGCATCACCAGGTTGACCTCTTTCTTGAGGTTCCTCGCCAGATCACGCACCACCCGCGGGAACCGGCCAAATACTTTCTTGATCGGCTGCATGCGGGTTTGCATGACTGCAGACTGCAAATCGGTGGTTACCACGTCGAGGTTGGAAACCGCCTTGTGCATATGCTCGTCTTCGCTATCCGCGCCCAGCCGCTGCAGGCGGTTGCGCACCAGTACCAGCTCGCCCACCATATTCATGATATCGTCGAGGCGCTTGGTGTCGACACGTACCGTCGTTTCCGCAGCCGGAGCATTTTCGCGAGCCGGCATGGCGGGTGCCGCCGCGCCTTTGGCTTCGGGCTTCGGTGCTTCTGCTTTTGGCTTGGCCGGCTCTTTTGGCGCTGAAGGCTTTTTAGGGGCTGAGGGCTCTTTCTGAGCTGAAGGCTCTTTCGGGGCTGAGGGCTCTTTCGGGGCTGAAGGCTCTCCCCCGGCGGTCGGGCTTCCGCCTTTGCCGTGAAGATCGTCCAGCAGTTTCTCGAATTCGTCGTCGGTGATCAGGTCATCGCCGCCACCGCCTTCTGCCTTGGCGGCCGGCTTTTCTTCTTTGCTGACAGCCTCTTCCTCGCCCGCAGGTGCACCGGCAAACTGCCCTTTTCCATGCAGTTGGTCCAGCAGTGCCTCGAACTCGTCGTCGGTAATCTCGTCGTCTCCGGAACCCTCCTGGCCACCGGAAGCCGCTCCGGAGTCTGAAGCGGGGGTCTGGTCTTCGCTTTTTTCGTCCTGCAAGGCATCCAGAAGCTGTTCGAATTCGTCGTCGGTGATGTCGCCACCGTCTTCTGCCGGTTCGCTTTCTTCCTGCTCGGGTTGAGTGGCAGCGGCAGGTGCTCCCTCGCCCTCCGGCTGGGCCAGGGCATCCAGGCGGGCAATCAGTTCGTCGGGGGCCGGTGTCAGTTCCTCGTGATTGCGGACCTGCTCAAACATGGCATTGACGTTGTCCAGGGCTTCCAGGACCACGTCCATCAACTCAGAGTCCACCTTTCGCTTGTGGTTGCGCAAGATGTCAAAAACGTTCTCGGCCGAGTGGCAGCAATTTACCAGCGCTTCCAGCTGAAGGAAGCCCGCGCCGCCCTTGACGGTGTGAAAGCCACGGAAGATGGCGTTGAGCAGATCACTGTCGTCAGGATGTTGCTCAAGATCTACCAACTGCTCTGACAGCTTTTCGAGGATCTCGCCGGCTTCTACCAGGAAGTCCTGCAAAATCTCTTCATCAGCATCAAACGCCATGCGTTACCCTCTTTATTCAGAAACCGAGACTGGACAACAGGTCGTCTACGTCGTCCTGTCCCGAGACTACATCTTCACGCTCATCGGCCTTGATCTGGGGCCCGACGCCCTTCTCCGCAGACTCTTCCTTTTCTTCAATCTGGTGCACCGTGCCCGTGAGCTGGTCCACATGACTGGCCATCACCACCAGGCTGAGCATCTGCTCCTCGACCTCTTTCACCAAGGCCGTAACCTTCTGGATAACCTGCCCGGTCAGATCCTGGTAATCCTGAGCAAGGAGGATTTCCGACAGGTTGCTGTACATGGCATCCGCGTCAGTGGCCATGCTGACGAAAAAGCGATCAATCCGTCCGTAAAGCTCACGGAACTCGGCCGGCTGCATTTCCCGGCGACGCAGACGCTGCCACTCATCACGCAAGGACGCCGCCTCATCTCTCAGGGCGTTGGCCACCGGCATGGTTTCCTCAACCAGGTCCATGGTGCGGTTGGCGGCTTCACCGGTCATCTGCACGACGTATTCGAGACGATCGGAGGCATCCGTCATCTTCGACAGTGCTTCCTGCTGTTCGGCGTTACGGGGGTCAATCTGGAAGTTCCGGATTGCTTCGTGCAAGCTCCGGGTCAATCGCCCCACCTCGCGATACAAACTCTGATCCCTGACCTCACTAAGTTCATTGATCAGGGTCATGGCTTTGGCATAATCACCCGCATTAACACTCTCTGCGAGTTCTGCTGCCTGTCGCTGGAGCTTTTCCGTCACCTCCGGTTCAAGGCCCCGATGGTTCTTTTTGCTATCGCTCATGAGAGCCATCCGACCTCTGGTTACTGGATTCTTTCAAAGATTTTCTCAATCTTTTCCTTGAGCACCGCAGCAGTGAACGGTTTGACCACATAGCCATTCACGCCCGCCTGGGCCGCGGCAACAATCTGGTCCCGCTTGGCCTCGGCCGTTACCATCAACACCGGGAGGGTTTTCAGGTTCTCGTCAGCACGAACGGCTTTGAGCAGATCGAAACCGGACATGCCAGGCATGTTCCAGTCGGTGACCAGAAAATCGTATTTGCCGCTCTTGAGCATCGGCAGGGCTGTGTTGCCATCATCTGCTTCGTCGGTGTTGGTGAAGCCCAGATCACGCAGCAGGTTCTTGATGATCCGTCGCATTGTGGAGAAATCGTCCACAATGAGGATTTTCATGTTTTTGTCCAATGGGACCTCCAGTTAGTAACACCCGGAATTCGTTTGACCTTCGCGTTCAAAGTCTAGCAGGCCGCTGTTTTAACCGCTTATTGTCAGGCCTTTGCTTCGGTTGTAAAGCATCGGTTACCAAAAACTACAGACTGCCCGTTCGCGGACACAGACTTCACGAAATCAGTTGTCCGATTCCTGGCGCCAATCCGACAGCCGTCCCCGAAGGCGAAGGGCCGCCTGGCTGTGAATCTGGCTTACCCGGCTCTCGCTGACGCCAAGCACGGCACCAATCTCCTTGAGGTTCAGTTCTTCCTGGTAATACAGGCTCAGCACCAGCTTTTCCCGTTCCGGCAGGTCTTCTATGGCCTCAGCGAGGCTGCGCCGGAAGGCATCGGAGGACAACCCCTCAAGGGGATTATCCTGCGTCTCTGTCTGTTCTATCGGCAGCTCTCCGGATTCATTGAGCTCATCGAGGCTAAAAAGTCGGCCGCTGTTGGAATCGGAAAGGTAGGAATGATACTCGGCCAGCCCCATGCCCAGCTCTTCGGCCACTTCCAGATCCTGGGCCTCGCGGCCCAGACGGTCTTCAACCGCCTTGATGGCCTGGGAAATACGGCGGGCGTTACGGTGAACGGAACGGGGAACCCAGTCACCCTTGCGGATTTCATCCACCATGGCACCGCGAATCCGGATACCGGCGTAGGTTTCGAAGGTGGCACCTTTGGTGGAACTATAGCGCTGGGCAGCCTCAAGCAAGCCGATCATACCGGCCTGCATCAGGTCTTCTAGCTGAACGGAAGCCGGCAGGCGAGCCATCAGGTGAAGGGCAATTTTCTTGACCAGCGGTGCATGCTGCTCAACGAGCTGAGACGGCTTTTGCGCACCCGACTGGTTATAGATTCCGAGGTTTTTCGCCAATGTCATGTATCCGGTTTCTTGTTTGACTGGATCCGATTCAGACTTCGACGAGCCGCTCCACAAAAAATTCCAGGTGCCCGCGGGGAGAGGACGGCAACGGCCAGCTGTCTACCTTGTCCGCCAGAGCCTTGATGGCCAGCGAGGCTTTCGCTCTGGGATACGCATCCAGCACCGCGCGCTGTCGCTGGACCGCTTTCTTTACCGCCTCATCGTAGGGGACTATGCCGACATATTGTAGTGCTACATCGAGGAAACGCTCGGTGACCCGTGTCAGTTTTTCGAACAGATGCCGGCCTTCCTGTTCATTTCGCACCTGGTTGGCAAGAATGCGGAAACGATTGGTTCCATAGTCCCGGTTCATCAGTTTGATCAGGGCATAGGCATCAGTAATCGAGGTTGGCTCGTCGCAAACCACCAGCAAAAGCTCCTGGGAGGCCCTCAGAAAGCTGACGACCGATTCGGAAATCCCGGCAGCGGTGTCCACGATCAGGACATCAATCTGATCCCCCAGTTCGCTGAAGGCGTTAATCAGTCCGGCATGCTCCATAGAGCTGAGCTGGGTCATTCTCTGGGTGCCGGAGGAGGCAGGGACAATCTTGATACCACCGGGCCCGTTCACCAGAACGTCCTTGAGGTCACAGTCCCCTGCCAGAACATCCTGAAGGTTACGGTTGGCGGTAATACCCAACAATACGTCGATATTGGCGAGCCCAAGATCGGCGTCGAGCAGCACCACTCTCCGGCCTTTCTGCGCCAGGGCAATTCCGAGGTTCACCGACACGTTACTCTTGCCGACTCCACCTTTACCGCCGGAAACTGCAATCACCTGTACCGGATGTGCTCTGCTCATACTGTTTTTTTTCTCTCGCCACGTTTCGCCGGGTGCGTTTCCGACGCCTGTATCAATCTGTCCGGTCTCAGGCGTGCTCTTTCAGGCCTTCTGCGACCGCCTGCTGTTGCTGCAATGCTTTCAGCCGATCCACGGCCAGCCGCACCAGCGGAACAGCTTCGGCGTGGTGCAGATCCTCCGGGATTTTCTGCCCGTCTGTGTAATAGGCTACCGGCAGACCGGTCTCCATCACAAACCCGAGGGACTCGCCCAACGTCAGGGCCTCATCGATCTTGGTCATCACACAGCCCGCAAGATTTGCCATCTTATAGCAATGCCAGACGGATTTCATAATCCGCGGCTGACTGGTTGCCGAGACCACCAGGTGGGTTTTCACATTGTGGTGGCTGCGAGCCAGTTCGGCCAGCTGTTCCTGATACCCTTTATCCGCACTGGTCAGCCCGGCGGTATCGATCAACACCAGGTGACGGTCTGAGAGTTCATCCAGAATATCGTCGAGACTGTGGCTCTCATCCACCACCCGAACCGGCACATTCAGGATACGACCGAACACGAACAACTGCTCGTGGGCCGCTACCCGATAACGGTCGGTGGTAACCAGGGCCACGGAATCTGAGCCATGCTTCAGCACGTAACGAGCGGCGAGCTTGCCTATCGTGGTGGTTTTCCCGGAGCCTGTCGGACCCACCAACGCGTAGGCGCCGCCCTCATCCAGCCACTCCATGCGGGAGGTCCGGACGCCGGTACACAGCATTTTCAGGGACTGTTTCCAGCCATCCTCGAGACGCCCGGCCTTGTGGCGACGGGAAATCGAGCCCGCCAACTCACTGCCAAGTCCGAATTCCTGCAAACGCTCGGCCAGCCTCTGCTGGACGGCGGTGGTTGCCGAAACCTCCGACTCCGGTTTCGGCCGATGCCCCTGCATCATGTCTTTGAGCGAACTGATCTCGGCCCGCATCTGCGCCAGCTCGTCGGAATACCCCTCCTTTGGCGCCCGCGGCAGAGGTTCAATGTCACTGAATCCGCCACCTATGGCTTCCTGAATGTCGGGAAACGACGATGCGGCGTAGCTGGCGCCCTGGGAGGCACGCTTTTCCCGAACCTCCCGGATGCGATCACGGGACCGGCTCAATTCATCCTCAAGACGTCGATGCTGATCAGCCTGCATTTCCGCAAGTCGGGACCCGTTGGTCGCTTCCTCGGCCTGATTGCCCAGGCGCTGACGCGCCATGTTTTCGTCATAGTCGAGAGCCGTCACGATTTCGACGCCGCCATCGACCCGACGGTTGGAAAGAATCACGGCATCCGGCCCCATCTGTTCGCTGACCTGTTTCAGCGCCTCTGCCATGGTCTGAGCAAAAAACCGTTTTACTTTCATGCTGCCTCTTCCTCCACCGGCAACGCCGTGCCGGCGCTGTCCGCTCTGTCATCCGCGCCGTTACTGGCCAACGGACGCCACTATCGTAATCTGTTTGTTATCCGGAACTTCCTGGTACGAGAGCACGTGCAGTCGCTCTATCCCGTAGCTGGCAAACTTCGCCAGCACCGGCCTCAGGGGCCCGGACACCAGCAGAATGGCCGGCTTGCCGAGCATTTCCTGGCGCTGGACGCTCTCCTGAAGCGAGCGCTGGAGCTTTTCAACCATGTTCGGCTCCAACACCAGGCCAATGTCTTCCTGTCCGCCGGATTGTTGACTCTGCTGAACTGACTTTAGCAATAACTGTTCCAGATCCGGATCCAGAGTAATGACCGGTATCTCCGATTCGTTGCCGCAGATGCTCTGGACAATCATCCGGCGCAGGGATTGCCGGGCCACGGTGGTCAACAGCTTCGGATCCTGACTCTTCGGATGCACATTCACGATGGCCTCGGCAATGGACCGCATATCCCGAATCGGCACCTCTTCCTTAAGCAGGTTCTGCAGCACCTTCAACAGCAGGCTGATGGAAACGGTAGTCGGTACAAGCTCCTCGGCCAGCTTGGGAGAAATCTTTTCCAGCTGGTCCAGCCACTTCTGGACTTCCTCGTGACCCAGCAGTTCGTGGGCGTGCTTCTGCAATACCTGATTCAGGTGGGTGGCAACGACGGTACTGGCATCGACGACGGTATAGCCCAGGGTCTGGGCCTGGTCTTTCTTGTCCGGCTCAATCCAGCTGGCATCGAGACCAAACGCCGGGTCCTTGCCTTCTATGCCCTCTATCTTTCCGAATACCTGACCGGGGTCGATGGCCAGCTCGCGGTCCGGATGGATTTCGGCCTCGGCGATGGTCACGCCCATCAAGGTGATGCGGTAGACGTTGGGCATCAGATCCAGATTGTCGCGAATATGGACCGAGGGCATCAGGAAGCCCAGATCCTGGGAGAGCTTTTTACGAACACCCTTGATACGACTGAGCAACTGGCCACCCTGGGATTTGTCCACCAGCGGAATCAACCGGTAACCGACTTCCAGACCGACGATATCGACGGTGGAGACGTCATCCCAGCCCAACTCCTTGGTCTCTCCGGGGGCCGGCAGCTGGCGCCCCTGATCGCCACCCGCATCACCACCCGGCGGCAGATCCCGACCCGCAGGCCGCGGTGCCGGGCCGCCAGCGCCCCTGGCCGGGAATGCGCCGTCCTCCTCGACGGTCTGCCGTTGGTGCTTCCAGATATACCAGGCAGCGCCGGCGGCCAGTGCGCCCAGACCCAGGAAAGCCACGTGGGGCATGCCGGGAATCAGGCCGAGAATGATCAGGATCCCAGCCGCTATAGACAGCGCCTTGGGTGCACTGAACATCTGCTGGAGAATCTGGCCGCCCATATCCTGGCTGGAGGTAACCCGCGTCACCATGATCGCCGCCGATGTGGACAGCAGCAGCGAGGGAATCTGTGCCACCAGGCCATCACCGATGGTCAGAAGCGCATAGCGCTCCATGGCCAGCCCGAAATCCAGACCGTGCTGCAGCATGCCAATGGCGATACCGCCAATGATGTTAATGGCCAGAATCAGCAGGCCGGCGATGGCGTCGCCCTTCACAAACTTGGACGCACCGTCCATGGAGCCGTAGAAATCCGCTTCCTGCGCAATCTCGGCACGGCGATGCTTGGCTTCGTCCTGATTGATCAGGCCGGCGTTCAGGTCGGCATCGATCGCCATCTGCTTGCCGGGCATGGCGTCCAGGGTGAAACGGGCGCTCACCTCGGACACACGGCCGGCACCCTTGGTTACCACCAGGAAGTTGATAATCATGAGGATCGCAAACACCACCAGACCCACGGCGTAGTTGCCGCCAATCAGGACCGCGCCGAAGGATTCGATCACCTTACCGGCGGCGTCGCCGCCTTCGTGGCCATTCAGTAGAACGATACGGGTCGAGGCGACGTTCAGGGCCAAACGCAGGAGCGTGGCAACCAACAGAACAGTGGGGAAAGAGGCGAACTCCATGGGCCGGAGCGCGTACACACACACCAGCAGAATGACAATCGATAGGGTGATGTTGAACGTAAAGAACACGTCCAGGAGAAACGCCGGCATGGGCAGGATCATCATGCCCAGCAGCCCCATCAGCATAACGGGGATGCCAAGATTCCCCCGCGTCAGGGTTTTGACGTTATTGAGGACTAAAGCTCTGTCCATGCCGGATACTTCTCCGATTGACTGTGCCTGCTGGCGTTTTGAAGGTCGAAAATCTGACACCGGAGCGTCGTTTGGAAGGGTTATCGCAAGATCCGTACCAGCCCTTAGTGGATTTCCGTGAACCGGCCATTTGCGGCCTGACTCGCCTGGCCAGATGCGGTATCCTTGCGCCATTTAATTGCGACGCTAAAACCCCAACCAGACACACAGGTGACCCCATGCCAATCCACGAGGTAAAACACCCTCTGATCCGCCACAAGCTCGGCATCATGCGCCGTGCGGATATCAGCACCAAGAATTTCCGGGAGCTGGCACAGGAAGTTGGTGCACTTCTGACCTACGAGGCCACCAAGGACTTCAACCTGCAGGAAAAGACCATCGAAGGCTGGGCCGGTCCAGTCAATGTGGAACAGATTCACGGCAAGAAAGTCACCATCGTTCCGATCCTGCGGGCCGGCCTTGGCATGCTTGACGGTGTCCTCAGCCTGATCCCGGTGGCACGGGTGAGTGTTGTCGGCCAGATCCGCAACGAGGAGACACTTGAGGCCAGCACCTACCTCGAAAAGCTGGTAGGCGAACTGGACCAGCGCATGGCCATGATTGTCGATCCGATGCTCGCCACCGGCGGCTCCATGATCTCCACCATCGACCTGCTCAAGAAAGCCGGCAGCACCGAAATCCGCGCTCTGGTCCTGGTAGCTGCACCCGAAGGTGTCAAAAAGGTTCTCGAGACCCATCCGGATGTGTCTATCTACACGGCCTCCGTAGACGAACGCCTGAACGAGAAAGGTTATATCCTTCCGGGCCTCGGCGATGCCGGCGACAAGATCTTCGGCACCAAGCAGAAGGACGTTTAAGCATGCAGGACCATTCCAACGACCCGGTCTGGAAACAGGCCATTGCCGGCTCCCAGATGCTTCTGGTGGCCTTCGGCGCCCTGGTGCTGATGCCACTGATCACCGGCCTGGATCCGAACGTCGCCCTGTTCACCGCAGGCCTGGGCACCCTGATCTTCCACGTGGTGACCGGCGGTCAGATCCCCATCTTCCTGGCATCTTCCTTCGCTTTTATCGCCCCGGTTATTGCTTCCAAGGGCCGGTTCGGCATGGAAGAAACCCTCGGCGGCCTGATGGCCGCGGGTATTCTCTACATTTTCCTGAGTGGCCTGGTACGCCTTCGCGGCACCGGATTTGTCCGGCGCCTGCTCCCGCCAGTCGTCATCGGTCCCGTGATCATGACCATCGGTCTCGGCCTGGCACCGGTTGCTGTTCACATGGCCTCCGGCCGTACCGGTGATGGTGCCAACCAGCTGATTCCTTATGACACTGCCATCTGGATCGCGATGATCTCTCTGGCCGTGACCATCATTATGTCTGTCTGGGCCAAGGGCATCTTCCGCCTGATTCCGATCATGTTTGGCGTGATCACCGGCTACATCCTCTCCGCTTTTGCCGGCATCGTAGATACCACGCCCATCAAAGAAGCCGCCTGGTTTGCCGTTCCCAACTTCGTTGCGCCGGAATTCAGCTGGGGCGCCGTGCTGTTCATGATTCCGGTAGCCATCGCACCGGCCATCGAACACATTGGCGACGTGCTGGCCATCGGCAACGTAACCCGCAAGAACTATCTGGAAAAGCCGGGCCTGCATCGCACCCTGCTGGGCGACGGCCTGGCCACCAGCGCCGCCTCCATGCTCGGCGGGCCGCCCAACACCACCTACTCGGAAGTCACCGGCGCGGTCATGCTGACCAAGAACTTCAACCCCAAGGTCATGTGGTGGGCCGCCGGCGTTGCCATCGTCCTGGCCTTTGTTGGCAAGTTCGGCGCGGCACTGCAGACCATCCCGGTCCCCGTCATGGGCGGCATCCTGTGCCTGCTGTTCGGCTCGATTGCTGTGGTGGGCCTGAACACACTGATCCGCCACCAGGTGGATCTGTCACAGTCCCGCAACCTGGTTATCGTGGGTGTCACCCTGGTGTTCGGTATCGGCGGCATGGTGCTCGGGCACCTGGAAGGCATCGCCCTGTGCGCGGTGGCTGCCATCATCCTGAACCTGATCCTCCCCGGCAGCCGCGAAGCCTGGGGTAAAGCGGTTTATGAGCAGAAAGCGGACTGATAGCTCCGGCATCAGCTTCACTGCCCTGTATACCGGTGCCGTCTGGCACCGGTACGGGCTTTCTGACGATACCCTGGCGACGGAAAAAGGCCGTTGGCTTTACCGCCTGATGTCCCCCTTCGAGGCCGCCAGCAAGGCGGCCATCGGCGGCAACATCCGTACCTTCCTCCTGCAACGGCACCTGATCATTGATCACCTGATTGATCAGGCCATCCGCGACAAAGGCATCACCCAGGTGCTGGAAATCGCCTGCGGAATGTCGCCGCGGGGCATCCGCTTACGCCAGAAACACCCCCTTCTCCACATGGTCGAAGCCGACCTGCCCGACATGGCGGCTCGCAAGGCGCTTCGCCTGATGGCCACTGGCCGCCTCGGCGACCATCACCAGGTCACGCCGATCGATATCCTCGCGGACTACGGTGAGTACCAATTGGAGAAGGTCATTGACCGGGTGTTCGAGAACAACGAGCCGGTAATCATCGTTACCGAAGGCCTGACCAGCTATTTTTCACTGGAGACCATCACCGAGTTCTGGCGCAGACTGGCCGCCGCCATGGCCAAACGTCCAGGTTCGGTTTACCTGTCCGAAAGCTACTACCAGCCGAGCCAGCCGCTACTAAACACCACCCTGAAAGTACTCGGCGGCGTCCTCGGGGCCGTTACTCGCAGCCAGGTATCCTTTCATTTCCAGACCGACGAGCAGGCACGGGAGCATTTTCTATCCTGTGGGTTCGCCTCGGCCACCGTGCACGATCCGCGATCCTGGTATGGCGTGCTCCCCATTCCCGAAAGCCGCGGGGAGCCGATGGTTCGGGTTATAGAGGCTGGTTGCTGACTTTCTGGAATTGCAGCCTGATAGTTTTCAGGGATGCGTGGTGGTGGAAGGCCTTTCCAGGACACGCTACGAGCACATCCATGTGCGCTTGGCTGTGGCCATCCATGGCCACAGACAGTCCTCGAAAGGCCTTCCACCACCACTTGTCTAACGACTCTGATAACGCCCGGAATCGCTTTTTTAAACGGCTGATTATGCTGACTTGGAAACGTAGGTTGGATTAGGCGGAGCCGTAATCCAACAAATGAGATCAAAGCCAGAGTGGCATTGTCGGATTACGGCTTCGCCTAATCCGACCTACGATTCTGGTTGTTGATGCGATATCGAATCGTCTGGAAGCGGCTTGTCGGGTGGGCCTCCCAAAAATGTCGGCGGCCAAGGATGGCCGACGCCAAGCGCACATGGATGTGCTCGTAGCGTTTTTTGGGAGGCCCACCCGACAACCCGCCAGCACCCAAACCCGCAGGCTACCAAAAGGAACCCAACTCCAAACTCAGACATCCCGCCGCAAATCCGAAGGAATCGGGAAATCAGGCATCCCAGGCTTCGGCCCACGCCCTTTTCGGAACTGCCGAAGCTGGAAGACATAGGCGAGCACCTGGGCAATGGCCATGTAAAGGCCATCGGGAATCTCCTCGCCGATGTCGGTGTTGTGGTACACCGCCCGGGTCAGCGGCGGTGTTCTCAGGATCTCGACTTTGTTCTCGCGGGCGATTTCCATGATCTTGAAGGCAACCTCATCGGCCCCCTTCGCCACCACAATCGGCGCGGCCATCGCCTTCTGATCGTATTTCAGGGCGACGGCGTAATGGGTCGGGTTGGTGATCACCACATCTGCGGTCGGCACATCCTGCATCATGCGGCGCTGGGCCATTTCGCGCTGGAGCTGCCGGATCTTGCCTTTCACCTCCGGTTTACCCTCGGTGTCCTTGTATTCGTCCTTCACCTCCTGCTTGGTCATCCGCAGCTTTTTCTGGTGATCGTAGATCTGGAAGGGCACGTCGATCGCCGCGATGATGATGGTGGCGCAGGAGAGCAGGAAGAAACTCCAGGCAATGGTCCAGAGCACATGCTCCATCGCCGGCACCACTGGTTCCTCGGCGATGGACAACAAATCCTCGGTGCGCAGGTCCAGGATAAGGATAGCCAGCGCCATAACGAGGCCGACCTTTGCGATGGCCTTGACCAGTTCGATCAGGGAGCGCATTGAGAACATGCGTCCCAGGCCCTTGATCGGATCCATGCGGTTGAATTTGGGGGCCACGGCTTTGCCGCTGATCAGCAGACCGCCAATGCCGATAGAGCCGAAGATGGCTGCGATCAGCAGCAATACCAGAATGGGCGAGAGAGCCCAGGCGGCTTCCTTGGAGGATTCGATAAGCTGTACGCTCATGTGGCGCATGTCGAAGATGGCCGAGCGCTCGATCACGAAGCTGTCGCGCATGATCGCTTCGAGCGAGGCTCCGAGGCTGGCGCCAAACATCAGCATGCCGCCGGCGCCAGCCAGCAGCACGGCCATGGTGGCCAGCTCCTTGGAACGGGCAGTCTGGCCCTCCTCCTTGGCCTTTTCAAGCCTTCGGGGGGTGGCCTCTTCCGTTTTTTCCTGACTGTTGTCGTTTTCTTCGGCCATGAGTCTCTACGGCTGCCCCTGGAGTCCCCGCATGAAATCAAAGGTTTCTCGGGTGTACTGATCGAAGTGCGGCAGAAAATTGGCGTGCAGCACCCATATGGCAAACAATCCAAAAATCAGGCCAATCGGGAAGCCCAGGGCGAAGATGTTCATCTGGGGCGCGGCACGGGTCATCACGCCGAAGGAGATGTTGACGATCAGCACCGCAGTCACCGCCGGTAACGCCAGGAGCATGGCGGAGGCAAACATCCAGCTGATCCGGTGGGCGAGTTCCCAGACGCCGGTTTGGCCGAGACCCTCCATGCCGATGGGCAGGGTGCGAAAGCTCTCGATAAAGACTTCGAAGGCCACCAGGTGCCCGTTCATGGCCAGGAACAGCAGGGTGATGGTGATGGTGTAGATCTGGGACAGCACAGGCACGTTAACGCCGTTGGCCGGATCCACCATGGAAGCGAAGCCCAGGCCCATCTGCATGGCGATCATCTGGCCGGCGATGACGAAGAGTTGCCAGAGCGCCGTGAGCGCGAAGCCCATGCCAACGCCAATAAGAATCTGTTGAAGCGTAATCACTACCGCATCAGCACTCAAAGCTTCCACCTGAGGAACGGGCGGAATCATCGGTGCGATAAGGATGGTCATCAACAGCGCCAGCCCGAGGCGCACACGCGCAGGCACCAGCTGGGTACCGAAAATGGGGATAACCATCAGGAAGCTGGCCAGGCGGAACAATGGCCAGATATGCTGGCCGACCCATTGGCCGATAACGTCCGCGCTGATTTCCGCCGGTATCATCCGTCAGCCGATCAGGTAAGGAATGTTACCGAACAGCCGGTTGGCGTGGTCCAGCAGCTGCGTGAGCATCCAGGGGCCCCAGACGATGATAACGATTAGTGTGACCAACAGGCGCGGCAGGAAGCTGAGGGTCTGTTCGTTGATCTGCGTCGCCGCCTGAAAGGTACTGACCACCAGACCGATAACCAGCCCCGGGCCGATGATGATCGACGCAAGGAGGACAATCATCCAGAGGGCTTCGCGCAGGATGTCGATTACGGTTTCCGGAGTCATGAGGCCTCCTATATTCCATAACTGGCAGCGAGGGTGCCCATGATCAGTGCCCAGCCGTCCACCAGTACAAAGAGCATGATCTTGAACGGCAGGGAGATGATGATCGGCGACAGCATCATCATACCCATGGCCATGAGCACACTGGCCACTACCATGTCGATAATCAGAAACGGAATGAACAGGATAAACCCGATCTGGAATGCGGTCTTGAGCTCACTGGTCACAAATGCCGGCATCAGGATCCAGAAAGACACGTCCTCGGGGGTGTCGTACTGCACGTCGGAAATCCGCATGAACAGCGCCAGGTCACTCTCTCGGGTCTGCTCCAGCATGAATTTCCGGAACGGCTGGCTGGCCAGCTCCACCGCCTCCAGGGAAGTCACTTCTTCCTGCATATAGGGTTGCAAACCGACCCGGTTGGCCTCTTCCAGCACCGGCTTCATGATGAAGATGCTGAGAAACAGGGCCAGCCCCAGGAGAATCTGGTTCGAGGGGGTGGACTGCAAGCCGATGGCCTGACGCAGGATGGCAAACACGACGATGATGCGCGTAAATGACGTCATCATCATGAGCATGGCCGGCAGGAAGGTGAGCGCTGTCATCAGCGCCAGGATCTGCAGGGTAACCGAGTATTCCTGCGCGCCCTCGCCTTCTCCGGGCGTGACGGTAAACGCCGGTATACCCGGGATGCCCGACGGCTCCTGGGCCAGGGCCAGCGGTGCCCAGGCCAGGCCGGCCAATACAATCAGGGATGGAAGCAGTCGCTTGATGGTTACCGCAAGCATGGGGCTAGTCGTTCCTTGTCGGGGAGGTCCAGGACTTGCCGATCATGCCCTGCAGGCGCCGGGCAAAATCGCTGGAACCGGCGTTGCCGGCGTCGACAACCGGCTCGTCGAACACATGCAATGTCCGTATCGCCGATGGCGTAATCCCCAGCAGGATCTGCTGGCCACCCACCTCGATCAGGGCGATACGCTCGCGAGCACCGATGGCCATTACCGACACCACTTTGATGGCGTTGTTGTTCATGCCGGTCATGCCGTTCATCCGGCGGATGATCCAGGCGCAGCCATAGATGACGGCAACCACCGCCACCAGGCCCAGGCCCAGACTGACAATGGTGCCGACGGTATCCGGGGCACGCACCGGGGAATCAGACGCAGCAGTCTTTGCGGTTTCCTGGGCAAAGGCCGGAGACATAACCAGCAGCGGCAGTACGGCAATCAGTCTGGACCACATGTTACTTCTGCAACCGCTTGATACGTTCGCCCGGGCTGATCACATCGGTCAGACGGATACCGAACTTCTCGTTCACCATGACCACCTCGCCGTGGGCAATCAGCGTACCGTTTACCAGCACATCCAGAGGTTCACCCGCCAGCCGGTCAAGCTCGATCACCGAGCCCTGGTTGAGCTGGAGCAGGTTCCGTATGGGGATCTGGGTGTTGCCCACTTCCATGGAAATGGTGACCGGTATGTCGAGGATGACGTCAATGTCCGGAGCCGGGCCACCGCCCTGGGCGGGTTCGCTGCCGGCATCGAATTCCTCCATGGGAGCAGCCTGAACGTCATCGTCGGCCTCACCGGTCTCGCCGGCCTCCGCCATCGCAGCGGCCCACTCGTCCTCCCGGTCGCCCTCGTCACCAGACTCTTCCATGGCGGCTTCCCACTCGGCTGCCAGCTTCTCGTCTTCGCTGAGTTCCTGCTCGTCTTTCTTGTCGTCGTCAGCCATTGCGTCCCACCTTCAATTGTTTCTTTACCTTGGGCACTGATGCCCGTTCATGAATTCGCAGTGCCAGTTTTCCGTCACGGGTCCCCAGCGTGGCCTTGTAGATCGGAATTCCGTTGGCAGTAACTGTCAGGTACTCGGGAATCTCCACCGGGATGATGTCGCCGGCTTTCATCTTGGCGATATCCCGCAACGATATCCGACGGCGACAGACCGTGGTATTGATCGGTACGTTGACCTCTTTAATGTCCTCCTGAAGCGCGTTCACCCAGCGCTCGTCAACATCATCGATATCACTCTGCACCCCGGCATCAAGCACGTCGCGGATAGGCTCGATCATGGAATAGGGCAAGGCAAAATGCAGTTCACCGCCGCCACCATCAAGTTCAATGTGGAAGGTGCTCACCACGACCACCTCGCTGGGGCTGACAATGTTGGCCATCGCCGGGTTGACCTCGGAGCTCAGGTATTCGAAGTCCACCTTGAGTACCGCATGCCAGGCTTCCTTCATGTCATGGAACACCTGGTCCAGCACCATCTGGACAATGCGGGTCTCGGTCGGAGTGAACTCACGACCCTCGATCTTGGCGTGCCGCCCTTCCCCACCGAAGAAATTGTCCACCAGTTTGAAGACCAGCTTGGCATCCAGGACGAACAGCGACGTGCCGCGCAAGGGGCGGACCTTGCACAGGTTCAGGCTGGTGGGCACGTAGAGGGTGTGGATGTACTCGCCAAATTTCATGATCTGGACGCCGCCTGTCGAGACATCCGCGTTGCGGCGCATCAGGTTGAAAAGACTGATCCGGGTATAGCGGGCAAACCGTTCGTTGATCATTTCCAGGGTCGGCATCCGGCCCCGGACGATGCGATCCTGGCTGGCAAGATCGTAGGACTTTATGCCGGTATCATCGGTTTCTTCATAGGTATCAATGTCACCGTCATCCACCCCATGGAGGAGGGCATCGATTTCATCCTGTGACAACAAGTCCTGCATACGTAGTCCTGCCCCTGAAGTACCGTGGCCCGTGCGCTATTGCACGACAAAATTTCTGAATAACACCCGTTTGATAGCGGGCTCGCCTTCCTGCTCCAGCACCTGATTGACGGTAGTCAGCATCCGGTCGGCCAGGCTGCTCCGACCCTCGGGTGTCTGCAAGTCATTGAAATCGCTGCTCCCAAGAACCGTAACCAACTGGCTTCGAATCAAGGGCATATGCAACTTGGCGGCTTCCAGTGCCTGTTGATCCGTAGACTCGAGCGCCAGATAAACCTGGGCATACCGCTGACGGCCTTCCGCCTGAACGGTGGTTACCACCGCCTTGTCCATCAGGTAGTAGCTGCTGGGTACAAAGGTTTGCTCTGCAGTCTCGGCCGCTTCGCCCTCGTCATCCCCCATGCCCGGCAAACCGTCACCAAGGAACCAAAGAGTGCCCACCACAGACAACACTATCGCCAGGATCACCACCACGACCAGCATGATGATCAGCTTCAGTTTTCCTTTCTTGGCGGGAGCCGCTTCAGATTCGTTATTTTCAGCCATAGTCTTTGATTTGCCAGAAATCCGTCAGAGAGCGAGTTTTTCCCTGACTTTTCAGGATTGGATGCAAAGGGCGGGCCAGAATGCCCAACCTTCCCGTTCAGAACAGCAGTTTAGCGTTGCCGGGAAGGATGGGCAAAAGAGATTGAAGGAGAAACTCGGAGGGTGTCAGGCGAAGATATCCACTTCGCCTTTCCAGCTCAGATCCAGGCTGCCAGAGCCGGTGTTGTCGTCGTCCTGATCGCCAGCAGCCAGCGACGCCGAATCTGCACTTGAGCCATCACCGCTTCCTGTACCCTGTTCGCCGGTCTGCTGCCGGGGAGAATCAGAAACGTCGAAGCCGGCCAGAGACAGCCCCTGCTCACCCAACATGTCCCTCAGCCGGTGGGAGTGAAGTTCCAGTTGGTCCCGGACCACCGGATTCGCGGAATGCACGGTAATGTTCGCCTGCTCATTCTGCACCCGTACCTTTACCTCCATGGGGCCCATATCCGGGGGTGTCAGGTGGATTTCTGCAACCGACATGTTGCGGGCGGTCAGCCAGCTCAGCTTGCCGACCAGCTTGTCGCCCCATTCGGCATGGCCGACCGGCACGTCGATGGAGGTGGCATAACCTCGCAACGGCGCAGCGTTCTCGGCTGCCAGTTTGGCCGCCCGATTAGCGCCATTGGCCACCTGCTGCGAGACGAGATCCATGGCCGACTGAAAGCGGCCAGAGCCGATCAGCGAGCCGGAGTCCGCGTTTCGACCGGTATCGGTCAGTACCGAAGCCTTCATAGCATCGGTCAATGTGGCATCGCCGGTTACAACACCCGCAGAGGCCTGCCCGTTCTGCCCCGCGGCAGATGAGAGAACACCATTGAACAGCCCGGCAACGGCATTGGTTTGACCAGAACCGCTTGCACCATTGACGCCTGCACCCGGCCCTCCCGCAGACAAGGCCGCCGCGCCGGATCGACCGGCTTGTGGGTTCAACCAGGACTGTAACTCGACAAAAGTGAGTGGCAGCGCTGTTGGCTCGGCTTCGCCCTCAGCGGCAACAGCCGTTTCAGCAGATTCCCGCTGCTGGGCATCAGCGACAGCATCGGCCTTCTCGCCGCCTTTTGCCTCGGTGCGGGCGCTGGCTTCTGTCTTTGCATCGGAGTCCGCGTCGCGGGCAGACCGGGATTCATCAGCAGACTTTGCATCGGCGTGGCGATCCGCTTTCTGGCGGTCCAGCCGCTTCTTCTCTGCCTGGGAGACAGATTCAAAATCGCTTTTTCTGTCAGCCGGGTCCCGGCTGTTTCCGGATTTTGACGGGCCGGGATCTTGCTGAGTCCCCGGCGCGGGGGTTTGGGGGAGAACCATCTGGGCCATGGCAACCTCTTGCCGCTTTTATCGCATTGTCGCCCTCACCTTGCCGGACCTGGCCAGTGTTCGGGCGGTTAATCCTCTCTATGCGAAAGACTTAGCAATTGTGATGCCAGAGCAAAGAAAAACTATCGAACCAGCAATCCGTCCAGGCGCTTGATAACCTGCTCGAATTCCCTGTCGATCTCATCCAGCAAATCCGGCGCATCTTCCAGCCGCGACTCTTTCCCGGCCACCTCGGCCTTCAGACAGAGATCACCAAGCCTGGGAGCCCCGATATTGATGCAACTGCCCTTGAAACTGTGGGCGGTTCTGGCAAATGCGTCACTGTCCTCTGCCTTGAGGCCTTCCCGTAGCGCCCGGATTCTGTCCCGGGAATCTGCCAGATAGGTCTGTATCAGCACTTCGAACTCATCCTCCATGACGTCGCGAAGTTCTGCCAGTGCCTCCTCGTCCAGGTGTGGTTTATCAGTCATTTCGATTCTCCGCTGTACGGGCGAACTGCCAATCATAAACAATTTCAACATGATTGCCCTGTTCATGAAACCTGATGGTCTCAGCCAGACGTTTCAAGAGCAGCAGGCCCCGCCCTGCATAACGCCCGCTCGTCGTTGGGGAAATACCGGAGGCCACACTGGGATGATTCCGGAAATCAAACCCCTGGCCACTGTCCTCGCAAACAACACGAAGCCGGCCGCCATCCGGTTTCAGGGAATGATGCAGTGTAAACCGGATGTAGTGCCCCTCGACGCTGGCCAGACGCCGATTGCGCTCGGCATAATAACGGCCAAAGCCCTCCGGTGAGTGCTTCCATTCCGACGGCAGCTCCAGAACACCGTGTTCCAGTGCATTGTTATAGAGTTCCGCCAGCAAGGTATAGATTTCGCCGCTTTTCCTTCGCAGGCCCGGCACTTCCATGCAGATATGGAGCAACAGAGGCAGGGGACTGAACTCGCCGAGGGTCCTTTCCCGGATTTCGTAGGTGCATCGCCATTCCGCCGGCCCTGCCAGAGCAGACGGTGCAGCGCGGTCCGGCAGGGTAGCAAAACCCGCCTCGTCCATCATTTCCAGACAGCAAAGCGTCAGGTCGTCGCCATCCTCAAAGTTGCCGGTAAACCGGTGAACCGCGGCCATCATGGCGTCAAACGGGTGGTCGCCCACATCCAGTCGATCCAGCGTGCCGGTAACCCCCCGCTCTCCAAACACGTTGCCGGCGCTGTCGGCAGATTCCAGAAAGCCGTCGGTCATCATCAGCACCCGATCACCCGGGGCAGCACCGACCCTTTCGAATTCGGCATTGAACTGGTCAGGCGCAAGGATACCGAGTGGCAGATGCCTGGACGGCAATGCCACCTGCTCCCCCGAGGCCCGAATCAGCCAGCTGTCTGGCAGACCACCATTCCAGATCTGCACCTGGTTGAGCTTGAAGTCCGCCTCGACCATGGCGCCACAGCAGAACATGCCGGTGGGCAGAATACGTTTGAGCTTCTGATTAATCTCCCGCAATACGTCCTGACCGTTAAAGCCTTTGTTGGCCATACCATAGAAGATCTCGGCAACCGGCATGGCACCAATGGCAGCAGGCAGACCATGGCCGGTGAAGTCCCCCATGAAGATCAACACCCCGCCCGCCGGCCGTGGCGAGGCGAACAGCACATCACCATTGAAAATGGACTGGGGCGAGGCGTGATAGCGAATGTTGGTGGCATCCAGGCAACCCGAGTGGGCAACGTTGTCGAATACCCGCTTGGCAATTTCCTGCTCTTCGGTCAGCTGTCGATTCCGCTCTCGTATCAGATCCCGCTGGTCCGTCAGGGTCTGGTGCATGAGCCGCATCCGGTTGAACGCCTTGATCTTGGCTTCGATGATGATCCGGTTGTAGGGCTTGCTCAGAAAATCATCGCCACCGGCCTCCAGGCAGCGGGCCAGCGCGCTGGCCTCAGACAGGGAGGTCAGGAAGATCAGCGGAACCAGCCGCTCGCCAGCCAGAAATTTTATCTCACGGGCAGCCTCCATCCCGTCCATGATCGGCATGAGGGCGTCGAGCAGAACCAGATCCGGTGCTTCCTGCCGGAATAATGAAACTGCATCCAGCCCGTTGGCCACGTCCAGAACCTCGTGCCCAAGACGCTTGAGGAGTGTTTTGAGGATAAGCCGGTCGCTGTCCGAATCGTCAGCGATGAGTATTCTCAGAGGCCTGGTGTGTTCTGCGACGGGATCATCCATGACTACTCCGGCAGTCCGCGAGTATCAGCGGATGTTGAACAATTGCTCGAAATTGGAGATGGAAAGAATCCGCCGTACATCGTTATTGCAGTTTTCGATCACAATGCGGGCGCTGTCACCCCCCGCGTAATCCCTGAGCAACAACAACATGCCAAGGGCCGAGCTGTCCAGGTAGGTGGTGTCCGACAGGTCCACAATGTAGTAGCGGACATCCGGATCGCCGTGCTCATAGGCGTCCCGGAACGCCTGATGGGTGCTGAAATCAAACCGCCCCTCGATACTGATAACAAGGGTCTGACCGTCATCATCGCGGCGCGTCTGAATCGGCATTCCTTAACCTCCCGGGGTATCAAGAGCAGCATTAAACCGGCGGTTTCCGCCAGTTCTTCCTTTCGGTAAGGATAGCTGAGTGGACTGATTTTGCATCCGTATTTACTTGATGTGGAGCAAGGTTCAGCGTCGACGGCGATTAAAGGCCCGCCCGGCTGCCTCGTCCGAGATTTTCTGTTCGCGAAGATCCTGCTCTTTCTGCTCCTGTTGGCGGCAGGTTTCGATGTACTTTTCCATGCCACGCCGCCGCTCCCAGGCCTGTTGCCATTCCTGCTTGCGCGCCTCGAAGACCTGCTCAGCCTGCTCCAGCTGCTTCTGCTGTTGACGGATCACCTGATCCAGTTGCGCGATAAAGGCCTGCCAGGCCTGGAGACGCGACACCTGCACCACACCCTGCTGGCTGTTGCGGATCTGATCCCGGTATTCCTGTTGATACCGGTTCAGGTTCTGCACCTGTTCACGCTGCTGCTCCGCCAGTTTTCGAGCCTCGCCCATACGCTCCAGAGCTTCCTGCTCCTTTCGCTCTTCAAGGGAAAGTACCACTTCCAGCCGCCGGGATCGCAGCATCAGGCGTCACCCCCGCCGCCCGAGGCCGGATTCGGAACTGCCGATTTGCGCCGCTCGGGAGACCGGCGCTCCGGTACCACTGCCAGCAACTGCTCAACACTTTCTTTCAACGGGGCGCTTTCATTCAGCCCCTGCTGCAGAAACTGCCGCATATTGCCGATGTGCGTGATGGCAAAATCGGTCTCCGGGTCCGAGCCCTTCACATAGGCGCCCACGGAAATCAGGTCCCGGGCCTGCTGATAACGGGAATACACCTGTTTGAACCGTTGGGCTCTGGAGAAATGTTCGGTCTCGGTGACCTGGGGCATCACCCGGCTGATGGAAGCCTCCACATCAATGGCCGGATAATGTCCCTCTTCGGCAAGCCGACGGGACAGCACGATATGGCCGTCCAGAATCGCACGTGCCGCATCGGCAATCGGGTCCTGCTGGTCGTCGCCTTCAGTAAGCACGGTATAGAACGCAGTGATTGAGCCGCCCCCGGGTCGGCCGTTGCCGGTTCGCTCCACCAACTGGGGCAGCTTGGCAAACACCGAAGGCGGGTAGCCTTTGGTCGCCGGCGGCTCACCCACGGCCAGAGCAATTTCCCGCTGGGCCTGCGCATAGCGGGTCAGGGAATCCATCAGCAGCAGCACCCGCTTGCCCTGATCCCGGTAGTACTCGGCAATCCGGGTGGTCAGCATGGCGGCGCGCAGCCGCATCAGTGGGGAGTCATCAGCCGGCGCTGCAACCACTACCGAGCGGGAAAGGCCCTCCTCGCCCAGTATGTCTTCGATAAACTCCTTTACCTCACGCCCCCGTTCACCAATCAAGCCGACGACGGTGATGTCGGCATCGGTGAAACGGGTCATCATACCCAGCAGCATACTCTTGCCCACGCCACTGCCGGCAAACAGACCGAGGCGCTGCCCCTGACCGACGGTCATCAGCGCATTAATTGCCCGGATACCCACATCCATGGACTGTCGCACCGGCGCACGATTCAGGGGATTGATGATGTCGCCGGTAAGCGCAACGCGAGCCTCGGCCTGCAGAGGGCCTTTCCCGTCCAGGGGCTCGCCACTGCCATCCACTACGCGACCGAGCAACTGCGGCCCTACCGGCACGCGGCTCGCTGCGGAAAGAGGCACCACCCTGGCACCGGGCTTGAGTCCTTCAATCGCCGTGAGGGGCATCAGGTAAACCTTGTCGTCCTCGAACCCCACCACCTCGGCTTCAACATTGCCGGTGTTCTGGCCGAAGATCACGCAACGGTCACCGACGACCATCGGACAGCCAACACACTCGAGGGTGAGGCCGACCATGCGGGTCAATCGGCCGGAGAGCTCAGGTTCAGGTTCGTTGCCCAGAAAGCCCTGAAAACGGTTCAGGCGATCAGCGAGGTTCGAGGTCATCGCCGTCACCTTCGTCTTCAGCCGGCTTCGGGTCGTCTGCGGGTTCGCCGGAATCCCGTGAATCCAGTACGTCCCGATGGAAACCCGTCAGGTCTTCCATCATGGAATCCAGCTCCTCGGTTTCTCCGACCTCGCTGTCGTTCAACTGCTGGTCCAGCATGCTCTGAACCGCCCGCTGGAAGCGTTTTTCAACGGTGAAATCCACCAGGCTGTGGCGGGTTTCCACCTTGCAGCCACCGGGCAGAATGCTGGCGTCTTCAATGACCGAGGCGGAGGCATCCAGGCGAGCGGTCACCTCACGGACCATCTCGCAATCTTCGGGATTGATGTGGATGCGGATGTTTTCAGCGGTGGAAGGTAACGCTTCGACGGCGCGGCGAACCACATGCCGGATCTGGGAGGAGTCGATGGTCAGTTCACGGTAGACGACAGCCCGCGCCAGAACCGTGGTCAGATTGACCAGCGAGGTTTCAAGTTCGTCTTCATGCCGTTTTATTGGCAGCAGCAGCTCACCCAGCAAATGTTCGAGACGGTCGAGTTTGGTATCGATTTCCTTGCGCGTGTCGTCGTAGCCCTGGGTTCTGCCCTGCTCCCTGCCTTCTTCAAGGCCGCTTTCCAGACCTTCCCTGTGCCCTTCTTCCTTCCCGGCTTTCAGACCGTCCTCGTAGCCCTGGTCACGCCCCTCTTTATAGCCGTCTTCACGGGCTGCCTGACGGATCTCGTCTATGTCAGCTGCCGTCAGGGGTTTGACTTCCCGCTCCTCTTCCCGGGCCACTTCGTTGCCTCGGGCGTCCAGCAGTGGCAGCTCCCAGCGTTCATAGGCGGTCAGCTGCTCCTTCGGGATCCGGTTTACATCTCGGCTGGAATCTTTCATCACATCATTTCTTCGCCAGCGCCGCCGAGGGAGATTTCCCCGGCCTCGGCCATACGACGTGCGATGGTAATAATATCTTTCTGGGCCGACTCAACCTCGCTGACTTTGACCGGCCCCTTGGCCTCAAGATCATCCTGCAGCAGCTCCGCTGCACGCTTGGACATGTTCTTGAAGATCTTGTTCTGGACTTCCTCGTCGGCGCCCTTCAGAGCCACCACCAGGACTTCCGAGGACACTTCCCGCAACAATGCCTGGATGCCCCGATCGTCCACTTCCTTCAGGTTGTCGAACACGAACATCAGATCCTCGATGGTGCTGGCAAGGTCAGGATCCATGTCCTTGATGGAATCCATCAGATTGCCTTCAATGCTCCGATCCATGAAGTTCATGATGTCCGCTGCGCGCTTGACCCCGCCAATACGACTGGTCTGGGAGGCGGCACCGCCGGAGAACTGTTTCTCCAGAATGTCGTTGAGCTCCTGCAGCGCCTGGGGCTGGATACTCTCCAGTGATGCCACTCGCATCATGACGTCCAGGCGCACTTTTTCATCCAGGGTGCCAAGAATTTCGGCCGCCTGATCCGGGTCGAGGTAGGAAATAACAATGGCCTGGATTTGCGGGTGTTCGTAACGAATGATGTCCCCAACGGCACGGGGCTCCATCCACTTGAGAGTATCAAGCCCTGTGGTATTGCCGCCAATCAGGATACGGTCGATCAGGCTGGATGCCTTATCATCGCCCAGGGCCTGAGTGAGCATCGTCCGGATGTACTCGTCATTGCCCACACCCAGACCGGTCTGACCGCCCACGGCATCGACAAACTGGTTCATCACGTAGGTGACTTCGTCTTTGCTGACATCCTTCATCTGGGCCATGGCCACGCCCACACGCTGAACCTCCTTGGGGCCCATGTGCTTGAGGATTTCAGCCGCGTCTGCTTCGCCCAGTGACATCAGCAGAATCGCAGCCTGCTCCACCCTCGGGATTTTCCGCTGGGGCTTCTTTGGCTCAGTGCCACCCTGTTGATTGGCTTGCTCAGTCATCGACATTCACCCATTGGCGCATTACCTGTGCGACCCGCGCCGGGTCTTCGGCAATCAGACCTTTCAGTGCGTTCAACTGCCTATCATAACCGTCCGTGGCACCCGGCAAAAGAAGATCATCCTGGGAGGACATGGCCTTGCGCAACTCATCGCCACCCTCTATGTCGTCCAGAGCGCCGTAGCCGCCGCTATCTCCGGAATCCAGCCCACGCTCCCGCTGACCACCGCCCGACAGGCTCTTGAGCGTGGGACGCAGCAGCCCAAGCACCAGAACCAGTATGACCAGGCCGGCCAGTACCTGCTTCATCAGGTCCCAGAACCAGGGCTGCTCCCAGAAGGCCGGGGCTTCGAATTCAACCGTTTCTTCCGGTGCGAAGGCAGTATTCATCACCGTAACACTGTCGCCCCGGGCAGCGGAATAACCCACTGCATCCCGCACCAGCATGCTCAGGCGCTGTAGTTCCTGCTCCGGCCAGGGCTCGTAGCTGACTTCGCCAGTCTGGGGATCGACCACTTTCATGTCATCCACCGCCAGAGCGACAGTAACCCGCTTAACTCGTCCCAGCTCCTGCCGCCGGTAGCTCACCGTTCGATCCATCTCGTAGTTCCGGGTGGATTCACGACGCACGTTGACCGGCTGGGGAGCCGCCCCTTCGCCATCGCCTTGAGCACCGGCAGCCTGCTCCGGAACAGCGGCATCGGCCGGCGGCTGGTTCGCCAGCGCGCCGGGAATACCGCCCTGGGCCCCTGCGGCACGCTGTTCCGTTAGCTCACGCTCACTGCGGACAGCCTGTTGTTCAGGATTAAACAGCTCCTCTGCCTGTTCCACCGAGGAAAAATCAAGATCTGCCGAGACTTCAGCACGATAGCGACCATCACCCACAATCGGTGCAATCAGCGAGGCGACTCGGCGGGTAAGGCGCTCCTCGACTTTGGCGGTATATTCATACTGGTCCGCCATCTGGTCGGCATTGGTCTGGCTTTCCTTGCCGGTCAGCAAATTGCCGTTCTGGTCGACAACGGTCACATGTTCCTTGCTCATCATGGGAACACTGCCGGCTACCAGGTTCACAATGGCACTGATCTGCTCCTGTTCCGGCCGGCGGCCAGCAAAGACTTCGAGAAATACCGACGCAGACGGATCGCGGGCATCGCGTACAAACACAGAGCGCTCCGGAATCGCCAGGTGCACCCGTGCATTCCGCACCCCGCGCATACTGGCAACGGTGCGGGCAAGCTCACCCTCGAGCCCACGACGATAAGAAATGGTTTCCATGAATTGGGACGTACCCAGACCGCGCTCCTGGTCCAGCAGCTCGTAGCCCATGGTTTGCCGATCTGTAACACCCTCGGCCGCCAGCTTCAGCCGCGCGTTGTAGACCTGATCCGAGGGAACCAGCAACGCGCCGGTGCGCGGGTCCATTTTATAGTCGATGCCGTTGCTCTCGAGGATGGTGGTTACGTCCTGGGGGTTGTAGGAGGAGAGATCGCCCACCACCGGCTGGTAGTTGGGCTCCTGGGCCCAAAGCACAACCGCCAGGCCCAACGCTACACTGGCGGCAAGCCCTACCATCAGGCCGATCTGGCGCAGCAGGTTCAGCCGGTTGAACCCCATGAAAAGGTCGCTACGGCTCTCTGACGCATCACCCTCGCGGGCCGCCGGCATGTTCGAGGCGTTGGTTTCTGCAGGTACGCTGGCCATGACTCTGCTCCGTTATCAGATCGGCATGTTCATAATGTCTTCGTAGGCCCGAACCACCCGGTTACGTACCTGGGTCAGCGCTTCGAAGGAGACAGAGGATTTCTGGGCGGCAATCATCACGCGCGTGATGTCCACGTTCGGATCGCCCATATCGTATGCGGTTCGCAGATCCCCCGCGGTTTTCTGGAGGTCGTTCACGTTGTTCACGGCATTGCTCAGCATGTCATTGAAGCTGGGCGTTTCCTGGGTTTCCTGAACCTGGCGGGGACCGTCGATGCGGCCACGAACCGATTGATCCTGCTCGATCCGCTGGTTCTGCATCATCTGGGAACGCAGGGACCGGATATCGGACAAAACACTGTTGATGTCGGCACGCTGAACCATAACTTTCTCCTGGCGCCGCCCTCCCCGGGACGGATTTGCTCTTGGGGTGCTATTAGTCCCGATAAAGCAATTGGCAGGCCAAGTAGTTTTTAACATTAAATATCATACAGTTAGATATCTAACGCCTGGTGCGCAAGAAATCACTGACGGACTTTTGACGACGGATAAAAAAACGGCACCCCGAGGGGTGCCAATGAAGGAGTTCGTCTTGCAGGGGGTCAGACCAAGGCCATTTCGGCGTCCAGATCGATTCCGGCGTCGCGCATCTGGGCCAGCTTGTACCTGAGTGTTCGGGGACTGATCCCCAATTGCTCTGCAGCCCTGTTGCGACGCCCACGCTCTTTCCGGAGTGTCTGGATAATAATACGGAATTCCTGCTGTCTCAGATCATCCCCCAGCGAAACTGCGCCTTCAGGCTCATCGAACTGGCCATGAGGCGGCTGATCGCAGGCGGAACTTCCGGAGTCTGAAATGCCCGCCGCGTCCTCTGTGGTGCCGCCGAATTCAGGTGGCGAAGCCGGCTCCACACTCCGAATGTCCGGTCGGCCGGTGATACCCAGCTCCAGGCACAGGTCGCCGGAGTGAATAACATTGCCCTGGTGCAGCACCAGGGCTCGCTGGATTGCGTTGTCCAGCTCCCGGACATTGCCCGGCCACTGATGATTCATCAACGCGCTTTTCGCGTCCTGGGCAAAGGCAATCCCGGTCAGCTTCATTTTTCGGCAGTGTTTTTTAAGCAGCGACGTGGCCAACGGCATGATGTCCAGTCGGCGCTCCCGGAGCGGCTGCCAGTGCATCGGAAACACCGTCAGGCGGTAGTACAGATCTTCCCGGAACTTGCCTTCGCGCACGTAATCCGCGAGGTCCCGGTTGGTCGTTGCCACTACCCGGACATCCAGACTGATGGTCTTGCGACCACCAACCCGCTCCACTTCGCGCTCCTGCAACACCCGCAACAGCTTGGACTGGAGCCCCAGGTCCATCTCCGATATCTCGTCCAGAAGAATGGTGCCACCGTTGGCCTGCTCGAACTTGCCGGGCGAAGAGGCGACGGCACCGGTGAAGGCGCCCTTCTCGTGCCCGAACAGGATGGCCTCCAGCATGTTTTCGGGAATCGCCGCACAGTTGATAGCCACGAAGGGCTGATCCGCCCTTGGGGATTGCTGATGGATATAACGGGCGAGCACTTCCTTGCCGGTTCCGCTTTCCCCGGAGATCATGACCGTCGAATCACTGCCGGCCACCTTGGTTGCCAGCTGGAACATGCGCTTGCTGATCGGATCCTCGGCCACCGGCTCATCGCTGGCTTTTTCGCGCCCGCCGCCGACGATCTTGCTGACGGCGTCCACCAGGAAACGCGGCTCGAACGGCTTGACCAGGTAATCAATGGCGCCAGCCTGCATGGCCGACACCGCATCGCTAATCTGGCCATAGGCCGTGATCAGCATCATTGGCAGCCCCGGATACAACCGTTGGACCTCGGCCAGCAACTGGTGCCCCGACAGACCCGGCATGTTGACATCGCTGACCACCATATCCACCGGGGACTCTGCCAGTCTCTCGAGCGCCTCATTAGCATTGGACGCTTCCCGTACCCGGAATTTTGCCAGTTCAAGGGTGGTTACCAGCGCTTCCCGCAGGTCATGGTCATCCTCAACAATCAGAATCTGGGCCTTGGCCATGGTTGCCTCCGATCAGTGTCTGTTACGTAATTGCGGTAGACGCAAAGTAGCGATGGCGCCGCCCTGGTCCGGCGATTCAATGGTGAACCGCCCCTGATGGGCCTTGATAACGGCCTGTACCACCGCAAGACCAAGCCCTGTTCCGTGGGATTTGGTCGTGTAAAAAGCTTCTGTTAAACGGCCCGCGTCCGAAGACTCGAACCCCGGCCCGTTATCCAGAACACGAATGACGAGTTCGCCGGTTTCTTCCTTTACCCGGACGACAACATGGGTCGCACCGGCTTCAAGGCTGTTATTAACAAGATTGGTGCAGGCGCCTACGAGGGCGTCACGGTTACACATGAGACGACAGTCGCTGGAGATGTCGTTCTCGAGACTTACCTGTGCGCCGGGAGCAGGCTTCAGCCCTTCGACAGCCGAGGCCAGTGCTGAAACCAGCTTACCGGCAGACAGCTCCTCTGCCAGCCGGGTTTCGCCCCGGGCGAAGATCAGCATATCGCGCACCTGTTGCTCCAGATGGGTCAGGCGGGACATCAAACGCGAGGCACAGCGCTGTCGCATTTCCTCATCCAGGTCTTCCTGGCTCAGATGGCCGCCATAGAGAATGGCCGCAGACAGCGGGGTGCGAATCTGGTGAGCAAGGGACGCAACCATCTTGCCCATGGCAGACAGACGCTGGGCGTGGGCCAGCTGCGCCTGCAAATGCCGGGTTTCAGTAAGGTCGGTCAGCAGAATCAGCTGGCCGGGCTGGTTCTCCATGGTCCGGATCTCGATGCTGACCCTGCGACCGTCTTTCAGGGAAACCTCGTGGCCATCGTCCCGCCGGGGCGCGAAACAGCGATGGATGACATCCACCCAGCGGGCGCCATCCAGGGGTTCTCCCAGCAACGCAATGGCTGCCGGGTTCGTCTGCGTCACCACGCCCTGGCTGTCCAGGACCACAACGCCGGCCGGCAATGCTTTCAGAAGGGTCGACAGGCGGTCCGCCAGTTGCTCTTTCTCTTCAAGCTCCTGTTGACGCTGAAGCGATTCCTGAGTCAGCTCGCCGGAAAGCTGGTTGACCCGTGATTCAAGGGTTCTGTAGGAGTCAGTAATCTGTCGCGACATCCGGTTGAACAATTCCAGGGCGGAATCCACCGCCGCGTCGTCCTGCTCTGGAAACAGGGCCGTAACCTTGTCGTTTACATCCGCCGCAGCGTTGGCTTTCGCGCTGCCCGCGCCGGACTGAAGAACAAACTGTGCCTGACTCATAACCTGACTCCCCGATCGGCCCGTCGGTTCGGACCCCATAGTTCGGATACTTCGTTTGCAGGTTCTTAAGCCAGCACCGTGCCAACTTGAATTTTTCTATATATTTCAGAAAGAAAGGTAATTCCGGAAGAGGGGAATGACAATTTTACGTCGGCGGGAAATGCAAACGGCGCCTCAGGTTACGAACCTTTGACGCCGTTTCAGCAACTTCAGAAACCGGACATTCCCGGTCAGGATTCCTCGGATTCCTCTTCCCGGAGCCCGTACTTGCGAACCTTCTCGACCAGGGTGGTGCGACGGATTCGCAGCTTCTCGGCCGCCCTGGCCACCACACCACCGGCTTCGTCGAGCGCCTGTTGGATCAGCTGCTTCTCGAGGTTGGAGAGGTAGTCCTTGAGGTCAATGCCGTTCACCGGCAACAACGCCGGGGCATCCAGACCCACCAGACCGGGAATGCTGGATGGCATCCCGGTGTCCTCCACCGGACGGTTTTCGTCGTAGTCGTCAACATAGCGGAACTTCTTGGGCAGCTCCTGCACGCCAATCACGCCGTAGGGGTGCATGATCGACAGGCGTTCAACCAGATTGGCCAGCTCACGGACATTACCGGGCCAATCGTGGCGACACAGACTCATGATCGCCGCCGAGTTCATCCGCAACGAACCGCGCTTCTCTTTTTCCATCCGGGAAATAAGCTCGTTGATCAGCAGGGGAATATCTTCCACCCGATCACGCAGAGCCGGCATTTCGATGGGGAACACATTCAGGCGGTAATAGAGATCCTCCCGGAAATCCCCGGACTCGATCATGTCTTCCAGATGCTTGTGAGTGGCGGCAATTACCCGAACATCCGCGGACTGGGTCCGATTGCTACCCACCCGCTCGAAGGTACGCTCCTGCAAAACCCGAAGAATCTTCACCTGCATGTTGAGCGGCATGTCGCCGATCTCGTCCAGAAACAGGGTACCGCCCTCCGCCATCTCGAAGCGCCCTACCCGGGCCGTGATTGCACCGGTAAAGGCGCCTTTTTCATGGCCGAACAGTTCGCTTTCCAGCAGTTCGGCCGGAATGGCGCCACAGTTAACCGGCACAAACGGTTTGTCCCGGCGGGACGAATGATAATGCAGGTTGCGGGCAACCACCTCCTTGCCGGTGCCCGATTCGCCGGTAATCAGGACACTGACGTCCTTATCGGCCACCTGTTCCATCAACTGCCGTACCTGCTGGACCTTACGGCTGGTTCCCACAAGGCTGCGAAAGAGCTGAAGACCTCGCTGCTGGCCCCGCTCCCGGGAACGGCTGAACTGGTCCCGGTAAATCTGGGCCCGGTAGAGGGAATCAACAAACTTGGTGTAATTCAGCGGCCATTCCATGCGGGCAATAATGCGCCCGCTGGCATCATCGGGCAGGCCCTTCAGTTCAGGATGCCCAACAACCAGCAAAGGAACTCCCTTGACGGCATTGCTGACAGTCGTAATGGCCTCGGTGGCGCCAGCGTCCTCTCCGTTCACCACCGCGACCGAGATATCTGAAAGGCTATCCTCGTCGCCGCTGTTCAAAAGTGCCCTGGCGTCATCGCCAGCAAGGACCTGCTCCTCGCCGATGAACTCAAGAATGGTGACCATGTCCCGCAATCTTGAATCGTCCTCGCTCAGCACCAGCACTTTGTTATTTTTAGACATTCAACCGGATCTCTTGAGGGATTTGTGCGGTATTTAAGACTGTAAGGACGACAGAGTCAATTTTATGACGCTATTTCGGTCGATTCGAGGAGACGTTCTGATAGGCCTTTGCTGCACTTCGATTCCGGTTGACTCCCTTGAGACCGTCTTCCGCTTCCTTGCGGGCAATGCGGGCAGATTCATCCGCTGCGTCAATAAACTGCTGCAACTCCTGCAAGCGGAGCCTCACCGGCTCCGCCTCCACCTCTCCCGCTTCCAGGGCAGCCATGAGTGGCTCGACGGCCGGCTTCACCTTCTCGTTAAGACTGGCCATCGCCTCCCAGTCTTTGTCCGCGAGAGCGCGACCAAGATCGGCCATCAGCTGGTCGAGGTGGTCGAGGTGAGTCTGCGGGTCTGCCATGTCGGTCTCCTTGAAATTCAACGGCGAGCAGCACGACGGGCAGCTGAGGCAGTAAACTCACTGCCCCGGAACCCGGGGCTGAAATCATACGCCGGGAAACCATCATCCAACCCATCAATGTAGTAACGCTCCGCCTTCAGGTCGTAAGTCATCTCCATGGTAGTCCAGAAAACCGGCTCACTGTAATAGCTGATGTTGTGGGCCTCGGACACACGCCACAAATTTCCCTCCGCATCGTATTCCTCGGAGGCCAGAATCTGCCAGCTGTCCTCATCCACGTAGAAAACGCGGCGATCATAGATGTGGCTGATCCCGGTCCGGCGTTTCGCTTCCACCACCCATACCCGATGAAGCTCATACCGGGTCAGTTCCTGATTGATGTGGCCCGGACGAATCACGTCATCGGCTTCAACCTGCGGACCGTGCAGCTTGTAGGCGTTGTAGGGCACGAACAGCTCCCGCTTGCCTTTCAGCTCCCAGTCGTACTGGTTGGGCGCCCCGTTGTACATATCTTTCTGGTCTACCGAACGCAGGGACGATGAATTCGGAAGGTCGGTCTCGTAGGCCAGGTTGGGCGACCTGCGAAGCCGCCGGGAACCGGAATCATAACGCCAGGCCAGACGCGGTGAGCGCACCTGATCGAGGGTTTCGTGGACCAGCGTAATGGTGCCAGCCAGCGACGAGGGCGCAATGGTGTCTGTCTTCAGGTAGAAAATCTTGTTATCGATTTCCGCCAGTTCCGCTCCTTTCTGACTATAAGCAAAAAAGTAGTCGTAATCATTGATCACCGGATTGTAGGAGCCATCCCTCTGCGGCGTCGCAGACGCACTGCGCAGGGAAATCTCTTCCCCCCGGTAACGCAGGATGTGGTTCCAGATGACTTCCAGGCCGTCTTTCGGAATCGGGAACGGGCTGGTCATGATGGTGTCACGGACACCATTACCATTGTCGAGCAGCTCCGCTGTGAGGGCATTGTCGCGAAACTTGTCGTAAACATGCTCCGGAAACGCGGCGGTGCGCCGGGTCTGGTAAACCGGCATGAAAAAGTCAGGCCCATACTTCTCCAGCATGGCAATGTGGCCATCCGACAGCTTATCCCGGTACAGGTCAAGATTGTCGGAGGTTATAACGAAAAGGGCCTCATCTTCCGGAAATGGATCAATTTCAACCTGGCCCTTGCGCCAACCCTCCGGGGGCGTAGCAAGGCCTCCGGTCCACTCGGGAATGCTGCCTGACCGGTTGCCCTCCCGCTCGGCTCCAACCGGAGTGAGATCCTCACCCAACCGCTCGGCTTCGGCGGTCGTGACTTTGGCCAGAGCCTGTCCGGAAAAACCGAGAAAAACCAGGGCGACACCTGCAACGATGTGGCTTCGCATCCCTTACACCTCCAGAAGTTCATGCTGTTGGGTAGCCGCAACGATCAGAACTCGCACAGCCGGGCGCCTTTTTGCCAAATTCAAACGGTCGTTTCAAGTGAATGTTTGTATTTTCTTGTGAAACCTGCCTGCCCAGACAGTTGAAGAAATTTGCCACCAGAAATGGTATAGTGGCCAATTAATTTTCCGGGGTTACACCCGCGCTGGCGATTGAAGGTATTCCATGGCCTCGCAATGGCACTCACTGGTTTCGCAAAAGCTCTTTCTCGCCCGCACTTTGCTGGGACAACTGGACCAGGCAGGAGCTGAGGGTGAAGGCCAACCCCCTAATGAGGCGGAACAGGCCTTGCGCCGTGAGGCAGCCATCCAGGGAGCAATCGAGTTGCTCCTACGGTCCCGGAAATTATTGCTGGTGATGGTTGCCAGGCTGTACCAGAGAAAATCGGAAGAACCTGCAACTCTGGATGAACTGGCCGCTCTGATCGGACCAGAACCGAATGAAATCGGTCGGCTGAGAGAACTGGAACAGCGCTCAGGAAGCTGGTGGAACCACATGGAACAACTGGAACGCTCACAGAGCCGACCACCGGCGACCAAAAAAACCGTGAGCGCGGAGAACATCATTGCGGTATCCGCCGATGCCGGCCCGGATAGATCCGCTACGGCGTTACTGAAAACCCTGAACGCCGTCAAACATTTTGCCGATGATCTGGAAGACCAGCACAGCGAGTGGTAAGCCACTTCAGCGGCAGGCAGTTTCAGATCTTATTAACTTGAAGGTTTATTTAATGTCACCATCGTTTTTTGAAATCGTGCAACTGACCAACGGTGATTACGCCCTGCGCCGCATTGATGATGACAGTGCGCCGCTGGTAAGAATCTCTTTCTCGGAAGAAGCCCGGGAAATGATGGAAGACCGTGATATGTCAGTCGCCAAAGCAATGATTGCCGCAGGTATTGAGGCGGTTGGCAATGTTGCCCACGATATCGACTGGGAAGATGACGAACTGGACGCCCCAGACGCCCAGCCCTCCTACACTCTCCACTGAGTAATTAACGCTGCCTGAGAACCACCCCATGGCTGTTGCCTTCGGCAGAAGCCTTTTGCAGGGATTCGAGGGCAGTGCGGCCCAATTTACGGGTCCACATCACTACCGCATGACACGTACCTGCGCTGAGGGCTCGCTCGGCCAGCTCCTGCGCGGGATAGTCCGGTGTTGATCGAAGCACCAGCAACTCGCCCGCCACGATGCCATGCATTTTTTGCCACTTGCTGACCAACGCCTGAGGCGGGTCGATCCAGGCCAGCCAACGCTTTTCCTGATTCAGCTGGGTAAGCATGGGCAACAGTAGCTGGAAGTTTTCCACCTGACCCTCGGGCAGGATAATTTCCGTTACATTGCCCGAAGCCCTCGCATCAGAAGGCTCCGAAGAACGTCGGGCGCGAATGACAGAGCGTCGCTCGCGGGCGGCAGTTGCCGGCACTGAACAGGACAGAGCATTGGGATTGTAGGCCAGATTCTGATTAAAGCTCATTTGTTCCATAATTCACCCGTTTTCAATCTATCAGAGGCTATCCGGCCTGATCAGTGCAGATCAGAGCGGCGGATAACACCGACACCCAGACCTTCGATGAACAGTTCCTGTTCGGTCAGGTCCACTTCAATAGGTGCGAATTCCTCGTTCTCGGCAATCAGGTAGACTTTTGATCCTTCCCTGCGGAAACGTTTTACCGTGACCTCATCGCCAACCCGGGCAACCACCACCTGGCCATTGTGAACATCCTGGGTGCTGTGCACTGCCAGTAAATCGCCATCAAGAATGCCAATATCCTTCATGCTCATGCCCCGAACCCGCAGCAGGTAATCTGCAGACGGCGAGAAGAACTCAGGCTGAAGCGTACAATGATCCTCAATATGCTCCTGGGCGAGAATTGGACTACCCGCCGCGACCTGCCCAATAACCGGCAACCCCAGATCCTCTTCGGCCTCAGGCAGGCGGATCCCGCGACTGGCACCGGGCACCATTTCAATGGCCCCTTTCCGGGCCAGCGCACGAAGGTGCTCCTCCGCGGCATTGGCCGAACGGAAGCCCAGCTCCGCAGCGATTTCAGCGCGGGTTGGCGGATAGCCGGTCTCATCGACGTATCGGCGTATGATCTCCAGTACCTGTGACTGCCTTGCTGTGAGCTTCATCAAGCTACTCCGCTAATTCGGGCCCGAGCTCGGATTTTCCTTACGGAAACCCGTTTCGGGCGCCCTGTTTTTATATACAGTACAGTGACTATATACAGTGTTTTATCCAGTGTAAAGTCAACCCCCATGATTTTCTTGCGTTCGCTTAACAATGATGATCAACAGCGGTGTGATATGGTTGATGCACGAGTCCTCACGAACCTGGGAGCAGCATGACTCAAGACAGCACCTGCAGGATGCCTGATGTCCTGGAGACAAACGAAGGGAAGGAACGCCGCGTTGGCGTCGAGATCGAATTGTCTGGTCTGGGCTACGATGAGCTGGTCACACTGGCCGCCAGACTGCTGAAAGGAACCCCGGTACTGAAGTCACGATATGTAACGGCGCTGCAAACAGAGCTGGGCGAATTCACGGTGGAACTGGATTCCGATCCTATCAAGGATCTTGATCTGGCCGATGAGCGGCTTCCGGAATCCATCCGGGAGTTGGGAGGCCAGGCAATGGACGTGATCGATGCAGCCGCCGAGCGCGTTGTGCCCCTGGAGATCATCAGCCCTCCCCTGCCATTTTCCAGCCTGGAAGCCATCGAATCCCTCGTCGACAACCTCAGAGAGGCCGGTGCACTGGGCAGCCGGGATGCCATCTACTTCGCGTTCGGCCTGCAGCTTAACCCGGAATTGCCCGATCTCAGGCCAGAGACAATGGTCCGTTACTTCCAGGCGTTTGCGGCGTTGTACGACTGGCTCAAGAACCGGCATCAGCTGGATGTCAGCCGCAAATTCACCACCTATATCGAACCCTGGCACGGCCGCTACACCGAGCTTCTGATGGAAGAAAACTACCATCCAAACCTTGGCGAGCTGATGGAGGACTACCTGGAGTTCAATCCGACCCGCAACCGGGCGCTTGATCTGCTGCCGCTCTTTGCCCATCTGGACAGGGAGCGCCTTGAACGCCATGTGCGGGATCCGAGGATCAAGAGCCGGCCCACCCTGCACTACCGCTTGCCGGATTGCGACATCGATAATCCTGATTGGCATTTTTCCACCGTGTGGAACGATTGGATCGTCCTGGAGCAACTGGCCAATAATCCGGACGATCTGGCCGATATGCGCCGACTCTTCCGGGAACGGCGGAAACTCAATCTCCACAACCTGACCCACAGCTGGCAGGAAACTACCAACGACTGGCTGGCCAAGAACGGGTATGTCTGAACAAGATCCCGAACAGGAGCTCGAGGTTCCCGGCCTGACCATCGGCATCAGCGGTCCCGCCCGAAAAAGCCTGGCCCATCGTCTGATCAGCCTGGGCCTGCGTCTTCACGGCGCCCGCACCCACTACATTCGCCCCGGGTCACGGGTCGCCGTGGCCATGCTGGATGGCCTGGTGCTCTCTGGCGGCACCCATGTCCATCCGGAGCGATATGGCCAGGAACCCCAGGTTACCGCCAACTATGATCGCAAACGGGATGCAACCGATCAGTCACTGCTTGAGCAGGCTGAGGCCATTGGTATCCCGGTGCTCGGAATTTGCCGGGGCGCACAGTTCATCAACGTATTTCACGGCGGGTCCCTGTGCCAGAACGTGACCCCGCTGAGGGTAAACACCCGGCACCGCCCCTTGCTGCTCCCTCTGCAAACCGTGCGCCTGGTAACGCCCAGCCGGCTTGAAGCGGCCATGCGCTCGCCGGTAATCGGCGCCAACCGGATCCACAGCCAGGCGATCAAGCGCCTGGGCCGCAATCTGCGCGTAACCGCCGTGGACAATGATCTTTTCGTACAGGCCATTGAGAGCACGCGAGGTCAGTGGTTAACGGGCATTCAGTGGCACCCGGAATACCTGCTCTATCACGGTGGGCATCGGCGCATCTTTGGCCAGTTCGTGGATGCCGCCCGCCGATTCAAACTGGCGCGCCTGGAACCCGATTCCGGCGAAGCCTGACCCATCAACGATTTCCAAAGGAGGAAATCCCGTGAACGGACGGAACCCCGAACACCGGATACTTCGACAATCCCGTTATCTTCTTTCCCTGGCACTCGCATTGCCGGCTGTGGCCCTGGCGGGAGAGGTGACGCTTACCGGCGAAGGCAGTGTTCGTTATGAGCCAGACAGCGCCCGGCTACAGTTTACCGCCAGTGCCGAGCACGCCCTCCCCCAAAAGGCTACCGAACGGGTGGCTGAACTGATGTCGCAGTGGCGTGATCGCATCACCGATTATCGGGATCGACTCAACGACTATTCCGATGCGACGGTGAACCTTTACACCCGCATGATTCCAGCGCCGGAGCGCGGTGAGGACCCCGAAAAACAGGCTGTCGCCTCGCAGACCATAAGCTTCAGCATCAGTGACCTGAGCCTGTTGAACCCGCTACTACGTGAAGCTCAGGCCGTGGGTCTGGATTACCAGCTTGGGCCCCATCAGTTCTTCCATTCGGATGAAACCGGCATGGAGCAGGAAGCACTGGCCAGAGCCATTGCCGACGCGCAGGCGAGGTGCAGGTTCGTGGCGAGCCGGCTCGACCAGACCTGCGGCGATGTGGTCACCATCAACATTAATGGTGGGCATCGACCGGTGCCGATGATGATGTCGGAAGCCAAATCAATGTCAGATACCGTTTCAAGCGTGGGCGAGCGGGAGATCCGTGCTTCGGTGAGTGCGACCTTCGAACTGGAGTAACCTCAGAAATCCCGCGTATAGAAGATATCCAGGGAGGCCGCCAGCCCACTGGCAGCCTCCAGGTAGAAGTACCGGCCCAGATCATAGCGTAAGGCAACGGTGGTGATCGGCTCAAAGATGCCGACACCGTATCGAACGCTCAACTCATCCGTGAGGTAACCGCTGGCCACCACCGACGTCTGATCGCCGGAGCCCTCTGCCTCAAGAGTCAGCTGGCGAATACCGAACTCCTCGCCAATCTGCCCGGTCACCTTGCTGGCCTGGGTCAGCCCCAACGAAAGCGCCGCCCGGCTCATCTGACCTTCGTCACCCTGGCTTTGGGGGGGCCTGCCCAGGATCACGTAGGACAATGCATCTGTCTGCGGCATATCCGGGTTGGAGAACACCTCCGTCTCCGGTGATTGCACCGGCCCCGTCAGACGTATACCGGCAACCACGGTATCCACCCGCCGCACGGCCTCGATATCGAGATAGGGTTGAGCCAGGTTACCGACGAACAGCAGCCTGGCACGCCTGAGTTCGAGCTCCTGACCATAGGCCTCATACTGGCCATTGACCAGTTGAAGCGTGCCCCGGGTGTCCATATCGTTGCTGATCCTGAGGGAGCCCTCCAGATCGCCCGTCACGCCGAAGGCGGCAAACGTCACCTGATCTTCCCCTACTACGACCTTTACATCCATGTTGAGTGAACGGACTACGGGCTCCTCCCTCTCGACACCGACGATGACTTCATCCTCGGAAACCGACACAGCCTGTTCAGGTAGCCCCTTTATTTCTATATCCCCTCTCGGAACGGCAACCTGTCCAACGATTTCCAGGGTTCCCTCCCGGAACACAAGAGTCAGATCCGGCTCTACCTCAAGCTGGGCATAAGGCTCAACATTGAACGGTATCCGCTCCCCGGAGATGCGGATTTCCCCCCGCGGCGCCTGTTGCCAGTCGACCTCACCATCCAGGATGGTCTTACTTCGGGCATTGCTCTGGATTCTGCCGCTAATTTGTGCCGAATATCCCGAGAATTCGATACTGGCAATCATCTCCTCAATGGGCACCGGCAACCGGGGATCTGAAACCCGTCCATCCACCAGGTGCAATTCGCCGGTTACAGCTGGTTTCATCAGCGGGCCTGAAAGCTGACCCTGGCCGTTTACCTGCCCCGCCACCTCATCAAGCCCTGACAGCAGCCCGGCAAGGGCAATATCCAGCCCTTCCAGATTGAAGGATCCCTCAACATTGCGGTTTTCGGAGTTCGGGTCCAGCCCCATATCCAGGGTAAATCTGCCCAACTCGGGACCGGACAGACGAACGGCGACATCGGCTTGTTGAGGCTTGAACGCAACCTCGGTGGTAAACGCATCATAGTCCAGTGATTCCCACTCACCATCGACCAACAGCTGGAACTCGCCGTCACCGGCATCAAGATAAACCCGACCATCCGGGCCTTCCGCTGTCGTCGTAAAATCAATCTCGCCATTTAACCGCGCGTTCCAGCGCACGGTTTCCGGCAACAAGGGTGCCAGGGCCACCGTTGGGAACCGGTCGATGCGATAGGCGATATCGGGAACAGGTAGCAGTGTCTGATCATCGGCGCAGACGGTGCTCTGTTGCCAGCGCCAGCAATGGTTACCGAAGGCCAGCTTTCCATTGGCGCCATAGTCCAGGGTCGCCGGCGATTCCAGCTGCCATCGCTGGGACTGCTCCGGAAGATTGATCAGACCGCTCGAGAGCTGACCCTGCCAGGTTTTCCATTCAGAACCAGCCCCACCCTCAAACGCCAACTCCAGATCTGCTTCGGAATGCTCAGCCCTCACACTCAATGTGTGTTGCCCCGGGGTTCCGTTCGCCTGGAGCGTGAGCGTTTCAAGGTCCTGGCCGAATCCCCGGAGATTCTCGGCCCGTAGCCGGCTTGCAAGACTCAGCCCGTCTTCCAGTTCGGCATCCAGGCTCAGGGTCTCAATGGATAGCTGATCCTGCCAGGCAAGGTTTTGGCCGCTCGCTTTCAGCTCTCCCGCCGGGCGCTCTGGCGTTCCCTCAGCCATCAAGGTCGCTTCAAGATTACCGGTCAGGCCGGGCAGAACGATCTCGGGCTCGGGCAAGTACAGGGCCAGGTCACCGCGCAACAGATTGCCCCAGGTGCCACTTCCTTCCACCCGATTGTTACCAATCACCAGATTCAGCCCGGACAACTCCCAGCTACCGGATGAAGTATCAAGGCTTCCTTCAAGAGACGCGGGATTGGAGCGCCAGTCACCCTTGAGGTCCCAGTTGGCGCTCATGGCAGGTATAGGGCCGTCTCCGAGCTGCCCTTCGGTAGTGACATCGCCACTCAGGCTGGCTTCAAGGACCGGCACCCAGTAACCCGGGTTGAAATCCTGGAGGGCCAGCGCCGCCTGCCAGGATAGCGGCCCGGAAAAGTTCACCGAGCCCTTCCCGGTAAGCGATCCGGCGCCGGTACTGATCCTCAGATCGGTCAGTTTGGTTTGCTCGGTGTCACCATCGACAGTTGTCGACAGTTCAGCACTCCCCTGAGGGCCATCGACCCCGGCTTCAAGCTCTGCGTGGTAGCTTCCCTCCCGCCAGGAGGCGGTGCCATCCAGCGACCGAAGCACAACCGCAGGCTCTTCAAGGCCCGGAACCAGGGTGTACCAGGGAAACCCACGCAAGCGCACATCGGTGCTGGCCTCCAGGCCCTCACTCCAGGCCACACGCCCGTTGGCCACCACAGTATCCCGCTCACTGCCATTCTCCCCATCGGTGGCCAGCTCAATACGGATATTCTCGGCTGCCTGTGTGGTAACGCGCCCCTCCAGTGTCAGCTGCACCGGCCCCGTTGTGCCGGGCAACCTGGCCTGACCCCGGGTCTGGAAACCTCTCTGAAGGCTGCCACGGGCTTCCAGGAACCAGTCGTTGAGCACCAGCGTCTCCGGCAGGGTCTCAACTGCCCGGAACTGTTCAGAGGTAATCCGAAGTTTTGCCGGCAGGCTTGGATCCAGCGGTTCGACTTCCCCGGAGAGTTCGGCATTCAGATAACCGCGACTCGTGACCTCCACCATCAGGTCTCGCACGCTGCCAGAGAGTATGGCGTCCAGCATCCACTGGTCACCATAGGGTGGCGGAATATCCGCGGTGACCTCCAGATTGACGGGCCAATCCCGTCGGGTCTCGATCCGCCCGGCGGCGGACACGGTGTAATCGCCCAACTGATACCAGGCGCGGTCGATCCTCCAGTCAGCACCCGACCCACCGGCATCCAGCTCAAGCCGGTCCCAGACCCTGTTACCATTCAAGGTGAAAGGCCCCATCCGGACGCCGCTGATATTCAGCCCAAGGGGCAGGTCCACGCCCGGCAGCGTGATTGCGCCCCCGCTTCCGGACTTGTCGGCAGGAGGCAACTGTGTGACTTCGAGGGTCTCTGCCCTCAGGCTTTCGACACAAAGCTGCTTTTTCAACAGGCAGGAAGGCGACCAGTCCACGAGCGGGGATTCAACGATGACTTCAACCCCGTAGCCACGCCATTGCAGGTGGTCAGCCTGCCACTGGCCAAATAGTGAACCGCGGTCATTTTCGACCTGTAGCCCCGGCACCTGTTCTATGACCCAGGCAGTTCCGGTCTCGGAACGCAGAGCAAGCAAGACAGCCGCCAGCAACAAAACGGGCACCAGGAACAGAAGCCCCAGACACACAAGCAGCCAGAAGCGCAGGCGGTGCCGGCGAGCCGGTTGCTGCTGATGCTTGTCGTCGGACGTTTCCGGTGTCTGCGTCACAGCTCAGGCCCCATGGAAAAGTGAAGTCGCCAGTCCCCGCCAAATTCCCGGTCCAGTCCTTTGGCGATGTCCAGCCGCAGCGGACCAACCGGGCTGATCCAGCGAATGCCGATGCCCGCGCCCGTTGCCAGGGGATCATTCAGATCATTAATGGCATTACCGTGATCGACAAACACCGCTGCCCGCCATTGGTCGGCAAACTGGTACTGATACTCTCCGCTACCCACCATCAAAAAGCGGCCGCCCACTGGCACACCATTGTCATTTTCAGGCGAAAGGGTTTCATAACCATAGCCCCGGACGCTTTGATCGCCACCAGCAAAAAAGCGCAGGGACGGCGGCACATCCGAGAACTGGTTTGTGGCAACGGCTCCCGCCTGAAAGCGTCCGACAAAGCGATGCTTGCCGGCAATGGTAAACAGCCCCTTGGCCAGGGCGTTAACGTGCAGGATGTCGACATCCGAGAGCACAGCCCGATGAGAGCCGGTAACATCCAGCTGCAAACGGTAGCCGCGGGACGGGTCCAGAGGTGAATCCGCGTGAATCTTCGAGTAACCAGCTCCCGGGAGCAACAGTGTGCTCGTACCTTTCTCATCATTGCCGATATTGAACCGTTCGCCTTCCCAGCGTAATGACAGAACCTGGAGCCACCCGTTATCAAGCTGATGCTGCCATTGCTGCCCAAGGGTAAGAAGTTCCGATTCAACATTCTCGATATCCTCCCGCTGATATCCGGCGGTAAGACGGATCAGATCCGTCATGGGAGGATCCAGGGGCAACTCGTACCAGGTGCTCAGGTTCTGACGAGGCACCGATAGCTCCGTTTCGGCTCCCCGCTTGTGCCCCATGGGATTAATCCAATGCTCCCGCCAGGTGCCCCGGAACCGGGGACCAACGTCGGTCGAGAAACCGACACCGGCGGCTACCGAGCGCGCTTCGCGCCGGGAAAGGGCAACGCTAACAGGAATGACCCCGTTTTCGGCATCCTGTGGTGAGATATTGACGTCAACGTTGCTGAAGTAGCCGCTGTTCAGAAGATCCTTGTTCAGCCGCGCTATTTCGTCGGCGTGATAGGGGGTTCCCGGTTCAAAGGTGACGAAATCCCTCAGAAGCTCAATCTCAAACCAGTGCCCTTCTTCAAAGGTAACCTCTCCCAACCGGTATCGCTGGCCGCTCTCATAAATGAGCGTAATTTCGGCGCTGCGCTCGGTCGGATCCACCTCCAGGGAGCGGGTGACAAACCGGCCGTCGAAATACCCCCTGCGCCGGGCACGGTTCTGGATGGTGTCTCTCAGGTTGGAGTAGTCGCCGTGATTGAGAATATCGCCCTCTGCCGGATGTGGCGGCAGATCAGAGGTAAACCTTGAATCAGACGCAGCTTCGCCCCGTATCCCCACGATACGGGAGGTAACTCTTACCGGCTCACCCGGGGTAATGGACAGGGTGAGGGTCGCCGTTGTGTCCGAGTCGCCCTCTTCTAACCGCCAGTCAACCAGGGGGCCATAATACCCCAAGGCACGCAAGGCTTCCCGGGCCTGATTTACAGCGGTGGGGGCATATCGCCTCAGGTTGCCGGCACTTCGACCTTCAACCTCACCAATGAAGGCCTCAGCGTTCGATTTCAGCTTTGGATAGTCTCCTTCGATATTAACAACCACCTGTTGCGCAAAGACCCACGACGGCAGCCAGCAGAGCAGGAGGATCAGAAGCCGGACCCGGCCCGAATTCACAACTTGGTAGATTGATAGCATCCGGCTATTTCAGTGTTGGTGGTAACAAGAAGGATTCACGTTCAAGCGTGGGAGTTTAATGGCAGACGGTCAAGTTAATCCATGGTTGGCCCTGCGGCATGTCTAGAGCGGCATCACGGCGAGTCGTCTGTGCCGTCAAAATAAGCTAACCTGTCAGATACTTAGCCACAGACCGGGCCCTGGGGAATGCTGAAGATAAATCGAGAAAACCTGAAATCGAGCCATCAGCTTATCTGGTTCATCATTGATTTCCTGATGCTGGGGCTGTTGATCATCAACCTTGCGTTCATTATCTGGGACTCGATCTATAACTTTGTTGCTGTTCAGAATCTTCTGAAAGAACACGCCCCCGCCATTCAGTCGGCCTACCACCCCATTCACGAACGCTTCATCTTCTACGATCTGATCTTCGTGAGCATCTTCCTGACCGAGTTCTTTATTCGCTGGGGTTACGCCATCAGGGCCAAGGTCTACGACCGCTGGTACTTTTACCCGTTCATACACTGGTACGACCTGGTGGGCTGTATTCCGGTTGGAAGCCTGCGTTTCCTCCGTATTCTGCGGGTAATCTCGATCATCTACCGCCTGCACCAGTACAAGATCATCGATATCACGAACACCAAGATCTACCGGTTCGTGAATTTCTATTACGAAGCCTTTATGGAAGAACTTTCGGACCGCATTGTGCTCAAGGTGCTGAGTGGCGTGCAGCAGGAAGTCAAACGGGGCTCACCGCTGTTTGACAAGATCCAGGAGGACATTCTCTATCCCCGCAGGGACATGCTCTCAGACTGGATATCCAAGCGGGTTGCCGAGGCAGCCCAGGAAGGCTACGTACCCAACCGCGGAGCGCTGCGAAGCTATCTGGAGGACCGGGTCGACAACGCCCTCAAGCAAAATCTGGAACTGTCGCGACTGAAATACCTGCCGGTGGTTGGTCCCACCATACAGGAAACCCTTGAAGAGGCCGTGGGCGATATCGTTGCCCATGTGATACACCAGATTCTCGAAGACCTCGCCTCAGCCTCCAACCATGCCTTTATTGAAGACATCGTGAACGTCTTCCTGCCGACACCCGGTGAAGTAAGAGCCAATGAGGCCCAGAACGAAGCGCTGATCAACCTGATTATCGAGATCATCGACGCGATCAAGGGGCAGGTAAAGGTAAAACACTGGCGATCCGAGTTGCCTTGACAGACCGGCGGGATTTTCCAGAAACCAACAACAAAGAGAACATCCATGGATGCATCACAAGTGCCATTGCACTATCAATCGGCCCATGAGCTTCTGGCACAGCTGGAGGCCCCCACCCTGACCAGCGAAGCTCTGACCACTGCTCTGCTGAACCGCATACGCGAGCATAATCCGGCCATCAATGCCGTCGTGACCCTGGATGAACAGCGGGCACTCGCCAGCGCCCGTCAGGCCGATGAACAACGTGCAGCCAACGCCGTGAAAGGCCCTCTCCACGGACTACCGCTTACCCTGAAAGACACCTGGGAAGTGGCAGGTATGAATTGCACCGCCGGCGCGCCGGCCCTCAGAACCCATAAGCCGGAACGCCACGCTGATGTGGTGCAGAGGCTGGAAAACGCCGGCGCCATTATCCTGGGCAAAACCAATGTGCCCATCTACGCCACGGACCTTCAGAGCTACAACAAGCTGTTCGGGGTTACCAACAACCCCCATAACCCGGCACACACTCCCGGGGGCTCCTCGGGCGGTGCAGCGGCTGCCCTGGCCGCCGGCATGACGCCTCTCGAAGTGGGCAGTGATCTGGCCGGCTCCATTCGCACACCGGCCCATTTCTGTGGCGTGTTCGGCCACAAGCCAACCCGTTCCCTCGTCTCATTTCGCGGCCACATACCCGGACCACCCGGCACCCAATCCCGACCCGACCTGGTCGAGGGCGGCCCGATGGCGCGCAGCGCGCGGGACCTGGAGCTTTTGCTGAAAGTCATTGCCGGGCCACGGCCAGCCGAGGAACGAAGCTGGGCGCTTCACATGGCGCCATCAGACTTGCAAAGCCTCGACCAGGCCCGGGTGGGTTTATGGCTGGAAGACCCCCTGTGCCCGGTCGAGCAGGAACTGACCAAGGGCTATCAGGCCCTGGGCAAGTCACTGGCTGAACGGGGCGCACTGGTCACCGACGCCAGCCATCCTTTGCTCAGCCTCGAGCATATCCTGCCCGCTTACTTCAATCTGCTCGGGACTCTGCTCAGCACGTCCCTGAAACCCGCCCAGCGCCGGCAGATGAAATGGATCGCCCGGCTGGAACCCTGGCTCAAGTTCCTGGGTCCGATGACGCCTTTTGTGGGTGAATACGGACGGGGCGTGAATCAACCGGTTCACCAATGGATGGCCTGGAACGAAATGCGCGAGAAAATGCGGGCTGAAATCGAATCCCTGTTTCAGGAAGTGGACGTTCTACTAACGCCGGTAACACCAACCACCGCCATCCGGCATGACCACACCCACCCGGTCTTCAAACGCCGAATCACCGTCGCCGGCCAGCCACGAGCCTACATGGACCAGTTCTGCTGGATCGCCTTCGCCACCCTGCTGGGACTGCCCGCCACTTCCGTACCCATGGGACGGACGACCGAGGGCCTGCCATTCAATGTTCAGGTGATCGGGGCACCGGGGATGGATCTGACGACGATCGGGTTTGCGGGACTGCTGGAAGAAGCGGGGCTGGCTGGATTTGTTCAGCCGGAAGGCTTTTGAAATCGGTGAGGGTATAAACGAATAAAGCCGGCTCTCGGCCGGCTTTATTCAAATTGGTAGCGGGGGCTGGATTCGAACCAACGACCTCCGGGTTATGAGCCCGACGAGCTACCAGACTGCTCTACCCCGCATCAAACTTTTCATCAATTCTTTCTTCTGAGTCCGCCTCTTGGTCGGGCTCATAAGCCGAAGGTCGATGGCTCCCTCCGGCTTTCTCGGGATTGGGAGCCCGACAAGCTGCCAGACTGCTCTACCCCGCATCAAACTGGTTGTTCACCAGGGAACCCCTGATCAACGTGGCGCGCATGATAAGGGGTGTGACCGACCCTGTCAAAGGAAAGTTCCGGTTTTCCGCAAACTTACCTTTCCAGAATCGCAGTAACCCCCTGCCCACCGGCGGCACAGATGGAAATGAGGCCCCGACCGCTGCCTTTCTCCTCCAATAGCTTGGCCAGCGTCGCAACAATGCGGGCACCGGTAGCTGCAAACGGATGGCCGGTCGCCAGGCTGCTGCCTTTCACGTTGAGCTTGTCGCGGTCAATGCTACCCAAGGGCTTGTCCAGGCCCAGCCGCTCCTTGCAAAAGGCCGGATCTTCCCAGGCTTTTAAAGTGCAGAGCACCTGGGCGGCGAAGGCTTCGTGAATTTCATAGAAGTCGAAATCCTGAAGAGTCAGCCCCGCTTTTTCCAGCATACGGGGCACCGCATAGGCAGGCGCCATCAGCAGACCTTCCTTCTTGTCCACAAAATCGACCGCCGCAACCTCTGAGAACGTCAGCCAGGCCTTGACCTCGTAATTATTGGCCTTCGCCCATTCCTCACTGGCCAGCAACACGCAGGACGCGCCATCCGTCAAAGCCGTACTGTTGGCTGCAGTCATGGTGCCGTTTTCCCGATCAAAAACCGGCTTGAGCGTAGCCAGCTTCTCCAGCGTAGTATCCGGGCGCAGAATGTTGTCCTTCTCCAGCCCCGCCATCGGCGTCAGCAATTCGTTGAAGAAACCCTCATCATAGGCTTTGGCCAGCTTCTGGTGGCTCTCGAAGGCCAGCTTGTCCTGATCTTCCCGGGGAATGCCCCACTCCTTGGCCGTCACCTGAGCATGCTCACCCATCGACATACCCGTGCGAGGCTCACCATTTTCAGGAACCTCAGGCTTGAGGTGACTCGGCCGGAACCGCCCAAGAATCTTCAGCCGCTCGCCCGCCGTCTTGGCCCGGTTCAAATCCAGCAAAATCTCCCGAAGCCCCTCGCCTACACCGATCGGCGCATCGGATGTAGTGTCCGTTCCACCAGCAATGCCACACTCAATCTGCCCCAGGGCAATCTTGTTGGCCACCAGAATAGCCGCCTCCAGCCCCGTGCCACAGGCCTGCTGGATATCGTACGCCGGCGTCTCCGGCGCCAGCCCACAACTCATCACCGCCTCCCGGGTAAGATTGAAATCCCGGGAATGCTTGATAACCGCCCCGGCAGCTACCTCGCCCAGCCGCTGCCCCTCAAGACCATACCGATCCACCAGCCCCCGCAGCGCCGACGTCAGCAACTCCTGGTTACTGATCTTGCTGTAGGCCGTATTGGAACGCGCGAACGGAATCCGGTTACCACCCAGCACAGCTACGCGGCGAATAGCCGAAGGGGCAGTTCCGGTTTTTTTTGAACCAGCGGTTTTTTTGCGTGGAGTTTTCGATGCTTCTGCCATGATCAACTCTATCCTTTTATGCGATATCTGAAATGTTCAAAGGAGCAATGGGGTTGGGCTTCCCAAAACACGCCCGTAAATACTTCCCTGTAGGGCTCGGTCGCGCCATCCCTGGCGCTCCACGGTTTTGGGAAGCCCAACCCCATTGCTCCCTGCACCCAAATTCGAAATCCCTGATTTCCAGACAGTGTATAGAGAACACCAAGTGCCTCATTGGCACCCCTGACAACACCCTACAGGCATTGAGTCAATCCAAAAACTATCCGATTCTTTACCCTGTAGGACGATTCGCATCCAGCAACCCGAATGCAAACACAAGGAAGCCACCCATGTCTGACCTCTATCTTAGAATAGTAAACACCCCGGTAGGTAAAACCGCCGCACAATCCCTGGGCCTGCCGGCGCCGGTCCCCTTGAAACGCCTCAAACGCACCGACCAGCCATTTATCGAAGGCGACGTGCTCGTTGGTGCCGCCACCGGCGGAAAGGCCATCGCAACCATTGGCAGCACCCTCAGCGCCAGTGCCGCCACACTGCATCACGCCAGCGGCAATGACCGCCTGAACGATTCATCCAAAGCCGGCAACAAAGCCCGACCATTGGATCTGGGTTCGGAAATCGACCACAAATTCTCGGCCCTGGTATTTGACGCCACTGGCTTGAAAGGACCCGAGGATCTGCGGGCCCTATACGACTTTTTCCACCCCACCATCAAAAAGCTCGGCAGCAACGCTCGCGTCCTGGTCGTTGGCCAGAACCCCGCCACCTGCAGGAAAGCGCCCCAGGCAGCGGCTCAGCAGGCACTTGAAGGATTTGTTCGCAGCGTGGGCAAGGAAATCGGCAAGAAAGGCTCAACGGCAAACCTGCTGTGGATGGCGCCCGGAGCAGAGAAACAACTGGATTCCAGCGTGCGATTCTTCCTCTCCGCCCGCTCGGCTTATGTGTCCGGCCAGGTCGTCAAAATCGGCAAAAGCGATGCTACGCCCGCTACCAACCCCGTTGCCCCACTGACCGGGAAAATCGCCTTGGTCACAGGTGCCTCGCGCGGCATCGGCGCTGCCATCGCAGAAACCCTTGCCCGGGACGGGGCTACCGTTATCGGCCTGGACATTCCGCCTGCCATGGAAGATCTGGAAAAGGTCACCTCTGCCATCAAGGGGAAAGCTCTGGCCTGCGACATTACCGACGATAAAGCACCCAAGCTGATCGCCGACTTCGTAGAAGAGCATTTCGGCGGGGTTGACCTGGTCATCCACAATGCCGGCATTACCCGCGACAAGACCCTCGGCAACATGCCCGAGCACTTCTGGGATATGACCATCGCCGTGAATCTGACCGCGGAGGAATTGATCGACGAGGAGTTGGCGAAACGGGAACTGATGAAAGAGAACGGGCGCATTGTCTGCATCTCTTCCATCAGCGGCATTGCCGGCAATTTCGGGCAAACCAACTACTCCACCGCCAAGTGCGGGGTAATCGGCTATGTGGAAGCCATGGCCCGGCAGTTAAAGAACGGGGTAACCATCAACGCCATTGCCCCCGGGTTTATCGAAACCCAGATGACCGCAGCCATGCCGGTCACCATCCGCGAGGCCGGTCGCCGGATGAACAGCCTTTCCCAGGGCGGGCAGCCGGTGGATGTAGCGGAGGCCATCGCATGGTATTGCAGCCCGGCATCCAATGGGGTGAACGGCAATGTTGTGCGGGTTTGTGGGCAGTCGTTGATTGGCAAGTAAGGATCTGTCGGAGCTGGGTGTCGGATTACGCCTTTGGCTAATCCGACCTACGTGGGTAGGGGAATGTTCATGTAGGTTGGATTAGCCGAAGGCGTAATCCAACAACCCAGACATAAAAAAAGAGCCGATCCTTGCGGATCGGCTCTTTTCGGAATTTTGGTGGGTGGTACTGGGATCGAACCAGTGACCCTCGCCTTGTAAGGGCGATGCTCTCCCAGCTGAGCTAACCACCCGGGAATACTTTCTAAATAAAAAATGGCGGAGCGGACGGGACTCGAACCCGCGACCCCCGGCGTGACAGGCCGGTATTCTAACCAACTGAACTACCGCTCCGCATCAATTCCGGCCCTCGGGCCCGAACCTGAAACCGGATGGGGTGATCCGGTGATGCCTTCGAAAGTGGTGGGTGGTACTGGGATCGAACCAGTGACCCTCGCCTTGTAAGGGCGATGCTCTCCCAGCTGAGCTAACCACCCACTTTCAAACCTTTCTATCAATTCCAAAAGGCGCTCACTTGTTGTCCAGCTGTGCTGTCTCAACCAAGTGAGAGGCGCATTTTAAGCATTTGGCTGGCGGTGTCAAATATTTTCCCGGAAATTTCTTAAAAAACCTGCAAGCCATTCAAAAGCGTACAGTTTTTGAGCAAATTTACTTCCTTGCAGAAGTTTTGCGCGCCGTTTTTACAGCCCGTACAACCGGCCGATCCTGACCAGCCTGCTGCGCTTTCTCCTGCAGAGATAACTCGCTGACCCGGCTACGCCTGTCTTCGGGAACAGCGCGATCAGCGAGAGAGCAATTCAGATCGTCTAATCGCTTCTGCAGGTCACCCCAACTTTCCAGCAGTTGGGGAACGACATCATCCGCCAGTTTTTCAAATCTGAGTCGAAGAGAATCCTTGAGAGCCATCGTTTCTGAATTTCCCGAGTCTTTCACCTGCCGACAGTGTAGTCGGCACTCAGAAAATCCACCAGCCACCCCCGGATTCCGCCTCTTCCCGCCGTTCACGCTCCAGCTCAAGCTCCGCGTATTCCCGTTCCAGCTTCTCAATCTTGCGGTCCGTCTCCAGAGGAACCGTGGGGCCGCCGCCAAACGGCCAGAACCAGGAAGCGGATTCGTATTTGCCCTCTTCCTTCAAACGCTCGATCTCAAGCTCCCGCTCCTCTTCAAGCAGCACCAGTTGCCGCTCGTAATCCAGGTCTTCGTTCACTTCCACAATCGAGGTAGCTGCATGGTTCGGGGCCAACAGATCACTGTTCAGAAAACGGGTGGAAACAATCTCTTCCGCCTGCATGGCGTATTCACGCGTCACCAGCTGAAGGTCGCCCTGAGCCAGCGGGTGGTCAGGATCCAGATCAGGATGCCGTTGGTCCGGCTCCGAGAGCTCGTTGTAACGCAGGTAGTAGATCTTCCCGGGCTCAACCTCCAACGTGGCATCGGCGATCAGGCTCAGACTGAAAGAGTTCATCCCCTCCAGCCCCAGCAGTGGCCGACGCATGGCAATATGGCGCTCCCCGGGGCTTACCTCCAGCCAGGTGAAGCTGTCGTTGCGGATGTTGAAATAGTGGGTGTCATCTATGTAGACGCTGGGGGCCTCAATCTCATCGGCCGCCCATTGGGAATGGGTGCGGTAGAAATACAGCACGGCGTTGCGCCGGTCCCAGCTATCGTTATCGATGTGGACGAAATCATGGCCGGAAACCGGATGCAGGAACGAACCGACGCTTTTACCAATGGACTGGTAAACCGTGCACCCGGATACCGCCAGCAACAGAAGTAACGCCACCAGCGGCCGGAGAACGGAAAAAACGGAAGGCACTCGGGTTTTCATTGTTGTTAACTCTTCATCCTGATTGCGAGTTGCCTGATCATAACAACTGCAAATCGCCAGAAATGAGAGCTACCGCAAGGGATGGCTACAAACCGTTACAAAACCCGAAATGCGATGACCTGAACGCCTTGCGGGCCAGTTACTGCCCGCTGACCTGACTCCGCAGCTGGTTCACCTCCTCAGACAGCCGAACCAGACGGGACGTCAGCTGTGAGCGGGAAGCATCGATGGACTCCACCGTCCGCTTGAGACTGACCAAGTCATTCCGAAGTGCCTGAACCCGGCCGTCTCCGGCCAACTGATCCGTCTCCCGCTCCAGGGCCGAAATCCGCCCTTCCATGCCACTGATACCGAGCTTCTGCTCCTGCTCAAACCTCCGGATACGGCTTTCGATAACCTGATCCACATCCGCCAGTTGCTGACTCAGTTTCGTCAACTGATCCGTTGCCTGCCGGTTGGCATCCTCCAGCGCCGTGATCGACGTTTCCGTCTGCTGTTTGAGAGCTGCGATATCTGCTGAAAGCGATGACCGAACCTTCTCGACCGACGCTTCCAGAGCCCCAATCGACTGCTTGCCCTCCGCAAGGCCGGATTCCAACGCTGCAATCCGTTCCTGCTGTTCGTCCAGACGCTTCTTGTTCCGCTCATTGGCAATCGCCCAAAGCTTCCGGATCTCACTTTCCGCCGTATCCAGACGCTTCGTGTGCGCTGCCAGCTGATCCTCCAGAGACGCTCCCCGCTCCTGAAGGTTCTCCCCCGTCTCTGAAAGCTCACCCTCAAACCGGGCCAGCGCCAGCTTGCTCTGGCGAGCCCAGTAATCCGCTTCCTCAAGCTGGCCTTCCAACGCCTGAACCCGCTGCTCCTGCGAATACCAACCGGCACCGGCCGCCACGGCCAGCGCAATCAACAGCACCCACAGCATCGCCGAACTGCCGCGACCGTTGCCTCCAGAACCACCGCTACCGCCCTTGCCACCTTTGGGCGGCTTCGCTGGCGCCGACGGTTCGCCTTTCCCACCGGCAGATGGCCTGGACTTCTTCTCCGCCGCTTTCTTCGGCTCGGCACTACCAATCGGTCGTTCAGCCCTCAGCTCATCATCATCTGGACGAATGGGTTCCATTACAGCTCCTGACTATGGACGGTTAAAATAATAAGGTCTGATAATACCTGTACTTACCCGCAGGTAAAAATGAAGCTGCGCTCATGCCAAATCTTCCAGAGCGTTCGGGGCGGAGTTGAGAGGCCTTTTCCGGAAATGTCTGAAGCCAAGGATGGCTTCAGTCAAGCGCACAGGGATGTGCTCGTAGCGGTTTCCGGAAAAGGCCTCTCAACTGCGCCTTCCTCCCAGGTTTGTTGCATGGTAGGTAGGCAAAACATACAATGGCCGGCTTTCCAATTATCACAGGACTGTTGCATATGCAGCCGCTTGTAGGACTCATCATGGGCTCCAAATCCGACTGGCCCACCATGGAACACGCCGCCAACATGCTCGAAAAACTCGGCGTGCCCTATGAAACCAAAGTCGTCTCGGCCCATCGTACCCCGGATCTGCTGTTTGATTACGCCAAAACCGCCGCAGACCGCGGCCTGAAAGTGATCATTGCTGGTGCCGGCGGGGCAGCGCACCTACCTGGAATGGTTGCTTCCCAAACCGCCCTGCCGGTCCTGGGTGTGCCTGTTCAGTCCAAAGCACTGAACGGTCTGGATTCGCTGCTGTCCATCGTCCAGATGCCAGGCGGCATCGCCGTCGGCACACTGGCCATTGGCAAAGCCGGCGCAACCAACGCTGGCCTGCTGGCAGCGCAGATTATCGGCACCTCAGACGACAGCGTACGCAAAGCGGTTGAGCAGTTCCGGGCCACACAGACCGAAACGATTCTGGACAATCCTGATCCCAGAGATCAGTAAGCCCTCAGCTCTGGAGAAAGAAGCGGGCGGGACCTTGTGTCCAAAACACGCTACAAGCACATCCATGTGCGCTTGTTTCGGGCCGTCCCTGGCCCTCAACAGTTTTGGACACAAGGTCCCGCCCGCTTCCCCAACTTTTGAAATATGCCGAACAGAGGCAGGAGAACACAAATGAGAATTGGTGTACTGGGCGCCGGCCAACTCGGAAGAATGCTGGCACTGGCCGGATACCCACTGGCCAAGACTTTTGTTTTCTATGACATGTCCGGCAGCCCCAGTGCCGGCCTTGGTGAAGTCATCATCGACCGCGATGGCGAATACCTGGATGATTTCCTCTCAAGGGTTGACCGCGTTACCTACGAGTTTGAACACCTGCCGGTAGAGGTGGCGGAGAAGATCGCCGCCCACAAACCCGTTCACCCCTGCCCCCGGGCACTGCAGGTTTGCCAGAATCGCGAGGCGGAAAAAACGCTGTTCGGCCAACTGGGCATCCCCACGCCCAAGTGGAAAATTGCCGATAGCGCCGCCTCACTAAAAGCCGCTGCCGAAGAACTTGGCTGCCCGGTGGTGGCAAAGTCCAACACAGAAGGATATGACGGCAAGGGCCAGGCTGTGCTCAGAACACCCGAGGAAGCAGAGGCTGCATGGGCGTCCATTGGCCACCCGCGCCTGATCGTGGAAAAGTTTGTCGATTTTCATCGGGAAGTATCGATTATCGCCGTGCGTGCTGAAGACGGTGAACTGGCATTCTATCCGATGGCGGAGAACACCCACCACGAGGGCATCCTTCGTTACTCGATTGCTCCGGCACCGAAGCTCGAAAAACACATTCAGGAAGACGCCGAGCGCTACATCAAGGCACTACTGAACGAATTGAACTATGTCGGCGTATTAACACTTGAACTGTTCGAGACGGCCGATGGCCTGGTGGCTAACGAGATGGCCCCGAGGGTTCATAATTCCGGGCACTGGACCATCGAAGGGGCGATGACTAGCCAGTTCGAGAACCACATCCGCGCTGTGAGCGGCCACCCACTTGGAAACGTCGCGCCCCGTGGCGTAAGCTGCATGATCAATATCATCGGCGAGCATGGTGACATCGACCGAATCCTCGAACTGCCCTATGCCCATGTTCACCTCTATAATAAAGGTGAACGGCCGGGCCGGAAGTTGGGCCATGTGAACATACTGGCCGACAGCTACGAAGAACTGGTGTGGCGGGTGAAGAACTGCGCGCAGTTCCTGCCCGGTAGCCCCGAGTTTAAAAGTTCTTTAACACCAAAGGGTTGATCTGACTCAAATCGACCTTATATTGCTTTTACGTACACCAACATAAACAGAGAGACAGGGAGAACGACCTCATGGCATTTGAACTTCCCGCACTGCCTTATGAAAAGAACGCACTGGAACCGCACATCTCTCAGGAAACTCTTGAGTACCATTACGGCAAGCACCACAACACCTACGTCACCAAGCTCAATGGCCTGATCGAAGGTACTGACAACGCCAACAAGTCTCTTGAAGACATCATCAAGAGCGCCAGCGGCCCGCTGTTCAACAACGCCGCACAGGTCTGGAACCACACCTTCTACTGGCACTGCCTGAGCCCGAACGGTGGCGGTGAGCCAACCGGTGCTGCAAAGGAAGCTATCGAAAAGGCATTCGGTTCTTTCGAAGACTTCAAGAAAGAATTCAACGACAAGGCCGCCAACAACTTCGGTTCTGGCTGGACCTGGCTGGTGAAGAAAGCCGACGGCAGCGTTGGCATCGTTAACACCAGCAACGCGGAGACGCCGCTGACCGGTGCCGACAAGCCGGTACTGACCGTCGACGTGTGGGAGCACGCGTACTATATCGATTACCGCAACTCCCGTCCGAACTACCTGGAAGCTTTCTGGAACCTGGTCAACTGGGATTTCGTGAACGAAAACCTGGCCTGATCGAAGCTTCGCTTCCAGGCATAGCCTCTGCGGAGGCTGTGTTGAAACGCCCGCCCCTGGCGGGCGTTTTTGTGTCTGTCATACCAAAGCAATTACAATTTGATACAAGCACACCCTGAAATCTTTGAAAAAATCGCCGATACTCCATGAAGATATCGCAACTCTGAACCATACTTAGCAACAATAATCAGGGTGGGACCCCAGCACATCGCCCGAAGTGCGACATTTTCGCCCTGAACAGTGCGGAACGCTCGTCCTGCATAACCGGAACAAGACAGGCTTGAATGCAAAGATCCTTCGAGGTTGAACATCGCCTGGGCTATCGAATCTTACGGTGGATTCTCGCCGTGGCCCTTGTCAGTGGCGTTATTGTCAGCACCATACAGGTCATTCTGGATGCCCAGCGGGTGTCCAGGGGGCTGGATAGCGACGCCGATCAGACAATCGCGATGGTAAAAGACGCCGCCACACAGGCAGTGTTCAGCATAGATGCCGAACTTGCCCAGCAAGTGGTGGACGGCCTCTTTGCGAAGGAGGCGATACACATGGCCCAAATCGTTCATCCGGACGGTGAGCCACTCGGTAACCGCGAGCGTCCTTTGCAGCATACTGTCTTCCGGCCTGTGACTGACCCCTTCTTCGATGCTGAACGCCTGTTCCGGGAGCCTCTGTTCCGGGAAGGCAATCCGGAAGACGTCTACGGCTACCTGGATGTTCATTACGATACGGCGCCGGCAGCGCGCACGTGGCTTGATAGGGCCGCGGTCACCTTCGCGTCTGGCATAGCGACGGCCCTCATCCTCGGGATGGTGCTCTTCTATGTGTTCCATCTGCTTCTCACCCGCCCGCTCCTCAGAATTGTCAGCTCCGTGAAACAGGTAGACCCGGCCCACCCGGATGATCGCCTGGTCTCCACGCCAGCCGGTCATCAGAGTGACGAGCTGGGCCTATGGGTAAACGCCACCAACAATCTGCTGGTCGCCATTGGTGACAGCCAGAAACGTCATCGCGAAGCAGAGGATCGGGTCAGCCGCCTGTCCCGCTATGATCAGCTCACCGGCCTGCCCAGCCGGGATACTTTTATGGAATTGCTGGTGCGGGACATTGAAGAAGCCAACAAGCGTAACTCACAGCTGTCTCTGATTGTTTGTGGCATTGACGACTTCAAGTCGATAAACGAGCAGTGCGGTTTCCGCTCCGGCGATCTAATCCTGCAAACGGTTGCAGATCGGCTGACCAGCAAACTGGACAACGCCCGCTTTACCATTGCTCGCCTCGGCAGCGACCAGTTCGTGATTGTCCAGAAAGGGCTCCGGGACGGGTTTCAGGCAGCGGACACGGCCGAACGGATTCTTGCCTGCATCAGTACCCCCATGCTCGTTGACGATCAGAGCATTTCCATGACCGCTACCATGGGGGTTGCGCTGTACCCCTCTGACACCAACCAGCCAGACCGGCTGCTTCAGAGTGCCGAACAGACCATGACACTGGCCAAGCAGAATGGCCACAATCACTTCCAGTTCTACGTCGCCAGCATTGATCAGGAAATCCGGGACCGGAAACAACTGGAAAAAGATCTTTCCCAGGCACTTGCCAACCACCAGTTGCACCTCGTTTACCAACCCCAGATCAACCTCGAGAGCAAGCGGGTGATCGGGGCCGAGGCGCTGCTTCGTTGGGAGCACCCAACTCGCGGCATGGTTCCGCCAGACTTTTTCATTCCTGTGGCCGAAGCCAATGGCTCCATCGTTGATATTGGCCAGTGGGTTCTGGACCAGGCTTGTTGGCAGGCGTCGCGCTGGGCATCGGATGGCACGCCACTGCGGATTGCGGTTAACCTCTCGGCGGTTCAGTTGCGCCAGGAAACCATCGTCGATGACATCCTCGATACCCTGCGACGACACAAGATTCCTGCCGGGCGACTGGAACTTGAGGTAACCGAAACCAGCTTCATGACCAACCTTTCAGACGCCGTGGCCAAACTTCACAGGCTCAACAAGGCCGGAATCAGCATCGCCGTAGACGACTTCGGCACCGGTTATTCCTCCCTCACCTACCTCAAACAGATGCCCGTGCAGCATCTGAAAATCGACAAACAGTTTATCCGGGACCTGCTGGTCAACGAGGAAGACACCCGAATCGCAAACACCATCATCGATCTTGGCAAGAGTCTGAATCTGTCAGTGGTTGCTGAAGGTGTGGAAACGGCAGAGCAGGAATATTACCTGAGTCAGCGCGGCTGCAAGCTGGCTCAGGGTTATTTCTTCAGCAAGCCGCTGCCGCCGCGTGAATTTGAGACCTTCGTAAAAGGTTTCCACGAGCAAATCGTGGAAAATAACGCCTGATCCAAACCCTGAGGAGTTGCCATGGGAACTACCGTTATCGGCCTGATCGTTATTGCCGTCGTTGTTTTCTACCTGGTCTTTATCTACAACCGCCTGGTTTCCCTGCGCAACCAGTTCAAGAACGGGTTTGCCCAGATTGATGTGCAGCTTCAGCGCCGGCACGATCTTATCCCCAACCTGGTGGAAGCCGCCAAAGCCTACCTTACTCATGAGAAAAGCACCCTCACCCAGGTGATGGAAGCACGCAACAATGCGGTCAGCGCCCAAAAGGATGCCGCCAAGGATCCGGGAGACGGAACCAAAATCCAGCGCCTGGGCAGTGCCGAGAACCTGCTGACCAAGGCCCTTGCCAATTTTTACGCAGTGGCGGAGAACTATCCGGAGCTGAAGGCCAACGAAACCATCCAGCAGCTGATGGAAGAGCTCTCCAGCACCGAGAACCGCGTCGCCTTTGCCCGCCAGGCCTATAATGACGGCGTGATGAGCTACAACATTTTCCGGGAGCAGTTCCCCAACAACGTCATTGCCGGCATGTTTGCGTTCAAGGAAACCTCGCAACTGGAACTGGAATCACCGGAAGCCCGTCAGGCACCGAAAGTGGCCATCTGAGGCCCTGAGGCATGGCTCATCCCGGTTTCTTTCAGCGCCAGGCCCACGCCCGGCGCAACACCAGTCTGCTGGTATTTCTTTTCCTGACGGCGGTCGCGTTTATTACGCTCGCCGTCTGCCTCGTAGGGTATTTCGTAACCCGCAGTGAATCCTCAGGTCTCGCCTTCCACCACTGGCTGCTCTCCAACCATGGCCTTTTAACGGCCGTTACCGTTGTCGGGCTGATTGTTCTGGGTTCCCTACTCCGCTGGGTCGACCTGGCCGGCGGCGGCGACCGGGTTGCCAAAATGGTAGGCGCACGACCAATTGATCCGGATACCCGGGACAGCGACGAGCGCAAACTGCGCAACATTGTCGAGGAAATGGCCATTGCCAGCGGTGTCTCCGTGCCGGAACTCTATGTGATGGACCAGGAAACCGGCATCAATGCGTTCGTGGCAGGCTATACGCCCGGCGAAGCCGTCATGGTCGTGACCCACGGCGCCATCACCCAGTTGTCCCGTGATGAACTGCAGGGCGTGGTGGCCCACGAATTCAGCCATATTTTCAACGGCGACATGCGGCTGAACGTCCGGCTGATTGCTTTGCTCGCCGGCATCCTGATGATCGGTCAGATTGGCGGCTTCCTGCTTCGAGCTTCCTTCTATCGTGGCCACAGAGTGGGTCGATCCCGGGACGGAAGGGCCCAGGCGGCGATGGGCATTATCGGCCTGGCCCTGTTCGTGATTGGTTATGTCGGGGTTTTCTTTGGCCGGCTGATCCAGGCGGCCGTCTCCCGGCAACGGGAGATGCTGGCGGATGCTTCTTCTGTGCAGTTTACCCGGAACCCCGAGGGCATCGCCGGCGCCCTGTTCAAGATTGGCATGAAGGGCGGCTACCTGGACACCACCAGCCATGCCAGTGATATGAATCACATGTGTTTCGGCGAAAGTGCCCGGATGAAGTTTACCTCGCTGCTGGCATCCCATCCGCCGATTGACGAACGAATCAATGCCATTAAGCCGGGCATGCTGGCCAGATTGCGAAGCCGGCTGAGGGATACCGAGCCCGGTGCCGACCTTTACCGCAGTTCCTCACCGGCTACAGAAGCCGGCGCTTCCGGCTTCACCGGCGCGGCATCCGACATCCTCGGACCAATCACCGGCAAGACCGGGAGAACCTCGCCCCTGGCGTCGACCCCGGAGGCACCGATCAAGCCGGGGCGGAAATTCTCAGACCAGGTTGGAACCATCAACCGGCAAAGCGAAGACTTCGCATTGCGCTTTCTGGAGCGACTGCCAGCCACCTTCCGGAACCTTCTGTATACCCGGGCCGGGGCTGCCCAGCTTTGCTACGCCATGCTGATCAGTGAACTGCCGCGCCCACAGCAAAACGAACGACTGGACCTGTTGCCGGCTCACCCGGTATTGGGCAGCCAGCCACAGCTGCTGGAGAAGCTCTTACCCGCCCTGAAGACTATTGGGGATGGCGTCCGCTTTCCTGCCCTGGAGCTGGCCATGCCGGCGTTGCGCAAGCTGGACCCGGAAGAACGGGAGATGCTGATCACCAACGTTCAGAAACTGGTGGCGGCGGACAACCGGGTAACCCTGTTTGAACTGGCCCTGACAAGCTTCCTGTCACGGCACCTGGGTGATGAGGCGGCCAGAGTGGTTCCCGTTCGCTACAAGAGCTACAAACCGGTCATGCCGGCCCTGCAGCGGCTCCTGAGCCTGATGGCGCGGGCGGGTTCTGAGTCCCAGGCTGAGGCCGAAAAGCTCTACCGGGAAGCCATGGCAGGATTCATGAATGCGAAGGATGGTGTTGAACCGGTGCTGGAGAAAGTCACCATGCGCCAGCTGCGGGAGGCTTTGACTGCACTCAACGGCCTCTCGCCACTGCTAAAACCGGCGATCATTGATGCCTGCGGGCACTGCATCACCCATGATGGCAAGGTGGAAACAAAGGAATACGAACTGATGCGACTGGTGGCGGATCAGATGGATTGTCCGATGCCGCCACTGGCTGTCTGAGCCTACTGGACCCGGGAGCCCCCGCCTTCGAACAGCGCATCCACCGTCGGGCGCTGCTCTTCCGTCGGGACACCCAGTTTTTCCCGGATGTTCAGGTTCACGTCCCAGAGCTGATTGAATTTGTCGGAGGTTGCTGCAACAGCCTCCTCTTTGCCCAGCATGATCTTCGGGCGCAGGAACACCAGCAGGTTACGCTTTACCCGACGCTCCGACTCCGATGAGAACAGGCGTCCGATAAACGGAATATCACCCAGCAGGGGCACCTTGCTCTTGTTGACCTGGTAATCATCCCGGGTCAAACCGCCCAGTACGATGGTCTCACCGTCATCGGCGAGCACCGTGGTCTTGATTTCCCGCTTGTTGGTGACGATATCCGAGGCGTCCTCGATACTGTCTGCCACGTTCTCCGTGGTCTGTTCTACCACCAGACGTACCAGGCCATCGGCGCTGATGGTCGGGGTAACCTTGAGGGTCAGACCGATATCGCGACGCTCGATGGTGGTGAACGGGTTGGTGGTGCCATCACCAGTAACTGTTGACTGGCCGGTACGGAACGGCACGTTCTGGCCCACGATAATTTCTGATTCCTGGTTGTCCAGGGTAATGATGCTCGGCGTGGAAAGCAGGTTTGCCGCCGCCGAGGTGGAAAGCGCCTGCAGGAGAATGCCCCAACTCACACCATCCTCGTTCCGCTGCCCGGCGCCGACGGTGATACCACCTACTGCCGGAGTAATGGCGGACTCGGTGAGAATCGCGCTGAGCACCTCGCCCAGACTGCGACCCACGTTGCCGAAGTTGGTACCGGCAACCGGTGTGGATTCGCCGGACTCATCACCCACCGCAACCTGGACGCCCAGATCCTGGCCCAGTTCGTCACTGATCTCGACAATTGCAGCCTCAATCATCACCTGTGCACGACGCACATCCAGAGCGGCAACAATCTGTTCGGCTTCCTGCATCAGGGACGGCTCGCCGCGCACCACCAGAGCGTTCAAGCCCTCATCGGCAAAAACTGCGAAGCTACTCTGTGGCTTGGTACCGCCTGCACCTCCCGAGCCTGTGCCCTCTTTCACCAGCTCGCCCATAACCCCCTTCAGAATCTCAGTGAGGTTTTTGGCGTCGGCGTGCTTCAACCGGAGGACCTTGGTGGTGCCGCCAGTCGCCGACGGTTGATCCAGTTGCCGGATCAGGCCGCGCATCTTGTCTCGGAAAGTTTCATCGCCCCGCAGAATGAGCCGGTTGCTGCGCTCGTCAGCGGTCACACTGTATTTTCTGGCCGCGTTGTCGCCACCAGCCCGGCCCAACTCATCCGGGGCCAGCTCCTGCAGCAGCGTCACCATATCACCGACCCAGGCTTCCTGAAGCTGGATGACTTCCACTTCGTACTTGGACGGGCTATCCAGTTCCCGGACAATCTGCTCGATACGCTGAATGTTCGAGGAATGATCGCTGATGATCAAAGCGTTGGCAGCGGCCACACCGGCCAGGTGGCCGTACTTGGCGACCAGCGGACGCAGAATCGGCACCAGCTCCAGGGCATTGGCGTTGTCGATCTGGATAACCCGGGTGATCAACTGCTCGGAGGGCGTTTCGGGAAAGCGCTCCAGAATCTCCGCCGACTGCTTGGCGTCAACCTGCTGCACCACCTTGATCACTTCTTCGCCGGGAATGGCAGTAAAGCCGTGAACATTAAGAACAGCCAGGAACAGATCGTAAATTTCATCCTTGTTCATGGGCGCGCTGGAAAGCACGGTGACCTTGCCCTTCACCCTGGGATCCACCACAAAACTGTACCCGGTAATATCAGCCACCTGAGTCACGAAGGCGCGGATATCGGCGTCTTTCAGATTCAGCCGCCATGTCTCGGCATCCTGCCCGTGCGCCATGGACATAAAGGGCAGGAGAACAAGCAGGACAATGGCCCGCAAAAGATTGGTCTTGTGGTTATACATCTGGCGATTTCGTCCTGTTTCGATGAACCCGGTCAGCGCCACTGCTCGGGTATGGCATAACTGATGGTGAGGATGGATCCGTCACGCTCTATTTCTATTTCCAGCTGGGCCTGGCCGCGCCAGCTCTCCAGCAGGGCTTTGTCCTGGCTGATATCACCCAATCGCTGGCCGTTGATCGCGGTAATCACGTCTCCGGCCTGCAGGTTGACGGCATTCAGCATGGGATTGGAGCCGTCGTATACGTACCCGGACATGCCGCTGTCATCCACCGGGCTCAACCCGAAGGGCGCGAGTGCGGCAATGCCCTGGCTATCAATCTGTTCACGGGCGCTGGCCAGGAACTCATCCGGTCCTGATTCTGCCGGCTCGGCGGCTACCTCTGCAACCAGATCCGAAGACACCTGCTCTTCAAACGTCAGGGTCTCGTAGCGTCCGCCGCGACGAATCAGGATGCGACCGGGTTCCACCTCCGCCAGCTCGGCGTTGCCGGGCAACATTTCTCCTACCCGGTAATAGGCCGTTTCGCCATTGCTTCCAGCAACTATAGCACCGGAGTCCTCCGGGCGCTGTGCTACCAGTACGCCTTCCAGCCTGAGCCGAAGACGGGTTTCGGGGGCCGACCGGCGAACAGCCTCAGCCACCTCAACCGGCCGCTCCGAACGCCCGAAAAAATCATAGACGGCCATGGAGGTTGTCAGGCGGCTGCTCCCGGCCATGTTCCCTGCGCTACCTGTGGTTGGCGCGCTTGCAACCGGCCTGTCGTCCCAGGCGAACAGCCAGGTCATCCGTGCCAGCGTGACAGCCAGATATACCACCAGCATCAGCAGCAATAGGTTCGCCAGAACCCGCGAAATCCGGCTCTGGGCCGGCGTACTCAACAGGGCCATACTATCGTGCCCCCGGTACGAGAGGCTGGCGCACCCGGAACACCACATCGCCGGGGCTGGCAGAATCCGGCCAGGGCTGGCCGGCAAGATCCACCATGCGCTTGTAGACACGCAGCTCCATCATTCCGTTCCACAGTATGGAGGCATCTGCCGCCGGCCCTTCTCCGCCCCGTTCTGAAACGGTCAGCGCAACACCGCCCTGGGTGGTATCCATGGTTGCCTGCATGGGCGGAAAATCTGCCTGACCCCGCTGATCGCCCATTGGCCAGGTTACCAGGCCTCCGTCCCAGCGCCCCAGGCCTTCGGCCCGGGTAATCCGGTTATCGGCCCAGGCCATGTTCAGTCGGTCGATTATCACCTCGCCTTCGATCATTGCACCACCACTCTGGCGGATCAGTTCTTCGAATTCGGCCACCATGACCCGACCATTGGCATGCAGCTGAACGCTTGCTGGCCAACCGATCGTAACATCGCCGTCGAGCGAAGAGTGTGAAGATTCCGCAGAAATTCTGACGGGCCACTCAAGACTGGTAACGGAAGGCATGTGCAGATTCCAGTCAACACGGAGCGGGAAGCCGGCAACAACAACCCCGGCCTCACCATCCCAGACTTTTCCGGCAACCTGTCGAACCTGAACCTGGGGCGGCAAAGAAACGTGAGCGGAAGCCTGCTGCCAGACCCACCCGGCGGGTACCAGAAAGACCAGTGACAGCACATAAACCAGAGCGCCCAGCAGCAGGAGCAAAAATACCTTGCCGGGGCGAAGAAAGGATTTGGGTTCAGCGTCACTCATTCGGCGTTGCACAGATAATGGACCGGAAGCCGAGTCTAGCAAAGGCATGGGGCAAGTTCATGACAAAAAAACAAAAACCCCGCGTCAGCGTGAACCAACGCGGGGTTTTCAGTGGTGATCGGGCAGCGCCCCGAGCTTCGGAGCGCCTGGGATCAGGCCGGCATTACATCATGCCGCCCATGCCTCCCATTCCGCCCATGCCACCCATGTCCGGCATACCGCCGCCGGCTTTCTCGTCTTCCGGCTCATCCGCAACCATCGCCTCGGTCGTGATGATCAGGGACGCAACGGAAGCGGCCGCCTGCAGTGCAGAACGGGTAACCTTGGCAGGATCCAGGATACCCATTTCCAGCATGTCGCCGTACTGCTCGGTGGAGGCGTTGAAACCGAAGGAGCCTTCGCCTTCACGAACCTTGGCAACCACCACAGAAGACTCGCCGCCTGCGTTGTATACGATCTGGCGCAGCGGGGCTTCCATGGCACGGCGCAGGATGTTTACACCGGCTTTCTGCTCTTCGTTGATGGCATCGACCTTGTCCAGAGCCGCGATGGCACGGATCAGGGTAACGCCGCCACCCGGCACAATGCCCTCTTCAACCGCAGCGCGGGTAGAGTGCAGTGCGTCTTCAACGCGGGCCTTCTTCTCTTTCATTTCCACTTCGGAACCGGCACCAACCTTGATGACGGCAACACCGCCAGCCAGCTTGGCAACACGCTCCTGCAGCTTCTCCTTGTCGTAATCGGAAGAGCTGTCTTCGATCTGCTTGCGGATCTGCTCAACGCGAGCTTCGATGTCCGCCTGTGCACCGGCACCGCCGATGATGGTGGTGTTTTCCTTGGTGACGTTCACACGCTTGGCTGTGCCCAGGTCATCCAGGGTGGTGTTTTCCAGAGTCAGGCCGACCTCTTCGGAGATCACGGTACCACCGGATAGGATGGCGATGTCCTGCAGCATTTCCTTACGACGGTCACCAAAGCCAGGCGCCTTCACAGCGTTGACTTTCACGATGCCACGCATGTTGTTCACAACCAGAGTTGCAAGCGCTTCGCCTTCGATGTCTTCAGCGATGATCTGCAGCGGCTTGCCAGCCTTGGCGACAGCTTCCAGCACCGGCAGCAGCTCGCGGATGTTGGAGATCTTCTTGTCGACCAGCAGGATGTACGGGTCTTCCAGCTCGGCAGACATGTTGTCCTGGTTGTTGATGAAGTACGGGCTCAGGTAACCGCGGTCGAACTGCATGCCTTCAACCACGTCCAGCTCGTCTTCAAGGCCACGGCCTTCCTCAACGGTGATGACGCCTTCCTTGCCAACTTTTTCCATCGCGTCAGCAATGATCTTGCCGATGGTCTCGTCACCGTTGGCAGAGATGGTGCCCACCTGGGCGATCATCTTGCTGTCGTCGCAGGGCTTGGCCATATCGCGGATCGCTTTGACCGCTTCGGTAGTGGCCTTGTCGATGCCACGCTTCAGATCCATCGGGTTCATACCGGCAGTAACCGCCTTCACACCCTCGTTAACGATGGACTGGGCCAGAACGGTTGCTGTGGTAGTACCGTCACCAGCGGTATCGTTGGCTTGGGAAGCCACTTCTTTCACCATCTGGGCGCCCATGTTCTCGAACTTGTCAGACAGTTCGATTTCCTTGGCTACGGAAACACCATCTTTGGTGATGGTCGGCGCGCCGAAGGACTTTTCCAGAACCACGTTGCGGCCTTTCGGGCCGAGGGTCACTTTAACCGCGTCTGCCAGAACGTTGACGCCTGCGACCATGCGCTTACGCGCGCTATCACCGAATTTAACGTCTTTTGCTGCCATGTCTTCTATTCCTGTTCGTTAAACCGAAGTCGTTGAATCAATCGGATTAATGAGAGTTCGTGCGATTCGCCTGAGCGATCACTCAAGCACGCCGTAGATGTCGCTCTCGCTCATGATGAGCAGCTCTTCGCCGTCGATCTTGACGGTGTTACCGGCGTACTGGCCGAAGACCACGGTGTCACCCACCTTGACCGCCAGTGAGCGGGTTTCGCCGTTTTCCAGGATGCGACCGTTACCAACGGCAATCACTTCGCCCTGGGAAGGCTTCTCTTTGGCGTTACCCGGCAGCACGATGCCACCCGCAGTTTTCTCTTCTTCTTCCTTACGGCGCACGACAACACGATCGTGTAGCGGACGAATTTTCATTGCTCGGTTTCTCCAATAGTCAGATTAATGTGGCAATGACATTGTTGATGTAGGTCGGATTAGCGAAGCGTAATCCGACAAATTGCCCGGCTGCTAACCGTCTGTTTTTCAGTGGTTATCAGCCTGCAGCGAACTTGTGGTTCCTATTTGGGGTAGCAGGTAGGTGTTTTCAACACCCCGGAGAGAAAATTTTTTCACTTTTTTTCGATCCGGTCCCGATCGGATTCCGTCTCGTCCTGGTACTCACCTTCAATGATGTCGCCATTGCTGTCCCGGTCAAACGGGCGTTGCCGGCCGAACGGGTTTTCCCGGCCGCCAAACGAATCCTGCCCGAACGGATTGGAACCGCCACCGGCGCGAAAATAGAAGCTGCTGCCACGGCTTTGACCAGCCACAACCATCCGCTTGAGCGCCTGGGCTGCGAGCCAGTGGCGGGTGCCCGGAATCAGGCACAGGAAGCCCACAGTATCGGTAATAAAACCCGGCGTCAGCAGCAAGGCACCGCCAATAGCCAGAATCAGCCCCTCGGCAACCTCCTTGGCAGGCAATTCGCCACTGTTCAACCGCTGGTTGGCCTTCAAGAGCGTTGCCAGACCCTGCTGGCGAAGCAGCCACGCACCGATCACGGCAGTCAGCAGCACCAGCCCGATGGTATTGAGCACACCGATCATGCCGCCGACCTGAATCAGGACTGCCATCTCGGCGATTGGCATGATAATGAAAAGAAAAAGGAAAAGGGACAAAGTGCCTCCATTGGTTCAGATACTGTCGGGTTACGCTTCGCCAGGCCGACTTCGGCTATGCTCCGATCTTGGGTGTCTTTTTGTCGGGTTACGCTTCGCTAACCCGACCTACAGTACCGGCACGCACATCAAAAGTAGGTCGGATTAGGCGAAGCCGTAATCCGACGCAAGCCCGGTAGGTCAGATCAGCGACGCCTCATCCAACGCAAGCCTGGTAGGTCGGATTAGCGAAGCCGTAATCCGACAAGGATAAAACCCCACCATAGTCGTATTTGATATACTCCGCGCACAAAAATAACCGCACAGACGCACAGCAACCGTAAAACCACCTGATAACAGTAGTTAGGGCAAAACATGAAACTTCAAGATTCCGTGATTGCAATTACCGGCGGCGGCCAGGGCCTTGGCCGCGCCATGGGTGAATACCTTGCCGCCAAAGGGGCAAAAGTCGCGCTGATCGACCTGATGCCGGAGAAACTGGACGAAGCCGTGGCAGCCTGCAAAGCCGCCGGCTCGGAAGCCAGAAGCTACGTTTGCAACGTTGCCAAAGAAGAAGACGTCGAAAAAACCTTTGAAGCCATCGTAAAAGACTTCGGCCACCTCAATGGCCTGGTCAACAACGCCGGTATCCTGCGGGACGGCCTGATGGTCAAAGTGAAGGATGGCGAAGTCGAGCGCCGCATGGAGCTGTCCCAGTGGCAGGCGGTTATCGACGTCAACCTCACCGGGGTATTCCTCTGCGGCCGCGAAGCCGCCACCCAGATGATCAAGAATGGCGACCAGGGCGCGATCATCAACATCGCCTCCATTTCCCGTGCCGGCAACATGGGCCAGAGCAACTATTCCGCCGCCAAGGCCGGTGTCTCTGCACTGGTACCCGTGTGGGCCAAGGAACTCGCCCGTTACGGTATCCGCTGTGCCGGCATCGCCCCGGGCTTCATCGAAACCGAAATGACAGCTTCCATGAAGCCTGAAGCCCTGGAGAAAATGACCGCAGGCATTCCGCTCAAGCGCATGGGCAAGCCGGAAGAAATTGCTTCGGCTGCGGCGTTCATCTTTGAGAACGACTATGTGTCAGGGCGGATGATTGAAGTGGATGGGGCTCTGAGGCTCTAATTCCGCCGGAACCGAAGTGAATTGTCGGATTACGGCCCTTTGGGCCTAATCCGACCTACAATTTCCGCGCCTGCCTCCCGCACCCCGTAGGTCGGATTAGCGAAGCGTAATCCGACAAGAGCCATTCGCCACCGACAAAACCATCCATCACGGGTAGGTCGGATTAGCAAAGCGTAATCCGACAACAAATTCGAAATCTACCAGCCAAGCACCTACTCCCGCCCAACCCCAACCAACAGTTCCTCATCAACCGCCCAATCCCGCGGCAAAACACCCTCACGAACATACCGATGAAAACTCGAATACGGCCAATCCGATGCCCTGGCGACATACCCATGCTTCACCGGATTAAAATGGATGTAATCCACATGCCGCTCAAAGTCCTGACCATCCCGAATCGTATGCTCCCAGAACCGCTTCTGCCATAGCGAGCCATTTACACCCATTGGAAGCCCCGGGATGTCTTTAGCTCCCTTCGTAAACCCAGTCTTTATTAATCGCCAACGCCTGGAGAAATCATTATCGCCCTCGGGCAATGTCCATATGCTGTGAAGATGATCCGGGAGCACTACCATGGCATCCATTGAGAAAGGATATCGCCGCATGACGGAGCGGAATGATGACCGCAGGCAGGCAACGGCAGCGGGTGAACTGAAAACAGGTGTTCGATTTGCGGTTCCGACGGTGAAGAAATAGGTGCCGCCTTGTACGCGGTTTCTGCGGTAGTTCATCATACGTCCTTGTATGAAGTGGATGTGTTGTCGGGTTATGGCTCTTCGTGCCTAGCCCGCACTACGATTTAGGAGTTTTGGGTTGTCGGATTACGGCTTTGCCTAATCCGACCTACTGTCAATCCGATTTATGGTTGCTTTGCCTACTCCGACCTACGGTTGCCACTGAAAGCGGCGCATGGAGACGCGGCCGTTGGTGACCTCTACGCCCTCCCCCTTCAATCTGCCAACCTGAGTTTCGTACGCGTCGGAGCCTTCCGGGAACGCGATCTGGCCGTTGCTGCGGATCACCCGAAACCAGGGGATGCTGTGGCCGGCGGGCAACTTGCCCAGCGCACGGCCAATATATCTGGCCTGGCGGCCGAGGCCGGCCATGGCGGCTATCTGGCCATAACTGGCCACCTGGCCGGGCGGGATTGCGGCGACGACTTGCCAGATTTTTTGGTCCTTTGTTGGTTCGGACATGCTTTAGGCGTCTCGTTCTTTGTCGGATTACGCTTTGCTAATCCGACCTACGGAGCCGCGTTCAACTCCTCACAATTGTAGGTTGGATTAGCCGCTGGCGTAATGCAACGGCCTCTGTCGGATTACGCTCCGCTAATCCGACCTACGGAGCCGAGTTCAACTCCTCACAATCGTAGGTTGGATTAGCCGCAGGCGTAATCCAACGGTTTTTGTCGGATTAGGCTCCGCTAATCCGACCTACTTTCCGCTTCTTCATCAGGCTTCGATTCATTGCGCGGTGCCAATGCATCCAATCGATGGCCATTTCGGATCATGAAAATGGCCAACAGAATGGCAGGCACGCCCATGATGCCGGCTACCAGGAAGAATTCGGCGTAACCGAAGCCCGCCACAACAATGCCCGAGAACCCTCCCAGGAACTTACCTGGCAGGGTCATCAGGGAACTGAACAGGGCGTACTGCGTGGCTGTGAACGAGGCACTGGTCATGCTGGAGAGCCAGGCAATCAGGGCAACATTGGCAATGCCGCCACTGAGGTTATCGGCGCTAACCACTGCGGCCAGGGTGATGATGTTGGGTGGATACTGGGCCAGCAAGACGAACAGCAGATTGGTGGCCGCGGTCATGACCGCCCCCAACAGAAGAATCCGGCGAACGCCGTAACGAACCACCATCACCCCACCAACCAGCGAGCCGGCGATGGTCATGAAGAAGCCAAAAATCTTGGTCACATCCGCCACCTGGGTTTTGCTGAAGCCCATGAAATCCAGGTAGAAGGGATTGGCCATTACGCCCATGGCGATGTCCGAGATCCGGTAGACGGCAACCATAAGCAAAATAATGAGGGCCAGCTCTTTGTACCGGCGGAAGAAATCCAGAAACGGGCCGGCCACGGCGGCGTAGAACCAGCCAACCAGTCTCGCCAGGCGGGGATTCAGATGGGTTCGCTTGGCGGCCTCCTGCTCGATCTTGTGAGCGATGTCCTGGGCGGCGGCAAAGTGGTTTACGCTGGGCTCGCGAACGATGAGAACGGTGAGCGCGCCAACCCCCACCAGGGCCGCCATCACCTCATAGGACACCTGCCAGGACCAGAACTCCGCCAGGTAAAGAGCACCGGCGCCGGCTACCAGCAGTGCCAGCCGGTAGCCAAAGATATAGGTTGCAGCCAGTGCTGCCTGCAGCCGTTCCTCGGCAATCTCGATACGGTAGGCATCAATGGCCACATCCTGGGTAGCTGAGGAAAAAGCCACCAGCAGGCCACATAGCGCCATCATTTCCGGAGCTGCCGTGGCGTCCACCTGAGCCATCAGGTAAAGCCCCGTGGCGATCCCCGCCTGCGCAAAGATGATCCAGCTTCGTCTTTTGCCCAGCAGCCGGTCGAGCAGCGGCAGTTTCAGGCGGTCCACGATGGGCGCCCAGAACACCTTGATGGAGTAGGTAATGCCCAGCCAACTGAAAAACCCGATGGTGGCGGTTTCCACCCCGACATCCGCGAGACGGGCATTCAGCGTGGAAAACACCAGCAGGAACGGCAAACCCGCCGAAAAGCCCAGGAATAACAGGGCAATCACCTGCCAACGCGTGTAGGTGTAGAGCGTGTCCCGAATCAGGGTCAGGCGGGTGCCGGTTAAGATGGTGAAGCCTCCGGATCAGTCGCGGAAATTATTGAACTGCAGCGGAATATCCAGCTCAGCTTCGCGCAGCATGGCAATGGCTTCCTGGAGATCGTCCCGTTTCTTGCCGGTCACCCGCACCTTATCGCCCTGGATACTGGCCTGGACCTTCATCTTCTGGTCCTTGATCATCTTTACAATCTTCTTGGCCATATCCGTTTCAATGCCCTGCTTCAGCAGCAAGTGCTGCTTTACCAGCTTGCCGGACTTGCTGTCACCATCTTCTGCCAGCGCGCGGGCATCGATATTCCGCTTGGCAAACGCCATCCGCAGCATATCCAGCAACTGCTCCAGCTGAAACTCCTGCTCGGCACTGATGGTAATGCCCTTGTCGTCCAGCTCAATGTCGGCTTCAACGTTCTTGAAATCCCAACGATTGCCCAGCTCCCGCTTGGCCTGGTCGACCGCATTGGTCACTTCGTGCATATCGATTTCTGAAACAATGTCAAAAGAAGGCATGGTCGTTATTCTCCAACAGGGTAAGAAGGTATACTTCTTCAATTTGCTGGGGATGATACCAACCCCCGGCAACTCCCGCACCTGACAACGGACTGGTAAAAGTAGATAACAATGCCAAATCTGGACCTGCCCATCCTTGTAGTAGATGACGCGAAATTCAGCAGTATGGTGGTTGGCCGCACGCTGCGAAATGCCGGCTATCGCGACGTACGCATCGTGAACAACGCACCGGAAGCCCTCAAGCTGATCGAACAGCGCCCGGTGAGCGTGCTGATTGCAGACTGGCTGATGCCCGAGATGGATGGCCTGGAACTCACGGACCAGGTGCGACAACAGGACGAGCAGAACAACCATTACACTTACGTGATCCTGCTCACCGCCCGGGAAAGCGTCGAGGCCCTCTCCGAAGCCTTCGACCGGGGCGTCGACGACTTCATCTACAAGTCCGACATGACCAAGCAGCTTATACCCCGCATCTTCGCAGCAGACCGAATGGCTGACCGCCAAAACACCCTGCTACGGGCCAACTCTCTGCTGATCGAGAACAACCGGGAACTGGAATCCACCAACATCATTGATCTGGAAACCGGCCTCTGCAACACCAAATACGGCCGTGAGCGGCTGACCAAAATGCTGCGCCACGCCGAATCCCGCGGCGGCTGCTCTGCTTACGTACTGTGCGGCATCCGCAACTGGCAGGAGCTCAAACGGAAACACCCGCCCACAGTGATGAGCGAACTAGCCATCGGCATTGCCCGCCGCCTGAGCACCCTGATTCGCCCCATCGATGCCCTGTGCCGCGTTGGCGACAACCAGTTCGCCATCATCGCCTACTTCCCGAACAGCGACCACTGCACCACCACCGCCTTCCGGCGCGTGTTCGACGGCATCAACCACAAGGCCCTGAAAACCACAGCCGGCTATATCTCGGTAGAAGCCGGCATGGTGCTGTGCAAAGCCGACGCCCAAAATGGCACGCCGTCGATCCAGGACATGGAACGGGCCGCCGTGCAGGGGTTGGTGGATGCGTATGATACACGGCGGTTTACCGAGACAGCGCCAGAAGTTAGTGCAACGGCATAATCTGTTTTTCGGATTACGGCTTCGCCTAATCCGACCTACGGATGACACACAGCTTCGGGCAGGGATGTTCATGTCGGATTACGCTTCGCTAATCCGACCTACGGAAATCTAATGAATCGGTAGGGTAGGTCGGATTAGCGCAGCGTAATCCGACAACCAACCCCACAAACAAGCCCCATTCCAGCGACACACTCGGTAACACTGATACACACTTCACAAACAGACAGGAAGGCACGGAAGACTTATTCTGCAATTGTGGATTTAAGCAGTATCCCCCATGGCGGAGGAGCCGAGTAGTACCTCCGCCGCCATATGGGGAATCGAATCCACCGGATTAACGAATTTTTCAGGCACTTTCGTTCTTTCCTTGTTTTTAGGCCAGCTTTTTAGCTGGCCTTTTTATTTTCCACTCCAGACGTTTCCGCACCAGTTCCGTTATACTCCCGCTATAACGATTCCAAAAACAGTGCTGTAACCATGAAAACCCTCGGAACCGCCTCTGTCGCCGCCCTGCGCCAATACGTTCGTGCCGCCGAATCCGCCGGCGTGGATATCAATCGCCTTTTCGACCAGACCGGCCTGGACCAGAACATCCTCGACACCGACGACGGCCGCATTAACGGCGAGCAGTTCCAGCACTTTATCCGCTTATTGTGCGAACAAACCGGCAACCCGATCCTGGGCCTGGAAACCGGCGACTTCGTTCAACCCGGCTCCTACAGCGTGCTTGGCTACATCACCATGAGCTGCGCCACCCTGGGCGAAGCCGTGGCACGCATTGCGCCGTTCGAAAAACTCGTCGGAGACATGGGTACAACCAGCCTCGCCATGAAAGGCGAAGACATCAAACTGACCTGGAACTGCAACTACACCGATCCCATCGTCCGACCGCAACTGGTGGATAACGTGTTTGCCTCCTGGGTGAACTACGCCCGCTGGCTTGCGGATAATCAGCAGGCATCACCCAGCTCGGTAAGACTCCGGCGTGAATCGCCCGGCTCAGAGTTTGAGAAAGCCTATCAAGAGCGCTGGCACTGCCCGGTCACTTTCTCAGCGCATGACGACAGCATCACCCTAAAGAAAACCCTGCTGGAAACCCGGCTGAGACAACCAGACCCCCTGCTGCGCAAAACCCTGGAAGCCCACGCCCTGAGCCAGCTCGCCTCCCTGGATACCAACAGCGACCTGACCTCAAAGGTCCGCCACAGCATTCAGCAACAACTTATGCACGGTATTACAAGGCAAGACATGGTGGCCGAAGACCTCGGCATGACCAGCCGGACCCTGCAAAGAAAACTCGGTCAGGAAGGCGTGTCCTACCAGAAACTTTTAGATGAGGTGCGGCAAAAAATGGCCGAGGACTATCTACAAAACAGCGAGTTGGCCATTCCGGATATTGCACTCAGGCTGGGATACAGTGAAACCACCTCGTTTCACAGGAAGTTCAAGGCGGTGACGGGGAAGACGCCGGGAGAGTTTCGTCAACTTGAGACAAACCTGAAAGCCTGAACGATCAAGGCCGGTGCAAGCTTCCAGAAACGTGGAGCGCCAGGGATGGCGCGACCGAGCCCTACAGGGACGTATTCACGGGCGTTTTCTGGAAGCTTGCACCGGCCTTGGTCCGGCACGAAGCCTCAGTCTTACAGCTTGCGGCCTTTGCCAGCAGCAATCCGCAGACGCAGCGCATTCAGCTTGATGAAGCCTTCCGCATCCTTCTGATCGTATGCACCCTGATCTTCCTCAAAGGTGGCAATCTTCTCATCGAACAGAGAATCCTCAGACTTGCGGCCAACCACATCCACATTGCCCTTATAGAGCTTCAGACGAACAGTACCGTTTACATAGTTCTGAGTCTGATCGATCAGCGCCTGCAGAGCCTCACGCTCCGGGGACCACCAGTAACCGTTGTAGATCACCTCGGCGTAGCGCGGCATGATGCTGTCTTTCAGGTGCGCCACTTCACGATCCAGGGTAATGGATTCAATGGCACGGTGGGCACGCAGCATGATGGTACCGCCCGGGGTTTCGTAACAGCCGCGGGACTTCATGCCGACATAGCGGTTCTCGACGATATCCAGACGGCCAATGCCGTTGGCACCCGCCAGCTTGTTCAGGGTTTCCAGAACCACGTGGGGCTTCATGTCCTGACCGTCGATGGCAACAATGTCGCCCTTCTTGTAGGTCAGCTCAACGTAGGTCGGCTCATCCGGCGCAGCTTCCGGAGACACACTCCAGCGCCACATATCTTCCTCGGCTTCCGCCCAGGGATCTTCGAGGTTGATACCTTCGTAAGAGATGTGCAGCAGGTTGGCATCCATGGAGTACGGGCTCTTGCCCTTCTTCTTCTCCACCGGAATGTTGCGCTCATCACAGTAGGCCAGCAGCTTCTCGCGGGAATTCAGGTCCCACTCACGCCAGGGTGCAATCACCTTTACACCCGGCTTCAGCGCGTAGGCACCGAGCTCGAAACGCACCTGGTCATTACCCTTGCCGGTTGCGCCATGGGAAATCGCATCGGCGCCGGTTTCATTGGCGATATCGATCAAACGCTTGGCAATCAGAGGACGGGCAATGGACGTACCCAGAAGGTACTCACCCTCATAGATGGTGTTCGCGCGGAACATCGGGAACACGTAATCGCGCACAAACTCCTCGCGCAGGTCCTCGATGTAGATTTCCTTAACGCCCAACGCCTCGGCTTTCGCCCGCGCCGGCTCAACTTCCTCGCCCTGGCCAATGTCGGCGGTGAAGGTCACCACCTCACAGTTATAGGTATCCTGCAACCACCGAACGATAACGGAAGTATCCAGGCCACCGGAATAGGCCAGCACCACCTTTTTGATATCAGACATGCCCTTGCTCCAGACTGAACA
>NZ_CAJXKQ010000007.1 GCF_913055835.1 uncultured Marinobacter sp. | reverse complement strand
TAATTGAGGGTTTGGCTCCGGGGTCGGGAGGTTGGTGGTCAGTAGGGCTTCCCAAAACTGTCTGCAGCCATGGATGGCTGCAGTCAAGCGTCACAGGGACGTGCCGCAAGGAGCGCGTTTTGGGAAGCCCTACTGGCTGCCAACCTGTGCTCTACAGTCAGTCCGCCAATACCAAGGCTTAATGGATGCCTGTTGAGCCCAAATTAGTTGGCAACAGAACACTTTGAGTTAGGTCAATTACTCCCGAATAACCCCCCGACTACCCCCATGGGGGGAGCGATTTTCCCCCAGTATCCTTCTACTATTTTAATCATGATTTCGAATGCATGAATATGCAAAGAGGATACACCCATGGCACTGACCCAAACGGCCGAAACCCGCTACACCAAACCCGTGCTCGTCGCCGTCAACAAACCCTTTGACGACGAAGACGGCCTCAAGGCCCTGCGCAGTCATCCACTGTTCTCTGAGCTCGATGGCAAAGACCTGCAGCACCTGATCCAGCAATCCCGAAGAATCCGCCTTGGCCACCACCAGTTGCTTTACCGCCAGGATATGCCGGCCCACCACTTCTTCTTCGTGATCTCCGGCCGCCTGCGTCTTTACCGCCTGGACTCCTCCGGCATCGATAGAACCCTCGACAGCATCGCCCCCGGTGATTGCTTCGCCGAAGTCATGATCTACGCCGATCCGCCAAGGTATGCCTGTTACGCCGAGGCCCTGAAATCCAGTGAAGTGCTGATGATTCCGGTCAAAGCCTACCAGGACATGTTGGAAAGCAACCCAAAATACGCCCAGGCGGCCTTGCGGCATTACGCCAAGCGCGCCGTTTCCCGGTTCCATGACCTGGAAATCATGACCGTCCAGAACGCCCGCGACCGATTGATCCGGTACCTGATCGATCTTCTCCCCAATGGGGCAGAGGAGGGCGGGGAAGTGGAATTGCCGCTACCCAAGTGCCTTGTGGCGTCCAGGCTTGCCATGCAGCCGGAAACCTTCTCCCGGATTCTGGCGGATCTCAAGTCCAACGGCCTGGTACGGGTTAACCGTAGCCGGTTGTTTATCTCAGATCCCCAGCGCCTGATAGAGATCAGTCAATAACTTACCTCATGCAAGCCTCCAGGTTTTCTGGATAGGAGGACAAGTGACAGCGCGAAAGCAACGTCCACTGATCTATTCATGTTCCGGCTGCTCCGATGTGGCGCAGCTGGCCAACAATGTGGCGGTGAGGCTCGACCATGCCGGCGATTTCGAAATGTCCTGTATCTCGGGCGTCGGCGGCAAGGTTCCGTCCCTGGTGAAAACCGCCCGATCGGGTCGCCCGATCACCGTGATTGACGGCTGTCCGTTGCATTGCGCACGGGCCTGTCTCGAAAACATCGGTGTTGAACCGGATGAGCATGTCCGGCTCTACGAATTCGGCTTCAAGAAACACTACGGACAGAGTTACGGCGAAGACGCCGTAGACGAAGTGTGCGACGAAGTTCGCAGGCTCACATCAAACGACCAGCTCATTGCCCGCCAGGCGTAAATCGCAGCGGCCGGCACCAGTAAGGATTCATCAAAATGATCAGCAGTTACAGTGACCTGATTCAGGCCTCCTACAGCCAGCAGGAGCCCCAGCGCCTGCTCTTCGTATTCTGTCGGGCGGAGTTGCCGGATGAGGCCTCCCCGGAAGAAAAAGCTGCCTTTGAGCGCGGCGAGGGTGGCGCCCTGACGCCAGTGGTCTGCGTCGACAAGACGCCCGAGGAAGCACCGGATTTCGCAGCCCTGCACGAAGAATCCCGGGCCACGGGCCAGTCCTGGGATGTGGTGTTTGTTGCCGCCATGTCTGGCCGCGGCGGCACGCCTCCATCCACTGACGAAGCGCAACAACCATTGACCATGATGGTGGAGTCCATCCGCCTTGGTCATATCAATAATTACCTCCCTCTCGATACGCAGGGAAACGCTGTCAGCCTGGGCTGACAGCGAGAATCCGATCAGTTTACCTGCCAGGCGTATTCAATAAGAGGTATTTGATTTTCCTCTAATTTGCCTAGGCTGAAGCAATAAGGCGCTTTTTCTCAGGGAGTCTTCTGTGTCCGTTTTTTCCCGCTTCGCTCTCCTCTTTTTCGCGTCGATCATGGCCATGGCCCTGAATGCAGCGCCTTTGGCCAAGTATGAGCCCGTTGCCGGTCGTCAGGTCATCAAGCAGACCTTCCCGGAAGTCACCCGGGTTATCCCCCGGAAAGGCAATAGAGCCATCCAGGAGCTCTATGCCCGCAAGGAGCTGGTGGGCTACGCCTATCAGTCCCTGGACTTTGTCCAGACACCCGCCTACTCGGGCAAACCCGTCAACGCCATGGTCGTGCTGGATACCGAAGGCACCATCAAAGCCGCCAAGGTCATCCACCACGACGAGCCCATCCTTCTGGTGGGTATTCCGGAGAGCAAGCTTCACACCTTTACCGATCAGTATACGGGCCTGAAAGCCGACCAGCGGGTAACCGTGGGCGGAACCTCCTCGGAGCGCAAGGTAGCCGTTGACGGCTTGTCCGGGGCCACGGTAACCGTAATGGTCATCAACGAAGTGATCATGCGTACTGCCCACCGGGTGGGCGTGGAACTGGGCATGGTTGAGGGCGAGGACGGCACCCGTCCGCCACTGGCCACCGTGGACAAGCAGGCCTTCGAGCAGAAAACCTGGGAGGAACTGACCGGAGACGGCTCGGTGCGCCGGATGCTGCTCACCAAGGGGCAGGTGGATGATTCCTTCAAGGGGACGGAAGCCGAGGGTGTTGATACCGCAGGCCCCGAAGAACGAAAAGAGCCACTGATCGATCTGTATACCGCCTACCTGGATGTTCCGACGATTGGTCGTAACCTGCTGGGAGAGAGCCAGTACCAGTGGCTGACATCCGAGCTGGAGGAAGGCGAGCACGCCATCGCCGTGATGGCCAACGGCGACTATTCCTTCAAGGGCTCGGGTTATGTTCGCGGCGGTATTTTCGACCGAATCCAGATCCGTCAGTTCGGCGACACCTTCAACTTCCGCGACCTGGATTTCTACCGGTTGAGCGATGTCTATGCCGAGGGCATGCCGGAATTCACCGAGATGGCGATCTTCATCATTCGCCAGCAGTACAACTTCGATCCCGGCACCCCCTGGACACTCGAACTCACTGTGAAACGCCAGACCGGGCCCCTGGACAGCGAATTCCAGGTGTTTCCGCTGGAGTATCAATTGCCGGAGCAGTATTACACCCGTCCGGAGCCAGTCGTTTCCGAGGAAGAATGGCTGGAGAGCCAGCCCATGTGGGTGCAGGTGTGGTACCAGAGGGAATTCCAGATTGTGGTGCTGGGTATCGGAATCGGCGTGCTGATGTTCATCCTGTTTTTCCAGGACTGGCTGGTGAAAAAGCCGAGGATGATGCGCTGGATTCGCCACGCCTTTCTGACCTACACGCTGTTCTTCATCGGCTGGTACGCCATGGGGCAACTTTCCATCGTCAACGTGCTCACATTTGCCAATAGCCTGATCAGCGGGTTCAGTTGGAGCACCTTCCTGATCGACCCGATGTTGTTCATCCTCTGGGCCGTGGTGGCCGCCATCGTCCTGCTATGGGGCCGGGCGGTTTACTGCGGCTGGCTGTGCCCATTCGGTGCACTCCAGGAATTGCTCAATGAAATTGCCCGCAAGCTGAAGGTGCCCCAATACACCGTGCCCTTTGCAGTGCACGAACGGCTCTGGGCCATCAAATACATCATCCTGCTGGTGCTGTTCGGGGTATCCCTCGAATCCATGGCAACCGCCGAGCGCCTGGCTGAGGTGGAGCCGTTCAAGACCGCGATCACGCTCAAGTTTGATCGTAGCTGGCCTTTCGTGACCTACGCCGTCCTGTTGCTGGTGGTCAACCTGTTCACCCGCAAGGTGTTCTGCCGCTACATGTGTCCGCTGGGCGCAGCCCTGGCGCTGCCCAGCAAGTTGAGAGTGTTCGACTGGCTCAAGCGGCGCAAGGAGTGCGGCAACCCCTGCCGGCTGTGCGATCACGAGTGCGAAGTTCAGGCGATCCATCCGGACGGACACATCAATTACATGGAATGCCATTACTGCCTGGATTGCCAGATGACCTATTTCGATGACCACAAGTGCCCGCCGCTGATCGTCAAGCGACGCGGTAAGCGCCGTGGTCATAATGCACCGGGCCACCCGGAGGAAATACCCGTGGTTCAGGTGTCCTGAGTAGTCCCAAAAAAAGAAAGCATGAGAAGTAAAACCGCCATTACCAATAACGGAGTTGGATGTTATGAAAAGAAGAGATGATCTGACCAAAGACGTTCCGGAGCTTCCGGAGAGCGGCCAGAGCCGCCGTCGGTTCATGGGGGCTGCTGCGCTGGCGGGTGTCGCCGGTGCAACCGGGCTTGGCACCGCGGTGATGTCCCGTGAGGCATTCGCGGCCGCAGCCGAGGAGGCCCGCAACAAATACGTGATCCATCCGGGAGAGCTTGATGAGTACTACGGCTTCTGGAGCGGTGGTCACTCCGGTGAAGTGCGGGTTCTGGGTGTACCCTCCATGCGGGAACTGATGCGTATCCCGGTGTTCAATGTGGATTCTGCCACGGGCTGGGGTATCAGCAACGAGAGCAAAGACGTTCTGGGCCATGACAATACCCACCTGAACGGCGATTCCCACCACCCCCACATTTCCATGACGGACGGTCGTTACGACGGCAAATACCTGTTCATCAACGACAAGGCCAACACCCGCGTTGCCCGTATCCGCCTGGATATCATGAAGTGTGACAAGATCACCACCATTCCAAACGTCCAGGCCATACACGGCCTGCGGCTGCAGAAGGTGCCCAAGACCAAGTATGTGTTCTGCAACGCCGAGTATGTTATTCCCCATCCGAACGATGGCAGCGACACCAGCCTTGAAAGCAGCTTCACCATGTTCAACGCGATAGACGCGGAAACCATGGAGGTAGCGTTCCAGGTGATCGTGGACGGCAACCTGGATAACACAGATGCCGACTACACCGGCAAGTACGCCTGCTCCACCTGCTACAACTCGGAGAAGGCGCTGGATCTGGCTGGCACCATGCGCAACGACCGCGACTGGGCGGTGGTATTCAACATCGAGCGCATTGAGCAGGCGGTCAAGAATGGCAACTACAAGACCCTCGGTGATTCCAAGGTGCCGGTGGTAGACGGTCGCGCCGGCTCGGAACTGACCCGTTACATCCCGGTTCCGAAGAACCCCCATGGTCTGAATACCTCTCCGGACGGCAAATACTTCATTGCCAACGGCAAGCTGTCACCGACCGTGTCCATCATTGCGATCGACAAGCTGGACGATCTGTTCGATGGCAAGATCGAGCCGCGGGATACCGTGGTGGGCGAGCCGGAACTGGGCCTTGGGCCTCTGCACACAACCTTTGACGGCCGTGGCAATGCCTACACCACTCTGTTTATCGACAGCCAGGTGGCCAAGTGGAACATTGCCGATGCCATCAGGCACTACAACGGCGAGGATGTGAACTACATCCGCCAGAAGCTGGACGTGCATTACCAGCCGGGCCACAACCACGCGTCCCTGACCGAATCCCGGGATGCTGACGGCAAGTGGCTGGTGGTGCTGTCGAAGTTCTCCAAGGACCGGTTCCTGCCGGTTGGTCCTTTGCATGCGGAGAACGACCAGTTGATCGATATCTCCGGCGAGGAGATGAAGCTGGTTCACGATGGCCCGACCTTCGCTGAGCCTCACGACTGTATTCTGGTCCGTCGTGATCAGATCAAGACACGGAAGATCTACGAGCGCGACGATCCGTTCTTTGCCTCTGCCGTTGAGCAGGCCAAGAAGGATGGCGTTACTCTGGAAGCTGACAACAAGGTTATCCGGGATGGCAACAAGGTTCGTGTTTACATGACCTCGATTGCGCCGCAGTACGGGATGACTGAGTTTAAGGTGAAGCAGGGTGATGAGGTGACGGTGTACGTGACCAACCTGGACACCATTGAGGATGTGACCCACGGTTTCTGCATGGTTAACCATGGTGTGAGCATGGAGATCAGTCCGCAGCAGACGGCTTCGGTGACCTTCAAGGCGGATCGTCCCGGGGTGCACTGGTACTACTGCAACTGGTTCTGTCATGCGCTGCATATGGAGATGCGGGGTCGCATGATTGTAGAGAAGGCCTGATAGGCCTCTCTTTCGCCGGGACTCCTTTTGGGAGTCCTGGTGATTTCCAACTTCGGAGAAGCAACCCAAGAGGAGAACCCTTTCCAAAACACGCTCCTTGCGGCACATCCCTGTGGCGCTTGGGCTCCGCCATCCATGGCTCCGCAAAGTTTTGGAAAGGGTTCTCCTCTTGGCTTGCCGTACCTAGGGCGGTGGCTTCGGACCTGCTTCACTTATAGAGAATCATAGATGTATCCACTGTTGCGTTATGGAGTGGCCCTGACAGTCGCTCTGTTATCGCTGACCGCACACGCGGACCTGCAAGAACAGCTTGATGCCCTGGAACCGGGCGCGAGCTTTGAGCTTCCCCCTGAGCAGATTTCGTCTCTGGCAATCCGGGTGCCGGGGGTGTCTGTGTCTTGCCATGCCGAGACGGTGATTGATCCGGGTGGGCAGGGAAATGCGGTAGATATTGTCGCCGAGGGTGTGACGTTTTCCGGCTGCGCCGTTCGCAACTGGGGCCGAGACCTGAACGAGCTGGATGCGGGGATTTTTGTGGTTCGGGAGGCTCGCGGTGCCGTGGTGGAGAACAACCATTTGCAAGGGCCGGCGTTCGGGGTTTGGCTCGATGCAACGCCGGACGTGACGGTTCGCAATAATACGATTCGAGGGGATGATTCGCTGCGTCCGAATGACCGGGGTAACGGGATTCATCTGTTCAACACGACCGGGGCCCTGGTTGAGGGCAATGACATTCGTCAGACCCGGGATGCGATTTATATCGAGACGGCCAATAACAATACGATCCGCGGCAATGAGATGGCGGATCTGCGTTATGGCATTCATTACATGTACTCGATGAACAATCTGCTGGAGAACAACGTTACCCGTAACACCCGAACTGGTTATGCGCTGATGCAGAGCAAGCGTCTGACGGTGATCAACAACCGGTCGGTGAATGATGAGAACTACGGCATTCTGATGAATTTCATTACCCAGTCAGAGCTGCGGGGGAATGTGGTGACTGGGGTGTCCCAGGGGCAGACGGCCGGTGTTGCCATTGAGGGCGCCGAAGGCAAGGCGGTGTTTATCTATAACTCGCTGTACAACACCTTTGAAGGCAATGTCTTTGCCGACAGCAATATCGGAATCCACCTGACGGCCGGTTCTGAAGATAACGAGGTATTCGGGAACGCCTTTGTGAATAACCAGCGGCAGGTGAAGTATGTAGCCACCCGCACCCAGGAATGGTCGAAAGGTAACAGCGGCAATTTCTGGAGTGATTACCTGGGCTGGGACCGGAATCAGGATGGCGTTGGCGATGTGCCCTACGAGCCTAACGACAACGTTGACCGGCTGCTGTGGAAATACCCGGAAGCCAAGGTTCTGATGTTCAGCCCGGCGGTGGATACCCTACGCTGGGTGCAGGATGCGTTTCCGGTGGTCAAGGCCGCCGGCGTGACCGATTCCCACCCCTTGATGCGGATGCCCGCAGAGCTTCAACCGGAGATCCGATGAGCTGTTTTCACCTTGATAATGTGAGTTACCGGTACGACAGGAGTCCGGTCCTGACGGGGATCGACCTGACTCTGGAGCCGGGCGAGATCCTGGGACTTTTTGGCCATAACGGGGCTGGTAAGACAACCTGTATCAAGCTGATCCTGGGGCTAATGACCCCCAACCAGGGATCGGTTTCCGTGCTTGGCGGTCACGCGGGCGACCCTCAGATAACCCAGCACATCGGTTACCTGCCGGAAAACGTGATGTTCTATCCGCAGCTGACCGGTCGGGAGATCCTGAACCATTTCGCCCGCCTGAAAGGCGCGTCCCTGAACCAGGTGCCTCAACTGCTCGAACAGGTTGGTCTCGGCGATGCCTTGGATGCCCGCACCAAGACCTACTCGAAAGGCATGCGACAGCGTCTTGGTCTTGCCCAGGCGCTGTTGGGCAAGCCGAAGCTGCTGATGCTGGATGAGCCTACCGTGGGGCTGGATCCGGTCGCCACGGCAGACCTGTACCGGTTGCTACGGGAACTGCGTGATGGGGGCACGGGCATCGTGCTGTGTTCCCACGTCCTGCCCGGTGTCGAGCCTTACATTGATCGTGCCGCCATTCTTACCAATGGTGCGCTGAAGGCCGCCGGAGATCTGGCCGCCCTGAGGCGGCAGGCGAACATGCCGGTAACCTTGTCTCTGGATCCAGCCAACAGTGTCTCGGCCCTGGAGCACGTTATCGACAGGGCGTCTGGGAACAGTGGCCTGATCATCAAGACCGAAAGCGGGCGCCTGCGGGTGGACGTTCAGCCGAGGGAGAAAATGGCCCTGCTCAATGCCGTGATGAGGTCGGGTGAAGTGGCCGATATCAGCATTCATCAGCCCAGCCTGGAAGATATCTATGTGCACTTTATCGGCTCGGGTGGCCTGGCCCACAGGGGAGGCAGCCAATGAACAGTATCTGGACCATTGCCCGTAAAGAGCTCAGCGACAGCCTTCGCAATCGCTGGCTGATGGCCATTTCCCTGGTGTTCGCCACCCTGGCGTTGGGCATCGCCTGGTTTGGCGCCGCCGCCTCCGGCCAGGTGGGGTATGCCTCCACACCGGCCACCATTGCCAGCCTCGCCAGCCTTGGTATCTTCCTGATCCCATTGATCGCATTGTTGCTGGCCTACGATGCCATCGTTGGCGAGGAAGAGGGGGGAACCCTGCTGTTGCTGCTCACCTACCCGCTGAGCCGGAGCCAACTGCTGCTCGGCAAGTTTCTGGGCCATGGTTTGACCCTCGCGCTAGCCACCGTGATTGGTTTCGGCGTAGCGGGCGTTGCCATTGCTGTCCTGGTGCAAGACGTTGCAATCGCCAGTCTTGCCGCAGCCATGCTGCGCTTCATTGGCTCTACCGTGCTATTGGGCTGGGGCTTTATTGCCCTTGCCTACGTGATCAGTGTGCGGGTCAGCGAGAAGCCCATCGCCGCCGGCTTGGCCCTGGCGATCTGGTTCTTTTTTGTGCTGATTTTCGACCTGATGCTGTTGGGTACCCTCGTGGCGAGCGAAGGCCAGTTCAGCGCGGAACTCTTGCCCTGGCTGTTGATGCTCAATCCCACGGATATCTACCGCCTGCTCAATATCGTTGCCTTCGGCGACAGCGCGCAGCTTAGCGGTGTCCTCAGCCTCGGTGCTGATCTGCCCATCGGCGCCGCTGGCCTCTGGGTTGGCCTGGTGCTCTGGTTTGCCATCCCGCTGGTCGGTGCCCTTTTCCTTTTCCGCAATCGTCGAATCTGAACGGAGTTCTCATTGATGAATCGAACCAAACTGAAATGGCTCTTCGCCGCCCTGGCGGCCTTAACCCTCACTGCCTGTTCGGGCAATGAGGAACAGGCCATGGCCAAACCTGAACCCGTGCACTTCGAAAGCGGCGATGAATGCCACGTTTGCGGCATGGTGATCACCAACTCCCCGGGCCCAAAGGGGCAAGCCGTCACCGAAAAGGATCAGCACGTCCGCAAGTTCTGCTCCACCCGAGACATGTTCGCCTGGATGCTCCAACCGGAGAATGTTAACCGGAATCACACCCTGTACGTTCATAATATGGCCGAGACTGAGTGGGCAAGCCCGGACGACACCGCTCTAATTGACGCCCGTGAAGCCTTCTACGTCGTTGGTTCCAGCCGAAAGGGCGCCATGGGCCCAACCCTGGCATCGTTTGCCAGTCAGGCTGATGCAGATCATTTTGCCAATTCACATGGTGGTGAGGTGCTGGCGTTCAGCGAGGTAACGATGAAGAACCTGAATGCTGGAATGAATATGAACATCATGGATGGAATGGATCATTAGTCAGGTCAGCTGATTAGATCTTAGCCCTGCAGATGTGGGAAATCTGGAAGACTATAACTGCTAAGGCTTGATGAGCGAGTGTGGAGCGGGTTTCCAAAACTGTGCGGAGCCATGGATGGCGGAGCCCAAGCGCCACATGGATGTGCCGCAAGGAGCGTGTTTTGGAAACCCGCTCCACATTCGCTCCACCCCCCAAGCCGGAAGGTTGGGGTAGACCTGAGACTGACTTCAACCGCCGGTCATGTTCATGAAGCGAAGAATCTGCACATCCCCGTTGCTGGAGAAGTGATGCCGCTCCGGCTTCAGATCCATGGCGTTGATAATCGTCTCCCGCAGCTTGTCATCTGTCACCGGATTGCCCCGCAGCACGCGGCGCAGATCCACCGAGTGCTCGTTGCCCAGGCAAAGAAGCAGCCGACCTTCAACGGTCACCCGCACCCGATTGCAGGTAGAGCAGAAGTTGTGGGAATGGGGTGAAATGAAACCGACCCGGGTCTTGCTATCTTCCATGCGGTAATAACGCGCAGGACCGCCGGTATCCTCGGTGGCGGGCACCAGCTCGTGGTGCTTTCGGATGATGTCCCGCACTTCCTCACTGGTGCACAGGGCCAGGCCACGATCATGCTCGGAAATCTCACCCAGGGGCATTTCTTCGATAAAGGTGATGTCCACGTTCTTCTTCCGGGCGAACTCGACCAGCTCGGGGACCTCTTCATCGTTGCGGCCTTTCATCACCACGGTATTGATCTTGATGCCGCGGAAGCCGGCCTCCCGGGCAGCGTCAATGCCGTCCAGCACATGACTTAGCTTGCCCGTGCGGGTGATGTTGCGGAATTTCTCCGCATCCAGGGAATCCAGGCTGATGTTCAGGCGATGCATCCCCGCCTTTCGCAGGGGCTCGGCCATGGTAGTGAGCTGGCTGCCATTGGTGGTCATGGCGAAATCGCGCAGTCCGTAGGTGCCGATTTCCTTGACCAGCTCCAGAATATCCTTGCGTACCAGAGGCTCGCCGCCGGTCAGACGAATTTTCTCGGTACCCAGATCAACAAAGTTGCGGGCAACGCGGGCGATTTCCTCAAGAGTCAGAACCTGCTGGCGGGGCAGAAAGGTCATGTCCTCGGCCATGCAGTAAACGCAGCGGAAGTCACACCGGTCAGTGACGGACAGACGCACGTAGTTGACGGTGCGACCAAAACGGTCTGTCAGCTTGCTCTGGGGCATCGGGTTGGTCCTGTTGCCGATTGTTTTTTAGCCTGATTATAGACCAAGTATTACAGATCAGATCACCAATTCCGATACCCCTCGGGAGGTAAGCCCATTAACCCTGGGCCGTCAGTCCGTCGATGCGCGCAAACAGCACGGAGTTTTCCAGAGCGATGTGCTCCTTCAGGTCTTCACGAAAAACAGCAATCTGATCATAGAGCCTGCGCCAGGTGTTGCAGGCACCTTCCGGGAGGCTCAGATTATTGGTGAGCGCATCGAGGTGGATCAGGGCCGAATCGTGGCCCTCATGCTCTGCACGCATAACCGAGATTGGACCCAACGCCATGCCCGATATGCCGCGGGAGATCATCGGGAACAGAATCTGCTCTTCTTTAGCCATATGGGTCTCCAGCTCCTCGGCCATCTGCGTAAGATGAGCCGAGAGTCCGGCAGGGCAGTCGGTATGGCCGCCGTGCACCCTTTCCACCCGCTCGGAAAGCCGAATCAGTTCCGGTAACTGGTCCCGGTGAGTGTCGTGATAACGGGTCAGGATATGTTCGATCAACTCTTCGTTGGATGCCTTGGTTACAGGTTCGGTCATTGTCATGACAGCACTCCTTGGTTGAGGTTCAAAGAGAGGGGCCTTCCATGGCCCGCATTTGTTTTATCAGGCGCTTAGCTTGCTGGCTGCGCCGTTTTCATCAGTTTCCAGGGCAACCGGCTCCAGATCCGGGAAGAAGACCCCTTTTACCACCTGCCAGGTGACGGCGAGGGCGCCGACGATGAAGACCACGTCGCCAATGGTTCTGACCCAGCGCAGGGTCTGCAGGATATCGCTCTGCATGAATGCCTCGCTGCGTGCGTACCAGAGACCCTCGCTGGCGCTGGCGATGAACTGGATGAACCCGACCGGCAACAGGCTGGTGAACAGCATCAGAACCAGGCCAATGTTCAGCCACCAGAAGCCGACTTTCATGAGGCGCTCGTCAAAAACAATGCGCGGGCGGATGTAACGCAGGATCATCAGTGCGAAGCCCAGGGCCAGGAAGCCGTATACACCGAACAGGGCTGCGTGGGCATGGGTGGGCGTGGTGTTCAGGCCCTGGATGTAATACAGCGCGATGGGCGGGTTGATCATGAAGCCGAGCACGCCGGCACCGAGCATGTTCCAGAAGGCAACTGCCACAAAGAATGTCAGCGGCCAGCGGATATTTTCCATCCACGGGGCACGGGATTTCAGGCGCCAGTTTTCCCAGGCTTCGTAGCCGAGAACCACCAGCGGTACCACTTCCAGCGCACTGAAGGTGGCGCCAACAGCCATCACCGGCGTTGTGGTGCCGGAGAAATACAGGTGGTGGAAGGTGCCGGGCACACCGCCAAGCATGAACAGGCTGGCGGATGCCAGGCTGGCCGATGTCGCTACAGTGCGGGACACCAGGCCCATGCTGCAGAAGATGAAAGCGAGGGCTGTGGTTGCGAACACTTCAAAGAAGCCTTCTACCCACAGGTGGACAATCCACCAGCGCCAGTACTCCATGATCGAGATATGCGTACGTTCTCCGTAGAAAAAGCCGGCTCCGTAGAACAGTCCGATGGCAACTACTGACGCTGTGAGCAGGGCCAGCAGGTTCTTGTCACCAGGCTGGCGCAGCGCCGGGACAATACCGCGCAGCATCAGCACCAGCCAGAACACGATGCCGAGGAACTTGCCGATCTGCCAGAGGCGGCCCAGGTCGACATACTCGTAACCCTGGTGACCCAGCATGAAGCTGAGGTTGGCCGGCATGATCTGGTTGATGGCGAGGAAGTTGCCAATAAACGAACCGGCAACCACAGCCACCAGTGCCCAGAACAACACATCAACACCCAGTTTCTGGAACTTGGGATCTTTGCCGCCATTGATAATGGGGGCGAGGAACAGCCCGGCGGCGAGGAAACCGGTGGCAATCCAGAACATGGCAGACTGAATATGCCAGGTACGCATCAGGGAGTAGGGGAACCACTCGGACGTTTCGATGCCGTAGAAGCCCTGGCCTTCAACCGTATAGTGAGCAGTGAAGCCGCCAAGCATGACCTGGAGTGTAAACAGGCCAACGACCAGCAGGAGGTATTTGCCCAGTGCTTTCTGGGAAGGAGTCAGCCCGACCGCACTGAGGGGATCCTTGATTGGGGCCTTCGGCTCCTCATCCTCTTTGCGAAGGAAGGCCCAGGCCCAGATCAGGCCACCGACACCGGCAATCAGCAGAACCACGCTAATTAACGACCAGACCACATTCTCGCCGCTTGGTCTGTTATCGATCAGCGGCTCGTGAGGCCAGTTGTTGGTGTAGGTAACGTTACTATCCGGGCGCTCGGTAGCGGCGGCCCAGGCGGTCCAGAAGAAAAACTCGGTCATCCGCTCACGACGCTCGGCGCTGGGCAGGGTGTTTTCCTTCATGGCGTAGTTTTCGCGGGTAGACTGCAGTTCCGGTGCATCGCTGAACAGGCGGCTGTAGTAGTCGGCGGTTTCGGCAATCGCCTCGACCCTGCGTTCGGAAAGGTGCAGGGTGCTGGTTGCGGCGTCGTAGGTATTGGTGCGGTACTCGGTTTTCAGGTCGTACTTCAGGGCGTTTTGCTGTTGCCCGCTTAGGCTGTGCCAGTCCTGTCCGTACTCTTCCCGGGCGGCGATTTCCAGCCAGGTCTCCAGTTCCCGGTGCAGCCAGTCGGCGGTCCAGTCCGGTGCCTGGTAGGCGCCGTGGCCCCAGATTGAGCCAAGCTGCATACCGCCGACGGACTGCCAGGCAGTCTGCCCGTCAAGAATGCTTTCCTCGGTCATCAGGGTGTCGCCATCGGCGGATACAACCTGCTCTGGAATCGGCGGTGCCTCGCGATACACCTCCGCACCGAAATATCCCAGCAGCGTGAAGGTTACTGCCAGGATCCCGATCAGTAAAAACCATAGGCGGCGGTATTTAGCCATGGCTCGCTCCTCCCAGTTGAATCGAGTAGGCGTCTTTCTGTTTCATAGCACTGTCTCCTCAACAAACATTTATTTCAGATAAATCTTTATGCCGGAATTTTGATTTGATGTATCTAGGGTGTCAAATTTATTTTGTGGGTATATCGAAAGTCGTAGTTGGGGTAAGGGACGCGCCCTGGTGGAAAAGTTCTACGGTTTGATTTTTCCCTGGCGTCGACTTAGTATTAAGATGCAAATTAGATAAATGTTATAGGTGAGATCATGAGTGAATACGAAAAGTGGCTTTTCACAGCAAACAGCGCCCTGGGTCTGTCAGTGCTGGGCTTGATGGTTACGATTCTGCTCGCATACCCATTGGCGGGCGCGCTTGCGCTATCTGTGCAAATTGCCGCTCACATCGGAACCCTGGTTTTTGCGGTCGGTGTCAAGGTGGCCTATGTGGCGCGTCTGGTTTTTCTTAGCCGTTTGGGCAGACCTGTTCATTGAATCCCGGTAGAATAGATGCAGTTATGAACCTTGGTGAGAACCCCGCCATGGGCGACCGTTTTGGGAAAACCGGATTCCGCATTCTTGCGTATATGTCAGTGGCCCTAGCTGCCGCCGGAGTGGTGTTGCCGTTACTGCCCACAACGCCCTTTGTTTTGTTGGCCGCATTTTTTGCCAGCAAGGGGTCTCCGGCTTTTGCTCAGTGGCTGGAAGAGCACCCCAGGTTCGGCCCCGCCATTGATCAGTGGCGTACACGCAGGGCCGTGCCAACACGGGCGAAGGTGCTGGCATGCAGCATGATGGCGCTGAGTTGGGGAATGCTGTTTGCCCTTGGGGCGTCCGGGTTGGTACTGGGCGTTTCTGGTGTATTTTTGTGCGGCACCGCGTGTTACCTGGTGACCCGTCCTTCTTACTGAACGATCGCGATAACGACTGGAGTTTTGAATGCACATCACCCGCTACACGGATTATTCACTTCGAGTTCTGATATATCTGGCAGTTCAGGGTGATCGTCTGGCCACCATTCAGGAAATCGCCGACAGCTATGACATTTCCAAGAACCACCTTATGAAGGTGGTGCATCAGTTGAACAAGAAGGGCTACATTGAAACCATCCGGGGTAAGAAAGGGGGGATGCGTCTGCATCGTGCGCCGTCGGATATTAACGTTGGTATCCTGGTACGGGAAACCGAACAGGATCTGAGCATTGTGGAGTGTTTCTCCTCCAAGAATGCCTGCAAGATAACCCCCGTGTGTGGCCTGAAATCGATGTTTGGTGAGGCCTTGAAGGCGTTTCTTGAAGTACTCGACAAATATACTCTGGCTGACGTTATTCAGGATCAGCATCGGCCGCAGTTGTTGAGATTGCTGCAGATAGCCTGATATGGCCAGGCGCGTCTTCAGCGCCCGGCCACTCCTTCTCTGTCAGGCCGTTCCGGCCCTTGCCGCCAATTTCTCCGGCAGTGAATGCCGGAGTATCCGCTTCAAAACCGTGCTGTACTGCTTCGCAAAGCTACCCGTGTTGTAGTGGATACCGTGCTTTCGACACACCGCCTGAACCTTCCCGGAAATTTCCGGATACCGGTGTGCGGGCAGGTCCGGGAACACGTGGTGCTCCACCTGGTAGCTCAAATGCCCGCTCAGAATATGCAGCCAGCGGCCCCCGGTGAAGTTTGAGGACCCTGTTAGCTGGCGCAAATACCAGTGGCCCTTGCTCTCGCCCTCGCACTCTTCCTCGGTAAAGGTCTCTGCGTCCTGGGTAAAGTGGCCACAGAAAATCACCGTGGATGACCAGAGATTGCGGATCAGATTGGCGCCCACGTTCCCCGCCAGAACAATGGGAGCCACCGGGAAGGTGAGCAGCGGGAAAAAGACGTAGTCCTTGAACGCCTGCCGACCACCCTTGCGAGCAAACTCTTGCAGAAACGGAAGCTTCTCGCGCCAGCTTATTTCCCGGCTGCGAAGTTTTTCTGTTTCCAACTCGTGCAGTCCCACCCCCCACTGGAAAAATACGCTCAGCAGGATGTAGTTGATGAATTGCAGCGCGTGCCAGGGTTTCCAGGGCTCATCATCAGTGAGTCGCAGCACGGCGTAGCCGTAGTCGCGGTCCTTGCCGATGATGTTGGTGTAGGTGTGATGTTCGTAATTATGGGTACGGCGCCATGAGTCTCCCGTGCACACCGTGTCCCATTCATAGGTCTGGGAGTGCAGGCTCGGGTCGTTCATCCAGTCATACTGGCCGTGCATGACATTGTGGCCGATCTCCATGTTCTCCAGGATCTTCGCAACGCCCAGGGTTACAGTGGCGGCAACGAACACCGGAGGCAGGAAACCGAACGGCATCATGATTCGCCCGCCTGCTTCGAGGCTTCGGTGCAGACGGACCATTCGGCGGATGTATCGTGCGTCTCGTTCGCCGAGGTCTGCAAGAACCTCGTCCCGGATCGCGTTTAGATCGGTTTCAAGTTCTGCAAGTTGCGCTTCGGTCATCTTTTTCATGGTGATCTCCCTGCGGTGCTATGTGGCTCCGCGGTAAAAACGGGTGTGGATTCTCAAAGGTCGAGTGAGACCGGGCCCTGAGGCACAGAGATACAAAGCTGAACGTTCTCTTCGCCGGGGCCGGAGGCCTGGCCGGTAAGGCGGTTGATCACGGTTCCCGTGGTTTTCCGGCAACTGCACTGGTGACAAATGCCCATGCGGCAGCCGTGGCGAGGGCTCAGGCCGGCGGCCTCGGCGATCTCCAGCAAGGTGGCATCGCCCTCGGAACCGACCTCCAGCCGGCTGCTTTCAAACTGAACCTGACCACCGAGTGTTTCGTTTCCCAGATTCGCGGCTGGGGCCGAGAAGAACGTGCTGTGTATATCCGAATCAGCAAACCCTCGCTTGTAGAGAAGATCCTGGGCCAGATCCATAAGGCCCTTTGGGCCGCATAAATAGACCTGTCGTGCCTTGAGGCCCGGTATCGCATCCAGATCCTGGTCACGCAGATAGCGAGGTTCTTCTGACTCGTTGGTGGCAATGATGTTGAGCGTCAGGGCGCTGTAGCGTGCCTCCAGGGCTCGCAGCTTTTCCCGGGCGATGACGTCATCGCGGGTTCTAACGAAATACAGCAATGTCACTGGTGCCCGGTAATCCTGGGCCGCCATGGTTTCAAGCTGGCTCAGTACTGGCGTTATTCCGCTTCCGCCGACAATGAACAAGACCGGCCGGGCCGGTTCTGGTATCAGAAAATCGCCAAAGGCCTCGCCCAGACCGATGACTGCACCAGTTTGCAGGTGATCGTGAATCCAGTTGGTCACCAGTCCGCCCGGAAGGCGTTTGATGGTCAGGGTGACCAGCCCCTGTTCCCGCCAGAGCAGGGGGGAACTCGAAAGGCTGAATGTGCGTTTGCGGCGGACTCCATCAACTTCAACACAGATGTTCACATGTTGGCCCGCGCTGAAGCCGGACCAGCGTCGAGCCGGTTTCAAAACCAGGGTTTGGGTGTCCCGGGTCTCGAAGAGAACCTGTTCCACTCGAGCCGGTGTGTACTCTTGTACCCACATGGGATTGATGCGCTCGAGCAGAGGATCGAAAAATGCCTCTGGATCGTTCCGGTTGAACAGTTGCCTGCCAAGCCATTGCAGTGCTTTGTGCTGAGTGTTTCTCGCTAACATGCTGAGTGCCTCCCTGAGGCTTTCCGTTATCCATGTGTACAAGTGTTCACTAATGTGTACGACTGTACACACGGATAATTAAAGTCACAATGGACCAGCTGGTAATGGCTCGAAATGACAAGCATTCTGTACTTTTATTTTTTCGGATGTGTACACTTGTGAACCATTCGTTTAAGGCAGGCGGTACGGACAAAAGATGGCGGAAAAACAACGCAGAAAGCCCGGTGAAACCCGCGAAAAACTGATGAGCGCGGCGTTAACGCTGGTCGGCAAGGGGCGGCATTTTGCCAGTCTTGGTATCCGGGAAGTGACCCGTCAGGCGGGCGTGGTGCCAACCTCGTTTTACCGGCATTTCCGCAATATGGACGATCTGGGGCTTCAGCTCGTGGATGAGCTGGGGCTGGTGCTGCGCAGGATGATGCGAGAGGCCCGGGCAAACGTGTCGCAGGCGGACAAACTGATCGAGGAGTCGGTGGCCATCTTCATCAGCCACGCCCAGGCGAACCGGAGCTTTTTCCTGTTTATGGCTCAAGGACTGGCCGGTGAAAGCAGGGCGGTGCAGGAAGGTATCCGGAGCGAGATGCGTTTCTTCGCCAGCGAGCTTGCCAACGACCTGCGCAGGCTGAGGCTGGTCGACCACCTGTCCGACCAGGATCTGGATATGACCTGTGATCTGGTGGTGCGGAGTGTTGCCTTCAGCCTGACCGATCTGCTCGGCGTGTCGGCCGACGACGACTATCAGATAGAGCAGATCCGGAAGCGGACCACCCGCTTCCTTCAACTGATTTTCGTGGGTGCTGCCCACTGGCAAAGTGCGGGCTGATCCTACACTCGATCAGTCTGCTTTACTCTTTTTCGTCGCCGGCTTTCGTGGCGCCTTGGGCTTGGCCGCCGCTTTTGATTTGGCCTTTGGCGGCAGAATCAGGCTTTCCAGTTCGTCCAGCGCCTCACCGGTGTAAACCGCCAGTCTCTGCATGCTTGGCAGTGTGTCCCTGCAGCCGGTGTAGCCGAAGTTCAGTGATCCGTCATAGCTCAGGCAGGTGATGTTCAGCGCACCGCCGTGTGCGATCAGGGATACCGGGTACATGGCTTCCAGCTTCGCGCCCTCGTAGTAAAGGGTTCGCTGGGGCCCCGGTACATTGGAAATCGTAACATTGAACACCGGGCGCATCCTTCCGCCAAGGCCAGACATGAGCTGCAGGATGTAGGGCGACATCAACAGCATGGTGTATTGGGTCAGGGCGCTTTTGGGCAGCTTTTGCAGGTGCTCCTTGGCCCTGCGGGTAGATGTCTTGATGTTCTGCAGACGCGTTAACGGATCCGCCTCGTCGGTCGCCAGGGATGCGATCATGAAACTGATCTGGGTGCCCGTGCCCTGGTCATCGGAAGGCCGTATGTTCACCGGTATGCCGGCAGTGAGCGGAATGTCTGGCAGCTCATCCTGTTCCAACAGAAAACGCCTGAGCGCGGTACCGCAGAGATACAGAACAATGTCGTTCAGGGAACCTCCGGATATATGGGCAAGCTCCTTGATCCGGTCCAGCTGGTAATGCTGGGTGGCGAATCGGCGCTGGCCCGTGACCCGGTGATTGATCTTGGAAACGGGCCCGGTAAACGGCGCGGTGAGGCCATCTTCCGGATGACGTACTGAATGGACCAGCCGGTTACCCGCCTGCCACAAACGTGGCGCCATATCCGCCTGAAGTTTCAGGGCTTCCATGGCCTGTGAAACTGCGCCGGGCACACTGGCCTCGGAGTCGGATTTGCTGCCGCGGCGACGCTCCGGACGTACCGACCAGGGGGGCGGCATATCACGTTTGTCGGGATCGGTGGTCAGTACCCTTTGCATCAGGCGAACACCGCTGATGCCATCAATCATGGAATGGTGCATCTTGGTGTACAGGGCAAACCGGTTGTTCTCCAGGCCCTCGATAACGTGGCACTCCCAGAGCGGGCGGGCAAAATCCAGGGGGTTGGAGTGCAGGCGCGATACCAGAATACCCAGCTCCCGTTCACCGCCGGGGCGGGGCAGTGCGGAGTGGCGCACGTGGTAGTCCAGGTCGATTTTCTTGTCGACTTTCCAGGCCGGGGCCAGTACCCGGCCCAACATTCCGGACCACGCCAGTTTGTAACCCCAGGGCGGTGCAATATCGCCGGTTTCCTTCATGCGGGTCACCATGTCCCGGAGGAAGGTTTCAGGGGCGTCCTCCGGTAGCGAAAAGATCTGCAGGTTACCCACGTGCATGGGTGTGTCTTCAGATTCTACGGCCAGCCAAGAGGCATCCAGGGTTCCCAGGCGTTTCATTCCTTGTGTGTCTCCACAGTGTCCAGGTAATTTAGTTATGTGTTGCAAGTATACTTGCAACTTATCCGGGACACGATGCTTGCGGCCCTAAACTTCCAGACTCTGGAGCATTTAGTCGGTACAGGGTGTAGTCGTTAAAGGCTCCCGAAAGGAGACCGGGTGTGCTACTTTTCATCGGTTGGTTGCAGTAAAAACAAAAACATCCGGAGGCATTGTGGAATCCAGCCCGCTTATTTCGGCAGGTCTGCCGATTGCTCTGTTTATTATCATGATCGGTATCGGCATGACCCTGACGATACGTGACTTCCGCCAGGTGGCGGTGTATCCGAAAGGGATGATTGTCGGCACCGTTGCCCAGATTCTTGTAATGCCGCTCATCGCCTTCATGCTGGCCACGTTGCTGGCGGTGCCACCGGCCATCGCCGTTGGGCTGGTGATTATTGCCGCCTGCCCCGGAGGCACCACCTCCAATCTGTTTGTGCTGCTCTCGCGGGGTAATATTGCGCTCTCCATCGTGCTGACGGTCAGCGCCAGCCTGATCACCATCCTTACCCTGCCACTGTTTACCAACATTGCTCTTCAGCACTACATGGGAACCGAAGAGGACATCGTGCTACCGGTTTGGAAAACCGTCGGTATGCTGATCGGCATCGTGCTGTTCCCGGTAGCCATTGGAATGGTGGTTCGTACCCGCAACCCTGAGGTTGCCCGCAAGGCAGAAAGCATCGTTAGCATCTTCGGCGGTATCGTGCTGGCCGTCCTGATTGTGGCCCTGGTGTACGGGGTTCGTGATCAGATCTGGGAGCTTTTGAAGCAGGCAGGGCCGGCTACTATTCTGTTGAATGTGGCCGGTATCGGGCTTGGGCTTGCGGCGGGTCGTATGACGGGGCTGACCCAGAGAGAATCGCTTGCGGTGGCAGTAGAGCTGGGTGTGAAGAACGGCACCATCGCCCTCATGGTTACCCTGACGCTTCTGGAGTCCAGTGCCATGTCCATTCCGGCGGCGGTATACGGGGTGCTGATGTTCCCGATAGGCTTTGTTCTGGCCATGTACGGCCGGAGCATCATTCCCGTTTCGAACCTACAGAGCAAAACCTGACTGGAGTCCTGCGCTATGCAGTTCCTGAACGGCATTACCCTTCTGCTGGTGTATCAACTGGTGGGTGAAATCACGGTTCGATTGCTGGGCCTGCCCATTCCCGGGCCGGTGTTGGGTATGGTGATGCTGTTCATAACGTTGATGATTCGCGGAAAAGCGCCGGAATCTGTGGATCAGGCGTCCACAGCATTGCTCAGCCATCTCTCGCTTCTGTTTGTGCCGGCTGGCGTGGGCATGATGGCGCATTTCGGCCGCATCGCCGATGAGTGGGTCCCGATAACCCTGGCACTGCTGTTAAGCACGGTAATCACCATGGTCGCCACGGCCCTGATCATGCAGGTGACCACCCGCTGGTTTGCCGGGCCTCTCCCGGAGAAGGAGGGAGGCAATGAATGAGCCGGGCCTGAAAGACATCTGGGTTTACCTTTCCACATCGCCGCTCCTTGGGCTGACCATCACCCTGGTGGCCTACGGCCTGGCCTACCGGTTGTACCTGAGAACCAACTCCAATCCGCTGGCCAATCCGGTGGTCACCTCCGTGGCCATGCTGATCATCCTGTTGCTGGCCACAGGCACCTCTTACAGCGATTATTTTGAAGGCGGGCAGTTTGTTCACTTTCTGCTGGGCCCGGCAACGGTGGCGCTGGCCGTGCCGCTGTACCAGCAGTTTTCCAGGCTTCGACAACTGTGGCTTCCGGTAACGATTTCGCTCTTCTGCGGCGTTGTTATCGCTGCAGGCAGTTCCATTGGCCTGGCGCGGCTTCTGGGCGGGTCTACGGAGATCCAGATGTCCCTGGCGCCAAAATCGGCAACGGCGCCGGTGGCCATGGGGATTTCTGAAAAAATCGGCGGGCTTCCGTCACTGACTGCCGTACTGGTTGTTATAACTGGGATTACCGGCGCCGTTCTGGGCACAAAGCTGTTCGAGTGGATCCGGGTTCGGGATGACACCGCCAAGGGTATTGCCATGGGGGTCGCGGCACACGGTATCGGGACCGCACGGGCGTTTCAGGTAAGTTCGCAGATGGGGGCTTTCTCCGGTCTGGCGATGGCGCTTTCTGCCTTCGCGACGGCCTTGCTGGTTCCCTGGCTGGTTGATCTGCTTGCGGCCTGGATCCCCGCCTGATTCCGCGACCTTGGGACCGCAACCAAAGTCCTATAAAAAGTCATTTAAATGTCTATGAATAAAAACCACTACCTTGCAGCGGGCGTATTGGCTGCCGTCTGCGTTTCAGCCTGGCTTCCCGCCATTGGCCAGTCATCAACGGACAATGATGAGGAGCTGGTTCTTGAGGTGACCTCTCCAAGACTGGTGCGGGACCTGTATGAAACGCCCGCAGCGGTCTCAGTGGTCAACGCTCCGGACATCCGTGAGGGTCAGCAGCGTCTGCAGCTGGATGAATCCCTCAATACCGTACCGGGCCTGTTCTTCCAGAATCGCTATAACTTCGCCCAGAATCTCAGACTGTCCACCCGCGGGTTCGGGGCCAGGGCGCCTTTCGGCATTCGGGGTATCCGGATTCAGGTGGATGGCATCCCCTACACGCTGCCCGATGGCCAGTCCCAGATTGATGCCATTGATCTGGATTCCGCCCAGCGAATTGAGGTTATTCGGGGGCCCGCATCGGTCCAATATGGCAACGCTGCCGGCGGTGTGATCGATATTTCCACGGCGTTGGGTGACGAGCTCCCTCAGGGTGGTCGGCTGCGACTCGATGGCGGCAGCGACGATTATCGAAAGGCTGCGATACAGGGTAACGGCGTTGAAGGTGATACCAGCGGTATAGCAACGCTTTCCTGGTTGACGTTTGATGGTCACCGGGAACAGAGCAAGGCAGAGAAGGCACTGTTCAACGCCCGTGTGGCACGGGATCTGGACTCTGGCAGGCGGGTAACCGCCACATTTAACGCATTACACAACCCGAAATCCGAAGACCCGGGCGGGCTCACGTTGGCTCAGGCCGAGGACGATCCGGAACAGGCCACTGCATTGGCCAAAAGGTTGGACAGTAGCCAGACCGTGAACCAGCAGACCCTGGGCGTAAGATTTGAAGATTCGGCCCTGCTGCCCGGCCAACTCACCCTCGATACCTTCTACACCCACCGGGATTTCGCGCAGCAGCTGCCGTTTCCCGGAAGCAGCCGCATAGCCTACGACCGGCATTTTTACGGCATCAGTTCCCAGTACCAGCAGGAATCAACACTGGCCGGATTGCCTCTGGTTTGGGTCACCGGCTTGGATGTGCACCATCAGTCCGACGACCGGCGCCGCTATTCGGTGTCTATCGATGGCGATATTACCGGCCAGACCCAGGCGGAAAACCAGAGCGCCACCAATGTAGCGGTGTTTGGCCAGGGCGATCTGGCGCTGAGCGACGAGCTCAACGTTTCCCTGGGTGTTCGGTTCGACCGGTTGCGCCTGGCCATTGACGACGACTGGCTGCAAGACGGTAACGATGATTCGGGTAATCGTACGTTCCGGGAGTACAGCGGCGTTGCCGGCATCAGCTACAAACTGGCACCCAGGCACCAGGTGTACGCCACTCTGGGTACAGCGTTCGAGTCACCCACCTTTACCGAGTTTGCCAATCCGAATGGCGGTGGTTTCAATCCAGAGCTGGAGCCCCAGCAGGCGTTGAATCGCGAGCTAGGTATGCGCGGCATGCTGGGCGCGGGGTTGAGTTATGACATGGCGCTGTTCTCCATTCGGGTGGAGGACGAAATCCTGCCTTTCAATGTGGGTGATCAGACTTTCTACGAAAACGCCGGTGAAACCCGGCGCAACGGCTTTGAACTGGGTCTGTCCTGGGAGATTTCTTATGCCTGGCGGGTAACCAGCGCCCTGACTCTCGCCGATTACGAGTTGCGGGACTTTGTTGATGAACAGGGTGACGACGCCAGCGGCAATGCCATCCCCGGGCTTCCGGAGCAACTCTGGGTGAACGAGCTGGAGTGGCGCGGCGCAGCCGGTCGTTTCGCGGCCCTGGAGTGGCAATATGTAGGGGAGTTCTACGCCGAGAACAGCAACCAGACCTTGGTCAGTGATTACTGGCTGGTTGGTCTGCGTGCCGGCGATTCATTCCGGATGGCGGAGCAGACAGTGAACCTGTATGCGGGCATCCGCAACTTGCTGGATCAGGACTACTTCAGCAACGTGCGGATAAACGCCAACGCGAACCGCCCGGTGGAGGATAGGGGCTATTTCGAACCCGGTCCCGGAAGAACTTTTTATGCGGGCCTGGAATGGGTATTCTGAGGGGCGATAACAACATAAACAGTAGGGATTTTTAATTCATGCAAACCAAGTTCCTTCTCGAAGAAAGCCAGATGCCGAAATACTGGTACAACCTGCAGGCAGATCTGCCTGAGCCTTTGCCCGCAGTACTGCACCCGGGCACCCAGCAGCCGGTGGGCCCGTCGGATCTGGAACCGCTTTTTCCAATGGCGCTGATCGAACAGGAGGTAACCACCGAGCGGGAAGTCGAGATTCCGGAACCCGTGCGTGATGTCTACAACCTCTGGCGGCCTGCGCCCCTGTATCGCGCGCATCGCCTTGAGAAGGCCCTCGGGACCCCCGCTAAAATCTTCTACAAGTACGAAGGTGTCAGCCCGGCGGGCAGCCACAAGCCGAACACCGCGATTCCGCAAGCCTTCTACAACCGGGAAGCAGGTATTCGCACCTTGACTACCGAGACTGGTGCGGGGCAGTGGGGCACATCGCTGTCCTTCGCAGGCTCCCTGTTCGATATTGACGTGACCGTTTTTCAGGTGCGGGTTTCCTACAACCAGAAGCCCTATCGCCGGGCCGTCATGGAAACCTACGGTGCCAAGTGTGTCGCCTCACCCTCTGAGCTGACCGAGTTCGGCCGCAAAGTACTGGCTGAGAATCCAGACCACACGGGTAGTCTCGGTATCGCCATTTCCGAGGCCGTGGAACTGGCGGTCCAGGACCCGAACACCAAGTATGCCCTGGGCTCTGTGCTCAACCACGTGCTGCTACACCAGAGTGTGATTGGGCTGGAAGCCATGCAGCAGATGGAAATGGCGGATTGCTGGCCGGATGTGATCGTTGGGTGTACCGGCGGCGGCTCCAACTTCGCCGGCATCGCTTTCCCGTTTATGGGCCATGCCCTGCGCGGCGGTGAGAAGTCACGGATCGTTGCGGTTGAGCCCTCTGCGTGCCCGACCCTGACCCGGGGCAAGTACGCCTATGATTACGGCGATACCGCTCACATGACGCCGCTCACCAAGATGCACACCCTCGGTTCCGGGTTTACACCCCCCGGTTTCCACGCGGGCGGGCTGCGCTACCATGGTATGGCGCCGCTGGTGTCACACGCCAAGGAACTGGGACTGTTTGATGCGGTGTCCTACACTCAGAGGGAGTGCTTCGAAGCCGGTGTCCTGTTCGCCCGTAACGAGGGCATCGTGCCGGCCCCGGAGGCCAACCACGCGGTCAAGTGCGCCATTGATGAAGCCCTGCGCTGCAAGCGGGAAGGCAAGGACGAGGTGATCCTGTTCAACCTCTGCGGTCACGGCCATTTTGATATGGCCGCCTACACCTCCTACTTCGCGGGTGAACTGAGTGACCACGAGTACGACGAACAGGAACTGGCCATGGCACTTTCCGGGCTGCCTTCGGTCAACGCCTGATCAGTCGTCTTTAGCCCGCCGCTGAAAAATCGTACCCCCGCCGCCGGCATCCAGTTGCCGGATGGCGGTGGGCGCGCCTTCGTCATCCAGCCGCACGTCTCCAATACCAGCCCCGTTCCACAACCGCTCACCGGCCTCCCGGCCCTCAGGGAGCCTGGGGGCAATCCACATGCGCCGCCTTTTGGTGAACCAGTTCAGGGGCGACCAGGGCGCGAACAGCCAGCGATTCAATCGGTCCAGCCATTCCAGCAGGGCGTTGGGAAATTCGTTCTTGATGCCGCTGCTGGTAATCTGCCAGACACGGGGGCCGTTCTGTTTATGGCGCAGCCGCACATCGTAGGCAAACGAATAATGGACATCCCCGGACAGAATCACGAAGTGTCTGGGGGTTCGGGGGTGGCCAAAAATATTGAGCAGTACACTGGCGGCGCCCCGGTGGGCCATCCAGTTTTCGGCATCCACCAGCAGCGGTTTCCCGAAGAAGGTAAACACCCGCTGGATCATCTCGATGAGCTTTACCCCGAACATGGGCGCCGGCGAGACCACCACCACAGCGTCCTCGCCCATGATTTCGTGCTGGAAGTCGGTCAGTGATTCCCAGTCCATTAGTCCGGACGGGTGGCTGCGCCGGATTTCACTGCGCCAGCGATGGGTGCGTGTATCCAGTACCACAAGTCGGGGTGATGTTGGCAGGCTGTAATGCCAGTGTTGAAAGTGGAACAGCTGGTCGATCAGGTCATCCTGAATAGCCTTGTCCAGTTCGTGCTGCCCGTTGCTGGACTCGAACAGCTTCTGACAATGCTTGATCAGCTCCCCGAAATTGCCAGGCTGGTTGCCCCAGCCCTGACACAGCAGATACCCCAGCAGGGCATTACCGATGATGCGTCGGGAAAAGGGGTGTTCATAAGCGGTGGTTTCCCAGAGGGCCGAGAGGTTCCAGTCGTCGGTAACGTCATGATCATCAAAGATCATGTAAACAGGCACGTTGGCCATGGCCCGCGCTGCCTGCGGAAGGGTCCGGCGGAACTCGTCTATGGCGGCCTGCTCTTTGCGGTAGCGCGCCAGCTCGTCCGGATCATCAACCGGCTCCGCACTGGTTACAAGGTGCCAGGGCTCCGGCGACCAAACCAGCAGGTACATGGCCATTACCTCGGCGAAGGAAATCAGGTGATTGCCGGCGTTGGCGGTGGTGAATACGGGTTTGCGCACACCGCCGAAGAAGCGCTCGGTCAGGTCTTCATTGAATTCGGATTCGGGCAGAAGTTCATCCCGATGGTAATAGGCATTCGCCACCGAGGTCAGTTCTCGGCTGTGGTTGAGCGAGGCTCCTTCCAGCGCTTCCTGATAAAGTCCCAGCTGGTGAATCACGCACTGGATGGCATGCAACATCGGGCCGGCCACATCATCGGCATAGACCTGGTCGCCGGTCATCAGTAGCAGGGAGGGAACATCCTCAAGTTGTTCTGCTTTCTGCAGTTCCTCGTCCACCCGAACCAACCCGTCTCGCGAAGGATGATGGGGTCTTCGGCAGGAGCCGTGGAGTATGCGATCCAGATTCGATTTCAGGGTAAAGCCCGGGCGCTCCCGGCCTTCGGGGCACAGGTGAGGGGCCCATTCCCGGATCCACCGGGGGGCGTCGAATCCGTCGCCGGTAAGGCCCAGATCGTATTCCAGTCGGGCGTCCCGGGGCAGGGCCACGTCCGGAGTGATGTTAAGCAGGTTGAGCCAGGCGCGGGTGCCAATCCTTAGCTGTACAACCTCGGAATCGGCCACCGGACGGTCCAGTAGAGGATGCTCGCCGTTAAAAATCCGTACAGCGAGTACGACTGGCTCCTGTGTTACCAGCCATAAAACGACCGAGTCAGGCGCGGCATGGCGTAGAACCGGGCCGGCCAGTACCGGCCCGAATTTGTCACCAGGCTCCAGATTCAGTCCTCCTCAATTTCCCTTGGCGGGCAGTGATGGTCTTCCACGACGGTGCCATCATTTACGCTCTCAAGGTGCACATCAAAGCCCCATAGCCGATGCACGTGCCGCAGGACTTCGTCGGTTTCCTTGCCCAGGGGGACGCGGTCCACGGGAATATGGCGCAGTGTCAGGGAGCGGTCGCCGCGGACATCCACATTCCATACCTGGATGTTGGGCTCCCGATAACTCAGGTTGTACTGGCGCGCCAGTTTCTCGCGCAGGTCCCGGTAGCCGGGATCATCGTGTATGGCGGTTACCCGGTAGACGTCTTCCTGGTCGTCGTTCTGGATCGCGAAGAGTTTCAGATCCCGCATTACCTTGGGCGACAGGAATTGCTGGATAAAGCTTTCGTCCTTGAAGTTCTTCATCGCAAAATGCAGGGTTTCCAGCCAGTCGCTGCCTGCGATGTCCGGGAACCATTCCCGGTCTTCGTCTGTCGGGTTTTCGCAGATCCTGCGCAGATCGGTAAAGATCGAGAATCCCAGGGTGTATGGGTTAATGCCCGAATACCATGGGCTGTTAAATGGCGGCTGGTACACCACCGCCGAGTGGCTCTGGAGAAACTCCAGCATGAAGCCGTCGGTTACCAGGCCTTTGTCATACATTCTGTGCAGCAGGGTATAGTGCCAGAAGGTGGCCCAGCCTTCGTTCATTACCTGAGTCTGGCGCTGGGGGTAGAAGTACTGGCCCAGCTTCCGCACGATACGGATGATTTCCCGTTGCCAGGTTTCCAGCAGGGGCGCGTTTTTCTCGATGAAATAGAGAATGTTCTCCTGTGGCTCTTCCGGATAGCGCTTGCGACGCCTTACGGGGTCATCGTCCTCGTCAAGCTTGGGTATTGTCCGCCAGAGATCATTGATTCGCCTCTGCTGGTATTCTTCTCGTTCTTTCTGGCGTCGCATTTCTTCCGACGCCGATATCGGGGCAGGCCGCTTGTACCGATCCACCCCGTAGTTCATCAGAGCGTGGCAGGAATCCAGGATTTCCTCTACGGCGTCGACTCCATAGCGCTCCTCACACTCCGCCACATAATGGCGGGCAAACACCAGGTAATCGATGATTGCGCTGGCGTCGGTCCAGGTGCGGAACAGGTAGTTACCCTTGAAGAACGAGTTGTGGCCGTAGGAGGCGTGGGCAATGACCAGCGCCTGCATCGGCAGGGTGTTTTCCTCCATGAGATAGGCAATGCAGGGGTTGGAGTTGATCACGATTTCGTAGGCCAACCCCATCTGGCCACGCTGATAGCCCTTGGAGGTACTGAGAAACTGCTTGCCGAAGGACCAGTGATGGTAGCCAACCGGCATGCCCACGGAGCTGTAGGCGTCCATCATCTGTTCGGCGCTGATCACCTCGATCTGGTTGGGGTAGGTGTCCAGGCCGAACTCGGCGGCGCACTTGGCAATTTCGTCGTCGTATTTCTGGATCAGCTCGAAAGTCCATTCAGACCCGGTCGAGATCGGCTCCCGGGCTCTGGGCTGATCGCTTTCGGGCGAATTGGGACGGTCCATGAGGTTAGTCATGCGGCTTTCCTCTCGAACAACTGGCGGAACACCGGGTAAATTTCGCCGGGGTCGGCTATCTGCTGCAAGGCAAAGCTCTGGGGGAATTGCTCCTGGATCTTCTCGTATTCGTACCAGAGCATCTGGTGGTCCTGCGGTGTGATCTCCACATAGGCAAAATACTGCACCAGAGGCAGGATATTGTCGGCGAGGATCTTCCCGCACACCGGTGAGTCATCGTTCCAGTTATCACCGTCTGATGCCTGAGCGGCGTAAATGTTCCACTCGGCCGGGGAGTATCGGGATTCGATAATCTTGTGCATCAGCTTCAGGGCGCTGGAGACGATGGTGCCGCCGGTTTCCCGGGAATAGAAGAACTCTTCCTCGTCCACTTCCTTGGCGCTGGTGTGATGCCGGATGAAGACCACTTCAATCTTCTTGTAGTTCTTCTTCAGGAACAGGTACAGCAGGATGAAGAAGCGCTTGGCAATGTCCTTGTGCATCTGGGTCATGGACCCGGAAACGTCCATCAGGCAGAACATCACGGCACTGGTGGCCGGCTGCGGCTTTTTCACGTGCTGGCGGTAGCGCAGGTCGATCTCATCAATGAAGGGAATGCGGCGAACATTCGCTTTCAGTCGCGCAATCTCCTCCTCCAGAACCTGGATCTGGTCTTCGTGGCTGAACGCAGGATCCAGGTCTTCCGGCGCAGTTTTCAGCGCTTCCAGTTGCTTTTCCAGATCCCGGATCTTCTTCTTGCGTGCGCCGCCCAGGCCAAGGCGTCGGGCGTGGGCACCGCGCAGCGAGCGCACGACATCCAGCTTGGCAGGGACCCCCTCGGTGCTGAAACCGGAGCGGATATATTTGAAGGCCTCGGTGTCCTTGAGCTTCTTGCGGGCCAGATTGGGCAGTTCGAGATCGTCGAACAGAAAATCCAGGAATTCTTCCTGGGTGATCTGGAAGGCGAATTCATCCATGCCCTCGCCGTCCGGGCTGGCCTGCCCCTGCCCGGAGCCCTGGCCCCCGCCACCCTCGGGCTTGGGGATGGTGTCGCCGGCCACAAACTCCTGGTTGCCGGGGTGCACCACCTCCCGTTTGCCTCCCTGGCCGTGGTGGAAGATGGGTTCTTCAATATCTCGGGACGGAATACTGACCTTCTCGCCCCGTTCTATATCGGTGATCGAGCGCTTCTGAACCGCATCCGACACCGCACGCTTTATGTGGTGGCGGTAGCGGCGCAGGAACCGTTCCCGGTTCACCGCGCTCTTGTTTTTACCGTTCAGTCGCCGGTCGACTATGTGGGTCATTCCCATGGCGTTACTCCAGCTCAGTGAATGGTCACTGACTTAGTGAGACTTGCGAACCCGCAGATACCACTCGGCCAACAGCCGAACCTGCTTCTCCGTGTAGCCTCGATCGACCATACGCTCGACGAACTGCTTGTGCTTGTTCTGATCTTCCTGACTCGCTTTCGGGTTGAACGAAATTACCGGCAGCAGATCCTCGGTGTTCGAGAACATCTTCTTCTCGATCACGCTGCGCAGTTTCTCGTAGCTGAGCCAGGACGGGTTCTTGCCACCGTTGTTGGCCCGGGCCCGCAGTACGAAGTTGACCACCTCGTTGCGGAAATCCTTCGGGTTGCTGATTCCGGCCGGTTTCTCGATCTTCTCCAGCTCTTCGTTGATGGAGGAGCGGTCGAGAATTTCGCCAGTGTCGGGATCCCGGTATTCCTGATCCTGAATCCAGAAATCGGCATAAGTGACATACCGGTCGAACAGGTTCTGGCCGTATTCGCTGTAGCTCTCCAGATACGCGGTCTGGATTTCCTTGCCGATGAACTGCACATAGTGCGGTGCCAGGAATTCCTTGATGAACCTGAGGTACTTCTCATGGGTTTCCGGCGGGAACTGTTCCTGCTCGATCTGTTTTTCCAGAACGTAGAGCAGGTGCACCGGGTTGGCGGCCACTTCGGTAGTGTCGAAGTTGAAGACCTTGGACAAGATTTTGAAGGCAAATCGTGTGGACAGACCGTCCATGCCTTCCATCACGCCGGCGGCGTCACGGTACTCCTGAATGGACTTGGCTTTCGGGTCGGTATCCTTGATGTTCTGGCCGTCATAAACCCGCATCTTGGAGAAGATGCTGGAGTTTTCCGGCTCCTTGATGCGAGAGAGCACCGAGAACTGGGCCAGCATGTCCAGGGTGTCTGGCGCACAGGGAGCGCCTTCCAGGGAGCTGTTGCTGAGCAGTTTCTTGTAGATCTCGATTTCTTCCGTCACCCGCACACAGTAGGGCACCTTGACGATATAGACCCGGTCAAGGAACGCCTCGTTGTGCTTATTGTTGCGGAAAGTCTGCCATTCGGATTCGTTGGAGTGGGCCAGGATCACACCGTCGAACGGGACAGAGCCCATGCCTTCGGTGGTGTTGTAGTTACCTTCCTGTGTGGCTGTCAGCAACGGATGCAGCACCTTGATCGGCGCTTTGAACATTTCCACGAATTCCATCAGGCCCTGGTTGGCCTTGCACAGGCCGCCGCTGAAGCTGTAGGCATCCGGATCATCCTGGGAGAAATCCTCCAGCATGCGGATGTTGACCTTGCCCACGAGGGCGGAAATGTCCTGGTTATTGTCGTCACCGGGCTCGGTCTTGGAAACAGCCACCTGGTCGAGTACCGAGGGGTACATTTTTACAACCCGGAACTGACTGATGTCGCCGCCGTACTCATGCAGGCGTTTGACGGCCCAGGGTGACATGATGTTTTTCAGGTAGCGGGCAGGGATGCCGTATTCCTCTTCGAGGATCTGGGCGTCTTCGGCCGGGTCGAACAGCCCCAGCGGCGATTCGTTCACTGGCGAGCCCTTGATGGCGTAAAAGGGCACCTTTTGCATCAGGGATTTGAGCTTCTCGGCCAGGGAGGATTTACCACCGCCCACGGGGCCAAGCAGGTAAAGAATCTGTTTCTTTTCTTCCAGGCCCTGGGCGGCATGGCGGAAGAAGGAGACGATGTTTTCTACCGCGTCTTCCATGCCATAGAACTCGGAAAACTCGGGGTACCGCTTGATGACCTTGTTGGAAAATATCCTTGAAAGCCTCGGATCTTTCGAGGTGTCGACGAACTCTGGTTCGCCGATGGCAATTAACATTCTCTCAGCGGCCGTGGCGTAGGCCGTTGGGTCCTTTTTGCAGATCTCCAGGTATTCCTCCAGGCTGTATTCTTCTTCCTGAGTACTCTCATACCGGTCTTTGAAGTGCTGCAGTATGCTCATAGATTGCCCTCGCTCGCTGTATCTTCAGCTTTCAATTCACGCAATTTCCCCGTTGCAGTCAGCTCCGCCCATCCGGGCGGTTTGTTTAGTTATGGGTGGAAGGAATGGATACTTACAAGCCTGTGCACGATCTGGTCGAGGTCGGCTTGCTTACTTTGAGCTTAGTTCACGGTTGGGGAGTTGGACAGTGTGTGAGTGGTTAAGGTTCATTAAATTATGTTAGGCGGGTGTGTTGGTTTTGTAGCTTGCCGGGTTTCTTTGGGGACAGTGTGAGGGGGCTGGAGTGCACCGGGTGGCTTTCTGACAACGAATTGGCAACTCGCTTCGCTCAGACATCAAATTCGTTGTCAGAAAGCCACCCGATACACTCCGATCAGGCCACGGAGGCGGCCGCCTGAGGGCAGGCTAGAGTTTGGTTAGACGGAACACGCTTTCCGAGGCGTTTTCCAGGCCTTTTCTCTTTGTAAACGGATGATCCCTGGCCAGGGTGTTGGTCAGGATGTGTTCGATCTTGTAGTCATCCTGGTAGAGCTCCCGCACTTCTTCGTCGCTGACGTTGAATGGCGGGCCTTTGATTTCGGTGTCGTAGTCCAGGGTGATCAGCAGAATTTTCGTGCCGTCCGGGATGATGGCTGTCAGGTGAATCACGTAGTCTTTGCGCATGTGTGGCGGCAGCGCAATCAGGGCGGCCCGGTCGTAGACCAGTCGTACGTGCTTGAGGTCGTCAGGCACCAGTTGGAAGAAGTCGCCGCACCAGAGCTGCAGGTTGTCGTGTTTGAAGGTGATGAAGGGCTCGCCGGGGTGGACCTTGGCTTTCTCGCCGGCTTCTTCGAAAAAGTCCTTGCAGGCCAGTTCGCTAAGTTCCACGCCGATGATGGGGTGGCCGCGGTCGTGGAGCCACCACATGTCGTGGGCCTTGCCGCACAGGGGCACGAAGACGGCGTCGGTGCCTTTGCCGGCCAGTTCCGGCCAGTGGTCGTGTAGATACTGGTTGACGGTGCCTTCGTGGAAGCCGATTTCCTTTTTAGCCCAGCGTTCGTGCCAGAATTCATGTTCCATGGTTCACACCCTGTTCTTACTTGGACATCTTGAGTTTTGGACGTTTATCTCAGTCTACCCTAATCTGTGGCCATCTGGATTCAGGAGAAAAGTATGAAAGCGGTGTTTCTTGATGCCAAAACCCTTGGTGATGACGTGGATCTTTCGCCCATCGAGTCTGTGACGGGCGGGCTGGAAAAGTACGAGAAGACGGCGCCGGATGAGGTGCTGGAGCGGATTCGGGGGTTTGATACCGTTCTGGTCAATAAGGTTGTGCTCACCCGCGAACATTTCGAGGCCTGTCCGGAGCTTAAAACCATCGCTGTGGTGGCTACGGGCCTGAACAACATCGATCAGGCGGCGGCGAAGGATCATGGCATCAAGGTGATGAACGTGACCAACTACGGTCGCTCAACGGTGGCGCAGCACACCATGGCGCTGATGTTGGCGCTGGCTACTCGGCTGCTGGATTACACCCGCGATGTCCAGGCAGGGCGTTGGGGCAAGAGCGACATGTTCTGCCTGATGGACCACCCGATCATGGAGCTGGAGGGGCGAACACTCGGTATTGTCGGTTATGGTGATCTGGGGCAGGGCGTGGCGGAGCGGGCTGCGGCCTTTGGTATGCGGGTTCTGCTCGGGGCCCGCCCCGGTCAGGAAGCCGGAGAGGTGGACGGCTATTCCCGAATTCCCCTGGATGAACTGCTGCCTCAGGCGGACGTGCTCTCGCTGCACTGCCTGCTCACTGACGAAACCCGGGATCTGATCGGCGCCCGGGAACTGAAAATGATGAAGCCGGATTCGTTGCTCATCAATACCAGCCGCGGCGGCCTGGTGAACGAGCAGGCGCTGGCGGATGCGCTGCGCGCTGGCGAGATTGGTGGTGCCGGTTTCGATGTACTGACCGAAGAGCCGCCCCGCAACGGCAACCCCCTGCTGGCGGACGATATTCCCAATCTGATCATTACCCCACACTCTGCGTGGGCCAGCCGGGAGGCGAGGCAGCGGATTGTTGGGATTACTGCCGCCAATCTGACATCGGTGCTCTGAACGAAAAGCCCCGGGTGAACCGGGGCTTCAGGGGCTGGTCAGGGCTGGCTCAGTACTTCCAGCCGACGCTGACCGAGGCGCCCAACTGGTACATTTCCAGATCAATGGTCTGGTTCGGTGCCAGCGGGTTGGGACCGGTGACTGTCTTGGCCGGGGAATAAAAGGCCATGCCAGACACATCGAGGTTTTCGCTGAAGCTGTGGGTGAATCCTCCAGTGAAGTGCCACTCCTGAACGCCCGGCGCCAGGATGTTGAACAGCACATCTTCGTCGGAAATGGGATTTTCTCCATAGCTGACACCGGCCCGCCAGGCATGCGCCGGTGTTTGCTGCCACTGCCAACCCAGCTTGACGATGGTCATGTCGTCCCAGCCAAAGCCCGCGCCGTCATCATCGCCAAGCTGTGCCGTCTGCAGATTGGGCAGGAGCGGGTTGCCCACGCTGTTGATCTCGCTGTAACGAATGTGCTGGATATCCAGCAGGAACCAGTGGTCTTCGAGCCCGGACCAGGCGATACCCGCATTGAACATCTGCGGGATGTCGAAGTCGCCTTGCTCGGCAAACAGGCCGCGATACTTGTCGAATTCATTCATCTTCAGGATGTTGCGCCAGCTCACTCCGCCACGGAGAGTGTCGGTGATTTCACCCTGCCATCCGATCTGGTAACCGTAGCCCCAGGCATCGTCGGTGCCGTTGTTGGAAAGCGCATTTGCGTCCGAGGAAAATGGCTCGAAATTTTGCAGGCCCTCGGCCTCAAAACGCTGATAGGCAATAACCGGTGAAATGCCTATGGCCTGGTTTTCCGAGAATTCCCAGGACCAGGTGGGTGCAATAAATAGCTGTTCAAGATTTACACCGGTTCGGCCCGCGTAAAACGGACCACCGCTTTCACCGGAGTAGTCGGTGTTCATGCCGCCGTTGGCAAACACCGACACGCCAAAGCTTGTGGTATCTGACAGTTCCCGGTTAAAGCCCAGGTGAGGGATAACGAAGCCGTTCCGGCTGCTTTTATAGGTGCCTGGTGCCAAGGGGAACATGTCGCCCATACCGGGGTTGCCGTTCACTGTGTACTCCCGCCGTGGCGAAAACACTTCGATACCGCCATCAATACGATTGCCAACGAACGCCATGCCCGCCGGGTTGGTCGCCGCTGCAATGCTGTCCTGGGACAGAGCAGTGCCAGCACCGGCCATGCCTTTGCTGATGGTGCCATAACCATGGCTGAAGTAGCCGTTGGTTGCCTGTGCAGTGAGCGGAGAGAGTGCCGTGAGTGCGGCAACTCCCAGAGCAAGCTTGATTCGCATGAGAAAACATCCGTTCAGGTAAACGACATATCATGAATAGCCGTCTTTTTACATGCTTTTCGTTATAAGAGAAAGAAAAAAAATATTGATATGGTTATATCGTGATCTGAGTTCGTGCTCCGGGTATCCGTACGCCCCCCGCTTCATCCCCGAAAAGATGACGGCTGTATGACGTGGTTGTTGTCGCTTCCTGCCTAAACTGCTCACGCTCAAACAAAAACAAAAGGGCGACACATCATGATCAGAAAAACACTGGCAGCACTTTGCTGTGCTCTACTTTGTTCCCAGACGGCACTGGCCTTCGAGCGGGGCGAGCTGCTTGTCTGGATTAATTCTGACAAAGGCTTCAACGGCCTGGCCGAGGTCGGCAGGCGCTTCGAGCAGGAGACGGGCATTCCCGTCACGGTTGAAACTCCGGACGACCTGACCTCCCAGTACGACCACTACGGCTATACTGCCAAGGCCCCGGACATCGTGATCTGGCCCCACGACCGCTTCGGCAGCTGGATCAACGAAGGCCACCTGACACCAATCCAACCTTCAGACACCTTCCGTGAATCCATCGCACCCTTCGCCTGGCAGGCCGTGTCGGTGGGCGATCGCGTCTATGGCTATCCCATCGCCATGGAGGTTGTGAGCCTTCTCTACAACAAAGAGCTGGTAGAGAAACCGCCACGGACCCTGGATCAGGTAGCCGAACTCGATCGGAAGCTGGCCCGTAAAGGTGTCAACGCAATGTCCTGGGACTACCGCAACGTGTACTTTTCCTGGCCGATCTTTGCCGGTTCCGGCGGATACAGTTTCGGAGCCGAGGGTTTTGTTTACGACCTTTCCGACGTAGGCGTTGCCACCAATGGAGCCGTTAACGCGGTGACCGGTATCAGAAACCTGCTCAAGCAGGGTGTGCTGGCCGCCGATGCCGACTCCGGTTCCATGATGGAAGGCTTCAAGGCCGGAGAAGTGGCCATGATCATCAACGGGCCCTGGGCCTGGAGCGAGCTGCGCGAAGCCGGAATTGATGTCGGCATCGCCGATGTGCCGACAACTACCGGGAATCCGGGACGACCCTTCGTGGGGGTTCTGGCTGCCGGCATCAGTGCGGTGTCCACCAATCAGGAGATAGCCCGGGAATTCCTCGAGGACTATCTGCTTACCGAGCGGGGACTTCATGCCGTCAATGATGACAAACCGCTCGGTGCCGTCGCCCATCTGGATGTCGTAAACACACTCCGAGAAGACCCGTTCATTGACCATACCTTCCGGTCCGCCAGTCGGGGCGAGATCATGCCCAACATTCCGGAGATGAAACGCTTCTGGGACCTGATGACAATTCGGTTCGCCAGTATGCTGGAAGGTGAGGCCCCGATTCGCGCCACCCTGACCGAGGCCTCAACCCGGTTGCAACGCCTGGACGAAATGCGCGGCTGGACCCGCCGCCATTTTGTTACCACCGATGCCTCCAATTAAGTAGTGATTGATCAACGTCCGAAATGCCGAATCCATGACTGAGCGTGTGGCCTCCCTGAGTGAGATCCTGACCAGAAACATTCGTCAGTTCCGGTACTGAAATGCGCAATTAAGCGTCAGCCGGGTTGTCTACTGGCAGTTGCCTGATAAGCTTAGGAAAACACTTGCATGCAGGACGTTGCGTGGCTTCCATTCAAATGAGAGAAAGACTCCAGGCTGCTGAAAGCTGGATTCTGTCCAACCCGAACCCGCCCCAGAGCTGGCCCTGGACCTGGCTCTACAAGGTCGGGCGTACGGCGTATGCGATGGCCCGGGATGTACTCAGCGGGCAGCTTACTCTCCATGCCATGAGCCTGGTCTACACTACGCTGTTGAGTATCGTGCCGCTTCTTGCTTTGAGCTTCTCGGTGCTTAAGGCGCTAGGTGTGCATCAGAGGATGGAGCCATTCCTGTTCCAGTTCTTTGAGCCGCTGGGGCCCCAGGGGATACAGCTCGCCGAGCAGATCCTCGGGTTCGTGGATAACATGAAGGTTGGGGTGCTTGGTTCTGTCGGCCTGGCGTTGCTGGTCTACACGGTGGTGTCCCTGCTGCAGAAAATCGAGCGCTCCTTCAACATGATCTGGCGTGTACCAGACATGCGTTCCATGGCGCAGCGCTTCAGCAACTACCTGAGTGTGATCATGGTGGGGCCGTTGCTGATGGTTTCCGCCATTGGCGTCAGCGCCACTATTTTTTCCTCAACCATTGTCCAGAAACTCATCGAAATCGAACCGTTCGGCTCGGTGATTCTTGTGGCCAGCCGGTTCACCCCGTTTTTCCTCGTGGTTGGCGCATTCACCTTTGTTTATGTGTTCATGCCCAATACCCGGGTCAAGCTGCGTTATGCCGCCATCGGCGGTCTCGTAGCCGGGGTGTCGTGGCAGGCTGGCGGAATGCTGTTTGCCTCCTTTGTGGCCGGTTCCGCCAAGTACGCGGCAATCTATTCCAGTTTCGCCATCGGCATCATCCTGCTGATCTGGATCTACCTGAACTGGATGATCCTGCTGCTGGGCGCCAGCCTGGGGTTTTATCTGCAGAATCCCGGATCAGTGGCCAAGCGGCGCCAGGTCCAATTGGCACCGGAACTCCAGGAAAACGTGGCGCTTGCGACCATGTGGCTGGTGGCCAAACCGTTCAGTGAGGGTAAGCCGGCGCCTCAGCAGGAAGTGTTGGAGCATGAGCTGCGAGTACCTGGTGAGGTAACCCGTGCGCTCAGCGACAAGTTGATCCGGGCGGGGTTGCTTAGCCTGGCCGGAAGCCAGGGCGATAGACTTGTGCCCGGTCGGGCTCTGGATCTGATTACCGTGGGCGAGGTGCTGAAGGCGGTTCGCTACGACGAGGACCGAATCGTTGACCGGCTGCCGAAGGTTATCCCTGCTGATTTGGTCGGCTCGCGCAAGGTGGAGGAGACGCGAACATTCGCCGAGTTGTTGCGGGCTGATGATGAGCAGGGAAAGATCAGATCCTTTGCCAACCCTGAGACAGAGTCAGCTCCGGACAGTTGAGCGGCCACCCTCCCGGAGCATTTTCTGGACCGCGCTGCGCACGGTGCTGATTTGCTCCGGGGTCAAACGTACCAGTTTCGGCAGCTCTTCTTCGGCAAGATTCCGCTGGTGGGCGTGCCGGAGCACTTCCCGGGTGCCGATGACCATGCCATCGGTCAGGGGCGTATGCTTCTGCCTCGGTGCCGGCCGCTCGGCGGCCAAAAGGTAGGCATGATACTGGGGCGGCAGATTCCATTCGTTTGCCAGTAACTGGCAGGTAGCCCATTGGTACCTGGCCAGAGCGTGGCGGATAAGCGCAGGCTCCGGTTCCCCGTTTGTGGAATGTGAGCGGCAGATGCGTTGCAGTTCCCGGCGGATGGTGATGTAGGCAAGTGAAGGTAGCAGGCCCACCATGAAGTGGGCGCTGGTGTCCTCGCCCTGAGCTTTTGCAATCAATTCCGCGGAGCGCGCGCAGGTCAGGCCCCAGCGCCAGGCGCGCTGCCCGAAAAGTGCTTCCCGGCTGTTCCTTGCGGCCATCATGGGACGCATTACCGCCGCAGAAATGACGTTCCGGATGCCATCCACTCCGAGCACGAATACCGCCTGGTCTACCGATTCAATGGCATGGTCGCTGGTTCGGAAGTAGGGGCTATTGGCAATCTGGAGCAATTGATCGGTCAACGACGGATCACCAAGAATGATCTCGGTCAGCCGCTGGCGATCAGTGGACTCGTCGGACAGTGCTCTCATGAGCATGGGCAGGCTCATGGGTTGCCGTGGAAGTTCTTCCATACTGTTGTTGGACAGGCGTTGATGCAGCTCCTGCAGAACCTGTTCAAAGGTGGAAAGGTCGGACCGCAGAGTTGCGGGCTCTGCGTCCAGCAGCCAGCAGAACAGGTGTTCTTCCAGTTGTTGAGCCATTTCCGGGCTTGTGTCCGGAGTGCCGTTGGGCGGTATTTCCGGAGATGGATTGAAAAGCCGCGCTTCCGGGGCGGGTGGTGCAGACTGCTTGGTTGCGAATAATCCTGTAATCCAGGAGAGAAAACCTGGCATCCGTTGCCTCCGGGTCGAACCTGTTCGAAGTAATGAACCTCCGTTCCGGAGAGTATAGATGCACGACGCATCCTTGCACAGGTTTTAAGCCGGTGAATTGCAGCGGAAATTTACAGGAACGATTCCCCGAACACGAACACCAGTTGGCAGATGCCGGCGCCAAAGCCGAGGAAGGCCCCGACGAGAATCAGCTTGATCTCATCCTCTTGGAAACATGGCCGGAGCAGGTCCTGGAATTCTTCGGAAGACAGGGCAATCATTCGTTCAACCATGATCGATTCCACGGCCCGGGCCCGGTCCTTCTCGAACACCGGGTTGTTGAACGATGTTTGGGATATCTCGATGGCTTTTTCGCCCACCTTGTTCTTGAGGGTGGCAAAGCCGGTGGGGCCGAAGGCCATCTGGGTCAGCGCCTTGCCCATGCCGGCGGTTTCATCCACCAGTGGTTTGATGTGCTTCTTGACCATGTTGCGGGCGCGATCACCCTTTGGCCCATCGAGAATCGCGTTAATGATGTTGCCGACGGTGAGAATCTCGTGGGTAACGATGTGGCAGAAGGATTCCGCCACGGCCGGCTGGCGTTTCAGGAACAGGCCCTGAATGCGGAATGGCCCGACTTTTTTGGCGTGCAGCGGCCGGAAAATAACGTTCAGTGCAATCCAGTTGGTCGCCCAGCCCACCAGCAGGCCGAAGAACGGCAGCACCCACCAGCTCGGGTAGACATACCAGACCGCCATCTGGATCAGGCCGAACAGGAAGCCGAAGTAGAGACCCGAGTTGATGATGAACCTGAATTCCACCTCACCGCATTCAATAAAGATCCGGTTCAGCAATTCCTTGTCGCTGGCCAGGCGGTCAATGACCATGCCTTTGATATCCAGCAGGTCTTCGATGTTATCGGAGACATCTTCCACCAGGTTGTCCACCAGCTGAGGCGTGGATTTGCGGACGCGGTCGTAAACCATCTTCCGGGCAGAGGCGGGCAGGTTTTCCCAGAAAGTGGGGTATTCCTTGAGCATCATTTCGTCCACGTATTCCTCGATGCGGGGTTCGACAGAGTGGACGATGTGGGTTGCCAGAACCTTCGGGTCAATCTGCTGGAAGATCTCCCGAACGGTACCGATCTTGGAGATAGTGGCATCGACACTGATGGCCGCCATTTTACGGGCCTTCGAGGGAATAATGCCCTGCCAGCCAAGCAGCGGTGGTTTGCCAATGAATTCCAGGGGGTAGAAGGTCATCTTGATGGCAAGCCAGTTGGTGGTCCAGCCAATCAGGGCGGCAATGACCGGGATACTGAGGTATTGCCAGAATTCTTGAGTGCTTAGCAGGCTTGTCATCCCGTTACTCGCGTGTGATCGTTTTTTTGCTTTCGGAGTCGACAGGGATAATGTTGTTGGCACCCCTCCATGTCAATGACTTGGGTGCCGACATGAGACGGCGGCACGGTCGGGATCGGTCAGCTGCCGATGTCACCCCAAAGCCATTGGCAAAGCGCCATGGCCGCAACCGGGGCGGTTTCGGTTCTCAGCACCCGGGGGCCGAGGGCCACCGGCAGAAAGCCTTCTTTCTCTGCCTGGGTGATTTCCTCCGGAGACAGCCCGCCCTCGGGGCCGATCATCAGGGCAACTCGCTCGGGGGGAATAATGGACTTCAGGGCGTGTTCGGTGCGGTGGTGGAGAACCAGGCGGACTTCGCAATCGCGGCTGTGTTCCAGCCACTCGGAAACCGTCATCACCGGCAGTATTTCCGGTACCCGGGCGCGCCCGCACTGCTCGGCGGCGCTGATGGCAACGGATTGCCAGTGGCGCAGACGCTTGTCTTCCCGGTCGCCCTTGAGTTTTACGTCGCATCGTTCGGTGGTTAGCGGCACGATACGGGTAACACCCATTTCCACCGCTTTCTGCACCGCGTAGTCCATGCGGTCACCCTTGGAGAGGGTCTGGCCGAGGACAATTTCCAGAGGCGATTCGGTGGCATTGGCCTGCGGCGCGCCCACCTGGACTTCCACGTTTTTCTTGCTGGCGCTGGTGATGGTAGCGGGGTAGTCGTTGCCATCGCCGTTGAAGAGCAGCAGCTCCTGTCCCGGCTGCATGCGCAATACCCGGCCGACATGTTGCGCGGCGTTGTCATCAAGTTCGGCAGTGCCGCCCTCCCTGAGGGCAGAATCGGTGTAGATGCGGGGTATGCGCATGGGCTGGTCTCTCAGGTTCCTGGCGGGGTTCAGTCGCGAACCGCAATCTCTATGCCTTCCGTTGCAACCTGGGCCAGGTGGCGGATCTGCTCCTCGGTGATCACGTAAGGCGGCATGAAGTAAACCACATTACCCAGGGGGCGAAGCAAGGCCTGGCGGGTTAATGCATGCTGGTAAACGCGAATGCCGCGGCGTTCCTGCCAGGGGAAGGGCGTTTTCGACGCTTTATCTTTTACCATTTCCACGGCCAGGGTCATACCGTGCTGGCGGATGTCTCCGACATTGGGGTGGTCCGCAAGGTGGGCAACGGATTCGGCCATGCAGGTGGAGAGCCCACGGTTGCTCTCGATAACATTGTCATCCCGGAAGATATCCAGGGTCGCCAGTGCCACGGCGCAGCCAATGGGGTTGCCGGTATAGCTGTGGCTGTGCAGAAACGCCTTGAGGGTTTCGTAGTCGTCGTAAAAAGCGTTGTAGACATCATCCGTGGTCAGCACCACGGACAGTGGCAGGTAGCCGGCGGTAAGTCCCTTGGACAGGCACATGAAATCCGGAGTGATGCCCGACTGTTCGCAGGCAAACAGGGTACCGGTGCGGCCAAAACCAACGGCAATCTCGTCGGCAATCAGGTGCACTCCGTAGCGGTCGCAGGCTTCCCGCAGCTTGGTGTGGTAGATGGGATGGTGCATCCGCATCCCGCCGGCGCACTGGATCAGCGGCTCCACCACCACGGCGCAGATTTCGTCGTGCTTTTCTGCCAGGAGCTTGTCCATGGCCTCAAACTGGCGCAATGCATAGGCCTCGTCGGTCTCACCTGGCTCCTTGTTGAAGGCGTCAGGTGAAGGGGCCGTCAGCACTTCCATCAGCAATGGCTGATAGGTGTCCTTGTACAGCGATACATCGCCGAGGGCCAGAGCGCCCAGAGTTTCACCATGGTAGCTGTTGCTCAGGTTCACGAAGTTTTTCTTGCCCGGTTTGCCGTGGTTCTTCCAATAGTGGAAGCTCATTTTCAGGGCGGCTTCGATGGCCGAGGAGCCGTTGTCGGCGTAGAAGACCTTGTTCAGGCCGGGCGGAGTCACCTCGATGAGGCGCTCGGACAGATTGACCACCGGCTCGTGGGTAAAACCGGCGAGGATAACGTGTTCCAGCTCGCCAATTTGCTTCTGAATGGCGGCGTTGATTCTCGGATTGGCGTGGCCGAACAGATTGACCCACCAGGAACTGACGGCATCGATAAAGCGATTGCCTTCGAAGTCCTCCAGCCAGACACCCTCGCCCCGCTTGATGGGCACCAGGGGCACGGCGCCTTCGTGGTCTTTCATCTGGGTGCAGGGGTGCCACACGGACTTGAGGCCACGGGTGACGAGGTCAGCATTGCGCATGGTAATTCTCCGTCAGACGGTCGGATTCTGGGTTGTCGCTGTTAACCTGTGCGGATATTACAGTTAACAGCGGATATCGGCCACCCAGATTTCGCGTCGAGCTGGCCCTCTATTGCCTGACGTTTTCCAACGGCTTGCTCACATCACAACCTGGGGCCGAACGATTTGGCGGGAAGGGTGCTTCAGTATAAACTGCCGGTTTACAGCCAAAGGGCCAGGATGGCCCGGAAAAACGCAAAGGACGCGACATGAGTAAAGCGATAGTTCTACTCGGAGACCTTGGCTCCGATCACGAAGGTTTCCCTCCCACCCCGGTGATTGCCGGTTCCCCCGATGTAATGATTGATGGCAAGCCCGTTGCCCGGGTAGGCGACCCGCTGGCACCTCATTCCAAACCCAAGCATCCACCCCATCCGCGGACCATTACTGCGGGTTCGTCGACAGTCCTGATCAATGGCAAACCGGCAGCGGTGACAGGCGGTGCGATTTCATGTGGAGGTGTGACGATTGGTTCTGGCAGTGTGGTGATTGGTGATATTCACACGCCTGCGCCATTTTCGGGCGTATCCCCCGTCACGCCAAGAGCAGCAGTAACTTTAACAACAGCCGCGAAGTCTGTGCAGGCAACGCCAGAGAGGGCTAGCTCCACAGGTCGGGCTGAACCTCCTAATTCTCCGGCCAACTCACCATCCGTGACTAAGCCCAGTACGATCAGCACAGTAAATTCAACTCATCCTGACGCCCACGACAATCGGGATCTGAGTGAGCCCGGATTCCATGTCGTTCGCGAACCAATGAGCCGCAACGAACTGTTGTCTCAGCTTTATGGTGATGCGTCTGCGAAACCTGACAATTTTGAGCGTCTGAATCCTGGGCTGGGCAACCGAGTTTTACCCGGCGAAATGATCGTTATTGCAGACCCTGAAAGTCTGGAATGTACGGTCAAAGAAAACGATCTGATGGCAGTGGCTGCGCAGATAAATCAGGAGGTGCGACAACTGAGTGAGCAGGAGGCTCAGTTCATCGTTGATCATTATGACCTTCTGGAACTGATGACGGCGAATGCGGCGACTGGCATGGGTGCCGGCGCGGCGATGATTGGCCAACAGATCAAAAGCATTAACGCGACACTGAAGGAAATTGAGGCGCTGTATCAGAATGCCTTCAGAAAACATGGCAGGCTGAATGTGCCTGAGTTTTATGAGCAACGCCGGGCCCTATTCACCAAACTGGATTTCGCCTTGGGAAAGATGGCGCGAAAAGGCCTTTCGCTCGATGACAACTCCAAGTTGAAGAAGGCCCTTGGGCTTTCAACCAAAAGCACGGTTCACCATTGGAAAGAGGCGGGTGTCGGACCGATTCCGGGCTATGGAACCCACTATTCAAGGACTGCAGGCGCTGCACGGTTTGTGGAGCATGGCGGGCGATTGGTTGTGGCGCTGGATGCCGGGCTTGCAGGGTACAAGATTTACGAGGCGTGTTCGACTGGGCGAGGGGATGAATGTGAGCAAGTGGCGTACGTCGAGTCTGGACGATTTGCGGGTTCCGCCATCGGTGGTGCTATGGGAGCTTCAATAGCGCCGGTATTGTGTACAGTCGTTGGCATTGGCACGGGCGGGATAGGCGGCGTGGCCTGCGGAATCATCGCTGCCGGCATCGGTGGTGCGGCAGGCGGAAAAGTCATGGGTGATGCAGGGGCCGGTGCAGGCCAATTGGTTTACGAGGTTCGGAGCGATGAGTAACCAACTTATCTACGTACTCGCGCACATAGGGTATTTGAGTCTATTTGTTGGTCTTTTACCGTTGTTTGTCATCATTACCGTTGGGTTCCGTTATGTATCTTTAATCGAAGATCGTGTGGCGACTGAAAGAGGGGGTATTTCAGCAGCTAGGTACATTTGGCAAGGAAAGATCATTGGGCGACTGATGAGAAGCAGTAATGTATTTGCTTATCTGATCTTCCGAGCGATTCCCTCTCCGTTTTTCCAGCAACGCGCATCTTTACTAGGCGATCCGGCTGTGCCCTTGCCGCGAAGTTGGCAAGCCTGGGTTATAACGCCAATGCTTCTCATGTATCTGGCCGTCATTACCACCTTGGTCACCAATTTGGTGATTCAATCTATGAAATGAGGCACCGGGTGGGGCAATTCGTCAGAGGAATCTCGACAGCAAGGGTGGAGCCATTATGGGCGCCAAGATTCGTGAGGTAATTGTTGTTGATTGAGAAGCTCACAGTTATTTCAGCGTTCTTGGGGATTGCCTCCATGATAGGCGGCTTACTGGGAATTCTGTTTACAGTGACAGTAGCGTTTTCGAGGATACGCCTGGCAGAGGCCAAGATTGCCGCGCCCGGCGCCTACCTGGATATGACAAAAACTCTGTGGGGCGATGGTCCCTGGGGAAGGTGGGTTCGTGCGATGAACGTCTGGGCCTTTTTCTTCTACAGGAATCTCCCGGTGATCGGTAGCAAAGTTGCGTCGCGAATGGGTAAAGAGGATGGGGCGACGCCCAGGCATTTAAAGCTGTGGGCGCTTATTCCGGTCACCTTTACTTTTGCATGCGCAATGATATTTACAATGTCGGCCATTTTTTTGGTTATTGCTGAGTGAAGAGTCGCCTGCTGTAAACAACCCATTTTCTGTTACAGAGCTGAGCTAAGAGGCGCGCAACCGTGAGTGAGGAATGGCGAATCTTCGCAGCGTGCGCGAGTGTCCAAGATTTCGAAGTTCTTCAGAACGTGTCAGCAAATTCAAAAACGAAAAAGCAAGGAAGCTCAAACATGATTATCAAAACAATCCTCAACTTCACCGGCCTCTACGCAGCCTTCCAGCTCTGCATTATTACCATCGGTGAGGTATTCAACATCGAGATGAATGCCGGCGTGCAGATCAGTGCTATGATTGGCGCCTCCTATGGCGCCATGGTCGCTTCGGTTTCGGCGTTCGGCCGTGCGCCCACGTTCCGGGAGAACTGGATAATGTCTGTCTCTGCGAACATCAGTGCGCTGATTGTCTCGTTCATTTCCCTAATCGCCCTGCTATTCGTTTCAACCGACGCCCCGGCGATTGGTGATGTCATGCTGGTTATCTCAGAGCTTTCGCTGGGCATTCTGATGATCGGCTTTGTCATTGCCGCTCTCTTGCAGACCTTCGTGTGTTTGCTGATCTTTGGCAAGTTGGCGCGGCGGTATCACATGAAGTTGAATCCGGCCTAACTTTCCGACACAACAAGGTTGTCGAATGACAACCTTGTTGTGTATTGTTTGTCCAAGGGATGGCAAGAATGCCCCGCACGAGACATGCGAACAAAGATATTGAAGCGGCGCAAGTCTACGCGGAATTGAATGGCTAACGGAGTTGAAGATCATGAACCGTGAATACGACTTCACGCTTAAATTTTCAGTTCCACCAGACTTTGCACAGGACCAGCTAGAGAGCTCATTGTTTCAAGCGGGATGCGACGACGCGATCATCGGCCTCGGCCAAAAAGGCCGGCTCGCTCTGAATTTTACACGCGAGGCCGAGTCAGCAGAACAAGCCATGCTGAGCGCGCTGCAGGATGTGCAACGGGCGGTTCCTGAGGCCCGCTTGGTGGAGGCCGGGCCGGATTTTGTGGGTATTTCCGACATGGCGAGCCTGCTGATGTTTTCCCGCCAGAACATGCGAAAGCTCATTCAAACCCATCTGGCCAGTTTTCCAATGCCGGTCCATGAGGGCGCGTCAGCAATCTGGCATCTGTGTGATGTCCTTGCCTGGTTCTCCGAAACACAGAAGCGAGCGATTCCGGCTGATCTAATGGACGTGGCCCGAGTAAGCATGGGCGTGAATATGGTGCGCGAAGCAGGGCGGATCGATCATCGATTGCAGGCGCAGTTAAGACAACAAAGCGCTATCGATTAATGGTATCCAACAACGCCAACATCTCCCGCTGCGGCCAGATCGCGCCTTTGACTCCCTTAACCGTGCAGGGCCTTTCCGCCAGCCACGCGCCGGTTCTGTAGGGTGCAAGATCGCTGATTGACAGCCGGTCATACCAGATCTGATGCTCAAGATCCTGCCCCATCCGGTTCATGGTCGCCTGCACGGAACGGTCGCACTCCAAGTCGCAAACCAGTTCTGCGAGGGCGCTTTCGGCAGCGTCCATCTGTGCCTGATTCGCGCCGGACTTGAGCAGCGTGTTCATCAATGCATCCTGAAACCACCAGTCCAGCTCCGCGAAGTCCGGTTTTGTCAGGCAGGTTGCCAGCAACGGAAAGCGGGTGCGGTCGTGAACAAAAAACACGCAGTTGCGGCGCTGGATTGTAAGCAGGTTGGCGTGCCAGCCGCTAAGCGGGCTCTCAGGCTCGTCATTAGCGGCATGTGGGATCGGCAGTTGGCGTTTGAGACGAGCGGACGAATCCAGCGGCAGTTTTGCCAGCAGTTTCTTGGTGCAGTGGAGGCGGATCATGGGTTTCTTACTGTGTCCTTTCTGAGGCCCTGTTATTGCTTCCTTCGATTTGCGATGAAATAAGACGGAGTTTATGTTTTATGGGGTTAGCTCTTACTGAACACGGTCGGGGGATCAGTAGTGAAATAAAATGGAAGGATCTAATCCGTGCTTCCTCAAAACGAGAATAGCGGACTTACCGATGAAAAGAATAGCGTGCCAATACGCCATCGTACGGTTTATGCCTTATATCGAGACGGGCGAGTTCGCCAACGTCGGTATTTTGCTGTGGGCACCGAAAACCCGCTACTTGGGCTTTAAACTGCTTCGGAAAAAGCATGCCCGTATCACCCAGTTCTTTGAGGAGCTGGACCGGGGACTGTACCTCAAAACCATGGCGAATCTGGATGCTGAGCTGCGCAGAGTACAGGGCATGCTCAAAGACCAGGTCGGCGAGTTTGGTGACAACGACCGGCATTATGGATTTCACAAAGGTCTGTTTCAGGAACTGATCCGACCTCGTGAAACCATCGTGCGTTTCAGCGAGCAGCGGGCAGTGCTGGCGGAGAATCCAGAGCAAACACTGGCTGAGCTCTACGAATATTACGTTGGCCGGAACTTCGTCACTAGGGAATATCAGGAGACCATTCTCGAGAAGGGCATCAAGCAACTCCTGGAACAGCGGGATCTGGCAAAGCGTTTTACCAAGCGTCGGATCGAAGATCAGCTATACGGAGTCACCTTCCCCTTCGTTGAGCAAAAGGACAACGAGGCCATTCGGGTAATCAAGCCCCTGTTCCTGGGGCAGACCGATTCCACGGCCATTATCGAACATGGTGGCAAGTGGAAGCTGAAAGTGGATCAGCTCCGCAAGCGGCATCTGCTGAAAGGCCCCGTGTTATTTCCGGTTAAAGGCCCGGAGCCTGGACAGGTTAATGACCTTCGTGTAGAGGCTTTCGAGGAAACCCTTGCCAACCTGGCGGGCGACGGTATCGAGATAACTCTTCACACTGAAAAAGACAGGATTCTCGAGTTTGCCGGAATGCACGCCCATTAGCGATCTTGGGCTCGTCGGCGGGTATGATTGCGCCTGCCGATTGCCCTCCCGAGGAGCTTGAAATTAATCCTTACAGGTTGCACCCCAAGCGGGTTGCAATTATCGGTACTGCAGGCGATCAGTATGCAGACAGGCTAGGTTACTTCCTCCACTTGCTCTCCCTCTTCCGGAACTTGCAGTTCGCCGGCGGGCATTCAGGAAAAAGCCTCCGCGAGCGGAGGCTTTTGAAGCTGGCTGGGCTCAATGCGCAAGAACCCGCGACAGAAACGCCTGGGTGCGTTCGTTCTGCGGGTTATCGAACACATCGTCCGGTTTGCCCTGTTCCACAATCGCACCTTCGTGAATGTAGATCACGCGGTCGGCTACTTCACGGGCGAAGCCCATCTCGTGGGTGACGACCATCATGGTCATGCCTTCCTTGGCCAGCTCCCGCATAACATCAAGCACCTCACCGATCATTTCCGGATCGAGGGCTGAGGTTGGTTCGTCGAACAGCATCAGGCGCGGTTCCATGGCCAGGGCCCGGGCGATGGCGACCCGCTGTTGCTGGCCGCCGGACAGCTGGCTGGGGTATTTGTCGGCCTGGTTGCCAATGCCTACCCGGTTCAGCAGCCGCTCAGCGGTGGCGTTGGCCACCGTCTGTGAGGTGCTTTTGACTTTCTGGGGGGCCAGCATGATGTTCTTCTTCACCGTCAGGTGCGGGAACAGGTTGAACTGCTGGAACACCATGCCCACTTCCTTGCGGATTTCCGCGAGGGATTTCGGGTTGCCGCTCTTGGGCGCCAGCGGGTGGCCATCCACTTCCAGGGTGCCGGATTCAAATTCCTCGAGGCCGTTCACACAACGGATCAGGGTCGATTTGCCGGAGCCGCTGGCTCCGATAATCACCACCACTTCGCCTTTCTCGACAGTTAGATCAATATCTTTCAGGACATGCAGTTTGCCGAAGTACTTGTTCATGCCCTTCATTTTTACAATCTGAGTCATGGGTAACGTTCCTTCAGACAGAAGCCAGACCGCGCCGCTCAACGAAGCGGAGAATCAGGGACAATGAGAGGGTAATGGCCAGATAAAGAATCGCGACCACGAAATACACCTCAAACGCGGTAAAGGTGTTGGCAATATAGATCTGACCCTGGCGAACCAGCTCACCCACGCCAATCACCGAGAACAGCGACGTGTCCTTGATACTGACGATGGCCTGGTTACCCAGCGGCGGAATCATCCGGCGAAAGGCCTGTGGCCAGACCACAGACCAGAAGGTCTGGGTACGGGACAGCCCCAGGGAGAGCCCGGCTTCCGTCTGGCCCTTGTCGATGGACTGAACGCCACCACGGACCACCTCGGATATATAGGCGCCGGAGTTCAGGGCAATGGCCGCAATGCCTGCAGTCAGGGGATCAATGGGACCACCGATCAGGTCGGGCAGGCCGTAGAAGATAAACAGGACCTGAACCAGGATCGGAGTGCCACGAAAGATTTCGATGTAGGCGGTTGCCGGCCACCGCAGGAACCACTTCTTATTGATGCTCAGCAGGCCAAAGACAATGCCGAGGGCAAAACCGATAAGAAGACCGCCGAAGGAAATCAGCAGGGTGTAGGGGATCCCTTTAATCAGAAAAGGGATGGAGTCGATGGCTGCCTGCCAGTCGAACTGAAACTGGAATTCCACAGTGAGAGTCTCCGCAGAGTTTTGGAGTCACGAATTGCCGGGGCAGTGACGCCCCGGCACAGGGAATCAGACCTTTGGGGTCCGGAAGCCCTTACATGCCCTCAGGCATTGGGCCAAACCACTTCTCGTAGATGGTCTTGTAGGTACCATCTTCTTTCATTGCGGCGAGGGCGTCGTTAACGTCATCAACCCATTCACTGCCACTCTTCAGGGCGATGCCGTATTGCTGGCCTTCGTACAGCGGCCCAACGGTCTTCACCTTGCCTTCACCCTTGGTGCGGGCGAAGTAGCCTACGTTTGGCGCATCGTAGAACACAGCGTCAATTGAGCGGGACATCAGCGCCATGTACATGTCGGAGCTACCCGGGTAAGGGGTTACACCGTCATCGGCTTCCAGATTCTTGACCAGGTAGTCGTAACTGGTGCTGCCGATCTTGGTGCCGATTTTCTTGCCTTCGAGGTCGTCGAATTCGCTGACATCGCCGTTGCTCTCGCGAACAAGAATGCGCAGACCGGAATCGTAGTACGGGTCAGAGAAATCGACGATTTCTTCACGCTCGTCGGTAATCGTGATGCCGGCAATGGCAATGTCCACGTTGCCGGTTTGCAGCGCCGGGATGATGCCGTTGAAATCCATGGTGTTGAGGTCAATCTCGAAACCGGCACGGTCGGCCACTTCCCGGATGATCTCCATGTCGAAGCCGATCATCTCACCGGTTTCCTGATCCATCATTTCAAACGGAACGAAACTCGGGTCAGTGACGACTCGCAGGGTCTCTGCGCTTACGGTTCCTGCGGCAACGGTGAGTGCCAGGCTGGCGCTTAGGGTCTTCAGCCATTTCGTGCTCATACAATCTCCTTTTCTTTCTTATGAGGCTCCATTTGCCCGGTAAGGCAAGCCGGACCAATCACTGCTGTTGACTGCGATCTCCGGGGAGCGTTGGTGGAACTGCATCACATACACTTTAGACTATTACGCAGATGTGCACAGGAAATCAAATGCTTGGCAGGGTAAGGGTGGCCGGGACGGGCTGTTGGATTACGGTCCTTCGGACCTAATCCAACCTACGAAGGCGGGAGATTGCCAAGTGAACCGTAGGTCGGATTAGGCCCGAAGGGACGTAATCCGACACAAAGCCAACCCAGAATCATTGCAGGTTGCCAGGAGTACTGTAGGTCGGATTAGGCCCAGCGGGCCGTAATCCGACGCCACATCAAGATAACCCAAATTAAGGCGTTTTCAGGTAGGACTAGTAGGTCGGATTAGGCCCAACGGGCCGTAATCCGACATCAGCAAACTGCATCAGAAAGCAATCTTCTCCCGCTCGCTGATGCCCAGGTTCTTCCAGATGCTGATGCTGGGTTCTACCTGGTTCAGGGTATAGAAATGCAAACCCGGCGCGCCGGCGGCCAAAAGCTTCTCGCACATCTCGGTAACCACTTCCTCACCGAACTTGCGGATGGAATCGCTGTCGTCGCCGTAGGCTTCGAGCTGTTTGCGAATCCAGCGGGGAATTTCCGCGCCGCACATGTCGGAGAAGCGAACCAGGTTGGAGAAATTGACGATGGGCATGATGCCCGGTACCACCGGAATGGTAACGCCCATTTTCTCCAGCCGGTCGATGAAGTAGAAGTAGCTGTCCGCGTTGAAGAAGTACTGGGTGATAGCGCTGTTCGCACCGGCCTGAACCTTGCGGGCAAAGTTCTTCAGATCTTCTTCGGCGTTGCGGGCCTGGGGATGAAACTCAGGGTACGCCGCCACTTCCAGGTTAAAGGTGTCACCGCTGTGCTCGCGGATAAACTCCACGAGCTCGTTGGCGTAGCGCAGCTCACCGGCGGCCCCCATGCCGGAGGGCATGTCGCCCCGCAGGGCGACAATCCGGTTGATTCCATGCTCCCGGTACAGATCCAGCAGCTCGCCGATTTCCTGGCGGGTGCCCCCGACGCAGGAAAGGTGCGGAGCCGTGGATATGCCCTGGCTATGCAGGTTGAGCACGGTTTCGATGGTGCGGTCCCGCGTGGAACCACCGGCGCCGAAGGTGACCGAGAAAAAGTCCGGGTTCACCTCGGCCAGCTGGTTGCGCACGTTCTGCAGCTTTTCCTTGCCCTGGTCGGTCTTGGGCGGGAAAAACTCAAAGCTGAAACGGCGCTTGAACTGTTTCTGGGATTGCATCTGTTTACCCGATCAGTACTTGTAGCTTTCTGGCTTGTACGGGCCTTCGACCGGTACACCGATGTATTTGGCCTGCTCCGGCGTCATCTTGGTGATCACACCACCAAAGCCTTCCACCATGGCGCGGGCCACTTCCTCGTCCAGATGCTTGGGCAGAACCTGAACGTATACGCCTTTCTCGCGGGCATCTTCCGGCAGATCCGCGAACTTGCGCTCGAACAGGTACATCTGGGCCAGAACCTGGTTGGCGAAAGAGCCATCCATGATCCGTGACGGGTGACCGGTAGCGTTACCCAGGTTTACCAGGCGGCCTTCGGACAGCAGAATCAGGTGGTCGTTGGTGGCCTTGTCGCGGTACACAACGTGCACCTGCGGCTTAACCTCGTCCCATTCCCAGTTCTTGCGCATGTAGGCGGTATCGATCTCGTTATCGAAGTGGCCGATGTTGCACACCACGGCTCCGCTCTTCAGCGCCTTGAGCATGTGCGCATCGCACACGTTCATGTTGCCGGTGGTGGTGACCAGCAAATCAGTGTTCTGCAGCAGATCACGGTCCACGCCCGCCTCGGTGCCGGTATTCACGCCATCGATGTAAGGGGACACCACTTCAAAACCGTCCATGCACGCCTGCATGGCACAGATCGGATCGGCTTCGGTGACTTTCACGATCATGCCTTCCTGGCGCAGTGACGCGGCAGAGCCCTTGCCTACGTCGCCGTAGCCGATGACTAGGGCTTTCTTGCCGGACAGCAGGTGGTCGGTCGCGCGCTTGATGGCGTCGTTCAGGCTGTGGCGACAACCGTACTTGTTGTCGTTCTTGGACTTGGTGACCGCGTCGTTCACGTTGATGGCCGGAACTTTCAGGGTGCCTTCGCGCAGCATTTCCTGCAGGCGATGCACGCCGGTGGTGGTCTCTTCGGTCACACCGTGGCACTTGGCCAGAATCTCGGGGTACTTTTCATGGAGCAGAGCAGTCAGGTCGCCGCCGTCGTCCAGGATCATATTCGGCTCCCAGCCGTCGACGTCAGCTCCCACGGTACGCTCCAGGCACCAGTCGTACTCTTCGTCGGTCTCGCCTTTCCAGGCAAACACGGGAATGCCTTGTGCCGCGATGGCTGCTGCGGCCTGATCCTGGGTTGAGAAGATGTTGCACGAGGACCAGCGAACATTGGCGCCAAGCTCAATCAGGGTCTCGATCAGCACGGCGGTCTGGATGGTCATGTGGATACAGCCCATGATGTTGGCGCCTTTCAACGGCTGCTCGGCTTTGTATTTCTCACGAAGCTTGATCAGGGCCGGCATTTCGCCTTCAGCGATGTTGATCTCCTTCCGGCCCCAGCCGGCGAGGGAGATATCGCGAACCTTGTAGTCGTCAAAGCTGTTCAGTTTTTCTGCGGGAGTGCTCATGGTGTTCTCCTGTCAGTCAGTTTGGCTTGGGCGTATGCCCGATGACATACGCCCGAAATCGGTTTAGATACCAGCAGCATCCTTGAGAGCGGCGGCGCGATCGGTCTTCTCCCATGGGAAGGCGGTAAAGGTCTTGCCACCCACGGTCATTTCGTACGGGTCGCGGCCAAAGTGGCCGTAGGCTGCCGTGGCCCGGTACATCGGGTGCAGCAGGTCAAGCATGTTGGTGATCGCGTACGGGCGCAGGTCGAAGTTGTCGCGCACCAGCTGGATGATCTTGTCATCGCTGATCCTGCCGGTGCCAAAGGTGTTCAGGGAGATCGACGTTGGCTGCGCCACGCCGATGGCGTAGGACACCTGAATCTCACACTTGTCGGCCAGGCCGGCGGCAACGATGTTCTTGGCCACGTAACGGCCGGCGTAGGCGGCGGAGCGGTCAACCTTCGAAGGATCCTTGCCGGAGAAGGCACCGCCACCGTGGCGTGCCATGCCGCCGTAGGTGTCTACGATGATCTTGCGGCCGGTCAGGCCACAGTCGCCAACGGGGCCGCCGATCACAAACTTGCCAGTCGGGTTGATGTGGAACTGGGTGTCCTTGTGCAGCAGCTCTGCGGGCAGAGCGTGCTTGACGATCAGCTCCATCACCGCTTCTTTCAGATCTTCCTGGGTCACGTCTTCATCGTGCTGGGTGGACAGAACCACCGCGTCGATGCCGGCAACACGGCCATTCTCATAACGGCAGGTCACCTGGCTCTTGGCGTCCGGGCGCAACCACGGCAGCAGGCCGCTCTTGCGGGCCTCGGCCTGGCGCTGGACCAGACGGTGGGAGAAGGTGATAGGCGCGGGCATCAGCACGTCGGTTTCGTTGCTGGCGTAGCCGAACATCAGGCCCTGGTCGCCAGCGCCCTGATCTTCCGGCTTCTGGCGGTCAACACCCTGGGCGATATCCACGGACTGCTTGCCGATGATGTTGATCACGCCGCAGGTGTCGCCGTCGTAGCCCACGGTAGAGGAGGTGTAACCAATATCCTTGATCACGCCACGCACCAGGTCTTCCAGATCTACCCAGGCACTGGTGGTAATCTCACCGCCAACGATGGCTACGCCGGTTTTTACCATGGTTTCGCAGGCAACGCGGGCGTGCGGGTCATCGGTCAGGATAGCGTCCAGCACGGCATCAGAGATCTGGTCTGCCAGTTTGTCCGGGTGGCCTTCAGAGACCGATTCGGAAGTGAAGATGTTGTAGTCAGCCATAACGCATGCTCCTCTGTGAGCGATTCAAATTCAGGCCGGTAAGTGGCTTTCTTAAAGCGCTTTCCGGTATCCGGTTTGGTGGTCTGTGTGAGGATACGTAAAACTACGTATCCGTATATCAAAATTTGTTGATATTGCGATTCAGGTCGTCAAATCTGGCCGCCGTGTTTCCAGAATTCGCGCACCTGGATCTGGAACCCGTTCCGTAAGCCGATGAACAGCTGTTCTCCGGCAACCAGGCCGGCGTCTGCAGCCCAGGTTGTGAGCTCTTCCGGTTCAAAGCCCAGCCAGAGATCACCGCAGTTCGCTTTTGCCCAGTCCTGATCGTGACTGCACAGGTCGCTGATGACGAAGCAGCCGCCGTTATTCATCAGCGCCGCGGCATCCAGAAAGATATCTGCGGGACTGGGCACGTGGTGCAGAACCATATTGGCAACCACCAGGTCGAACGCGTCTCCCCTGGCCAGCAGGGTATCGGTAACGCCCTCGATCAGGTCAATGTTGTTCAGCCGCTCGTCAATGCACGTCCGGGTAGCCTTGGCCAGCATGTCCCGGCTGTTGTCCAGGGCCACCACGTGGCCACAGAGTTCTGCAAGTATCGGCAGAAAGCCGCCTTCGCCCGGTCCTATTTCCAGGGCGGTCTGCCACTGGTTTTTGCGGGAACGCTTGCGAATCAACTCCGCAACCGGCTCAGCGTAAAGTTCAAACGCTGCAATCAGCTCCTGTTGTTCCCTGAACTGCTCTGCATGCCGGGCAAAAAAGGCCTGGGACTGGTCCGCGCGCTGGGTGCGGATGGCCTCAATGCGCTCCTGCAGGTGAGGAGGCAGTGGCACCCGGTCTACCGCTTCGAATATCTGGCGTATCGTCTGGTCAGTCGGCTTGTCGCTGTCGAGGTGCAGCGGGCGGCGATAGAAGATCGCATTGCCCTCACGCTGCGGCTCCAGCAGGCCGGCTTTGTTCATCACCTTCAGATGGTGGCTCATGCCGGACTGGCGCATATCAAACAGCTGGCTTAGCTCCAGTACCCCGAAAGTATCCCTTCTAAGCACACGCAAGATCTCCAGGCGCAACGGGTCCCCGCTCGCTTTGAAGATCGGGGCCAGCGCCTCTACGGAGGACAGGTTGTCGGCGTGTGCGTTCATGGATGTCATGGGAACGAAGTTTAGGGTGCTTCGGGTGGTCAATCAATAGGAATATCAAAAAATTTTGATATAGATTTATCGTTCTTTGAAATCAGGCTCTTTCGGAAATCCACAGGCAAACAATCGTGAAACAGGCACATGCCGATTTGCCCCGGCACACACTAATCGGCGAAAATACGCGCCTCATTTTTGATCGCCCTTTAATCACTACGAATTCTTTTCCTGCAAAACACTGGAGAAACGTCAATGCCGTCTCGTAAAGATCTCGCCAACGCCATTCGCGCGCTGAGCATGGATGCGGTTCAGAAAGCCAAGTCCGGCCACCCGGGTGCGCCCATGGGTATGGCGGATATCGCCGAGGTTCTGTGGAACGATTACCTGAGCCACAACCCGGCCAACCCTCAGTGGGCCAACCGTGACCGCTTTGTGCTGTCCAACGGTCATGGCTCCATGCTGCAGTACTCCCTGCTGCACCTGAGCGGTTACGACGTTTCCATTGACGACATCAAGAACTTTCGTCAGTTGCATTCCAAGACTCCGGGTCACCCGGAATACGGCTATACGCCGGGCATTGAAACCACCACCGGCCCGCTGGGCCAAGGCATCGCCAACGCCGTTGGTTTTGCCATTGCCGAAAAGTCCCTGGCAGCGCAGTTCAACCGACCCGGCCACGAGATTGTTGATCACTACACCTACGCGTTCCTCGGCGACGGCTGCCTCATGGAAGGCATCTCTCACGAAGTGGCGTCCCTGGCCGGCACCCTCGGCCTCGGCAAGCTTGTGTTCTTCTACGACGACAACGGCATCTCCATCGATGGCGAGGTTGAGGGCTGGTTCACCGATAACACCCCGCAGCGTTTCGAATCCTACGGCTGGCAGGTGATTCCCGCAGTCGATGGCCACGACGCCGACGCCATTCGCGCCGCCATCGAAGCCGCCCGTGCCAACACTGATCAGCCCACCCTGATCTGCTGCAAGACCATCATCGGTTTCGGTTCCCCGAACAAGCAGGGCAAGGAAAGCTGTCACGGTGCACCTCTCGGCGACGACGAAATCACCCTGACCCGCGAGCAGTTGGGCTGGCAACATGGCCCGTTCGAAATCCCGGCCGACATCGCCAGTGCCTGGAACGCCCGTGAGAAAGGCGCCGCGGCACAATCCGAGTGGGAGCAGAAGTTCGCCGCCTACGAGAAAGCCGAGCCCGAGCTTGCCGCTGAATTTAAGCGCCGCATGGCCGGTGACCTGCCTGCCGATTTTGCCGAGAAGGCCCAGGCCTATATCCAGGAATGCCAGGACAAGGCCGAGACCGTGGCCTCCCGTAAGGCGTCCCAGAACACGCTGAACGCCTACGGCCCGCTGCTGCCGGAACTGATGGGCGGCTCTGCCGACCTGGCCGGTTCCAACCTGACCATCTGGTCCGACACCAAGGGACTGACCAAGGAAGATGCCTCCGGCAACTACATCTACTACGGCGTTCGTGAATTCGGCATGGCCGCCATCATGAACGGCATCGCCCTGCACGGCGGTTTCGTGCCTTACGGCGCGACCTTCCTGATCTTCATGGAATACTGTCGCAACGCCGTGCGCATGGCCGCACTGATGAAGCAGCGCTCCATCTTCGTGTTCACCCACGATTCCATCGGCCTGGGCGAAGACGGCCCGACACACCAGCCGATCGAGCAGATGGCGAGCCTGCGCACCACGCCCAACATGAGCATGTGGCGTCCGGCTGATACCGTTGAATCTGCAGTGGCCTGGAAAGCTGCCCTGGAACGCAAAGACGGTCCCACCGCTATGGTGTTCTCCCGTCAGGGACTGCCCGCCCAGGACCGTGATGCCCAGCAACTGGCAGACGTGGCCAAAGGCGCCTACATCCTGTCTGACAGCGAAGGCACACCGGAGCTGATCCTGATTGCCACCGGCTCCGAAGTAGCCCTGGCCCAGGACGCCGCTGCCAAGCTGCGGGAGCAGGGCAAAAAAGTGCGCGTGGTCTCCATGCCGTCCACCGACGTGTTCGATGCCCAGAGCGCCGAGTACAAGCAGCAGGTTCTGCCGCTGGATGTGACCAACCGCATCGCCATTGAAGCAGGCATTGCCGACTACTGGTACAAGTACGTTGGCCTGGATGGTCGCATCATCGGCATGACCACCTTCGGTGAGTCAGCGCCTGCCGGCGAGCTGTTCAAGGAATTCGGCTTTACCGTCGACAACGTCCTGGAAGTGGCGGCTGAGCTGCTGGACGCCTGATGACAGACTCTACGCCTTTTCGTGTCGCCATCAACGGGTACGGCCGAATCGGCCAGTGCGTGTTGCGCGCGCTTTATGAAAACGGCTTCCGCGACCACCGGCAGGTGGTCGCGATCAACGAGTTGTCGGATATCGACACCATTGCCCACCTGACCCGATACGATTCCACCCACGGCCGTTTCCAGGGTGATATTTCGGTATCGGGCCAGGACCTCATGGTCAATGGCGATGCTATTCGCGTGTTGAGTCATGCTGACCCGGCAGAACTGCCCTGGCGGCTGTTGGATGTCGATCTGGTACTGGAATGCTCCGGCGCCTTCTCTGATCGCGCCACGGCCCAGAAGCACATCGATTCCGGTGCCAAACAGCTGCTGTTTTCGCAGCCGGCCGAGTCAGATGTAGACCGCACCGTGGTCTACGGTGTGAACCACGCTGATCTCACAGCTGATGATGTAATCGTGGCCGCCGCCTCCTGCACCACCAACTGCCTAGTGCCAGTGATCAAAGTGCTGGATGACGCGTTTGGTGTGGAGCAGGGCAGCACCACCACCATCCACGCCGCCATGAACGACCAGCCAGTTATAGACGCCTACCACCACCAGGACCTGCGGCGCACTCGGAGCGCCCTGCACAACATCGTCCCGGTGGAAACCGGCCTCGCCAAGGGCATCGAACGGCTGCTCCCCAACATGGAGGGCAAGTTCAGCTCGGTGGCCATGCGGGTTCCGACCATGAACGTGTCCGCCATCGACATGGTGGTGAACGTTCGTAAGAGCACCGATGTGGCAACGGTGAACAACCTGTTAAAAGAGGCCGCCAACGGCCCGTTGAAGAGCATACTCGGCTATACCGACGAACTGCTGGCCAGCTCCGATTTCAACCACGACGCCCATTCCGGCGTGGTCGACGGCGGCCAGACCCGGGTAACCGGGGGCACCATGGTGAAAGTGCTGTGCTGGTTCGATAATGAGTGGGGGTTCGCGAACCGGATGCTCGATGTCAGCAAAAGCTGGTTAACCAAACATTCTTAATCTGAAATTTTGTTGAAGGGAAGAACGTTATGGCCATCAAGAAAATGACTGACCTCAACCTCGCCGGCAAGCGAGTGCTGATCCGCGAAGACCTGAACGTGCCGGTCAAGGACGGCAAAGTCTCCAGCGACGCCCGCATCCGAGCGTCACTGCCCACCATCAAGGCCGCCAAAGACGCCGGCGCCAAGGTCATGCTGATGTCCCACCTGGGCCGCCCGGAAGAAGGCGTGTACGACGAAGCTTCCTCCATGAAGCCGGTTGCTGATCACCTGACCAAAGTCCTCGGCCAGGAAGTCCGCCTGATCAAGGACTACCTGGACGGCGTTGAAGTAGCCGATGGAGAAGTTGTCCTGTTCGAGAACGTTCGCTTCAACAAGGGCGAAAAGAAAGACAACGAAGACCTCGCCAAGAAATACGCGGCCCTGTGTGACGTCTACGTGATGGACGCCTTCGGCACTGCCCACCGCGCCCAGGCCTCCACCCACGGCGTGGCCAAATTCGCCCCGGAAGCCTGCGCCGGCCCGCTGCTGGCGGCCGAGCTGGAAGCTCTGGGCAAAGCCCTGGATAACCCGGCCAAGCCCGTGGTTGCGATCGTTGGCGGCTCCAAAGTCTCCACCAAACTGGACGTGCTCAATGCTCTGGAGAAAGTCTGCGACTCCATTATTGTAGGCGGCGGCATCGCCAACACCTTCCTGGCCGCAGCCGGTCACCCGGTGGGCAAATCCCTGTGCGAACACGACCTGATCGACACCGCCAAAGACATCGCCAGCCGCGTTGAAATCCCGCTGCCGGTCGACGTCGTGGTCGCCAGCGAGTTCGCCGAAACCGCCACCGCCACCGTCAAGAACATCTCCGACGTCACCGACGACGACATGATCCTCGATGTGGGCCCGGAAACAGCAGGCGAATTCGCCCAGTTGCTGAAAAACGCCAAAACCATCCTGTGGAATGGCCCGGTCGGCGTCTTTGAGTTCGACCAGTTCGGCAACGGCACCAAAGCCCTGGCCGAAGCCATCGCCGAAAGCGACGCCTTCTCCCTCGCTGGCGGTGGTGACACCGTCGCCGCCGTTGACAAGTACGGCGTTGCTGACAAAATCTCGTATATTTCCACCGGTGGTGGCGCCTTCCTCGAATTCGTAGAGGGCAAGACACTCCCGGCAGTAGCAGTATTGGAAGAACGCGGCGAATAAACAAACAAGGGCGGCTCTGGCTAAAGCAAGCAGAAAGGCCAGAACGCAAGGCAGGTGGAGGATCGCTTCCCGGGACTGTCTGCAGCATGGATGCTGCAGTCAAGCGTACATGGACGTATTTACAGCGTGTCCCGGGAAGCGATCCTCCACCTGCCGCAGCAGACTCCCAAGCCAAACCAGAGGAGTCCTGCACAGAAACAGAATTCAACTACCCAAAGTCCAAATGAAGGAGACGACCCATGGCCCTGATTTCGATGCGGCAAATGCTGGATCACGCCGCCGAGCATGGTTACGGTGTGCCAGCCTTTAACGTCAACAACCTGGAACAGATGCGCGCCATCATGGAAGCCGCCGACAAAACCGACTCCCCGGTGATTGTCCAGGCCTCCGCCGGTGCCCGCAAATACGCCGGCGCCCCCTTCCTGCGCCACCTGATCCTGGCGGCCATCGAAGAATTTCCGCACATCCCGGTAGTCATGCACCAGGATCATGGCACCAGCCCTTCCGTGTGCCAGCGCTCCATCCAGCTGGGCTTCAGCTCCGTGATGATGGACGGCTCCCTTGGTGAAGATGGCAAAACCCCCACCGACTACGAATACAACGTCGACGTTACCCGTCGCACCGTTGAAATGGCCCACGCCTGTGGTGTCTCCGTAGAAGGCGAGCTGGGTTGCCTGGGTTCCCTGGAAACCGGCCAGGCCGGTGAAGAAGACGGCATCGGTGCCGAAGGCACCCTGGACCACAGCCAGATGCTGACCGACCCGGAAGAAGCGGCCGACTTCGTCAAGAAAACCCACGTGGACGCCCTGGCCATTGCCATCGGTACCAGCCACGGCGCCTACAAGTTTACCCGTCCGCCCACAGGCGACATCCTGGCCATCGACCAGATCAAAGCCATCCATGCCCGCATTCCGGACACCCACCTGGTTATGCACGGCTCCAGCTCCGTGCCCCAGGAGTGGCTGAAGATCATCAACGAATACGGTGGCGAGATTCCGGAAACCTACGGCGTACCGGTTGAAGAAATCGTGGAAGGCATCAAGCACGGCGTGCGCAAGGTCAACATCGACACCGACCTGCGCCTGGCCAGCACCGGTGCTGTCCGTCGCTTCCTGGCCGAGAACCCGGCCGAGTTCGACCCGCGCAAATTCCTCAAGGAAACCATGAAGGCCATGACCGAAGTGTGCATTGCACGCTACGAAGCCTTCGGTTGTGCCGGCAACGCCAGCAAGATCAAGCCGGTAAACCTCGAGCGCATGTTCGAGCGTTACGCCTCAGGCGAGCTGGACCCAAAGGTCAAGTAAGCTTAAGAGACCGGAACCGAATTGGCCTCCGCATTGCGGGGGCCTTTTTGTTTGTGGCGCCAGGCCGCCAGGAAGATGAGCAGCCCGATGGTTGCAGTCGTAGCCCCAACATAGCCTGTCGAAGACCAGCCGAAACCAGCGGTGATAGCCATACCTGCCAGCCAGGGCCCAAGGGCGTTGGCAACATTGAAGGCAGCATGGTGGGAAGCCGCCGCCAGGTTCTGGGCGCCGTGAGCCACATCCATCAGATGGGTCTGCAGCGCCGGACCGAGGGCGCCCATCATGGCGATCAGGAAACAGGCAATCAGCAATATCGGAAGTGTGCCGGTCGTGGAGGGGAAGACCAACAAGATGCAGGCGCTCAGTAACAGGATAACGCCGACCGCCCGGAATCCGAGGCGATCGAACAGCCAGCCACCGAGCAGGTTACCGGTGAACCCACCCAGTCCGAATACTGCCAGTGCAAGAGGAATCCAGTATTCTTCAACCTTTGTTACTTCCAGCAGTGTCGGCGCCAGGTAGCTGAACACGGCGAACATACCGGAGAAACCAATGGCGCCGATGGCCAGGGCAAACCAGATGCCGGCCCGGTTGAACGCCCGAATTTCGCTGAACGCCCCCTTCCGTTGTTCCTGCGGATCCGTTGGCAGTACCGAGATCACCATGGTCAGGGTGAGCACGGAAATGAGCCCAACGAACATGTACACGTAACGCCAGTCCAGAGACTGCCCCATCCAGGCCGCCATGGGGTTGCCTAGCAATAGCGCCAGGGTCAGCCCCATCATGACGCGGCTGACCGCTTTTGCCCGTTGATGGACTGGCACCAGGGACGCCGCCACCAGGCAGGCGACGCCGAAATACGCTCCGTGGGGGAGGCCGGCCACAAATCGGGCAATCATGACCCCGGTGTAGTCCGCCGCCAGGGCGCTCGCCAGATTCCCTGCCGCATAAAAGCCCATCAGCCAAATCAGCAACTGGCGCCGGAAAAAACGGGCTCCGATAACCGCCAATAGCGGCGCACCCACCACAACTCCCAGCGCATAGGCGCTGATCAGATGGCCCACCTGTGGCTCGGTGACACCGAGATCCTGCGACACATTGGGCATCAGGCCCATGATGGCGAATTCACCCGTACCGATGGCAAATCCACCAAGTGCCAATGCGAATTCGATCAGGAAAATCCGGAGTCGTGTGGCTGGTTCGCTGCTCAAAGAGCTCTCCCTGGCGCTGGTTGAAAGAGTAAAACCGGTAATTCTCAACTCTATCGGAACGAGATGCCATACGAATTACCACAGTGGGATGGGTCACAAGCTCTCACGTGTTTGATCTACCGCAACTGCGCAACACCGAGTGCTTGTATTTTCGCTGCCAGCGTCAAATATAGGTAACAGAGATCAATAAGTGATCACGCATGATGATCAGTAACGAGGAGTGCGATGGACTTCAAAGACTATTACGCCGTGCTCGGTGTCAGTGAGTCTGCCTCCCCCGAGGAGATTAAAAAGGCCTATCGGAAGCTGGCACGGAAATACCATCCGGATGTCAGCAAGGAAGAGGACGCCGACACCAAATTCAAGGATGTGGGTGAAGCCTACGAAGTACTGAAAGATCCCGAAAAACGGGCGGAATACGACCAGCTGCGTAAATACGGCGCCCGTGCTGACGGCTCCTTCGAACCACCTCCGGGCTGGCAGAGCGCATCCGGCTTCGGTGGCGGTGGTTACACCGAGGCCGACGCCCGCCAGTTCAGCGATTTCTTCGAGGAAATCTTCGGTGGTGGCCGCCGCGGCGGCTTTTCCGGTGGCTTTGGTGGTGGCGGTTTCCGCCAGAACATGAGAATGCGCGGTGAGGACGTGCACGCCAGGATTGCCCTGTTCCTGGAAGAGGCGTTTCACGGCTGTGAAAAGCAGGTGTCTTTCGCGGTCCATGAGGCCGATGAGCATGGCCGGGTGATTCCGCGGCAAAAGACCCTGAAAGTGAAGATTCCCGCCGGCATGCGCGAGGGGCAGAACATCCGCCTCAAGGGCCAGGGCTCGCCGGGTATTGGCGGCGGAGAGCCGGGTGATCTGTTCATTGAGGTGGAGTTTGCGCCACATCCGCACTTTGCCGTGGAAGGCCGGGATGTGATGGTGACTGTGCCGATAGCGCCCTGGGAAGCAGCTCTCGGTGCAACGGTGACAGTGCCAACCGTTGGCTCTAAGGTGAATGTGAAAGTACCCAGGGGCTCCACCAGTGGCCGGAAGCTTCGGCTCAAGGGCAAGGGATTCCCGGGCAAACATCCGGGCGATCAGATTGTCATCCTGCAGATCGCCATGCCCGAGAAACACAGCGCCGAAGCCGAGAAGCTCTACGAGCAACTGGCGGAGGCCGAGAAGAACTTCAATCCACGCAGCAAGATTCACGTGTGAGCGGGAGTAAGGTATGAGCAAGCAAGATCATATTCTGACGGTCGAGGTGCTCGATCAGCATGGCAGCACCTTCACCCTGCGTGAAATCTGCGAGCGCGGCGAGTGTCATGCCGAGTTCGTCATCAAACTGGTGGACTACGGGATCATTGCCCCGGTGGAGGAGTCACCGGAAGCACGGCACTGGGAGTTCGACGTCGGTGCCCTGAGCCGGTTACGCAAGGCCCAGAGGCTGCAGCGGGATCTGAAAATGAATCTGCCCGGGCTGGCCATGTCTCTGGAGCTACTGGATGAGGTGGAGGAAATGCGCCGGGAAGTGGGCCGTCTCAATCATCGCATCCGGCAATTGATGGGGGAGTAAAAGCTCCCCCGGTTATTTCTTTTCTTCCAGCGCCTGAATCTCGGCGTAGATCTTTTCCGCCTCTTCCATAAGCGTACCGTGAGTTCTCAGATCGCCGTTGCGCTGGGCATCCAGTGCTTTGGCAAGTTTCGCCTCGTAATCCTTCTGCAGTTTTTTCTTCGGATCGCCTTTCAAAAATCCCAGCATGGTTGTGGTCCCTTTTTGGCTGACTGTTCAGAGCTTTACGTTTTCCGACCCATAAAGTTCACAAAATTTTCATGATCAAAAACTGGACAGTCGCAAAAGTTGGGATTAAATTCCCAAATAATTAATTGGGAAAATAATCCCAATGAAGAGATTGGGTGGTCAACGGCGACTGCCCGGGGATGCAAGAACAAGCCTGGAGAAGAACGATGAATCGCAAACCTTTAGCAATCGCAGTGAAGTTGGCCATGACCGGGGCTCTGGCCGGTGCTCTTGCCGCTTGTGGTGGCGGAGGCTCCGGAGACTCCTCCACCAGTGGTACCTCATCGGGTACCAGTGTGGGTGCAGTCACCGGTTTTGGCAGCGTCTATGTCAACGGAACCCGTTTCGCTACGAACGGCAGTGTCAGCAGCGATGATGGCCTGGAACGCGAGGATCAGCTCGAAAAGGGCATGATTCTCAAAGTGGAGGGCGACTGGGATGACCGTGGAGAAGGCAGGGCAGAAAGGGTCAGTTACGACGACACACTTCGGGGCCCCATTTCCGCCATGAGCTGGGATGAAGTGACCCGTACCGGAAGCCTCACGATGCTGGGCCAGACTATTTCACTGGACGGCAAAACGGTCTTTCGTGGTGCGACTCCGACTATGATCGCCGGCAACCCGGGAGGGTACCGGGTTAGAGTCAGCGCCTGGCGCCTGGAGGATGGCAGCTTCCGGGCAAGCTTCGTGGGTGCCCGTGCCATCGGCCTCGACTTCGATGACGACAACGAAGTCGAAATTGAAGGCATTGTTGCCAACCTGGACACAAGTGCCGAGACCTTCACCATCAACAGCTTCCTGATCGATTACACCAGCGCTGTCGGTGATGACGACTTCTCCCTGGATGATCTGGCGGACGGAATCGTCGTGGAAGTGGAAGGGTATCTCAACGGAAACACCATCATGGCCGAGGAAATCGACGACGAGGACGACCTCTTCGACGATGACGACGATGTCGAAATTTCCGGTAGCATTTACGACTATGACGCTGCCAGCCGCCAGTTCTCGGTAAATGGCGTCAGGGTCCAGATTAACGGCGGCACCGAATTTGACGACCTGCGCGAAAGCAGCCTTTCCGATGGCCTGTTCGTGAAGGTGGAAGGGGATTTCCGCAATGGCATCCTGGTGGCTGAAGAGATTGAGGGCCGGGAGTCCGACGCCGAGCTGGATGGCCGCATCGAGTCCATAGATCTTGCCGGTGAAACCCTGGTCGTCAGTGGCGTCAGTGTTCGGCTCACCAGCAATACCCTGATTGATGACGACGACGATGATGACGATGACCGTCGCAGTCGCGCCCAGGATGTCCAGAGCCTGCAGGTGGGCGATTACCTGGAAATCGAGGGCCGTCAGCGCAGCAGTGAGGGCGGATTCCTCGAGGCCCTCAGCATTGAGCGCGAGGATGACGACGACGATGACGATTTCGAACTCGAAGCACGGGTGAGTGCGATCGGAGCCGAGTCGATCACCATCATGAATCTTGAGGTGCTCCGTAATGGCTATAGCCTGTCTGGGGCCCAGGTTGGTGATGAAGTGGAAATCGAGTACCGCCAGACCAGCGGTGGTCAGTACGAGCTGACTGATAATGTCGAAGTCGACGATGATAGTAGCGACGACGACAGCGATGATGATTGATAAGTGAGCCATAGGTGCGGGCCGGGCGGATGTCGGCCCGCATTGTGGCTTTCGATGTCGCTATGGGAATACAATCCCAAACATGAAAAAGACCAACCCCCTGCACCAAGCGCTGTTCCGCATTCTGCGCCCCCTGGCGAGGTTGCTGCTGAGAAACGGCATCCCATTCGGCGAGTTTTCCGAGCTGGTAAAACGTGCCTATGTGGAAGCCGCCCTGGAAGACTTTCCCGACGGGCGCCGCAAGCCCACGGACTCCCGCGCAGCGGTGATGACCGGGCTGACCCGAAAGGAAGTCAAGCGCCAACGGGAAATCCTGGCCGGGGAACACACCGGAACCCGGGACGTGCTCCACACCAATCGGGCTTCCCGGGTGGTGTCGGGTTGGGTGCACGATGCCGCCTTCCAGGCCGGAGACGGAGAACCAGACATGCTGGCCTTTGACGGACCGTTGAGCTTCAGTGAACTGGTCAAGCGGTACAGCGGCGATATGCCGCCCCGCGCAGTGCTGGATGAACTGCTTCGTGTGGGTGTGGTGTCAGTAGACGGTGAATCGGGCCGGTTGGTCCTGCAGCAGAGGGCCTATGTTCCGGCTGGAGACAGTGAGGAAATGCTCCAGATATTCGGTGAGGACGTATCAGATCTCATAGCGACGATTGATCATAATCTGGTCAGTGACGAAACCGGGCAGCCACCGCTGTTCCAGAGAACCCTGACCTACAACAACATCCCTCCGGAAGTGATGGAGCGCTGGCGCCGGCATGCAGCTGCCCAGTCCCAGGCACTACTGGAACAGCTGGACAAATGGCTTGGTCCCCATGATCGCGATATTGCGGGCCAAAAGTCTGGCAGTGAATCCGGGGATCCGGTCCGCACCGGCGTCAGCATCTTCTTCTTTGAAGAGCCTGCCGGTAAAGAGCCGAAAGGAGATTGAGTGCTATGAGTTTCAGGAGGCAGCCGAACATTATTTGTCGCTGGGAGCCCACGGAGCTTGCAAGCACAATACTTTCCGCATCGTCCCGGCAGGTGATTCGTTCCTGGATCAGCTCCAAAGAGTTTCTCGATGAGCATCACGACCCTGTCATGCTGTTAATGGATAGTCACGCAACGAATTCATTCAGCAATCTGGTGCAAGCGACCGACCCTGATTTTGCCCCCACAGTGGTTCTGAACGAATTGCTCCGTAAAGGTGTCGTCGAACCGCTGGACAGCGGTTACCTCATGCTGAGACGCAGTGTTTATGCGCCCTCGCAGCCCCGGCTTCCAACCGAAGCCCGAGGCGACCAGGTTTCTGAATTCGAAGATGAAATGCCGCGCAGGCGCTTCAACGATGCTATTTAACAAAAACCGGCCAGGAATGCCGGTGAGGGAGACGAACACAATGAAACGGCAACTCCGCAATCGTGTTTTCGGGCTGGCAGCCGGTACGGTGGCCTTTGGTGCGATTTCCGCCTGCGGAGGCGCGGGTGGTGGAGGCCTGGATGTTGCCGATGGTGGTATACGGGGCACAGGGTCCAGCGTAGGGCCGGTTTCCGGGTTCGGGAGTGTGTTTGTTAATGGTGTGGAGTTCAGTACGGATCGGGCTGTCGTCGGTGATGATGGGATCAATCAGGAATCTCGCCTTGTTGTCGGTATGATCCTGAGAGTGGATGGTGAATGGCGAGACACGGGACTAGGAGATGCGGATACCGTCGAGTATGACGATACCCTGCGTGGCACGATGCAGGTCTTGAGTCCTTGGGACGTTGTGAGCAAAACAGCAGCGGTTCAGATTCTTGGCCAGACCGTAAGAATTGATTCTCAAACCGTGGTGAAAGGCACGCTGGTAGAAAATCTTGCTGATGGCGACTTTGTGCGGATGTCGGGATGGCGTCTTCCCAATGGAGAGTTCCGTGCCAGTTACATCGGGCTGCGGACAGACCAGAACCGAGATGTCTTTGATGATCAGGATAAGGTTGAGCTAGAGGGAGTTATTGACGAACTGTCTGACTCCGAGCTTCGGATCGGGTCACAGCTCGTCGATTACTCGGGTGCAGCGCCTGATGGACTGGATCTATCTAACTTGGCGGTCGACCTTGCTGTAGAAGTGGAAGGTTACATGGTCGATAGTGTCTTGATGGCAGACGAAATCAGACCTGACGATTCTCGCCGTTACAGTCCGGGCACTGAGGATGATATCGAGTTTGTGGGCCCCATCTCTAATGCGTACAACCCGGCAAACGGGGTTGTCACGGTTAATGGTATTTCGGTGCAGGTTACGAATGAAACGGAGTTCGATGGACTCTCTGGTCCCAATGATCTGGTCCAGGGACTGCTCATTCAGGTCGAAGGCGATTTCGAGTCTGACGGTTCGGTGACTGCTGACGAAATCGAGCTACGCGAAGCGGATTCTGAGTTCAAGGGCGGTCCGGCCCAGGAAGTCGACTTACCGGCCGGTCAGTTCAGAGTCGGTGGTGTTCTTGTGCAGGTCACTCCACTGACGATCATCACCGATGATGATGACGAATCCCGCCTTTCGCTGAGCGATCTGGCGTTGCCGCGTGAGCTGGAAATCGAAGGGATAGAGCGCGTAGGTAGTGACGGCACCATTTATCTTGAGGCTCTGAAAATCGAGCGTGATGATGAGTCGCCTGATGGAGGATTCGAGCTAACCGGTCGAATCTCGGAAATGGTGAACGACCGGATTCAGGTTTTGGGAGTGGACCTGTTCATCACTACGAATACCGAGTTCGACACTCTGCGAAGTGAGCTACAAGGGCTTGTTGATGCAGGCGAAAGGCCAAAAGTGGAAGTGGAGTACGAGTTTGTCGGTACAGGATTAGTGATCGGCGAAATCGAGCTTGAGGAAAACGATGACGATTAACTACAAAACCCGTACATAAATGCGGCCCACTGCGGCCCGGGTTTTGCTATACATACGGACACGCTTCGCAGGGACGCTGTTACCGACTGAGCAGGATGCATGAAGCACACATTCTAGCGGAGTCCGTATGTCACTCAGTTTTATCAGGCGGCTGATCTCAAGCCGCCTTCTTCGACCGGTATTCATTGTTCTGGTGGTTGCCGGCCTGGTTCAGGTACTGGTCAGCCAGTGGCTGATTTCCGGTCAGGTGGAGCGCCTGGTCAACACCGCAGGGTCTGCCCTTGAGGCCAGCAGCCAACAGGTCAGTGCCTCCTTCGGGGACACCCGGGAGGATGTCCGGACCCGCCTGGAGACCATGCGGCAGAAGACCACCGAGGAACTCTCCGCTGAACTCACCCGTCAGCAGACTGAGCAACAGGAACGCGTTGCCGGCAATGTTCGAACCGCCGTCATGGCCGAAGCCCAGGGCCTGGCGGACGTGTTGGCTGCCGTTGCGGCTCCGCTGATATGGGACCGTGACGTTCCCCGTCTTACCGATCTTGTGGAACTGGCCGACGCTCGTGAATCGGTTTTGTTCGCAGTTTATTACGACCAGTACGGTGATCGACTGACCCGTTACGTGGATCGCACCGACGACCGGGTACGCACCTTAATGGAGCAGGGGGAAGGCCGTGGTGCGGCAAACAAGGTCCTGGATGCGGCAAGTCGTGACCCCAACGTGGTCATCGTTACCGCTGATATTGCACCTCAGGGTTCCGCCATTGGCCAGTTAAAGCTCGGATTGTCCCTCGAAGGCATTAATCAGGACCTGGCCGCTCTGGAAGAAGAATTCAGCGCGACGATCACAGGCAGTATCGATGCGCTTCGTGACACCCTGGAGGCAGAAACCGAACAGGTAAACCAGCGCCTTCAGCAGCAGCTGGCGGGCATGGATTCAGACACCCGCTCCAGAATTCAGAGCACGGTAGAAGCGTTGAATGCCGAGGCCTCAAGCCTCTCCGCCAATCTCAGTATGCTGGCCATCGGTTCCGTGGTGGTTCTGATTCTGTTGGTGGCCCTGGTGCTGGGTGGCGGGCTGTTGCCCCGGGTGTTCCGGTTGAGCTCGGCGATCTGGGGTATCGCCGATGGCGAGGCCGATCTCACCCGCCGGGTCTCCATGAAAGGTAAGGATGAGCTCACCGAGATGGCCCAGGGTGTAAACCGGTTCATCGCCCGTATCCAGGAGCTGGTTTCCGACGTCAAGGAGTCGGCCGAATCGGCCGCTGGCCAGGCCCAGGCTCAGGGGGATATCAGTCGCAGTGCGGTGGCGGCCGTGAATCGTCAGGAGCAGGAGGTGGCCGAGGTGTCCGGTACCATGGACGCCATGTCCCGGAGTATTTCCGAGGTGGCTGAAAACATCCAGGATATCGCGGGGTCAGTCAGCAACGTTAGTTCGGAGAGTGAGGCCACCGCGGGCATTTCCCGGGAAGTCCGGAACCGGTTGGATCAGGTAGTCCGCAATGTTGAACAGGCGGTGGAAGCGGTCAATCAGCTTGACCACCAGAGCAAGGAAATCGGATCGGTGCTCTCGGTAATCGGCGCCATCGCGGAGCAGACTAATCTGCTGGCGCTCAACGCCGCCATCGAGGCCGCTCGCGCCGGGGAATCAGGGCGGGGCTTTGCCGTGGTGGCCGATGAGGTCCGGACTCTGGCGAGCCGGACCCAGGAATCCACCACCGAAATCCAGTCCATCATCGAACGACTTCAGCAGGGCAGCCGACAGGCGGTCAGTGCCATTGGCGAGGTGTCGGGACAGGTCGCGGAATCCTCTTCGGAGTTCCGTCGGGCCGATGAGCATTTCGACCGGATCAACCAGTTGCTGAGCAGCCTTCAGGATCGGGCCATGGCCATTTCATCCGTGGCGGAAGAGCAGGGCCGGCATGCCAGTGAAGTCAGTGTGAGCGTAAGCGATATCGCAGGCTCCTCCCGCCAGACGGTGGAGGCCATTGAGCGCTCCGACGAGGCCAGCGGCCAGATTGCCCGGACACTGACCTCGTTGAAGGACAAAGCCTCACAGTTCCAGGTTTAGGAACCTGTCGATAACAGGCGTTCCCGGGCGCTTCTGTATTCGTTGGTCAGACGGCTCACCAGGTCCGGGACGGTGAGCACGTCGTGGATCTGGCTGACGCCCTGGCCGGCGGACCATACGGTTTTCCAGGCCTTGGCTTCATCATCAATGGGCTTCAGCTTTTCCCCGTAGTTGATTTCGCCGGCCTGGTTCAATTTATCCATGGGGAAGCCGGCCGCTTCCAGGCTCTGGCGCATGAAGCTAGCGGGCACACCGGATACCGCCGGTGTATGAATAATGTCGCCAGACACCGCCTCGATGATCATGTTCCGGTAGGCTTCGTCTGCCTGGGATTCGAACGTGTTGATAAAACGGGTGCCCAGGTAGGCCAGGTCTGCGCCCAGAGCCTGGGCCGCCAGAAGGTCTTCCCCATGGGACAGCCCGCCGGCCAGCAGAATCGTACCATCGAAGACTTCCCGGATTTCATGCACCAGAACAATCGGGTTGATGGTGCCCGCATGGCCACCGGCACCGGCCGCCACGGCGATGATTCCGTCAACCCCCGCCTCCGCTGCCTTGCGGGCATGCTTCTGGTTGGTCACGTCATGGAACACCACACCGCCGTAGCTGTGCACCGCCTCCACCACCTGGCTGGCGGCGCCCAGGGAGGTAATGATGATGGGCACCTTGTGTTTAACGCACAGTTCCAGATCCGCCTGCCAGCGGGGATTGGTCCGGTGCACAATCAGGTTCACGGCGTAAGGTGCGGTTTTAACCCCCGGGTTGGCGCTCTGGAAATCGGCCAGCTCGTCATTCATCTGGATCAGCCAGTCTTCAAAGCCTTCGCTGGTGCGCTGGTTCAGGGCCGGGAAACTGCCAACGATGCCCTGCTTGCAGCAGGCAAGCGCCAGTTCCGGGCCAGAGATCAGGAACATGGGTGCGGCCACCAGGGGCAGTGAGAGAGTGTCTTTCAGGGAAGCGGGCAACGGCATGAGGATTCCTTAATTTTTGTTGGAACTTTTGTAGGATATAAAGGATCTTAGCGTGCCACGCACGATCTGAAAACGGTCGCGACCTAATTAAATCCGGAAACCAGAAACACAATAAGGAGTCCCTTCATGGGTGAAGCAAAACGTCGCAAGGAAACCGGTGCACCGCCTCCCCGAAAACCAAATTCCAACAAGCCGCTGTATGCCGGTATTGGTCTGCTGGTTCTGGCGGCAGTGCTTCTCGGTGTCTTTTTCCTGACCGCCGCACCCGAGCCAACCTCTGACGAACTGCCCGTCGCCGCGCCCAATGCCGATGATTTTCCTGCACAGCTGGACCAGTACGGCATTTCTGTCGGTCCTGAAGATGCCCCCGTGGTGGTGCGTGAATTTGCCGATTACCAGTGCCCCGCCTGCGGCAACTTTTCCTCTGCCAGCAAGCAGCTGAAAGAGGAATACGTGGATGCTGGCAAGGTTCGGTTTGTCTACTTTGATCTCCCATTGCAGCAGCACCAGAATGCTATGCCGGCCGCCCAGGCCGCCCGTTGCGCCGGCGACCAGGACGCCTACTGGTCCATGCACGATCGCCTGTACGATTCCCAGACCGAGTGGAGCGGCTCGAACGATCCGGTTGCCACCTTCACCCGGTACGCGGGCGACCTGGGCCTGGAAGAGCGGCGCTTCCGCCGGTGCATGACTACAGAATTGCACCGCGAAGCTGTTGAGCAGAGCCGCCAGGTCGCTATGCAGCTAAGAGTCACCAGTACGCCCACGGTTCTGGTCGACAACATCCGCCTGACACGTCCTGGCTGGGGCCAACTTTCCGCCGTCGTTGAGCGCGAACTGGCCAATGAGGCGGACTGACGCTTTGAGCCCCGGGTAACCCCGCACTTGATCGTGAGCCTGAGTTGGTTAAAATTTGCGCCCTCTCAGGCTCAGGCCTTTGATACTTTCAACCAGTTCCAAAACCATGCTCCGGATTTACGATCCGGCCCGCAGGAGAAAATGATGAGCAACAACGTTGTTGTCTGCGCACTGTACAAGTTCGCAGTGCTGAATGATTACAAATCCCTCCGTCAGCCGCTGCTGGACCTGATGCTTGAGAAAGACGTGCACGGCACTTTGCTGCTGGCGCGCGAAGGCATTAACGGCACCATTGCCGGCAGCCGTGAAGGCATTGATGCCGTGAAAGCCTGGATTGCCAGCGACGAGCGGTTCGACGGCATTGATTACAAAGAGTCCTTTGTGGACATCCAGCCATTCAAGCGCACCAAAGTGAAGCTGAAGAAAGAAATCGTCACCATGGGTGTGGACGGTATCGATCCGAAGCGTATTGTCGGCACGTATGTGGAACCAAAGGCCTGGAACGATCTGATTTCCGATCCGGAGGTGGTGCTGGTGGATACCCGCAACCAGTACGAAGTGGAGATTGGCACCTTCAAGAATGCCGTCAATCCGGCCACCGACACTTTCCGGGAGTTTCCGGAATACGTGAAGCAGAACCTGGATCCTTCCAAGCACAAGAAGGTGGCCATGTTCTGTACCGGCGGTATCCGTTGCGAGAAATCTACTGCGTATCTGAAAGAGCAGGGTTTCGAGGAGGTCTATCACCTCAAGGGCGGCATCCTGAAATACCTGGAAGAGGTGCCGGAAGAGCAGAGCCTGTGGCACGGAGAGTGCTTTGTGTTTGATGACAGGGTAACGGTCAACCACCGGCTGGAGCGCGGCGATTATGACCAGTGCCATGCCTGCCGCAGGCCGATCACCGAGGAAGACAAGCAGCGCCCCGAGTACGAGCAGGGTGTGAGTTGCCACCAGTGCATCGATTCGCTGACCGAAGAGCAGAAAGCCCGGTTTGCCGAGCGTGAACGCCAGATGCGCCTGGCGGAGGAGCGGGGCGAGGCCCACGTGGGCGGAGAAGCTGCGCGCATCATTGCCGAGCGCAAGGCCCGGAAAAAGGCTGAAAGAGAACGTCAGGCCCGGAAAAGCCTCGAGGGCGAAAGGGCGAGCAGCACCGAGAGGGCCTGACCAACCCGGAAAGGAGACTTCATGGATTTACGACAGGCTGTAGCCATTACCGCAGTTGTTATCGCGCCCTTTGCCAGTGCGCAGGAGGCAGACAACTGGAAGGGTGAAACCGAGCTGGGTGTGTTGATCACCTCGGGCAATACCGAAGAGACCAACATCAAGGGTCGCCTGGGGCTGGTCCATGAAGTCGAAACCTGGCGCAACACTGGTGATTTCCGGACCAACTATTCCGAGACCGACGACCAGACCACCGCCGAAAAATACCAGGCAGCCCTGGAAACAGACTACAAGTTCGCCGAAAACCAGTACTGGTTTCTCCGGGGCTCTTATGAGGACGATCGCTTCTCCGGCTATGATTTCGAATCCACCGTAACTACGGGTTACGGTCATCGTGTCTGGAGCTCGGGTGATCGCTCGTTTCTCGATCTCTCCGTTGGTGGCGGTTACCGCTACAACAAGCTGGAAATGGTGAATGCCGAGGGTGAGGATACCGAGGAAGAGGCCATTGCCCGCCTGGCCGGCCAGTTCGATTACGCCCTGTCGGAAAACTCCCTGTTCCGTCAGAAGCTGAGCACGGAAATTGGCCTGGATGAAAACAACACCGTAACCGAATCGGAAACATCACTGCAGGCAAATGTGGTGGGCAATCTCTCCATGAAGGCCGCGTTCCGAGTCAAACATGTGTCTGATGCTCCGGCCGGCTCAGAAAACACCGATACCGAAACCTCCCTCTCGCTTCTATACGGCTTTTAACGGCGTGAATTCGGGGTCAGATGAAATGTTCATCTGACCCCGACTTTAGCTTCAAACGTTGTTCCGCAGCCCCAGTTCATCGGGATAGGGCGTCAGATACTGCTGGGCGTGCAGGTAATCCACCGGCTCCCTGCGCTGGGCCATGCGCAGCAAGGTCATCGGCACCACAAGCGGCACCTCACCCCGACGATACGCCTCCATCTGCTCCATCAGCACCTTGCGGTCTTCCTCGCCCATGGAATCCCGCAGGTAACCCATCAGGTGCTGCATGGCATTCATGTGTGAGCCTCGGCTCACCTTCTTGCTCATGGCGTCCATGAACAGGTGGATGTAGCGCTCTGCAATGTCTTCCAGTGGTTCGGATTTCAGGTCCCCCAGCATCGGGCCGAGCTGGCGGTAAATCCGTTCGGAGTGGGCCAGAAGCTGGAACTTGTGGCGGGTGTGAAATTCAATGAGTGCCCTGGCGGAGAGCTGGTCGCCGGCGACGTTCTGCATCCAGTCGTCGTAGGCAAACACCCGCTCAATGAAGTTCTCCCGGATCATGTCGTCGTTGAGGCGACCTTCCTCCTCCACCGGCATCAGCGGGTAGGCCTTCAGGAGCGCCTCGGCAAACATGCCCCGGCCATCGCGGCGGGTCACGTTGCCTTCCTCGTTATGGATCTTGATCCGCTCCATGCCACAGCTGGGTGACTTCGCCATCAGGATGTAACCGCGCAGGTCGGCCAGGGTGGGCATGATCTGGTCGATAAAGCCCTGCATGGCGTCGGTATGATCCGCTGCGCCTTTGGTTTCAATCAGTCGCAGGCCATCACTGTACTCGCGCAGGTGAATGGCGGGGCGGGGCACGCCCAGGCCGGCTTCCAGTTCCGGGCAGATGGAACGGAAATCAAAATGCTTCGAGAGCACCCGGGTGCAGTAGCGGGAATGCTTGTGACCGCCATCATGGCGAACTTCCTTTCCCAGCAGGCAGGTGCTGATTCCGACAAGGATACCGCTCACGTTATTCTCCGATCAAAAGGTCAGTCCGATTATCAACTCGGTCCGATGATGAAAACTGTCTTTGCAATACGTGAATTGAGTCTAGCCCGATCAGGTTCGCCGGGGAAACCGTAACCCTACCTATTCGGCTTGATGCCCCGCTCCTTTCCGTTTCTTGGCAAACATGGCCAGGGTAGTGGCGTAAATGGTGCGAACGTCACTGGCGAACTGCTCCACAGAGTAGTCCCCGGCGAACTCCAGGGCCTGGGCGGAAAGCTTGTCGCGCAGTTCATCGTCTTCCAGCAGTTTTTTAACCTGCGCCCGCCACTGGTCCTGTTTCTCCGGCGTCTTGAAGCCATTGAATCCGTGGCGAACCACATCCTCGATACCACTGGAGCGAACAGCAACCACCGGCAATCCGGCTGCCATGGCCTCTAGGACTACCATGCCCTGGGTTTCAGATATCGAGGCAAACAGGAAGGCATCACCAAGCCGGTACCACGTGGCCATTTCGTCCGGCGGAACGGCGCCGACCAGGGTGAAGTGTTGTTGAAGTCCCAGATCGTCGATTTTCTTCTGCAAGCGGTCCTTCTGGTGGCCATCACCAATCATCAGGAACCGGAAGGGCACGTCGGTTTCCCGCCTGAGGGCATCGACCGCCTCAATCATGAAGTCGATGTTCTTCTCGTTCGACAGCCGGGAAACGCTGACAAACACTTTCTCGTTACTGAGCTGCAGCTTCTCCCGCAGAACCTCAACATCCGCCTCCTGAACCTCCTGGAATTTGTGGTATTCGATGCCTGTCGGCTGCACGAATGTCGGTGTTTTCACCCCGATCATGCGCAGGTATTCCTCGGTGGAGTAGGTGGGAACGATCACCCCTTCGCACTTGTTGGCAAAGCGCTTGATCAGGGCGTGGGAGATCAGGTTCCGGAACAGCATGCCTGGCAGAGGCACAAAGTGGGCATAATGCTCCAGCCGGGTATGGTAGGTATAGATAGCCGGTATCCTGAGGGTACGCGCCACGAACAGGCCGAGTGATCCCAGCCAGAACGGATGATGCAGGTGGATAATATCCGGTTTGAACGCCCGGACCCGCTTGCGGATCCGGCCCAGGAAGATGTTGGCCAGCCGGAATTCGCGCTTTTCTCCCATGGCCAGTAGTGAGGGCACCCGCAGCACGTGGGGTTCGGCCTCGGGCTGGCCCTTGTAACGGGGCGCCACCACAAGAAGTTTGTCGCCAAGCGCTTCCAGACCGCGGCGCAGGCGCTCAATGGAAATCGGCACGCCGCCGATGAAGGGCAGGTAGTTGTTGGTGAACATCGCCACCCGCATCGGCTTTTCGAGCCAGGGGGCCGGGTCCAGATCGTAATCCGGGTAATAATCCTTGCCGATGAAAATGGCGCCGTACAGCTTGATGGCAATGGCCGCAAACACCGCGACGATCAGAATAAAGTTCAGATACCCAGTGTAGAACAACGAGTAGATAAAGAACCACAGGCTTTCCAGCCGCTTCAGGATCGGGTGCTGGCCCACTTCCAGGCGTTGGAGACTGTGGCTTACCTCGCCATTGGCGTCCACATTCACCCGCACATAGTGATAGAAACTGGTGTCATTGTTCATCACCAGTCCACCCGCGCCGCCGGTGGTCACGAAGGTGGTATCTCCTACCTGCTCCTCTGCATAGAGCGAGAGATTGGCGGAAAAGACCCGGTCAACGTCGTGCTCTTCGATGGCCTGTAGCAGTGCGTCCCGGAATTCGGGTGGCGCCAGGTAATCGTCTTTCTGATCAAAGGGCGCATTTTCGTCCGGGTGCAGTGGAGGATGGCCAACAAAGAGAATCCGGGCCCGGGAGCTGTCCTGGGCCAGCAGATCTTTCAGCCAGCGGATCTGCCATCGCCATGGCGTTTTGCCGGTGCTGTCCAGGAAGATAAGCCGGCTGTTGCCCGCCTCGATGCTGAAGAAGTGCGGGCCGAAATGGTCGTAGAACCGGAAGCTGCCAAAATCCTCATACTCATGGGCGCCGAAGGTCAGCAGGTAGGGTATCTCCAGATGGCTCAGGGTCCCGTAGAGGGCCCGGTATTTGTCCTCGCCGCCGCCACTGACCGCATTACCCGCCGAGACCAGAAAGTCGAGCCCCGAGCGATTCAGTTCCGGAATGATGCGGTCTTCGAAAATCCCTACCGAGTTGTTGATGTTGCCTACCACCGCAAAGCTGAACGGCTGGCCGGGTTCAAGCTGACGATAAATCTGCTCCACCTGCTCGGTATGAACCCCTTCGAAATCCTCCGTGAAGAGATTCAGATAGGTTTTGTAGCCAACCAGCAGAACCACCACCAGCAGGCAGAGGTAAAACAGCAGCTTTAGGGGATTGCGGAAAATCATCCTGCTCTCCTGCGATTGGCAACGAGTTCCCTCTGCAGCACCACCAGACCGATGATCATGCCCAGGTAGATGGTCAACAGGCGCCAGCCGACGATCACCAGAATCAGATGGTTTCCGGAGAGGATATCCCGGAAGAAACTCCCGAAAACACCCTCCGAGATACCGGACGCACCGGGTGTGGGTGAGAAATACATAACGAAGGTCGTTACGACCAGAAGACCGACCGACAGTACATAGTCAACACTGTAGTCCAGGCTGTGCATCAAAAGCGCCGGGAAACTGAACAGACTCAGTAGAAAAATGGCGGTGAACAGGACGGACAACCAGACGAACACCGGCGCGCCCCGCAGATAATCGCCAAAACTGCGCGACAGCCGAAGCATCTCCCGGCGCGCCTTGAACTGCCAACGCTGGTGGCGACGTTCACTGATCAGGTGAAACCGGCGCGCTGCTCTCAACAAACGGGTCAATGGGCCGATCAGCCAACGGGTCCGGAACAGCAGCACCAGGAAAAAGCCCAGGTACAGCACAATCAGAACGGCCAGCGCAGTGCCGATATCGCCGGTAATAGAATTGCCGTCCAGGGGCCTGAGTGTGAGCAGGAACACCGGCGTCAGCGAGAAAATAAACAGTACCGCCAGGATCGTCCGGATGGTGGTCGCGGCCGTTGCCCGCCCCACTGGCACACCATGGTGGCTCAGAAACCAGATCTGGGCGAAACCGCCCCCGGTAGCCATGGGCGTGATGTTGGAGAAGAACAGATTGATAAACACGAGACGGACCATAGCCGGCAGGGGAAGCCGGTGTCCCAAGGCTCTCAGGGTGAAATATAGCCGAAGGCCATCCGAAGTAAAATAAACCAGCAACAGGCCCGCCACCGATAAAAGCGTGCCCGGCGCGATCAGCCTGGTATCGAAGGTAATAGTGCGTTCGGCAAACAGATCGTAAACGGCATACAGCCCGGCAGCAGTGAGCGCCAGAAACAGCAGACTGAACATTGCCAGCCTTTTTCCCGAGGCGCGCTTCGAATAGTGGATGTCCGTGGAGTCAGTCATGGGCTGCCCGTCAGAGTGAGACGGGCAGTTTACAGGGTAGGGTGTGGTCGGTGTCCAGTGTCCGGCTAGTGGCCATACACCATCATGGTGGTGTTAGTGATGGCAAAGTCCGTGAACTGAACGCTGCCAATGCTGGTGCCGCCAACCTTGAAGACCGGCATATCAATATCCGCCCGGAACTCAACATCATGCACCGAAAGCCCTTCGTTGCCTGAGGCGGCACTCGTGCCCCGGGACAGTTTTGCGGTGGCACTTGCCATACCGAAATGCCCCAGCGTGTCATCGCCCCGCCGGTTATGAATCTGCAAGCCCTCAATACCAACCGCGGCAAAGTTGAACAGCAGAATCACATCCGCCGCATCCCAGTTCAGGCTACCGTTGGTAATCTCGAAATGGGTATCCAGTTGCAGTTCAGAGCCGGACACCTCGTTGCCGTTGGCCAGTGTGCGAGTAGCGGTTCCTTCGTTGGTAATCACAAGATCTGTGGGCCCGATATGCCCCTGCAGCAGGATATCTGAGAACAGCGTGGCCGAGCCCTCGCTACCTGAGGTGGTCACACTGTCCACCGCCAGCTCAAAATCCACTGCCTGCAGATAATCATCCAGGCTGCTCGGATCACCATAATCCGTCGCACCCAGGTGCATCACCAGATCGCCACTCTCGAACTGCTTGCCAAAAGAGCCCGCGACGGAATACTTCGCCTGAGCATCGGCCACATCCGGATCATTCAGGTCCAACAAATCCGCATCGGCTCGCCGGGCAATCTCCGAAAATCCGTGCTCCAGCACCTCCCCATCGCCGGCAATATCAATGGTCAGTTTCATGTTATCCAGTACCGTATCGTCCTTCCCGGATAACCTCAGCCCGTTCACATTCAACGAACCCTCATCAATCCAGCTGAACCGATCAATGCTGAGCTTGGTCTCCAGCTCAATCGTCACACCCGCCTGACCGGTTACACCAGACAGCGCTCCATCATCCAGCGGCCGGAACTCCGCCATAGCTGGCAATGGAAGGGAGAGCGCAAGCACCCACAGCGAGAGAGCGGAAGACGTGGTGTTTCGACGACAGGCTAGTGACTGAGTCATGGTGGCCCCAAAAGTCTGGTTTATTGTTTTTAGCGGGGAGCGTTAAGCACTACCCGGGCCGCAGGGGGACAGCACAACCTATGCAGCAAAAACTTTGGTTTGTTACAGACTGTTACGATAAGCGGGAGAGGGAGAAAGATCTGTGAGCCCTGTCACAGGGAGGTCACTGGAGAGGATGGAGCAAAGCGGGCGGGAGGTCCTCCCAAAACTGTGCGGAGCCAGGGATGGCGGAGCCAAGCGTACATGGACGTATTCACAGCGTGTTTTGGGAGGACCTCCCGACCGATTTGCATGCACCAAAAGTTGAAGGGCGATACTTGGACTACGAAGCCAAAGCCTGCTGAATGAGAGACTTCTGGTGCTCCGCAAAGTCCCGAATCAACGCCTGCGCCTTATCAGAATCCCGTGCCAGCACCGCCTGCGGCAGATTGGCAAAAAACTCACTGGTCTGCGCCAGATCCCGCCGATACCGATCCGCGCTCAGATAATAGGCCCGACTGACCGCCGGCTTGAAATTCGACAAAGCCTCCGTGAGATAAGGATTCCCCACCACCTCACAACAGGCATCCATCACATCAAAACTCGCCTCAACCACACCGGCTATGTCGGCAGAGCCATCGTTGGTCTTTTCAACAGCCTTGCTCACCGCCCCAAGCAACAGCGGCTTATCACCCTCCTGCCAGCGCTCGCACAAGCGCACCGCCATCATCATCAACAAGTGCATATACACATCGTAAAGCTCGGATGCGTGGGCCGCGTCCAGCCGGGTTGCCGAAGCCCCCTTGCGCGGCGTGATCTCCACCAGATGCCAGCGCTCCAGGGTGTACAGGGCTTCCTTCACCGACGCACGACTGACCTTCAATTCACCGGCCAGTGTAGCTTCCTGAATCCGCTCACCGGGTCGAATCTGCCCGGTCATGATCCGCTCGGCCAGGTAGTTGGCAATCTGCTCGGCCAGAGTGTTGGGCACCTGAAAATCCATAAAGGCTCTCTGAACAGGTCGTAAAAACCGGCCGGCTGCTGCGGTGATCCGTCCGGGGTGGGAAAGTGTGCGCATGAGTTTATCACAGCCTCTGAGTCTGGCAGCCACAACGCCTTGATCCGCCGGGGGTTCCTGACAATTGTCAAAAAAACTCCTCTCGATTCATTGACGACTGATGTATTGTAGGACAATAATGCAAAAAAACAACAGATGATCAGAGTTTCACCAAAACGCATTCGATGGAGAGAGCCCAATGAGCACAACCCAGTTATCGGTCGATCGCGAGGCTACACGCCGGCGAATATTGCTAACCCTGAAGAAGTACAGCTACCTGATAGCCATGGTCCCCCTGGCACTGCCGCCTCTGCTACTGGCCGCCGGCCACGCAACCGACCTGGTAAACCTGTTCTCCTGGGGTGTGCCCGTCGTTGTCTTCGGGATCATTCCGGTCCTGGACATGCTCCTGGGCAAGGATTCCCTGAACCCGGACGAAGAAACCGACGTGCCACGAATGGTCGGCGAACGGTTCTATAAAGCGATAACGCTAGGCTGGGTTGCCGGCTTCGCGGCCTTGCTGGTCTGGAGCATGCTGGAACTGGCTTCCGGCACCTTCAGCCTGGTAGGGAGTATTGGCTGGATCGTCTCCATTGGCATCGTCGGCGGCCTCGGCATCAACGTCGCCCACGAACTCATCCACAAAGACGACAAACTCGAAACCCGGGCCGGCGGCTTCCTGCTGTCACTGGTCTGCTACGCCGGCTTCAAAGTCGAACACCTCCGTGGCCACCACGTACACGTCTCCACCCCCGAAGACGCCTCCTCATCCCGTTACAACCAGTCTCTCTACAACTTCCTGCCCCAGGCCTACGTACGCAACTTCCTCAACGCCTGGAAACTGGAAGCCGAGCGCCTGCAACGCAAAGGCCACAAGGTTGTTAGCCGGCACAACGAACTGATCTGGTGGTACAGCATCAGCGCTCTCGTACTTGCAGGATTTACACTCGCCTTCGGCTGGCTCGGCGCCGTCTTCTTCCTGGGCCAGAGCTTCATCGCCTTCACCCTGCTGGAAATCGTCAACTACCTCGAACACTACGGCCTGCACAGGAGAAAACTCGAAAACGGCCGCTACGAACGCACCGGCCCTGAACACAGCTGGAACAGCAACTACTTCCTAACCAACGTCTTCCTGTTCCACCTACAACGCCACAGCGACCACCACGCCTGGGCAAAACGCCGCTACCAGATCCTCCGCCACCACGACGTAGCCCCCCAACTCCCGGCCGGCTACTCCGCAATGATCGTCCTGGCAATGTTCCCCCCACTCTGGCGGCGAGTAATGAACCCAAGAGTAGAGGCCTATTACAAAGGAGAAGAACACCAACTTGCATAGAGTCGGCGGGCAAAACTCTCAAGCGGCCCAAACGGGATGCCGGCAACAAAGTCGAATCGGCGGGGGTGTGAGGGTGCTATTTCTGCAGGGAAACGACTGTCTGAGCAAAGCGAGTTTGGCTTCCCGAAAGAAATAGCACCCTCATGGCACCGCCAGTCCCCTAAGTTCAGATCGGCCTAATTCCACAGGCCCCCAGTCTTCAGAGCGTCTCTGAAGAAACGCCGGCGTAAAAAACCGGCCCTCAAGACCCCGCAGGTTAGTCTCTGGCCCCGGGGTCTTTTTTCGCGCCCTTGAAATCCCCCTGAAACGCACACAGGTATATGGTTTGAACTCCACGGAAAAAAGGGAAAACCAAAATGCCCAAGCATTTCGAAAAGGCCCCCGGCCTACACGAAGAACCCGTTCCCGAAACCGAAGGTTACGTCTTCAATCAGACCATGATGCGCATCAAGGAACCCGAGCGCTCCATGGACTTCTACACCCGAGTGATGGGCATGCGCCTGGTTCGCAAACTGGACTTCCCGGAAATGAAGTTCACCCTGTATTTCCTGGGTTATCTGGATGATCGCCAGGCCGGCCTGGTGCCGCAGGATGACGCCCACCGCACCACCTACACCTTCGGCCGCGAAGCCATGCTTGAGCTGACCCACAACTGGGGTACCGAAGACGACAACGACTTTGGTTACCACAACGGTAACGACGAGCCCCAGGGCTTTGGCCACATTGGCGTAGCGGTACCAGATGTGTACGCCGCCTGCGACCGCCTGGAAAAGCTGGGTGTGGAATTCGTCAAGAAGCCGGACGACGGCAAGATGAAAGGCCTGGCTTTTATTAAGGACCCCGACGGTTACTGGATTGAAATCCTGCAGCCAGACATGCTCGAGAAGCAACGCAAGGAGGCTTGATCCTTCTTACTCCGCACCGGCCTCCTGGCCGGCGGCGGGTTTGCGGCCGTAGCGGGAGGCCACCACCACCGCTGCGGTCAGAATCAGCGCCCCAGCAATTCCGATCGGCCCCAGAATCTCCTCCAGGAACACCCAGGCCAGCAGCGCTACAAACAGCGGTTCCAGAGTCACGATAATGCTCGAAAGCGTGGCCGGTGTTGTTTTCATGCCCGTGAAGAAACACACGTAGCCAATGCAGGTTGGCACCACCCCCACATAGACCACCATCAGCCAGTGCCCGAAGTTGAGGGTTTCCAGCCCCTCGAATCCGCCAGACAGGGCTACCACCGGAAACAGAATCAGCGCCGCCGTAAAGAAGCAGATAAATGCCGTAGTGAACACCGGCGTGCCGGCGGAGCTGTAGCGGCTGGTGAGCGTGAAGCCGGTGTACACGCAGGCGGCCAGTAGCGCTACCAGAATGCCGGCGAGCCGAAGGGTGCCTGTGGTGTCCATATCGCTGAGCACCAGCATGGCGGTGCCGGCAATGGCGGCAAACAAAGAGAGAACGGTCAACAGACCGGGTTTCTCTCCCAACAGGGGCGCCGCCAGAATGGCCACCAGTACCGGTGGCAGGCAGAGCGCAATGAGAGTGGCAATGCCGGCGCCGGTGAGGTCCACGGCGAGAAGGTAGCTGCCCTGGTAAAACGCCTGGAACAGGCCAAGCGCCGCCAGCGGAACCAGGGTCTTGCGGGTGAGGCTCCTTAGCGAACTGCCGGGCACTTTGGCGCCTGGGCTGGCGCGCTCAAGGCGAACCTGCTCCCGCCGCATCAGCAGCCAGAAAAACGGCAACGCCACCGCCAGCCTCAAAAAGCCCAGGGTAATGGCCTGAAGCCCGGTACCGGTAAACAGAAATTTCGCAACAATGCCCGTGGTCGCCCATAGCAGGGCAGCCAGGGCGATCAACAGGGCGCCTTGGATCATTCAATAATCAACACAATCAGCTCTTTGGGACCGTGAACACCGTAAGCCAGAGTTTGCTCGATGTCGGCGGTTTTGGAAGGGCCAGAGATTAGCAGGGCATTGGTCGGCATGCCAGCGGCCCAGTTCTGGGCCTTCATGGCTTCGTGGAAGGTGGTATAGAGCTCCGAGGCCTTGAGGATGGCAATGTGCACTGGTGGCACCAGGCTCATAAGTCTTGGCTCATCATTGTTTGGCCACAGGATCAGAGATCCGGTTTCGGCAATACCACCGCGGGTAGACGTAATGCTGGCATCCACTTCGTTGAACAGGTGGGCCTGCCAGCTCTCGATGGGCTCGTCGTAGATCAGCAGCTCCGGCAGATCGTCCCGGCCGGCGCCGCGCAGGGCCTGGCCGATCTCGTGCTGCTTTGGTACCAGCAGGTTTCGCGCACCGCGGGTATTCAGCACCTCAGCGAGGCGGTCCATCCAGCTCTCCTCGCTAACGTGATGCACCTCGCCGTGTACGGACTCGATCATCTTCTCGAATCGCTCAATGCGCTCATTGGTGGGCCAGTCCGGCCGTGCAAGCACCGAAAAATCACACTCGGGTACCGTCAGTTCGCCCCCCGTGCGGTTGCGCAAACGCTGAAGAATCGTTTCCCGGGAACTCATTGGCCACGCTCCTTCATCCGCTGGTGCAGGGTTTTGGCCGCCAGCTTCGGGGCCGTGCGGTAATCGGTCCAGGCGCCGGCTTTCGAGGGTTGTAATGCCCTGAATTTGCTGGCGACACCGGTGCCGAAACGGTAGATGCCAGGGCTGGCGTGCATCCAGGCCCAACCCTTCCAGATCATCGCTTCCATGGAGCTGCGTTTGGCACCATGACCACGCACCTTGGCGGGGTGCAGTTTGTCACCATCCACCGATTCCTGGCGCAGCCGCACTAACAGATCCGGAATCGGAATCTTCACCGGGCAGACCTCGCCGCAGGCGCCACACAGGCTGGAGGCGCTGGGCAGATGCCGGCCCTCGTCCAGGCCAATCAGGTGCGGCATCAGGATCTTGCCGATGGGGCCCGGATAGGTGGTGCCGTAGGCATGGCCGCCCACCCGTGTGTATACCGGGCAGTGGTTCATGCAGGCGCCGCAGCGGATGCAGCGCAGGGTGTCCAGCAGCTCGTCGTCCTGGTAGATGGACGAGCGGCCGTTATCCACCAGCACCAGATGAACTTCCTCCGGCCCGTCCAGCTCTTCGGCCTTGCGCGGGCCGGAAATCATATTGAAGTAAGTGGTGATGTGCTGGCCGGTGGCAGAGCGGGTCAGCAGGGCAAGCAGGGCAGAGACGTCCTCCATGCTCGGCACCACCTTCTCGATGCCGGTTACGGCGATGTGGCACTTTGGCACCGTCGTGGTCATCCGGCCGTTACCCTCGTTTTCCACCAGACACAGCGTGCCGGTCTCCGCCACCGCAAAGTTGACGCCGGAAACGCCGACATCCGCGTTCATGAACTTTTCGCGCAGCTGCTGGCGGGCGCTGGCGGTGAGGTATTCAACATCGTTGGAGAGATCCGTGCCGGTTTTCTCATGCATCAGCTCGGAGATCTCACCGGTGTTTTTGTGAATGGCCGGCATGATGATGTGCGAGGGCGTCTCATCGGCCAATTGCACAATGTACTCGCCCAGGTCCGATTCTAGGGCCTCAATGCCTTCGCCCTCGAGGTAATGGTTGAGCTCCATTTCCTCGGAGACCATGGACTTGCCCTTGATTACCGTCTTTGCATTCCGGGCCTTGCAGATATCCCGCACGATCCGGCAGGCCTCGTCGCCGTCCACCGCCCAGTGCACCTTGACGCCGTTTTCCGTGAGCTTCTGCTCAAGCTGTTCGAGTAAGTCGGGCAGGTTGGCCAGGGCCTTCAGACGGATGTTGGCGCCCAGATCCCGCAGGGTCTCCAGATCCCAGCCCTCAAAGGCATTCCTGCGCTTGGACATCAGCCCGTCCATGGCACTGCGGAAGTTCTTGCGGATCTTGGGATTGTGGATGGCCGCGTGAACGCGAGGATGAAATTCCTTCACGTCGATGTGGTGGTCGGTACGCTCGGCAGTCTCGGTCATGACTCTTGCCCTCCCTTTTTCCCGTCACCCCGGTTTCCTTCGCCCCGGGTCCGCGCCCAGAGGAAACTGAGAATGTGCTCACCCCGAACCGGCTTCTGGTTCTTCTCGGCGTAGCCGTCGATGTTCATAAGGCAGCCGCAATCGGTGGTCACAAAGTGCTTTGCGCCCGCGTCCACCAGGGTGTCCACCTTCTCGCTCACCATAGCCCCGGAAATCTCCGGGTGACGCACGGCGAAGGTACCGCCAAAGCCGCAGCATTCCTCCGGCCGGGCCTGTTCCACCAGGTTCACGTTCTTCAACTGGCCCAGCAGCTTCGGGCCCACTTCGGCCACGCCCATTTCCCGGCGAGCCGAACAGGAGGTGTGCATGGCCACCGTGGTAGGCTCGCCCAGGTCCTCCAGCTTTACGTGGCAGACGTTCAGCAGAAAATCCGTCAGCTCCCAGACCCGGCCGGCAATCTCGGCGGCTTTCACTTCTTCTGTGGTGTCCTTGAACAGGTCCGGATAGTGCTTGCGCATCATGCCGCCGCAGGAACCGGAAGGCACCACAATGGGCCAGTCTTCCGGGAACAGATCCAGCTGTGCGCGGGCCACCGACCGGGCCTCGTCGTGGTAGCCCGAGGTGTAGGCGGGCTGGCCGCAACAGGTCTGGTTGTGCGGGAACAGCACTTCTATGCCTTCGCGCTCCAGCAGCTCAACACCGGCAATGCCCGCATCCGGGTAGAACATGTCCACCAGGCAGGTGCCGTAGAAATAGACTTTTGAAGGTTTGGATGGATAAACCTTGATGGGATCAACCATGGGCCGACGCTCGTCATTTTGAATTGTTATCCAGCAATAATAGGGTGGCGAGCGCGGTGTTGCCAGACGACTTTATGGGCAGCCGGAAACAGAAAGGAGAGCAATGCGGAAAGAGAAGAAGGGCAGCGGCAGCGTGCCACTGCCCGGGGTATTACTTTACGGTCAGGCGCGCGGCGTTCTTCTCGATGGTACGCTCGCCAATGCCTTTTACATTCGCCAGGTCTGCGGTAACCGCAAACGGACCATTGGCCTCGCGATAGGCAACGATGGCTTCAGCTTTGCTCTGGCCAATGCCGTTCAGGCTGGCGAGGGTGGCTACATCGGCGGTGTTGATATTGATGGCAGCTTCCTGGGCGTAAGCAAAACCGGTAACCAGGCTGAACAGCAGAATGAGAGTTGCGAAAAGCGGTGTGCGCTTCATGGGTGTAAGCTCCTGAGGCTAATTTGCGTTTTTGGTTGTATGCCAGGGCGAAAAGCAGAAGAAGCGAAATGTAAGAAGAGAGCAGAAATGTCTGAGAGGGGTGGGGAGTGCACGGACGGGACCACATTCCTTGTGATCCCCGATTCCGTGGCTGACCCCTGCCTGTTCCTTCAGGCGTGCGACTCATCCTGAGCGCGTCTTCCCTGTGGTCATCCCTGTAAGCCCCGATCCTTTGGGCAACTCCATATCCATGGAGTTTTCATCCTTGCGGCTTCGATCCTTGAAGCTCTCGTCCTTGGGCCAACATTCCGTGCTGGCTTGTCATCCCTGACACTGACCATTCTACTGTGGTTAGAATTCCTACCTATCGGAGAATTGCTCCGGGGGTTGTGCGATATGTCTTACAGCTTTGTAAGCATTTCGGCGGCAGTCAAAATGAACCGGAGTTCAGTATTTACGGGGCCTGCGAGGCAATTTCTTGCCCGGTGAGTTAGCGTTGAGTCAGATGAGATTTTCATCTGACTCCACTTTCAACGGGCTTCTGTCGATGCGCTGCGGCAGCCTCCCGAATTCGCTCCATGGTAATTTCCCGAACCGCTTTCTGGCTGGCCCGGATATGGTGGGTCAACCGATCCGCCGCTTCACTGGCCATGCCATTTCGAAGCGCTTCCAGAATAGCGGCATGCTCCACATAGGTGGCATCTACCCGGTCATCGCGCGTGAAGTCCAGGCGCCGGATAATCCGGAGCCGGTCGGTTATCTCCCGATGAATCCTCGTCATCTCCCGGTTGCCGGCCGCAGCCACCAGGTCGCAATGAAAACTCTCATCCAGCGCCCGAACGGTGCTGCCCACCGCGCGCTCAGAGGGGTGATCCGGATTCCAGATGGCGGTCAGCATGCGGATTGCCGAAGGTTCCTCATCCAGCCCACAAATCTTGTGCATGGCTGCCCGTTCCAGGGTAATCCGCAGGTCGTACAGCTCCTCCACCTGACGGAAATCAAACGGCTTAACCTGCCAGCCACTGCGGAACAACACCTCCACGTAGCCTTCCCGCTGCAATCGGTACAGGGCCTCGCGGACCGGCGTGCGGCTGGCATTCAGGCGAGTGCCCACATCGCCCTCGCTGAACTTGTCACCAGGGATCAGGCGGAACTCAAAGATGTCGTCCTTCAGGGCCTCGTAAACCCTGTCTGCCATCGACTCTTTTCTTTTGGTGTTTGTTGCCATTCTTCTGTTCGCCCTCTTTTCGGGTCGCTTTTTAAATGGAGTATGGCCGCTGGGCCGGCTGGTGGGGTGCGGGTTTCAAAAGACGCCGTGAACCCATCCCTGGGGGCTTGATCGCAGCATCCATGCTGCTCACACTTTTGAAACCCGCACCCCACCATCCGACCCAACTCCCTTTGCTTGCCAAAAAATAAAGCCGGCTATTCGATGAGCTCCCCTTAAACATGGGGTCAACTTTGACGCATGGGCAAGCAAATCACCTTTCTTTCATCCAAACCGCAAACTCCGAGTTACATGCGCCGGTGGGGGTAGGCCTGTCACAGACTGTGAGCAGCAAGGATGCTGCGATCAAGCCCCCAGGGATGGGTTTACGGCGTGTCTGTGACAGGCCTACCCCCATCGGCGCCCCCACCGAAGCCAGCGGCCAGAGGCGGCCAGCGCCAAAGCCAGACCAAACCTCAAACTTTGATGCTCAACAAAGGCTCCCCAGGAGTAACGGCCTTACCAGGCTCCACGTGCATGGCACTAATCTCCCCGGCCTGTGTGGCGTTTATCTCGAACTCCATCTTCATAGCCTCCACGATCACCAACGGATCACCCTCGGCCACGGTATCGCCGGGCTTCACCAGACACTTCCAGATGTTGCCGGCAATCTCGGCGCTCACCAGTTCGCCGAACTTCGCCAGATCGGATGCGTCTGCTTTCGGCGGGGCCTTGGCCAGTTTGTCCAGCTCCTCGGCTTCGCTGTCTTTCCACAGGGCCACCTCTTTAGCATAGGCCGCCTGCTGCAGTTCGCGGAATTCGGCGATGGAGTCGGCGTTGGCGTCCAGGAAGGCCTGGTGGGATCTGAGGTCGAAGGTTTCTTCCTCGATTTTTACGGTCAGTTGGCCAGCGCGGAACTGGTCGCGCATTTCGTCCAGTTCGGCTTCGGTCACCGGGTAGTAGCACACCTGGTCGAAGAACCGGAGTAGCCAGGGGGCGCCTCCGGCGAACTGGGGGTTCTTCAGGTACTTGTTCCAGATCGGCAGGGTGCGGCCGACGAGCTGGTAACCGCCAGGGGAGTCCATGCCGTAGATGCACATGTACACGCCGCCGATGCCCACGGTGCCTTCAGCTGTATAGGTACGGGCCGGGTTGTATTTGGAGGTGAGCATCCGGTGCCGTGGGTCCAGGGGCACGGCGCAGGGAGCGCCCAGGTAGACGTCGCCCAGGCCGAGCACCAGGTATCTTGCCGAGAACAGGATGTCGCGGACGGCTTCGCGGCTGGGCAGGCCGTTGATGCGTTGCATGAAGTCGACGTTGTTGGGGAGCCAGGGGGCCGTGTCGCGCACGGACTGGCGGTATTTATCCACCGCTTCGAGAGTCGCGCTGTCTTCGAAGGCCATGGGCAGGTGGATGACCCGGCTGCGCACTTTCAGTTCGTCGGTGGGCGGCAGGGTGGCTTCCAGGTCCAGCAGGTAGGTCATTAGCGCTTCCTGGGTGAGGATACGCGCGTCATACCGCAGCTGCAGCGAACGCACGCCCGGCGACAGTTCCAGCAGGCCGTTGGGCTGTACATCGGCGATGGCTTCCATCAGGGCGTGGATGCGCAGGCGGAAGCCCAGGTCCATTACGTTGGGGCCGTATTCCAGAAGGATGTACTGGTCGCCGGCCTGGCGGTAGGTGACTTCCGGGCGGCCGTCGGTTTCTTCCAGATGCGCCAGGATGGTGGCGGAGAGGTCGTTCACCGGCGCAAGATCCGGCGCTACCAGGTCTACCATCGGCGGTGCCATCAGGCTCTTGATGGCTAGCTCCTGGCGCTCGGAGAGCTTCACCGCGGTGTCGTTATCAATGGCCACGAATCGGATGGTGTCGCCGGGTTTCACCTGGCCGACTTTCCAGAGCTCCGCCTTGGCGATGGTCACCGGGCACACAAAGCCGCCCAGGCTGGGGCCGTCCTTGGTAAGGATGACCGGCATGTCGCCGGTGAAGTTGATGGAGCCGATGGCGTATTCGCAGTCGTGGATGTTCGAGGGGTGCAGGCCCGCCTCGCCGCCGTCGGCCCGGGTGAACTCCGGTTTGGGGCCGTTCAGGCGGATGCCCAGGCGGTTGGAGTTGTAGTGCACTTCCCAGTCCTGCTCGAAGAACTTCTCGATGGATTTCTCGGTGAAGAAATCCGGTGCGCCGTGGGGGCCATAGAGCACTCCGATTTCCCAGTGGTCCGGATAGTCCGGGATCAGATCCGGGTCCGCCGGGGCAGGATCGTGTGTCGGTGCCGTGGTGGTGCAGGCCGGCAGGTCGATCTGGCTGATTCCCAGCATGTCGCCGGGGCGCAGGGGCCGGCCGCCGTGGCCGCCGAACTGGCCGAGGGCGAAGGTGGAGCGGCTGCCCAGATAGACCGGCACATCAAAGCCACCGCGCACGGCCAGGTAGGTGCGACAACCCTTGATGGCCTTGCCCACCGCCAGAACCTGGCCGGCTTTCACGGTAATGGGTTTCCAGAACTCCACCGGCTTGTCGTCAAGGGTGGCATCGGTAAGTGCGCCAGTGAGTGCGACCACCGATTCCTTGTGGAACTTCAGGCTGGGACCAATCAGGGTGGCTTCCAGCCCCGCCGCTTCGGTGTGGTTGCCCACGATGCGGTTGGCAATGCGGAAGGCATAATCATCCATGGGACCACTGGGCGGCACGCCGATGTTCCAGTAGCCCACTCGGCCGGGATAATCCTGCACCGTGGTGTAGGTGCCGGGTTTGACCACTTCCGCTACTGAGGGTTTGAACTCGAAGCTCTCCAGGGCTCGGGTGGAGACAATGCCATCGGCAAAGCTCTGCTGGGCCACCACCTGGCGCAGGTAATCCAGGTTGGTGGCAATGCCCATCAGCCGGGTTTCCGCCAGGGCGGCTTTCAGTTTTTCCAGGGCGTCGTTCCGGTCTTTGCCGTGCACAATCAGCTTGGCAATCATCGGGTCGTAGTGGGCGGACACTTCGCTGCCGTTTTCCACCCAGGTATCCACCCGCACATCCTCTTCCGGCCAGTGCACGTCGGTCAGTTCTCCGGGGGAGGGCTGGAAGTCCTTCAGCGGGTCTTCGGCGTAGATCCGCACTTCCATGGAGGCGCCGTTCAGCTCCGGCTCGAAGTTCGCCAGGTCCGGGCTTTCGCCGGCGGCGATCTTCAGCATCCACTCGATCAGGTCCAGACCGGTGACCGACTCAGTCACCGGGTGCTCTACCTGTAAGCGGGTATTTACTTCCAGGAAGTAGAATTCGTCGCGGTCGGCGTCGTAGATGTATTCCACAGTGCCGGCAGAGCGGTAGTTCACCGACTGCCCGAGGGAGACGGCGGCATCCAGCATCTTCTGGCGGGTGGCAGCCGGCAGGTTCGGGGCCGGGGTTTCTTCCACTACCTTCTGGTTGCGGCGCTGCAGGGAGCAATCCCGTTCGCCCAGAGCCACCACATTACCTGCGCCGTCACCGAAGATCTGCACTTCCACGTGTCGGGCCCGGGCGATGAAACGCTCCAGGAACACACCGCTATCATTAAAGAAGCTCTGGCCCTGACGGCGCACGGTCTCAAAGGCGTCCTTCAGTTCGCTTTCGCTGTTGCAGCGGGTCAGGCCGATGCCGCCACCGCCGGCGGTGCTTTTCAGCATCACCGGGTAGCCCAGGCGGTCGGCGGTTTGCAGGGCTTCGTCCAGGCTTTCCAGCAGGCCACTGCCTGGCGCCAGGGGCACACCGGCGGCTTCCGCCAGTTCCCGGGCCCGGTGCTTCAGGCCGAACTCGCGCATCTGGTCGGGCGTGGGGCCGATAAAGGCAATGCCATCGGCCTCGCAGGCCTCGGCGAAATCGGCGTTTTCGGAGAGAAAGCCATAACCCGGAATAATGGCCTCGGCGCCGGTGTGCTTGGCGGCCGAGAGAATCTGGGCTTTGTCCAGATAGGTCTCGCTGGCGCCGTTGCCAGTCAGGGCCACGGATTCATCGGCCAGGGTTACATGCAGGCTGTGGCGATCCTGGTGGGAATAGACAGCCACACTGCCAACGCCCATGGCCTTGAGTGTACGAATGGTGCGGACCGCGATTTCGCCTCTGTTGGCGATCAGTACTTTGCTAAACATAAAGGTGTCTCTCCTTGTGAACTTGGGGTCAGAAGAACTTTTCTTCTGACCCCGTTTTCATCTGACCCCGATCAGGAATTGATGAACGCGCGCCAGCCGCCGAATTCGGTAACATCCCGAGCGCCCTCGAAGCCGTAGCCTTCGCAGATAAAGCCGTTCACCCAGCGGCCATCGGCCAGCTCCACATTGCCGATGCCCAGGGGCGCGGGAATCAGATCCACAAAGGAGCCAAAGGCCGAGGCGGGCATTTCCCAGACTTCCACGATGATTTGCTCGCCTTCACCCGCTGCTACCCGCTTCAATCCGGGTTTGGGCGGCGTGGTGTTGGGCAGGGCGTAGAGCCGGTAATGGGCAGAAGTGGTGGTTTGCTCCAGCAGCACCGAGAATCTTTCGGTAAGCTGGGTGTTCAGGGGCATGCCGCTGAGGTGAGCGCCCACTACCGCCACCTGAACCGTGGGGGTTGAGATGGCCGCGCCAGGCTCCTCCTCGGGGCGGGGTTTGTCGGTGGCGCCCAGTTTGGTCGGGTGGGCGTTCAGCCATTGGCAGGCCAGGTGCTGAAGTTCGGTGTCTTTCCAGGCGCCGCTGATCAAGGTGACGCCAAAAGGCAGGCCGTCGTCCCGGAAGCCGGCGGGGATCGCCAGGGCGCTCATGTCTGCCAGGTTCACGAAATTGGTGTAGGTGCCCAACTGGCTATTGAGGGTCACCGGGTCGGCGTTGACCGCTTCAATGGTGGGTGCGGTCGGCGCCGTGGGTACCAGCAGGGCGTCAATATCGGCCAGCAGCTCATCAATGTCGCGTTGCAGCTCTTCCTTCCGGTACTGGGCCTTGAATGTATCGGTGGCGCTGAACTGGCCGGCGTTGCTGATAATGCCCTTAACCACCGGGTTCATCTCATCGGCGTGGCTGGCCATGAACGCTTCCACGGCGGCGTGGCGTTCGGCCACCCAGGGGCCCTCATAGAGCAGTGCCGCCAGTTCCAGCATGGGGCTGAAATCCAGGGGCACCAGTTCCACATCCAGCCCGCGCCACAGGCTGATGGCGGTGTTCCAGGCCGCTTCGGCCTGCTGGTCATCGAACCATTGCGGGTGTTCCGGAATGGCGAGCCGTTTGATCGGGCCGGGCCGGCGAAGGGCGGGGCCATCCAGGGGCAGGGCGTAGGGTGCCTTGCGAGAGAACGCATCTTCGGTGTCGAAACCAGTCATCACATCAGACACCAGCCCGGCATCGTTAACGGTAAGCGCAAAAATGGACACGCAATCCAGGGAACGACAGGCCGGCACCACGCCACGAATACTGAACTTGCCTTTGGTTGGCTTCAGCCCCACCAGGTTATTCAGCCCGGCTGGTACCCGGCCGGAGCCGGCGGTATCGGTGCCCAGGGAAAACGGCACCAGGCCCCGTGCCACCACCGAAGCCGAGCCGGAACTGGAACCGCCGCTGACCACCTCCGGCTTGAAGCTGTTGGGCACCGGGCCATAGGGCGAACGGGTACCCACCAGGCCGGTGGCGAACTGGTCCAGGTTGGTCTTGCCGATCAAAACTGCGCCGGCAGCCTTCAAACGGGCAATGGTGGTGGCGTCTTCTTCCGGGGTGTAGGCGAAGGCCGGGCAGGCGGCGGTGGTTTCAAAGCCCTTGGCATCTATGTTGTCTTTTGCCGCGAACGGAATGCCATAAAGCGGCAGCGCGGCCTTATCGCCACCGGCGGCTTCCAGGGCCTGCTCCAGTTCTGCCAGGGCGGCGGCCAGGCCGTCGCCATCCAGCAGGGAAATCCAGGCCACGTCTGTGGTATCCAGCCCCGTCAGCAACTCACCCAGCAATGACGCCGGCGAAGCGCCTTCTTTATAGGCGTTCTGCCAGTCCTTTATGGTCCATCCGAGTGTTGAAGGCATTGGTCGTCCTCATGTGCGTTATCAACTTGTATACATGTGGAATGGCAATGCCTGTGCCATTTGCGGAAATTTCTTGATAACCCATTAAAAACAGTGAGTTAGCAATTGTTGGGGTGAGAGTGCTTCAGCGCAGTGCGCCCAAGGCCGGTGCGGGTGCACCAAAATTGAACGGTAAAACAGAGGTTTGGCGGGGTGTTGATAGCTCCCTGGCATCTCGGGTTTGGCTTGTATACTAGATAACTGTTTGTTTTAGCGGGATATACATGGAATGTGGAACAGCAGATGCAGTGGCTGTGGTGCGTTTCAAGACGAACTGCATACCCCAACTCAAGAAAAGGACGCAAAACATGAGCCTCAAAAAACACGTGAAACTGGGCCTCTCTGCACTCGCACTTTCCATCTCTTTCAATTCCATGGCCGCGGAAGATCCCATCAAGGTGGGCATCCTGCACAGCCTCTCCGGCACCATGGCCATCAGTGAAACCGTTCTGAAAGACACCGTTGAAATGCTGATCGAGCAACAGAACGCCAAGGGCGGTGTGCTGGGTCGCCAGATGGAAGCGGTGGTTGTGGATCCGGCCTCCAACTGGCCGCTGTTCGCCGAGAAAGCCCGCGAGCTTCTGGCCCAGGAAAAGGTCGACGTGATCTTCGGTAACTGGACCTCGGTTTCCCGTAAATCCGTACTGCCGGTGGTAGAAGAGCTGAACGGCCTGCTGTTCTACCCGGTGCAGTACGAGGGTGAGGAATCTTCCGAAAACGTCTTCTACACCGGCGCGGCACCCAACCAGCAGGCGATTCCCGCGGTGAACTACCTGATGAACGAAATCGGCGTTGAGCGCTGGGTGCTGGCGGGCACCGATTACGTCTACCCGCGCACCACCAACAAGATCCTTGAGACCTACCTGATGGACATGGGTGTGGCCAAGGAAGACATCATGATCAACTACACACCGTTTGGTCACTCCGACTGGCAGAACATCGTCTCCGACATCAAGCGTTTCGGTTCCGCCGGTAAGAAGACTGCCGTGGTTTCGACCATCAATGGCGACGCCAACGTGCCCTTCTACCGTGAGCTGGGCAACCAGGGCATCTCTGCTTCCGATATCCCGGTGGTTGCCTTCTCCGTGGGTGAGCAGGAGCTCTCCGGTATCGACACCGGCCCGCTGGTTGGCCACCTGGCCGCCTGGAACTACTTCATGAGCGTGGACAACGACGCCAACTACGACTTCATCGACCAGTGGATCGAGCACACCGGCAACGAGCAAGCGGTGACCAACGATCCGATGGAAGCCCACTACATCGGCTTCAACATGTATGTGGAAGCGGTCAAGAAAGCCGGCACCACCGATGTCGATGCGGTTAAAGACGCCATCATCGGCGTAACCGTGCCCAACCTCACCGGTGGCTACGCCGCCATGATGCCCAACCACCACATCACCAAGCCGGTGCTGATTGGCGAGATTCAGGACAACGGCCAGTTCTCCGTGGTCTGGGAAACCTCTGGTCTGGTCGCTGGCGATGCCTGGTCTGACTACCTGCCAGGTTCCCGCGACATGATCGCCGACTGGCGCAAGCCCATGTTCTGCGGAACCTTCAATACCGCAACCGGCACCTGCGGTGCGTCTGCCGGCGAAATGGCGGCTGAAGAAGCCGAGTAAGGCTTCGACGGCATAGCGCTATGGACTAGCACCATGGACAGCCGGGGGTAGTTGCGCAGCTCCCGGCTGTTGCCCCGCAACACGCTTGAAACAGGACACACTCATGAGCATCTGCCGATCGCTCACATTGCTGCTTATCGCCCTGATTGGCCTGTTGTCGCTCCCGGCAACGGCACAGGAAGACGACCCGGGCAAGGCGTTGCTGATCAATCTGGCGGAAGCGCCGGCCAGCAAAGTGGAAGAGGCGGTGAACGCCATCGTCAGCAGTGGTGATGAAAGAGCCAGGGGCTGGCTCGAAGCCTACGGAAACAACCGCCTGAGCCGGGTTAAAGACACCGGGCAGGTTGTACTGGTACTTAACAACCGGGGCAGGGACTGGGAAATCGCCGACCCGCTGACCGGAGAGAACCTGGGGGAAATGTCCCGCCGCGAGCTGGACAGGGTCGCCATCAACAACCGCATACGTGGCCAGCTTGAAGGCATATTGGCGATGCTGGACCTGAATGCCAAAGACCCGGATGTGCGCGAAGCCTCCGCGCAGGACATGATGGGCAAAGTGGACGCCTCACTGGTTGCGCCGCTGGAAGCGCAACTGGCAAAGGAAGAAGACGCCGCAGTGCGCAACCGAATTGAAGAAGCCCTGGCCATCTACCGGGTGAGCGAGGGCAACCTGGAGGCCGTGGACGTGCTCGCCGGCAGCCTGCACCCCGGCGCCCGTGCCGCCCTCAACGAAGCGGCCCGCAGCGATAACGCGGCCCTGGCCGCCAGTGCCACTGATGCCCTCGAGAGCATCGAACAGAAGCTCAAACTGAACCGTGCCGCCGAGACCCTGTATTTCGGCCTCTCCCTCGGTTCGGTCCTGGTACTCGCCGCCATTGGCCTGGCCATCACCTTTGGTGTGATGGGCGTGATCAACATGGCCCACGGCGAACTGATCATGCTGGGTGCCTACACCACCTGGGGCATGCAGCAACTCTTGCCGGGCCAGCCCGGCCTGGCGCTGATTCTCTCGATACCCGCCGGATTCCTGGTGGCTGCCACCGCCGGCATCATCATCGAGCGCAGCGTAATCCAGTACCTCAAAGGCCGCCCGCTGGAAACCCTGCTGGCTACCTTCGGCATCAGCCTGATCCTGCAGCAGTTGGTGCGCACGGTGATCTCTCCGCAAAACCGCACCGTGGTAACCCCGGACTGGATGAGCGGCTCCCTGGTGATCAACGACGCGCTCTCGCTCACATTGAACCGTCTCTACGTGTTGGCCTTTGCGTTGATTGTCTTCGCCGGGCTGATGCTGATCATGCGCAAGACCCGCCTGGGCCTGGAAGTGCGCGCTGTAACCCAGAACCGGGCCATGGCCCGCTCCATGGGCATCCGCGCCACCCGGGTAGACATCATGACCTTTGCCCTGGGCTCCGGCGTGGCCGGCCTGGCCGGGGTGGCGCTGTCCCAGCTCACTAACGTGGGCCCGAACCTGGGCCAGAACTACATCATCGACTCGTTCATGGTGGTGGTGTTCGGCGGCGTCGGTAACCTCTGGGGCACGCTCATTGCCGGGCTTTCCCTGGGCACCATCAACCAGCTGCTCGAACCCTGGGCCGGTGCCGTACTCGCCAAGATCATCGTGCTTGTGTTCATCATCCTGTTTATCCAGAAACGGCCGAAGGGGCTCTTCCCCCAGAAAGGCCGGGCAGCGGAGGGTTAAGCTATGTGGTTAACAAGACCCTTACAGGAACGTTCAACGCAGATTTTCCTGGGCGTGCTCTTCGCTGCGGTGTTGGTGGTGACCTCCCTTCACCTGTTCATGCCCCAGGACAGCGCCCTGCACGTGAGTGCCTTTACCGTCACCCTGCTGGGCAAATACCTCTGCTACGCCCTGCTGGCGGTGGCGGTGGACCTGGTGTGGGGTTACCTCGGTATCCTCAGCCTGGGCCACGGCGCCTTCTTTGCCCTCGGCGGCTATGCCATGGGCATGTACCTGATGCGCCAGATTGGCGATCGGGGCGTGTATGGCGACCCCATCCTGCCGGACTTCATGGTGTTCCTGAACTGGCAGGAGCTGCCCTGGTTCTGGCACGGCTTCGACATGGCCTGGTTTGCCTTCCTCATGGTGCTGCTGGCCCCGGGGCTGCTGGCATTGGTGTTCGGCTTCCTGGCCTTCCGCTCACGGGTGACCGGGGTGTACCTCTCCATCATCACCCAGGCACTCACCTTCGCCCTGATGCTGGCCTTCTTCCGCAATGAGATGGGCTTTGGCGGCAACAACGGCCTCACCGACTTCAAGGACATTCTCGGCTTCAACCTGCGCACCGACGCCACCCGCCTTGGTCTGTTCATTGCCACCGGCATTGCCCTGGCCATTGGCTACGTGATCTGCCGGGGCATCGTGACCAGCAAGCTGGGCCGGGTGAGCGTGGCCTGCCGGGATGCCGAAGCACGTACCCGCTTCCTCGGTTACCGGGTGGAACGGGTTCAGCTGTTCGTGTTCGTGGTGTCCGCCATGCTGGCGGGTGTGGCCGGGGCCCTGTATGTGCCGCAAGTGGGCATCATCAACCCCAGTGAATTCTCGCCCCTGTTCTCCATCGAGATCGTGGTGTGGGTGGCCCTGGGTGGCCGGGCAACGCTCTACGGCGCGGTGATCGGGGCCATCCTGGTGAACTACGCCAAAACCGTGTTCACCGGCATTATGCCCGACGCCTGGCTATTCGCCCTCGGCGGCCTGTTTGTGCTGGTAACCGTTTTCCTGCCCAAGGGCATTGCCGGGCTGCTGCAGAAACGCCGCAAAGCCAAAACCGATGACGACACACCCACCGGGCAGGAGGCCACCGCATGAGCATTTTTCAGGAGCTGACCAACCGCGACCAGGTGTTCGACTTCCTCGCGCCGGTGCAGTCCCCGGTGGACGTGCGCCACGGCCCCATCCTGTACCTGGAAGACGTGAACGTAAGCTTTGACGGCTTCAAGGCCATCAACAACCTCAACCTCACCATCGACGACGGCGAGCTGCGCTGCATCATCGGCCCGAACGGCGCGGGTAAAACCACCATGATGGACATCATCACCGGCAAAACCCGGCCCGACACCGGCTCGGTGTGGTTCGGCAGCCGCCACAACCTGCTCACCATGAACGAGCCGGACATCGCCAGCCTCGGCATCGGCCGCAAGTTCCAGAAACCCACGGTATTTGAAGCCCTCACAGTGTTCGAAAACCTGGAGCTGGCCATGGCGGCGGACAAGCGCGTGTTCCCCACGCTCACCGCCGTGATGAAAGCCGAATATCGGGACCGCATCGACGAAGTGCTCGAGATGATTGGCCTGAAAGACCTCCGCGACCGCCTCGCCGGCATCCTCTCCCACGGCCAGAAGCAGTGGTTGGAAATCGGCATGCTGCTGATGCAGAAACCTCGGCTGCTGCTGGTGGACGAACCGGTCGCCGGCATGACCGAACAGGAAATGGAGCGAACCGCCGAACTGCTCACCAGCCTGGCCGGCAAACAGTCCGTAGTGGTGGTGGAACACGACATGGGCTTCGTGCGCTCCATCGCCAGAAAAGTGACCGTGCTGCACCAGGGCAGCGTGCTGGCCGAAGGCACCATGGACCAGGTCTCCAACGACCCGGAAGTGATCAAGGTTTACCTGGGGGAGGAGGCGTAATGCTAAAGATCCAGAAGCTCAACCAGTTCTACGGCGAAAGCCACACCCTCTGGGATCTGGACCTGGACGTACCCCAGGGCCAGTGCACCTGCGTAATGGGCCGCAACGGCGTGGGCAAGACCACCCTGATGAAATGCATCATGGGCGAGGAAACCACCAAAAGCGGCAGCATTGAATTTGCCGGCGACGTGGAACTCACCAAAAAGAAAGTGGAAGACCGCTCACGTCTCGGAATTGGCTACGTGCCCCAGGGCCGGCAGATTTTCCCGCTGCTGACCGTGGAAGAAAACCTCCGCACCGGCCTGGCCGTGCGCAAGGACGGCAGCAAGAAAATTCCCGAGCGGGTGTATGAGCTTTTCCCGGTGCTCAAGGAAATGCGACACCGGAGAGGCGGCGACCTCTCTGGCGGCCAGCAACAGCAGCTGGCGATTGGCAGGGCGCTGGTGATTGAGCCCAGACTGCTGATTCTGGATGAGCCGGGGGAGGGGATTCAGCCGAATATTGTGGCGCAGATTGGGGAGGTTATTCGCAGGCTGATAGAAGAGGATGGGCTGACGGTGCTGCTGGTTGAGCAGAAGTTGCCGTTTGCTCGCAAATACGCCGACCGATTTGCGATTCTGGATCGGGGGAGGCGGGTTGCTGAGGATGAGATTGCGGGGTTGACTGATGAGCTGATCAGGAAACACCTGACGGTCTAGCTACCCGGGTATCCTTCGCTTCGCGAGCCCCAAGAGCCCTACCTATAAGAACTCCATGCCGAGCGATGCTTAGCGCGGAGTTTTTGTTTTCGGACTAATGGAGGCGAACTACAAAAATTGGGTGCAGATCGACGAAGCAGCGATGACTGGATTTAAACAAAAGCGGACATTCAGAAATTATGGAATTGACCACGAAAGCGAACCTTTTACAGCGCTTTGATATCGAAATTTGCCTCTGGCTCAGGGCTCTATGAGGTCGGATTTATTAGTCTTGAACGGATCGAAGTTCCAGGTTAGAAGTGTTTTTTGGGCGATTCCCGATTGTTCGGTAGCCAGCGGCGCACTTGTGTGATGATATTTTCAGTGCCTTAGGGCCTCAAACCAGTTCATCGTTAGGTAGTATCGGTTGAACTTCTACTTGATTTACCTTTCCCTAAATTTTCGATAGCTTATACCCAAAGCGCCATAAGTGCGTGAAATTCTCATCGACTCAGGGAAAAATGTGAAAATCACCAGCTTCAAGGATGTTGACTCCCTTCATCACAGTGAGTTTGAAGAATTTGTAAAAGATCTTTTTTTGGGTGCTGGCTGGACCGATGCATACATCACAAAAGTAGGTGACGAATATAAATCCGGCGATGGCGGTGTCGATATTTTTGCCTATAGAAATGGCAAAAAATTTGCCATCGAAGTTAAGCAAAGGAACATTAACTCCGCGGTTGACGTAAAAGCGCTCAATCAACTTGTCACCGGAGCTCGCCTCGGAAAAGCATCAAACTTAATACTGGTCACTAACTCATATTTCACCTCGGAGGTCTTAACCAGGGCTCTTAGACTAGGTGTGGAGTTAATAGATCGAGATGAGCTTCAGAATCTTTGGCTTGCGGGTCACTCCGAAATTGGCAGGGAAATTAAGCCTAGAAAATACCAAGCGGATATAATTGACGAGTCGCTAAAAAAATATGAGTCAGGATCTAATAAGCTATTAATTGAGATGGCCACTGGGCTTGGAAAAACCTATACCGTAGCGCTTTTGATAAAACGATTAATGGCCAAAAGCGTTGGTCGAACCAAAAAAGTCCTATTTATTGCGCACCAAATAGAGATATTGCTACAAACCGTAACAGCATTTAAAAACGTATTCGGGATTGGAAATTATTCCTTTAGTGCCTGTTTTGCAGGAGTGTCAGCAGAAAATACCGATTTTGTCTTTGCGAGCTTCGATACACTGTACTCAAAGCTCAGCGAACTTCAGATGAATCAATTCGATTTTATAATTGTAGACGAGGCCCACCACACCCCAGCTTCTACTTACCGGCAAGTCGTTGAAGCTTTTTCTCCTCAACTGTTAGTCGGACTAACCGCTACACCGTTCAGATCAGACAACCAAGATGTAAATGCATTCTTCGGCGGAGAAAGTGGGCATGTTGGGAAGTACGATCTCGTGTGGGCACTCGCAAACAAAAAATTGGCCTTTCCTAGATATCATGTACTTTTGGATGATCTCGACCAAACTAAGATTAACCAACTGAAATCTGGTTTGTCCATTTCCGACCTTGACAAAAAGCTTTTTTTGCATAAAAAGGATAAGGAAGTCGTTGGTATTATAGAGAAGACGGTAGAGGAAAAAGCTCTTGCTCCAGTAAAAGGTATTGTCTTTTGTAGGAGCATCTCTCACATAAAACATCTAATTAAGTTTTTTAAATTAGGCTCCGCAGTATATGTGCACTCCAAGCAAAGCCAAGATGAAAGGCGAGAAAATATACGAAAATTCCGCGAGGGAAACGTAAGCTATATTCTCGTTTGCAACTTGTTTAACGAGGGGGTAGATATACCTGAAACCAATCTCCTTGTATTCATGCGATACACTGGATCCCAAACTATTTGGCTTCAACAATTGGGGCGTGGGTTAAGAAAAACACATAATAAAGAGTATGTTGACGTCCTAGACTTTGTCGGCTCACTTGAACGACTACAAGAGGTTACAGGCTTCGCCCGTGCCGTAAGTAATACACAACCGGATCCCTCGGAAGCTAACGATGAAGGAAGTAAAGAAAGTTCACCAGTGCACGACTCATCAATTGAGGTGGTATACAGTGAATCTGCGGCCCAGGTTCTGGATCTAATACAAAGTCTGCAATATAGACTGAACACTCGATCAGAACTGATAAGAAAGCTCGAGGACTTTTATAAATCCGAGAAGCTTTTGCCAACTATAAATCAAATCGAAATGTATTTGCCAGAGCTTTCGGGTGACCAGATTGCTACGCACTTCGGTTCCTATTTTGGGTATTTGAGTGCGGTTTTTGACAATAAAACTTTCATAAAAGAAGTCTCTGGCAAAATAAGCCATTTTATTGACGATTATATTTCTACCAACCTAATCAGGCCGAGCTTAAGGGCGGTCTGTTCGGGCATGAGTTTTGGTTTCTTGCCTTATGTAACGGAAAGAGAGCTTGAGGTTTTGGGATTTTCAAAACATGAAGAAGATATTGATGGAAAAATACAAGAAATCTCTAAAGATCGTATTAAATCGAATCCGGATAACGAACACCTCAAGTTTAGATCGGATAACGAATACTTAAGCCCAAAGCCAGGTTCTTTTAATGAAGGATCATCTGACATTATTGGGAAATATATTAATCAGGTTTATGGGATGAAAGATTTTGAAAGTCTTTCCCTAGAAGAGCAGGCCATTATAAAAGATCGTTTCAGATCTCCATTTGTTTTCATTTCCAAACTGAATAAGGCACGTAAGGCAATAAAATGAATTACTGCGATTTTGACCGGTCGATATTAGAAATTGATTCTTTTGGACCGCACAAAAAAGTCATGCAGCGAATTGTCTACGGAATGAAAGAAGGTTTCATTGGGAATGGGATGGTTCTGACCCTTCGCGATGTTTTGGAGCTAAGAGAGAGTGAGTTGAGGAAGATTCCTCATCTTGGCGATAAGTATATAAGCTTGTTCAATGACCTGAAGGCAGATCCTTTAGGAGCTTTTGTGCCTTCAAAAGGACAGAGCCCCGACGATAAACCTGATCTCGCGAATTTGCTGATATTAGCTGAAAAGGTTGAGTTAAATCGGATAAATTTGGCGTCTAACGACATCAAGGCACTTAAAAAACTAGAAGGACTGGGCCTAGATACCTCGGTAAAAACCATTATAACCTCATCTTTAAGCGAGCTAATTAAAGTAGACGGTTTGGGGAAAACCGTAGCTGAGCGTATTTGTTCATTGAGGGACATGTGCCTCAATGATCTTAGTCGGAGTAATTCAGGTGAAATCGATATACAAAACTTTGAGAGTACCTTACTCCTACCTAAGGATTTCGATAACCTAGAATTAGGTTCTGTAGATGAGATTTTAATGGAGGATTTGTATTCATTCTTTGTGTCACTAACAGATAACGAGCAAACGGTCTTTTCAGGACGGTTGGGTTTCACACAGGAGAAGGAAACTCTTGAAGAGATTGGGAAAAGGCTTTCCTTGACTCGAGAGCGGATACGGCAAATTGAAAAGAAAATTAATCAACGATTTCGATCTCAGAAACGCCTTGGTGACGAAGTCATAAAGAATCTGATAGAGAAGAATTTGGACTTTGATCTTGCGTCGAAATTTCCTGTGCTTTCTGAATGTTTCGATAAAGAACCGAATTTTATTGAGTTTCTTGAATTTTGTTCCGGTGGTTTTGACATAAAGGGTAAGCTTAACCCTGATATCGATAGTCGAGTTCTAAGGGATTTGTTCGTTCAAGAAGGCGTTCCTTTGAGCAAGGCCGAGGTCCTCGAATATTTGGAGAAGAATATCGAGCCAGAAATTAAACTTGAGATTGCACTGGACCACTTGGTTAATAAAAAATTTCTTAGAGTCGAAGGCTTAAATGTGTTTCCCGCTAACCTGAACAAGCCTGATTCCGTCGCCTCAATATTAGCCAAAAATCCCAAGGGGTTGCCGTGGAAGGATATTGCTAAAATTGCCAATCATATGAGTTTGGGTAAGGCGAATTTTGATGTCACTCGAACAGATCATGCTGCCTATACGGATAGCGATAATGTTTATTTGTCTGGAAAAGGGATATATTCACATACCAAATTTTTGAAGGTATCGTCTAGCGAAATTGAGCGAATCCTAACCGAGTTACGAGCAGCATTAAATGAGTTTCCCAGGGATGCTGCTCACCTAAATGAGGTGATTTTGGAAAATGAATTTTTTCAAAAGACGGATTACTTCGAACTAAGATATATAATTAAAATGTATGGAGTTGAAGAAGGTATATATTTTAACGGAAAATCTCAGGCCGATACCGTCAGTCTTCAAAAAGGATTTAAGCCGGTTAATCAAAAAGAAGTCATATTAGAGCAGTTGCGGTCTAACGAATCTGCACTTACAAAAAGTGAAATTGCTCAGTTTATTAAAAGCAAGAGTCTTAATCATGCTAGTCTATATGTTGACGAAATGACAAAAGAAAGGAGAATCGTTCAGGTCGATAGGATGCTTTATACCACCCCCGAAAAGGCTTTCGACGGGTTGAACTTCTCGGAGTTAGGATATTTTCTGCGGAATAAGATTTTGGAGTTGGGAAAACCGGTTCATTCAAGCGTCCTTCAACCCATTGCCAATAGTGAATTCGGCTTTGCATACTCTTCAAGTTTTTACGATGCGTTCCTCAAATTTTGGTGCGACGATCTCGAGCTATTCCGGGCGTCTCAGTTTTATTCTGGTACTCCTATAAGCTTTAGTAGCTTTGGCGATTTTTTTGATCAAAATATTGATGGGTCCTATTCAATTGGGGATGCGCTAAAGTTAGTTAACGAAAAGCTTCAAGTAAGTGAACGCGTGTCTCAGATAGCCTATTGGAACTGGCGCGCATCTAGGTCCCTTTGAAAGCATTCCAACTAGGTAGAGATAACTGGGGTCAGTCCATTCCGGCCTGTGGCGTTCACCGGACGCTCCTCTAGCGGCGCCACTAAAAAACGCTCCGGGCAGATTACGGAAACTCCGCAGATCGATCGGTCACTCGCAAATTGGGCAGCCAACAATCCACTAGCAAAAAAGGTTGTGGATTTTTGGTAGTCGTGTCCGCGGTGATCATCGTGCAGATAGCGATTTGGATATTTCGATTCAACTCGATTTAACCTCTGCCAATGGTATGGATTAGAGCGGAGGTCTAGTGACCTGTATGTTCGATACGGATGGTTTGGACGCCGAGATTACTGCGCTTTTGCCTTTTGCTATCGATCCTCAGTAGTATCGCGGTGAGGCACCGCCTACAATTCATCAGGCGCTTGCTCAATCCAGTCAGCTTGTTTACACAAAAAGAGAGACCTAATAGGGCCGTTAATGTTATTCCGGGCTGATGGTAATGGACTTCATTGTCAGGGCGCCGGTTTTTGCTGGCGTTGACCCCGCAATCTGAATGTTCGCTTTGCGACCTAACCGAACGATGAGTTGTTGACCAAAGAAGAGCGGGAAAACCGGAAAGCGGGACAGATTAGTTTTCGCAGCTTCGTTGAAAATTCAGAGCTAACCTGAGTCACCATCAGTTCTCTCCGCACTTTGTTCAATATCGGTTGCAGGCCCACAGATCGGATTCAGTGGGCAAAAACAAAGAAACACTTATGCAAGACTGGCCAAGGTGGTTGTGCCTGGTTTCGCCGGGAAGAGATGGAGAAGTAAATAGCCCTTTGCGATGCCTCAGAATTTTAGTCGGGACTACTGCTGAGCCTCTCCAGCCTGGGTCTGAAAGTATTCACGAAGGCGTTAACAACCTCTGAGAAATAGCTTTTCACAGACGTATTCTTGACCGGGGGCCAATTACCATCAATTCGCCTATGAGTAATGACTCTGGCATTTTTGTCGTCCCATTCGATGGGAAATGGCAACTCCTGTTCAATCGCTTCTGCATCGTCTTTAAGCGCTTGGTACAGTGATTCGCCCTCTTCGGAGCTGGAAAGACGCAAAAAGCAGCCGATCTCTGATGATGCTTTGAAAAAATACAGTGTTAACCACGCCGTCTTTCCAGATGGTGGCATTGAGAAAAACACGTTGCCTTTGGCAAGTGGGTTCGCCATTGGCTGATCTGGATCGTCGAGTCTCAGGTTATCGATAAAATCCTTCCAGAACATCCAATACTGATCTAACAATGGAGAAGATTGGCTTTTTGACGGCTCCTGGTCTGCCTGGGGAGCATCTCCAAAATCGGTAATGTATACGGTTCTTTGAATTTCTTTGGTCTGGAAGAGCGTTCGAGGCTGGATGAAGGTCAAATCCTCTTCTTTGGTTTGGTAAACCGCGGTTTCGATCATTGCCAGGGTAAACTTCATATTTGCGGTACGATCAAGGTACTGGACCATAGCCTGGGTGTCGCTGCGAATCCCGTCGCCGGCGATTACCAGCATGAAATCGCCCTGGGCCAGTGAATTGCTAACGCCGTCGACAAATTCACTTTCCTCTGTGTCCGGATAGAGATTTTTTACAAGCTCATAGGGAATATTCCCTTTCGTTCCGGTTCTTCGGCTGACCTCTCGCTGCAGGTCAGAATAGCTCCAAGTTTGAAGTTCCTTGGCATAATCAAGGATCTGGCCAATAACTTTCCGACGGGCTTCCGGGTTTCTCCAGAGCTTGGTCTCCACAATGACTACTTTTCCTTGTGGTGTTACGTAGACGATATCAATTGGCCCGGCACCAGTTCCCATCTCCGTGCAAAGAGGGACTACTTCTCTATATCCAGGATTGATCTCGCCGAGAGGCAGGCTGCTGGGGTTTTTGAACAATTGCTCTTGTAGCTACTGCTCCGAGAAACCTTCATTGAACGCAAGACGAAAAAGTGGCCGGGTGTTTGAGTTCGTGTCGATGAGAAAGGGGACTGCGCGCAATGTAGTGATCCTGATAAAGATGCTTTGCTTAGTATCCTAGTCGAGAGTCTTTGGACTTCAAGGACTTGGGACGGAACTCCGAAAACCGGGACAGATCTATTTGTCGGGGCTTTTGATATAGAGAACGTTCTTATCTCGTATTGTCATCTCGAAGAGCTCACTGGCTCGGATAAGATCGCTCAGCTTCTTGTACCCGTAATTCACGGGGGAGAAAGAGCTGTTATTGGAAATATACTGGCCAACTTTTCCTAGATGCGCCCAACCATCATCATCAGCAGTCTGTTCCACCGCAGTTCGTAGGGTTCGCACCAGCACGGTGTCGCCCCTCAATTTGTTCCGTCCCCATTTGGTTTCCACGGTTGGTTTTGGCGTGCCACCGTTGCTGACGCTATCGGGTTCCTCGGTGTCTTCGCGCAGGTTCTCTGTGTAGATAAATTGCGAGCAGGCGTTCACGAAGGGCATGGGGGTTTTGCGCTCGCCGAAGCCAAAGACGGGCAGCCCGGCTTCGAGAATTCGCATGACCAAAGGCGTAAAGTCGGAATCGCTGGTCATCAGGGCGAAGGCATTAACGTTTCCACTGTAGAGCAGGTCCATTGCGTCAATGATCATTGAGGCATCGGTCGCGTTCTTGCCGGTTGTATAGGCAAACTGCTGAACAGGCCGGATGGCGTTAGCGTGCAGCTTTTCGATCCAGCCACCCAGTTGGGGGCCGTTCCAGTTTCCGTGGGCATGGCGTACGTTGACTGCACCGTACTTGGCAAGTTCCTGAAGTACGCCCTCGATGGATTGATGGCTAACGTTGTCACAATCGATGAGTAGAGCGATTTTGTAGTTGCTGTTCATCTTCTACGAGCTGTCCTTGTCTCGGGTGATTCTGGTCTTCTCAGAACAGTTTGCGTTGGTGCGTCTGAATGTCTGCTTCTTCGATAAACTTGAAGCTGAACCTTTCGCCGTCGAGTTCTACTGTTAGAGCATATATCGACTCAGACCTTTGGTCGAAGCGAGTCATCTGGGATTGAAACCTTCCGCTGTAACTCTGGCCCGGAAAAACAGTTGTCTTCTGAAGATATCCATCCATCGAATCGAGGTTGCGCTGCAGGTCTGACTGGATGTTTGAAACTCCGGCCTGGACGTTGGCTTGAATCTGAGCCTGAGCCGCCGCAGAGGCGGCGGGGTCATGGGTGTATGATTGAGCGGTGCCGTAGTAGCTTGTAGTCCCTCCGCTTCCGTATGCAGTTCCCGAACCGTAGGTTGTGGTGGTTTGAGGCTGTGCAGCACTGAAGCTCTGGGCCATAGCGCTGAGTGCAAGTGCAGTTCTTCGGGATTGAGCGCGACTGATGTGTTGTTGAGTCAGCTCGTTGTAGGAAAGAAGGTCAATCGAGTATTCGTCCTGCTGAAAGGAGATGTTTTCCACACTGACGTTCACGGGCTCTTCAGATTTGTTTTGAACGAAGAGTAGAGCAGTTATCGCCTCCCACGCCTGTTTTCCGTCGCGGACAGCCATCTGAACTACAAAGTCTTCTGACTCCTGCTTCTGGATGATCCAACCCTCGGAAAAATAGGCCATTGAATCGTCTGACGGGAGGGCGTTGAAGCTGGTGTTGATCGTTTGCGTTGCGCAGCCGGTTATCGTGCCGAAACCGACCGCCAGAGCTAAGAATCGGTTGATGTGATGAAGCATTGTCGAAACCATACAGGGCTAAAAAGTAGTTTGCACAGCCTGATGTTAGCAGGATTTCAGCAGATAAGACCGGGGAAGCCGGGACAGATTTATCTTTCGGCTTTCCCGGGTTTAAAAAAATGGATTATTAGAAAGTTGGCGCGGGCGTACCTATTTAGGTACACTTGGCCTGCGCCAAGGAAAGGTTTGTATGACATGGGAAACGGTTAAAGTGTATTTTGTGGCAGCAAGAAAATGACACAGCACAAACACGTTGGCAGCTCTCTCGATGAACTGCTTGAAGCTGACGGCACACTTGAGCAAGTAGAAGCTGAGGCGCTGAAGCGGGTAATTGTCTGGCAGATCCAACAGGCTATGGGACAAACCGGTGTAAACAAGTCTCAGCTTGCCCAGAAAATGCACACCAGCCGTACGGTGGTGAACCGCCTCCTGGATGAGAAGGATACCGGTGTCACCATCACAACGCTTGTCAAAGCCGGGCGCGCTCTGGGTATGACCTGGACTTTGCAGGCTGGTGAGGATAATGGATCTGGTCGCGCGGCTTGATCGAGGCTGGGAGCTTTGAAAACCGGGACAGATCTATTAATTCGGTTATTTAGGTAAGCTGGCGCGCTTTTCCGGAGACATTCCCTTTTCCCACTCAGCTTCATCGCCCGGCGCTGGCAAAAACCGCCCAAACTCAATCATCTGGGTGGCCGGGATGTCCTGCAGATAGATCCAGACGTCCTCAACTGCGATCTCCACGATTTGGACGACTTCTTCAAGCATCTGGCTCATCAGGGCCCGTTTGATCTCGATGCTCCTGCCCTCCCGCACTAGACCATGCACATACACCTGAGGCGCGGTATTCGTTCTGCCACCCACAAAGTGATCGCCCTCATTGGCCGCAGAAAACAGAACCTGGGCAAAGAACCGGGGCGCGCCGGTTTGGGCGTTGTGGGCTGCTGTGATGGCCTCGGCGATCTGTGATTTCTGCTGCCGCGACAGAGACAGATTCGCGACCGTGACGGTGTAAGTGGGCATGAGAAACTCCTGCCATAGGTTGTACGTTTGTACTGGATATCGCCACTATGGGAGCTAGGCGGGATTGTTTCACTATAGCAACGCTTATCTGCCTGGCCACGGGCACGGGCCAGGTAGGTCGACTGAGAGACTGAACGAGGCGTAAGCATGCAAATCGGGGTAATCGCAGACACCCACAGTAAAATGCGTCCCGAAGCTCTGGAGGCTTTGAAGGGCTCGGATCTGATCCTGCATGCTGGTGACGTGGGGCGGGATGAGGTTCTGGATGCGCTGGAGGCGATCGCTCCTCTGATTGCTATTCGTGGCAATATCGACACGGCAGGCCGCGCAGCGACGCTTCCTGACATTCAGGACTTGGAATTCGTCGGCTACGCATTCTACATGCTTCACGACGTCAAAACCCTCGAATTCGATCCGCAAGGCCGTTACCGCGTGGTGATCGCCGGCCATTCCCATAAACCTCGCAATGAGTGGGTTGGCGATGTGCTTTATTTCAATCCGGGTGGTGCCGGGCCCCGGCGCTTTACGCTGCCGATCACGGTAGGGCGGCTGGAGGTGAGTGAAGACGGTGTGGTTGGTGAGATTATTGAACTGCCAGTTTGATCCTGCGAGAAAACCGGGACAGACTTATTTCTATGCTGGCAACCAGTAATCAGATAGTTGGACGGTCAGAGGTGTGCCTCAGGATCCATCCTTGATTTCCTGTCTAGGGGGTGGGGCGATGCTGATGCCCCGGGCAGGCGAGGATGATTAGCCCAGTTTTCTGATTTATTTCCCCGGCTTTCCATCCCTGTCAGTTTTTTTTGCACTTTTAGCCGCACTCCGACGTTGGCCCCCGGTAACTGATTGAATTTCTGCCGGTGGCATCAAAGTTGCTGGAAAACTGCGGGGAACATTCGTCTGGGCAGTTTCCGCAGGCACTGGTCTTAGAGCCGGTGGAGGAGATCCGCTCTGTCGTCTGAGCTTGAGCAAGCAACAACAATCGAATTTACAGGCTGAGGGAGCGCGCCATGCATTGGTTGATCCAATCATTTCTGTTTGTTTTGGCCCTGTCGACGGGGCTGGCCCAGGCCACACCGCTGAAACTCGACTATTCGGTGGAGGATGTCGGAGCGGGGCTGTTTAATTACGAGTTCTATCTCACTCTCGATAGCAATGACGGTAGCTGGGCGCCAGGCCAAGGTTGGGGATGGTTGGTGTTTGGCGATGCCCAATTCGCAGCAACTCCGCTGACGGATTTTGTTGGTGATCCCAATGATCTGCCCATCGGCCCGTGGACCGTTTATGGCAACTCTTTCGGTGCTCACAATGGGCCGACGCTCCAATCTGTTGTGGATTATTGGGTACCCAACTTCGTTGGAGAAACCCTTAACTGGTCGGGGACGTCCACCGCTGATCTGCTTGACGGGGACTTGCTGTTCAGTACTTTGGTTTCGATTGACGGGGGTGTTCGCGCCGATTTCGAAGTCGCCACTCGCATTCCACCCATTGTTGCTGATGTGCCAGAGCCATCTAGTCTGGGACTGATTGGTCTGGGCCTAGTAGGACTAACCTTCATTCGCGGGCGCAGGGCTCGGTAAAACCGGGATCGGGAAAGCCGGGACAGGTTTATTTTCACGATTTCCCGCTCCCGCTCAGCTTCATCACCCGGCGCTGGCACAAACCGTCCAAACTCGATTATCTGGGTGGCGGGCATGTCCTGCAGGTAGATTTAGACGTCCTCAGCCGTAATGCCCGCAATTCGAACTATCCCTTCAAGCATCTGGCTCATCAGGGCCGGTTTGATCTTGTGGCAATGAGCTATTCTGAGACTCCAGACCTTCAAGCATGCGAGCCAAACAATGATCGAAACTCCCCTGGAATTTCAGAGCGATGGTACAACCTGTCGCGGTGTTCTCTATACGCCGGATGCCGGCAGTAAAGGTTTACCGTGTGTTGTGATGGCCCATGGTTTTGGGCTGACTCATGCCAGTGGTCTGGCACCGTTTAAAGAAGCCTTCTGCAATGCAGGTTACGCGGTCTTTGCCTTTGATTACCGCCATTTTGGTGACAGTGATGGCCAGCCACGGCAGACGCTGAGCCCCTGGAAGGAAGTGTCAGATTGGCTGGCAGCCCTGAATTTTGTTCGGCAGCTGGATCGTGTCGATGGCAGCCGCATTTGCCTGTGGGGAACGTCGTTTTCTGGCGGGCTGGTGACTGCGGTCGCGGCAAAGGATGGGAACGTGAAATGCATCATCTCCCAATGCCCAATGATGGATGGTCTGGCGTCTTTACTGGGTGTTGTCGGTTATGCCGGCCCCATGCAGGCGATACGCCTGACCTGGCACGGAACGGTCGACTGGCTTCGTCGTGGGCTGGGGATGTCTCCCCGGTATATTGCGTCGGCCGCCCGCCCGGGCGAGCTGGGCATGATGACGGCTGAAGACTGCCAGGAGGGGTATGTTCCCTTGCTGGCCGATAACGCATCGAATTACGTCGCAGCGGGCGTGAGTTATGCCATTCCTCTTTTCCGGCCCATCCGGTTGGCCAGCAAAGTCGCCTGCCCGGCACTGGTGTTGATTTGCGACCAGGATACGGTCGCCCCGGCGAGTGCTGCAGTCAAAGCGGCTGCGAGAATGTCGAAGGCGGAAGTGAAGCACTATCCGGTCGGTCATTTTGATGTCTATCGGGGCGAAGCTCTGGATCAGTCGATCGAAGATCAGCTTGAGTTTTTGGCCCGGTTTTTACGTTCAAAGCAAAGCCAGGGCAGCGCTCTCAGCGGATCATCGGCGTTGCGGAACCTGTACTAATCCCTTGATCTCCGTCTCCCTTAAAGTTTTTTAACCTGTTGAAATATAAATAAAATTTAAGAGGTGGGCTCTCGTGTATCTTTGATAGGCTCGAATGGTTCAAAACCTGACGAGTGCCCGATGGAGCGTCGGAGAAATGATCTCCCTTCCGTTATATCGGACAGCTCAGACCACCTGAACCATTGGATGTACATCATGAATATGAAATCACTTCTCGTTTTTTTATCTCTGAGTGCCACCTCATTGGGTACCGTCGCGGATGACACTGCCGACGCCGCGCTAGGTGGCGGTATCGGCGGAGCAATTGGGGCTGCAATCGGCAACGAGGTAGGTGGCAGAGATGGTGCTATTCTCGGCGGTGCTGTCGGTGCGGCAACGGGAACAGCCATTACCACGAGAGATCATGACAGAGAATACTATCGCGACCATGATCGCCGTCGTCATGACTACGACGATCACCGGTCCTACAGGAAGTCTCGCGGCCATTTCTGCCCACCGGGTCAGGCGAAAAAGGGCAACTGCTGAAGCGCGAGGGGGCAGGGTGCTTGCGACATAGGTGCCCCCGGCTTCACGAACTTCCCTTTACCGAACCTCGTAAACCTCAATAATCGCTTTGGCCAGCTCAAGGTCGTTCTCATTCGCCAGCGCAAGCTGGTTCAGTGCCCGAATGGTGGTCTCTTTCTCCGAGGCATCGACGCCCAGCAGATGCACGATGGTGTCCACCTTTTCACCGCCGCCGCTAGCCAACTGGTGCCGAAACTCTCCACTGAACGCGATAATGATTTCCTTGATCTGTCGCGGTTTGGAGGTCGAGATCCCAGAAGGGGTGTCAGGCTTCAGGGTGACGAAGTACTGGTCGGGAGAAAATTCGTGGATAGCACCGGATACGCCATCGGTGGTGGAACCCAGTAGCCCCCCAATCACGATGTTACCGAAGAACCACGGGTTGGTTGTGGTGGAGAGCTGAGCGGTGTAAGTCTCGTAGCCTTCCTTCTCAAAGGTAATGGATTGATTTGAGCCCCGGTCCACCGGCACAGTCAGCGGGGTTTTACCGAGGACACGGCCGGAAACCGTAACGGTGGCTTCTTCAGGCTCGCTGTTGAAGGTAAGTTTCTGGTCGGTCCCGGAGACCACCGACGCGCAACCGCTCGACAGAAACGCGATGGCGGCGAGTGTAAGGAGTAGTGAAGACTTCATGATGCTTCCTTGTCTTGGTGCAGGATTCCAGAGGAGTTATTGCGCCAGGGAAATGTTGCCGGGCTGGATTCGAAGTTCGGAGAGTTTGTCGAGCAGCCCCTGAATGTTCGCTTTTCCGGAACCTTCGTTGGCCAGCCTCAAGCGTTTAATGGCGGCGAACGCATCGCCAATCGTGGCGGTGTAGGGGGTAACGACCGTTTCGTTGAGAACCACGGCGCCGTTGTTTTCGCGGTCAGTCAGGATGTACCTCACGTGGGTTGTTACCTCGAAGTCCAGCCCGAACATGGGTTGGTCAACTTCCAGCAGGAGCGCTTCCAGCTGATAGCGACCGGTGCCAGACAGCAATCCCTGTTTTTGCAGGGTTTGTTTCAGGGCGCCTGCGAAGGCGTCGTTGTCTATCTCCGAGGTCCATGCAGGGTTTGTTTCTTCGCCGCCGGAAACGTTGGTGACATCCACATTGTCTTCCAGGGCTGTGTCATAGGCCTTCAATGGCCCTTCATACACCATGTTGCCCATTTTGGCGCCAGAGGCGCAGCCGGTGAGGTACAGGAGAGCAGCCAGCACTGCCAGGATCCTTGCGTTTCGCACAGTAGATTCCTTCTTACTTAGTTGATTATTTTGAGTTATTTCCTGCCGACAAGCCGGAGCTTATAGCGGCGCGCCATGGTAGCTGAGCGTTGGTGAGCTTGCTATGAACTGGGCGGGTAACCGGGGTAAAATTTCGTGAAATCTTGCGGATAGGCTGGTCCGTAGGCTTTTGGGTTGGTCACGAAACGCGTCTGAGGCTACTCCTTGAGCCGAACAAGCAACCGCCCATCCTGGGCCTGGATATAGTCCACGCCCGCCGCAAAGGACTGCCAGAACCCCGGGTTGGCACCGAACTCGTTGACCAGATCCACGTTCTTGAGGTTGCCCAGCCAGGCGTTGGGGATGGGAACGCCCATCAAGCTCACTCCCTTTAACTTAACCAGCGGGCGACCGTTGGCAAAGGAGAGTTCTACGCCGGCATTTACTCGCACCGTTCTGCCGCCGAGTACAGGGAAACCCTCTTCAAAAGGCACGAGAAGCACCGCGCTCAGAAGATCGTCCGAGAGATCGACGGCAAGTCGTTGAGCCAAGTTGGTGTTGTTGGCGAGCATGCCATTGAGTTCCCGCTCGCTGAAGCGAACCTCCCGGCTGGCGCCCTCCTCACTATAGGGCTCCGGCTTTAACGGGCCGCCAGATCCACCGCCTTGGGTATCAATGCCCAGCGTATTCAGTTTGTTGTTGAGTGAATTCTGTTCACTGGCATTCAGGGTTACCGGCTCGAAGTTGTCAGGAAACACGTAGTGGCTTAACCACCAGTAACCAACGCCGATGGTGGCAACGAGGGTAAGCAGGACGATGCCAAAGACCTGCAAACCACTGAAGCCCCTCTTTGCGGGCGGCGGCGCTGATGCTGTTTTATTTTCGGTTTCGCCTTTCATTGTCACTCTCAGTGAAACTTGATTACAGACAGGCCCGGACATCGTCCCCAAGGGCAATGTTACCCGCTTCAACCACCCGCGTCGTGATTCCTCCGTGTCCGCGCATGGCGTTGTAACCACCAGGCCCGAGCGCCGTCTCCATCTTGCTGCAGGGATGGCAGAGGCCGGTGTATTCCAGCACCACATTGCCGATTCGGAATTGCTTGCCCTTCAGGGCCAGCAGGTTCAGGCCAGATACCACGATGTTGCGCCGGAAAACCTCGGGTGCGATGCCTTCGCGGTCGAGGCAGGAGGCAATGGCACGTAAGTGTTCCTGCTGGATCAGGGTTACCTGCCGTTTGCTGGTTTCGCGACCCTTGAATCGGTCTCCCTCCAGGCCCTTGCCAGGGGTTATCGATACGCTGTCGACAGCCTGCATTGGCTCGCCGCGTGCGGGGCGGATGCCAATCCATTCCACGCGGCCGCATTGGGGGAGGGTGTCCAGCAGGGTTTGGAGTGGGGTTGGTTCAGACATTGGCGCTCGCTCGTACACAGAGGCGAAACAGCTCCGCCCTTGGATTTTCACGAAGGTATCAAAAAATAGAGCAAAACCCATTCTTTTGATTAGGCGTAAGCGTATCGTTCAAGACAGCGCGTTTTTTTGAGGAGTATGTATGTTTCACATTCACGTCGAGCGGCTGTAGGGCGGAAAGGAGCAGAACAATGAACTTCCACTTTGCCATCACCAAAACACGCACCGTTCTGACGCTATTTTCAACCGCATCGACGCCATGCCAATGCGCATGCGAGAGATGCGCTCTGATTGAAGCAGCAGGCTCTATCTCCGTGTTCAAGGGCTATACTGAAGGGGCCTTACGTCGACTGAGATCGACGTTCCACTCCATGTCACGTGACTGCATTGGAATGAGGGTTTCTGGCAGGCTTTGAAGTCGGGTAGATTGAATGACCAAAGGAAGGGAAACAAACTAGTCAGATGAAACCGCTCATTCTGATTGTTGCTTACTTTGCCGCTGTCACCTTGCCTTTGCTCCTGTCCGCATGGCTCGGAGGCCCGCCTCGCCAGTTCCACCAGGAACTCGCCTCCGGCTTGGGCATTCTTGCTTTCTCGATGATCCTCGTGGAATTCATCTTGTCCGGCCGTTTCAAGGCCATTTCAAATGACGTCGGCATGGACGTGACTATGCGGTTTCACCAGATCATGGCTCGCACGGCACTGGCCTTTGCTCTGCTGCACCCGTTTCTTTACCACGGGACGCCGTCAGGAGGTGAGCGGCCCTGGGATCCCACGCGGCAATTAACGCTCACTACCGATTTTTCCGATCTGGCGACCGGAATCGTTGCCTGGCTGCTGCTTGCTGGCCTGGTTGTTATGGCCATCGGGCGCACCCAGCTGGGCTACCGATACGAGATATGGCGTCTGTTGCACGGGCTCGGCGCGCTCCTGATCGCGGTGCTGCTCTTGCACCACACCGTGTCTGCCGGGCGTTATGGATCGCAGCCGGTGATGACGTGGGTGTGGCTGGCCATGACGGGTGTGGCGGTTGGGTCGTTGCTGATGGTGTACCTGGTGGTTCCCTGGATGCAAAAGGCTCGCCCCTGGCGCGTGACGTCTGTTGTGCGGTTAACGCCAAAGCAATGGGAGGTTACCGTAACCCCAGACGGTCACCGTGGTCTGGATTACCGGGCCGGGCAATTCGCATGGCTGAATGTGGGGCACAGCACCTTCTCGATGAAGGAAAACCCGTTCTCCATTTCCTCCGCACCGGCGGCCGGGCCGGACATTTCGTTCATGATCAAAGAGCTTGGCGATTTCACACGAACCATCGGCGAGATAGAACCCGAAACCGTCGCCTATGTTGATGGACCTTATGGCAACCTTACGGTCGATGGTCGCGATGGACCCGGAGTCGCGCTCATTGCCGGTGGCGTTGGTTTGGCGCCGTTGCTGGGAATACTCCGGCAAATGCGACGGACCGGCGATTCCCGCAAGGTGAAGCTGATTTACGGCAACCGGATCGCCGAGCAGATCGCTTACCATGAGGAGTTGGGTGATGAGGGTGTGGTTTATGTGCTGTCGGAGCCGCCGGAGGACTGGCCCGGAGAGACAGGTTTCATCGATGGCCCGCTAATGGATCGCGTGTTTTCAGAGCAGGAGTTCCGTGACTGGGTGTTTGTAATGTGCGGACCGGCGGTGATGATGGATGTGGTTGAAGATCACCTGATCCAGCGGGGCACGCCCGCTCACCGGATTCTCTCGGAGCGTTTCAGCTATGACTAATTCAATCCAGCGGTTAACTCAGCGGCGGCGGCTTTCTTTGGTCATCTGGGGGCTGAATATCACCCTGGTTCTGATCCTGCTGGTTTTTGTGTTGCGCTGATTTACGACTCAGGGGAAATCGGGACAGAACTATTCCTCGAAGCCTTTAACGACATAGAATCGGCTTATGGTATCGACCGTGTGTTTATGTGGCATTCGGATAACAAGCTCCTAGCTTCTCAGAGGTAACCTTGGCGAATAAGCATCTTTTGAAAGGATTATCGGCGTCGTTTTTCCGCGCGTGTCTGGCTATATTCCTTGTTTTGCCCGGTGTCTCTCTGGGAAGCAACAATCTGACATTCGCGTTTGGCGAAAAATCACCGCCTTACAGTTTCTCGCTCGATGACTAGGCTGTCGGGCTGTTTCCGGATTTGGTGCGGCTGACGTTCAGTTTTATCCCCGGCTATACCGCGGAACACTTGGTAGTGCCCTGGGCGAGGGCACAGTACAACGTCAGACTCGGCCTTGCCGATGGCCTTCTCACGTATCCATCGGAGGAGCGAAAGGAATACGCCGTCTTTGCAGAGAAGCCACTCTTCACGCAGGACTTTGGCCAACTGATTTACTCGGCGGACAACCCCAACATAGCCCTGATCGAATCGGCTACCAGCTTTTCTGATTTGTCCAGTCTGACGGTAATCGTCGAGAACGGCTCACAATGGGAAGAAGACAATATTCCCGGCTATCTGGAGCGCGAGCGGGGCCGGGATATGAAAGCGATGATGCATCTTCTTATGCTGCGGGAGGCCGGCGATTTTATGGTGCAGCCAGCTGAAGACGCCCGATTCATTGCTCAAGAACTTGGCTATTCGAAGAAGTTGAAGATTCGGAAGGTTGATTTTATTCCGAATTCCCGGATCCCTTTCCACATAGGCGTTTCGCGGCAACTTCCCTCTGCTGTGGATGTGATCAAACAGGTTGATGCGGCCATGCGGAATCCTGAATTCCAGTCCCAACGAAACTCTTTAATCGAGAGTTATCGATAACGCGGCGAGAATCTCGACAGGTGTATTTTCGGAGCCTGGAGGTACTATGAACTATACGGACATGGTCAATGAAACTTGGCGCCACTCCGAGCCAGGCCCTCCATCACACGACTACAGAGAGCTGGTGCGGTACGCCACTCTCGCAGCGTCCAGCCATAATACACAGCCCTGGATTTTCAAGCTTGAAACCAACCGGATTCAGGTGCTTCCCGATCTCTCCCGGCGCTGCCCTGCCGTCGATCCCGATGACCACCACCTTCACGCCAGCTTGGGATGCGCCACCGATAACCTGCTTCAGGCCGCCGCTCTGGACCTACGCACGGCGTTTATCAACCAGCCCGTTGAGGTCGCGACATTACGCCCTGAATTTGCCAGTGCCATTGGGATTGGCAACCGGCGCCCGGACCTTGTTGTGCGCATTGGCCGCGGCCCTCAGATGCCTCGCTCCCTGCGGCGGCCGATTGAGGACGTTATCCGGTCCGGGTGAAAGCCGGTACTGTTTTTCCGAGGCACTCTCCCGCCAAACCTGTAGTAACCCCTTAATACCCGCGTGGCAACCACCACTGCTAATGTTTCCAGACCCGGCAAAACAAACACAAGGAGACAGCCATGAGCGGGAAGAAGATTCTGATGATTACCGGTGATTTCACCGAGGACTACGAAACCATGGTGCCGTTCCAGGCGCTTCAGGCCGTTGGCCATACTGTGCATGCCGTTTGCCCAGATAAGAAAGCGGGCGATACGGTGGCCACGGCCATTCACGACTTCGAGGGCGACCAGACCTATACCGAAAAACCGGGCCATCGGTTTGCGCTGAATGCCGATTTCGACGGGCTGGATCCGGCCGCCTACGATGCCCTAGTAGTGCCTGGCGGCCGCGCCCCCGAATATCTGCGGCTCAACAAGGATGTGCAGAAGCTGGTGCGTCATTTCTTCGAGACCTACAAACCGGTGGCGGCGATCTGCCACGGGGCCCAGTTGCTGGCGGCCGCCGGTGTTCTGGAAGGGCGCAAGTGCTCTGCCTATCCGGCCTGCCAGCCGGAAGTGGAGCTGGCGGGCGGCACCTTTGCCGGTATCGAGGTTGATCAGGCGGTCACCGATGCTAATCTGGTAACAGCGCCCGCGTGGCCGGCTCATCCGGCCTGGCTGGCGCAGTTCTTCAAGTTGCTGGACCAGTAACCCAGGTGGGGCCAGTCCGCCGGCCCTTCAGCGCCAGAGAATACACCCAGGGAGGCCGTTATGTGCAAGCTCTTTATCAACGCCGATCCGGAGCTTTGGGTCAGCCGCACCCACTCCCTGCGTATTGATGGCATGGTAACCAGTGTGAGGATGGAGAACGCCTTTTGGCAGGTGCTGTCCGAGCTGGCTGAGCGCGATGGTATGAATCTGCCGCAGATGATCACCAGGCTTTACCACGAGTCCATTGATGCCGGCCACGACCTCGGTAACTTCACATCCTTCCTGCGGGTGTGTGCGTTACGCTATCTCGAATTGCAACTTAGCGGTGATGTGCCCAGAGATACCCGGGTGCCCATTGCCTCACTGAATGCCGATCGCATTCTTGCCGGAAAAGCCGGAAAAGCCGGAGAGCCGGTAACGCCGGAAGTGGTGACCAAGGCAAGGCATTGAATGTTAGCGGTATCAGCCGCTCGCAATGGCCTGCACGCAGCGGCGAAACAACTCTGCGGAGAAGAAGGGATGCTCGCCCGGCTGGTCCGCCACGAAGAGCTGGCCAGGTGAACCGTAGATGCCACCCTCGATCATAAGGTTGTCGGTCATTTCGAAATCCTCGATGGCGTGGCCCAGCTTGTCCAGGTCGGTGCCACCGGCCCGTTCCCGGTAGTACCGGTTATCCAGGGTAAATCCGAAAGCGCGCTTGCCTTGTCCGATCATATAGCCGACTTCGAAGACCGTCCCCGGGTCGGCACTGATGCCGCGAAAGGGCGTCAGGTTGGCGATGATGGCATCGCAGCTGTCCATAAGTTCCCGGTTGGCCCGGAAGATCCGATGGCCGCGCCGGAATTTCGCCTCGTTGTCGGAGAAGGTGAGTTCGGTATCCAGTGGGTCTATGCCTTCCAGCCCGTATTCCAGCAGCAGGCGTTTTTTCTCGGCCACGATGGCCTGGTGTTCTTGGGCGGGGAAGAAGACTTCCGGGCCGGCGAGGTAGATGCGTTTTGGTGTTGCCAAGGGATCGCTCCTTAACCCTGATAGAACCGTCGGATAGCATCCAGCAACCGATCGACATCCGGGCGATCTACATCCAGGTGCGTCACAAAGCGAATCGGGTCCCCCGCCGTGATCAGGATGCCCTGCTCAGACAGGTAGTCGCGTAATTGGGCTGCTCTGCTGGACCTGCAACGGGCATAGACGATGTTGGTCTGGGTGCTCTCGGGATTGATTTCCAGTTGCGGGATGTCGGCCAGGCCGGCGCTCAGGTACTCGGCGTTCTCGTGATCTTCAATCAGCCGCAGCGGCCCTTTCTCAAAGGCGATTCGCCCGGCCGCAGCCAGTATGCCGGCCTGGCGCATGCCGCCACCCACCATTTTGCGCAGCCGTGTTGCCCGCTCGATAAAGGCTTTCGAACCCAGCAGCAGCGAACCGACAGGTGCGCCCAGCCCTTTTGAGAGGCAAACGCTCACCGAGTCGTAGTGTCTGGTGATTTCGGTAACGTCGCAGTGGGACTTCACGGCTGCGTTGAACACCCGCGCGCCATCCAAGTGCAGCAGAAGGCCGTGCTCGTCGCAAAACGCCCGGGCCTGGCGCTGGTACTCCAGCGACAACACTTTGCCACCAATGGTGTTTTCCAGGGAGAGCAGGCGAGTAGGGGCGAAATGGAAATCGTCGGGCTTGATGGCAGCTTTGGCTTTTTCAAGATTGATGCTGCCGTCTGGCTCGTTCTCAATGGGTTGAGGTTGAACGCTGCCAAGCACGGCGGCGCCACCGCCCTCGTAACGATAGTTGTGGGCCGACTGACCACAGAGGTACTCATCGCCCCGGCCACAGTGGCTCATGATGGCCAGCAGGTTGGCCTGGGTGCCGGTGGCGGTAAAAAGGGCCGACTCGAAGCCCAGCCGTTCGGCGGCGTAGGCTTGCAGGCTGTTCACAGTGGGGTCATCGCCGTATACGTCGTCGCCCACATCGGCATTGGCCATGGCTTCGCGCATTTCGGGGGTAGGGCGTGTAACTGTGTCGCTGCGAAAATCGATCATGCGTTCGTTGTCCTGAAGAAAACCTGTTCCAAGCTTATCGGGATCTCACCACAGATTCACCGTCGCCGCCTCCTGATCAGTACCTTATGCAGCTCCTCTACAATGACAAGGCTCATGGCGAGCGCGAGCAACTGCAGCCACTCTGCCAGGGATATCGGCTGAATCTGCAGTACATTGGAGAGCCCCGGCACATACATGGCACCAATGTGCGCCAGTTGCGCGAGGGGAACCGCCAGCATCAGGAAGGGGTTGCGCAGCAGGGGGATGCGGAACAGCGAGCGGAACTCCGAGCGACTGCTCAGCGCGTGAATGTTGCCGAAGAGCACCATCAGCATCAGCGTGATGTTGCGGGCTTCCTCAATGCTTTGGCCCTGGCCGAGCGTCCACTGGAAATTGAGGAAGGCAACGAGGCCCATCCATGAGCCCACCACCAGAACGTGCTCAATGATGTGCTTGTCGAACACGGGCTCGTGGGGTGAGCGTGGCTTTACCGACAATTCGCCGCCTTCCTTCGGCTCGAAGGCGAGGGCTACGTCCTGAAATCCGTTGGCAACGAGGTTCAGCCACAGGAGCTGTACCGCGATCATGGGCATTGGCAGACCGGCCAGCACACACAGGAAGAAGAGCAGGATCGCCGAGAATCCGGTAGCAACTAGCAGCCCGATCACCTTGCGGATGTTGTTGTATACCACCCGGCCCTGCTCGATGCCGGCGACGATGGAGGAAAAATTATCGTCGGTAACGATCAGGTCGGCCGTTTCCTTGGCGACATCGGTGCCGCGCTTACCCATGGCGATGCCGGCATGGGCCTGACGCATGGCGGGTGCATCATTGACACCATCGCCGGTGACTGCGACGAAATGCCCGTCGCGCATGAAGCTGTCCACGATCTGTGCTTTTCGGGTGGGCTCTATGCGGGCGAACACCCGCGTCTGGCGAATGAGCTGGTCGATCGCCTCCTGACCACTGGCGCTGGCTTCATCCAGCATTGAACCGGTCACAACCGTTGCGTCTGCATCACACAGGCCCAGTTCCTGGGCTATCGACTTCGCGGTCGCCGGGTGGTCACCGGTGACCATGGCCACTTCGATACCGCCGGTACGACATTTTTCAATAGCTTCGAAGGCTTCATGGCGAAGCGGGTCGATCATGGCGACCATGCCGAGAAAGACCATCCCGGCCATTTCATGGTCGCCGTGTTCGGAGGTTCTCTTCGCAAGCGCAATTATCCGGTAGCCCCGGGAAGCAAGCTCGGTGAATTGGCGCTCGAGCGCCGGCTTGTCGATGGCTATGGAGCCGTCCGCGGTGGCCATCCGGTCGCACATGGCCAGCATCTTTTCAGGGCTGCCCTTGGCGTAAATGACGGTTTGATCGCCAACCCGGTTAACCACCCCACTGTAGGCCTTTTCCGACTCGTAGGGGATCAGGGCTACCTGCTCCTGCCGGGTTCGCAGGTCCGTGATGGACATGTCCAGTTTCTTAGCCATCACCAGAAAGGCGATGTCGACGATATCTCCCTGGGAAACCCACTCGCCGCCGCTGTAGTCGAGGTGGCTTTCATTGGCGAGGACACCTGCGACGCAGAGCTCCCTGAGTGTCTCCTGTCCCGTCGCATCTACCTGAGCACCTGCATGCCCTGTGATTTCTCCTCCCGGTGCCACCCCTTCCCCGGTGACCTCGAACTGGCGGCCATCCGGCAGCATCACCCTGCGAATGGTCAGTTCGTTGACGGTGAGGGTGCCGGTCTTGTCGGAGCAGATAAGGGTGCAGGATCCGAGGGCCTCCACGGCAACAAGCTTGCGGATGATGACGTTGCGCTTTGCCATCCGGGACATGCCGATGGCGAGAGCAACGGTGAGAGCGGCAGGCAGGCCTTCGGGAATCACCGAAACTGCCAGGCCGATGGTCATGAGAATCATCTCCTCGATGGAGTAACCGCCATCCAGAATCATCAGGCCTGCCAGGGCAGCAATAGCCCCGAGAATGCCGAAGGCAACCTGATAGGTGAACTTGCGGATCCGGATCATCAGAGGCGGTTCGGCCGACGTTTTGCCGGTAACACCCTGGGCAATTTTGCCAAGCTGGGTATCGGAAGCGGTGGCTATCACTCGGCCTCGTGCGCGCCCGTGGGTGATGATGCTGCCGGCAAAGCATTGGTCAACGCGCTCTGTGAGGGGCGTGCTGTCGTCGCTGGTTGCACCCGCAGTCTTGGCAACCGCCAGGGATTCCCCCGTCAGCATGGACTCGTCCACCGCCAGGCTGCTGGCGCTGAGCAACTGGATATCAGCTGGCACCTTGTCGCCAGAGGACAGCAAAACGATGTCGCCGGGAACAATCTCTTCGACGTCAACGGTGACAATCTGTCCGTCCCGAATGGCATGTGCTGTGCCTTTCATCAATTGCTTCAGCGCGGCGGCGGCCTTCTGGGCCGAAAACTCCTGGACCGTGCCGATAACGGCATTGATCAGCAGCACGATCAGGATGAAAACCCCGCTGGGGGTCTGGCCGAGTGCAAATGAAACCGCAGACGCGATCAGGAGGATGTAGATGAACGGGCTGAGGAACTGCCGCGCAAACAGCTCCACGACACCCGGCATGGGAGGAGCGGGCAGCCGGTTGTAACCGAATTGCTCCAGCCGGGCACTGGCCTCCTGGCGAGAAAGTCCGTTGTCGGCCCGTTCGGGCGTAGTGGGGCGCTCAGGGGCTGCGCTATTCATGGTTCTCGGTCCACGCAGGATAGGGAATAACGGGGTACCGGAAGTATAGGCGCCCTCGGGCTGGTGGGTAAGGCAAGGCCCTCACGCGAGTGCCGATACCACTCTCTGGGCCAGCAGGTAATAACATCGATATTTGTTAGTATGGTGGCGTTATCACCCCGAGAGCGATTAAGCCCCCCAGATGAATGCGCCTTTTAAACTCCGGCCTTACCAGCAGGAAGCGGTTGATGCCACGCTGAATCATTTCAGGAAGTCTGATGAGTCTGCCGTTATTGTGCTGCCAACCGGTGCTGGCAAAAGTCTGGTGATTGCCGAGTTGGCCCGCCTTGCCAGGCGCAGGATTCTGGTGCTGACCCATGTGAAGGAGCTGGTGGAGCAGAATCACGCCAAGTATCAGAGTTATGGTTTGTCGGGGAGAGTCTTTGCGGCCGGGCTAAAGCGCAAGGAGAACCACCATCAGGTGACCTTTGCCAGCGTGCAGTCGGTGGCGGCGAATCTGGACCAGTTCCGGGATGAATACTCGCTGGTTATTATCGATGAGTGCCACCGGGTGAGTGGCAAGGAAACCAGCCAGTACCAGCGGATCATCGAGCTTTTACGGCAGCAGAATGACTCCCTGAAGGTGCTTGGGCTCACCGCCACTCCCTACCGCCTGGCCATGGGATGGATCTATCGTTACCACTACCGGGGTTTTGTTCGTGGTTCTGATGACGAACAGGACAAGCCTTTCCGGCACTGCATCTACGAATTGCCCCTGAGCTACATGATCAACCGTGGTTACCTCACCCGGCCTGAATTGGTCAACGCCGCCGTGGCCCAATACGATTTCTCCACGCTGACGCAGGACCGTTTTGGCGAATACGCCGAGAAAGACGTCAACCAATTGTTGAGCAAACATCAGCGGGTGACACGTGCCATCATCGAACAGGTGATGGAGATGGCGGCCGAGCGCCAGGGGGTGATGATTTTCGTGGCGACAGTGCAGCACGCGCAGGAAATTGCCGGGTACTTGCCCGAGCAGGAAACCGCCCTGGTGACCGGCGCGACTGATCTGCGAGATCGCGACCAGCTGATCCAGCGCTTCAAACAACGGCAGTTGAAGTACCTGGTGAATGTGTCTGTGCTGACTACCGGGTTTGATGCCCCCCATGTGGACCTGATCGCCATCTTGCGGCCTACTCAGTCGGTAAGCCTGTATCAGCAGATTGTCGGCCGAGGCTTGCGGTTGGATGAGGGGAAACGGGATTGCCTGGTGATTGATTACGCTGGCAATCATGTCAATCTGCATCATCCGGAAGTTGGGGAGCCGAAGCCCAACCCCGACAGTGAACCGGTACAGGTGTTCTGCCCTGGCTGCGGTTTTGCCAACATCTTCTGGGGCAAAACCGACAGCGACGGTCGTGTCGTTGAGCATTATGGCCGCCGGTGCCAGGGCCTGCTGGAATCCATAGAAGATGACGCTGGGCGGCCACAGCAATGCGACTACCGGTTCCGGTTCAAGGAATGTCCACATTGTGGTGGTGAGAACGACATCGCTGCCCGCAACTGCGGGCACTGCCACCAGGCGATTATCGACCCGGATGATCAACTGCGGGATGCCCTGAAGCTTAAGGATGCCATGGTCATCCGATGCGCCGGCATTTCTCTGGCGGGAGAAGGCCAGAAACTTCGGATGACCTACCACGGAGAAGACGGGGAGGAACTCCGGGAGTCTTTCGATTTCAGCAAGCCAGGCCAGCGCGCCGTGTTCAACAAGCTGTTTGGCCGACGGTTTGCCAATGGCCAGGCTCCGAAAGTCTTTGCCCGGGCAAATGAGGTGCTGGAGATGCAGGTGCTGTTACCCGCGCCGGATTTCGTGATTGCTCGCAAGCAGAAGCATTACTGGCAAGTGCAGGAGCGAATCTTCGATTATCGGGGGCAGTATCGTAAGGCCTATTGACGAGCTTTGGCTGTGTTCGTGAGATTTTCGCACCACGATTGTGCGAGATCTGGGGTAGAATGCTTGCTCACTAAATGGAAATCAGTTTCAGTAAGGAGTGCTGTTTTGTCGACGATCTATCCTTGGGTACGTGGTTGTTTAGCGGTGGGGTCGCTCTTGGCCGTTGTGGGTTGCGGTGGTTCGGGGTCGTCGAGTGACGCGCCTGTCAGTTCTCCCGAGCCGGTTTCCGGAACGCTTTCCCTGGACAATGCTGAGGCCATCAGTCGCCGAGCTGCGCAGGCTGCCCTTGAAACGCTCGCATTGAATCGCTTTGCGATCACCTATCAGGGGCTTCTGCCGGGGAGCTCGATTCAACTGGGCATCTGCGAGCAAGGAAAGGTGAACCTTGAAAATGAGGTGGAATCGCCGGTCACCGATCTACAGGGCAACTCTCTCATGGGGTCGCGCTACCGTTTCGAGAACTGCAAGAAGCCTGATGGCTCCCTGTATCAAGGTGATTTGGGCGTGTACTGGAATCAGGCCTCGACGGCGTATGTGGTCGAGGTGGATGACTTCTCAATTGCTGTTTCCGATGAGGCTGAGCCCCATGCCTACAGTGGAATTTATGTGCTCTCCCGGGTTGGCGATTCGGGCTACGAAAGTGAGTTCGTAAACTCGGAGCGAGGGCCTGGCGCGGAACAGCCCGTCTTCGAGCTTGATGCCGCTCTTTCATACGAGGATCCAGGCCTGAGAACCTTGCAGTGGCAAGGGTACCTTTCGGCCTCCGATCAGGGCCGTTTTGAACTGTCTCAGGAACAGGGCGGAGAGTTGCGGAGCATCATTTCAGACGGCAACAGTCGTCTCTACATCGACTTCATTGGTTTGGAAGGTCGCTTCCTCAAAGCGGAAATCGATCTCGGGGCGGACGGAGCATTGGATGCCACCTGGTCTATCGATCTGTATGAGCTGGATTTACAGGGAGCCCTCCTCCTGCTGAGGGAGGACGTTAAGGGATGAGGGTATTTACATCCTTGGTGATTGCCGGAGTACTTGCGCTGTCGGGTTGCACCAACGTGATCGGGGACGTGCCCCGTTCCATTCATCTATCCTCGTCTGCCGGGCAGGAAGCAGGGGAGCTGTTGTCGGTTGCCCGCGATTTCTTCAGCGGCTCGGGGTATCAGTGCCATACCGATCAGCCTGCGGACAGCCTGCGTTGCAGTCGACCACTCCGGGACCTGTACATTCATCAAACTACGGCAGTGGTCCGCATTTATTCAGACGATGACGCCACCCCTGAGGTGACACTGGTGACAACGCGCTGGGATGAAGGGCTGATTCCCAGTGAGTTTATTTCGGACGAATTCCATAACCCGGATGTCGAGGCGTTTTGTGAGTACGTGAAGGCGCAGGCTTTGGGAGTGTGTCAAACCGTCTCGAGCTAGGGCCTGCCATTGTCAGAGGGGGCAGAACCGAAAATCAATGGCGGCAACAATCGGATGGAAACCATTGGCGAAGTCGGTTTTACTCATCGCGACGACCATGATTAAAAGGGTGATGAGATGTCCCGCTCCCCGGAACAGGATAGCGATTGGATGACAGGCGTCGGCGACTCTGCGGCAGGGGAGAGTGCACGGGTGGCCAGGCTGGTCAGGGTGGCACAGCACATTGAGATGCACGCCGATGAAGCACTCACGCTCTCGAGCCTGGCGAAGGTGGCCGCTCTGTCACCGTCCCGTTTACAGAAACAGTTCAAGGCGGCGTTTGGTGTCTCTCCAAAAGCCTATCAGGATGCCGTCCGTATGCGGCGCTTCAAGCAATCCCTGAAAGACGGGAGTAAAGTGACGGACGCGATATTCGCCTCCGGGCTTGGTTCGGTAAGT
>NZ_CAJXKQ010000006.1 GCF_913055835.1 uncultured Marinobacter sp. | reverse complement strand
GCCGGCCGATTGCGGGACCAGGTCCAGATGCTTCGCGCCTCGAATGATCTCACTGATGCTCATCTGCAGTTTACCCGCAGACTCGCCTCTGCGCCTGATATCACCTCTGTCCAGACCGAGGCGGTCGAGGCTCTCTATGCCCAACTCAGACTTCCTCTGATTATCGCCCAACGGAGCCCTGAAAATGATGCAATTGAAGTGGTGGTTCAGGGCGGCCCCTCTCACCCATTTAACGATGCGGCACGATCGGCCATCGATTGGGCCATCCGCAACGCCAAACCCAGTGGCGCGTTCTCTGACACGCTGAACAGCCTTCCCTGGCGCTTTGAACCGATTGAAGCAGACGGTGAAGTCTACGGCGTACTCGGTTTTCGAGTGGACGATATGACCCCGGAGTATTACCGGGGCCTGGCCATCAATGTTTACGTGCATCAATTGGGTTTAGCGTGGTTTCGTACCCGCCTGGCAGCCAATCTTTCAGCATCACGGGTGGCAGAGGAAACCGAACGACTGCGGTCTGCCCTGCTCTCTTCCATCTCCCACGACCTGAGGACACCGCTATCGTCCATGATTGGCTCTGCCAGCACGCTGAAATCGATGTTTGACCGGCTCTCGGATGAGGATCGCGAAAGCCTTCTGGATGCGGTACTCGGTGAAGGCGAGCGCCTGGATCGCTACATTCGCAACCTGCTGGACATGACCAAATTGGGACATGGCACACTCAAGATCGAGAGGGATTGGATTGCGTTCACCGACATCCTTTCCTCGGCGCTCAGGCGCACCCGAAGCCTGATGTCGAAAGTGCGGTTTGAGCGGGAAGTTGCGGAGGACTTGCCGTTGCTTTTTGTGCATCCTGCACTCATTGAGCAGGCCCTAGTCAATGTCCTTGAAAATGCCGCGAAGTTCGCGCCCGACGACTCAATCCTGTCCATCCGGGCTCACCGAAAAGGCGATGAATTGATTATCGCTATCTCAGACGAGGGGCCCGGCATCCCTGAAGACCAGCGTGGCCAGGTTTTCGATATGTTTTTCACTGGTGGTGAAGGAGACCGGGGCCCCCACGGTAGCGGGCTCGGCCTGGCTATATGTCACGGCATGGTCGCGGCTCATGGTGGCCGGATTCAGGCATTGGCTGGCCCAAATGGTACCGGTGCCACCATCGAAATAGCGCTGCCCCTGATAGAATCGCCTGAACAAGAGTCCAATCGGGAATCCAGTGAATGACTGAACCAGCCAAAGATCGGGAAAAGCCCTGTATTCTGGTTATCGACGACGAACCGCAAATCCGGCATTTCCTGCGCATCAGCCTGAAAACGGAAGGCTACGAACTGCTTGAAGCCGAAAATGGAGAGGCCGGGCTGGGGCTTTGCGCAAGGCACTCACCGGATCTCGTAATTCTGGATTTGGGGCTTCCGGATATGGATGGCTCGGAGGTGCTGGCCGGTTTGCGGGAGTGGTCATCAGCTCCGGTTATCATTCTTTCGGTGCGGGATCGGGAACTGGAGAAGGTAAAAGCCCTGGATCTCGGAGCCAACGATTATGTAACCAAACCCTTCGGCGTCGATGAGCTGCTGGCCAGAGTTCGAACCCAGTTGCGTATCCACCAGAAAGGAAAAAACGCAGTAGCTCCTGAAACCTCGGCCATTTTTGATAACGGTGAGCTCAATATTGATCTGGCCATGCGCAAAGTCACGGTAAACGGTGACCCTGTCAGGCTGACACCCAAGGAGTTTGCCGTGCTGAAGGTCCTGCTGCTCGCGTCTGGAAAGATCGTCACTCAGTCGCAATTGTTAAAGGATATCTGGGGCCCGACGCACACCACCGATACTCACTATCTGCGTATTCTGATCGGGAGATTGAGACAGAAGCTAGGAGACGATCCTACGGAGCAAAGGTATATCCAGACTGAGCCCGGGGTTGGGTACCGGTTTCTAGAGACTGAGGAAAACCGTGATTCGGTGCTGCCTAAATAAAAAATATACAGTTTCGGTGTCAGACAGGTGGCCCGCTCGGGCCACCTGTCAAAATCTAGCCAGAAGCTGACCTTGTCGAGTCGATGTCTTTCCTGAGCTTCGAGACGACTGAAGAATTGTCCATTAGTTCCTCGCCTGCAAGGGCAGAATAGAACTCCTCAACCACCTGACTCATCTCATCCTCATCATATTCAAATAGCGCATTGCCGAATCCCTTCGCCGCAGCCGCATCCAGTGCTGCTTGGTCAACGCCCCCTTCCTTCGCCTGCTCAGATTTTCGCCTCGCCTCGACCACGGCTTCCTGTAGTGACAGCCCCTCCTTGATCACCAGATCCACATAGTAGATCGGCGTCCGATGGCTTTGCGTCGTGCTTTTACCCCGCAGCTTCAATTCCAACGGCATGTATGCCAGCAGACCACCAGAGACTGCCTGGTAATAGCTCAGCCTGGCTGCAAGCGTTCGGATACTGTTGTAGCCAGTGGTCCGAAAGATAAAACTGCCGACATCATCATCGTCACCAACCTTCACGTTCAGGCGGCCGTAGGGCTTGCACAGACCGCCTTTCCCGAATTCACAAAGAGTTGGCCCCGGGCATGGCAAAGACTGCACTCCTGATTGCGTCAGACGCTTGCAGGTGTCGCCGTTACCTACACACATTGGGCGCCCGCTTTTACGGTCGAACATGGTGTACTCCGCCCGCAGGTTGAGATCCGCATCGTTGAACAGCATGCGTACCGGGATGGTCCGCAGTTTGCTACTTGGGGCATTCTTTCTCAGTTCCTCGTCCATGGGGTGAAGCACCCATCCATCCTTTTCCTGGATCTGGGAGGTGATGGTAAATTGATCATCTTTTTGCGGTAGCCGAATGCCGTTCTTTTCAACGACCCGACCAATGCTGATACGCCCCAACAACGGAGGCGTAATGGCTAAACCTTTAATCATGGTGACTCTCCTGAGAAAAAGGACCACGGGGCACTCGTCACGCCCGCGTGGCCAATGGGGGTTTATGCTTGGATGAGGAATCGACGGCTTCCTGGCTTCGTCAGTGGGTATTGCTCCAGCAGTTCTGGCTGATCCTTCAAAAGCTGTTTCACGTTAAGCCCAACGGAATCCTTGCTCCTCTTCCAGCTGACGCTGCCGCTTGGGAAGGTTGCCTTTGAGGCTTCGCCCATCTGGCTCTCGATTCGCTGCTTCAGGTGGGATTCAGTGGATTTAAGGCATTCCATTTCCGAGCGGATGGCCAGCAGCTCGTCGAAGGCATCGGACAGCTCCTTGCTTTGGCTGAAGTCCAGGATCTCGCCTCTGTCTACTGGATACAGATGGCGGAGGGCACGTTCTGCAGAGTCAGTTCCATCGACCGGTGGCGGGGTATCCGTTCCCACGAAATCCCAGAACTGGCGCTCCAGCACATACAGTGCCTCAATGAGTTCCTCGTTCCGTTCAACGCGATAGATCTTCAGCTCTTGCCCGCAAAGCAGCACACAAACATCGGCTGATTGTTTGCCGGTAACGGCCAGCTGATGCTGAACCTGGCATTGGATGTAATCCGGCACACCCTCTTTCCAAAGACGTGATCCGAACTCCCCTGCCGTTTTGCACTCCAGAATCTGCACGTCGTCATCAGCCACCACGGAGTAATCCAGGTTAGCCAACATCCAGTGCTTGTCTGGATCTGGATGCTGCAATACCGCGTTCACTCGGCGCACTTTCCGGCCGGTGTGCCGGCTATACTGCTCAGCCACAATCGGTTCCAGGATGTGCCCCCAGTAGACTGGTGAGGTGGGATCATCGGAGTCCGGTTTCGGCAAGCCAACATCCCTGCCAGTTTTGACCATCCAGAGTTCCAGTTGGGACTGGTAAGGATTCATGCCGACGGCTGCTGCGGCATCGCTACTGCCAATGCCCTGCTTGCGCACCTTCAGCCATTCATCCCGGCTAAGCCCCTTTGTGGAGACCAGGCGCAAGGCCGGTCGCTGTTTCTGAATTGTGTTTGCTCTCATGCCCATGGTGTTTTCCTCCAGACATAAAAAAAGCCCACCAGAGCATCAGGCTCCGGTGGGCTTTATGGCGGTTTTGAGATTTGTAGGATTGGCTCAGGCCACAAGTGACATGGCCTGCTCTAATGCACGGTTCTTAACAGCGGCACCGGTTCCGAACCAGGCGGAATCGAGCCGGTGGTCAACGGTTTTGGCCCTACGCTGGTGATCGATGAATTCGGTGACGGCGTTCAGCAGGCCGTAGGCCGTGCCCTCCGAGGATGCCAGGTTGGCGCCCATGCCTTCGCCTTCATACAGACCCAGAGCCTTCGCCATGGAACGCTCGTTGGTTTTGCCGACACCCCTTCCGGAATCGTCAGTGAACACCTTGAGGAAGTAATTCCTGGCCTCGGTGGTTTTCACCTTCCGTTCGCTCAGGGTCTTCAGGCGGTACATGAAGTCGTCCCAGGCAGAAACGGAGATACCCAGTTGCCTCTTCACCAGATCCGCATCGAAGGCGGTGTTGTGTTTCACCTTGACGGCGTTGGCAGTAGAGCCCTTCAGAGCGACAGCCAACGTGTTATTACAAACCACGCGGATACTGGTGAACTGAGCAGTCGTTGCCATAGTGCCGTCGCACGCGGTGGCCAGAAGCACGTAGGCATTAGTCTGGTCGTTACCCTTAAGCATGCCGGATTGGCCGGTGCGGGCCAGCGCCCACATCTTGCGACCGCCTTTCAGGACACCAGCTGTTTCCAGCTCAAAGCCAGAAACCTCAGTCAGATCCCGATAGAACTCCAGGATCTCCTCAGGCTGAACCACCTTAAAGCGGTTACCGACGACCGACAGCGGAGCCTTGGTATCCGAGCGGTAAAGCACCTTAGAATCCGGGTAAGAGAGGATTTCACCCAAACTGCCACTGGAATTGGTGACGAAGCGGACAGGGCTTTCCTGAATCTGCCAATCCAAGCCCGCTTGTTTTGCCCAGACCTCTAAGGGCTGATTCGAAGTCAGTTCGTTCCCCAGGCCATGCCAAGGGGTTTGGCCAACGTAGGCCATTTGCTCAATGAGATGAGCCATGGTTGTTCTCCTATGGAATTTGCGAGGGGAATCAGCGGATATTATCGTGGGAGTCGGGACCGGTACTGAAGGCATAGCCACAGTCAAGGCAGCGCAGGTTGTCCAGCACCCGGTCATCCAGGACGTCGCCAAGAATCACGCCAGCGGAAGCGCCGGTAGCACCACCCAGTAGCGCACCAATGACAGCACCGCCGATACCGCCCACGGTCGCGCCGACAGGACCAGCGACGACTCCGAGAGCTGCACCCGCTTGGGCACCCGCCGTGGCAGCGGCATAGCCTCCGTAGGTACCGGCAGACGCACCGACTACACCAGCGGCTTTCTTGCCGTAGTTGTTCTTGCCAATCCGCCGAGACAGGCAATTGGGGCATTGTTCAGACATTGGGAATTACCTCTGTGAATGGGGAGGAAAGGCACTGTCAGTGCCCTGGTTCATAGAGGTGATATAGGTTTCAAATTCGGTGGAATCATGAAACCGATAGGGACGACGACCCGTTGTGTCTTAGAGCCAAATCTCTCGCCCGCTCGGTCCGAGTGAATTTGAGAAAATCGACTGCTCGCAAAAAAGCCAACGATAATGCTGAGTAATCTAGAGCTGACTAGCCAAAACGATGACCAAGATCTGGCGAAGGACTCCACTCCGAATGCGTTCTAACTGGCCAGATACTCGGCTTATAAAGCACGCTTGGGTCGCAAAGCGAACGTTCAGAATGGGGGGCCAACGCTTGCAGCATGCCTGCTATTGAAATGGAGCCGAAGTCGAAATGTAGAAACCCTCCAGCGCGCCATTATTACGCAACTCCTCACTTGAATCGAGAAGCCACCTCGATTTTGTTGACTAGATAGCTCAGAATTCCCACTCCTCCATTGAAATCAAAGTCTTCAACAAGCTCCAAAATCCTATTAGCCCTGCGCTTCTGCTCGACTGTGGCGTTATCAGATTCAGCTATCTTGGTATAAGGGGTCAAAATGTCATCATGTCCATGTCGGTGCGATTTACAAACGATAATGTATGCTTCAAGAGCCGCGCCATAATTTGTCTCCAGCAACGCTATACTCCCAGGGGTTTTACTGAACTCTTCTAAAAGAACAGTTGGGGATATTCTTTCTGATATTAAATCGTTGTATAAATCTGGCTGTTTAACCTTCAAAACTATAAGAAAACAAAGAAACAGAGGAAATAATTTATAATCATGAGGAGTCGTTCTGATCGCTAAGTTAAGAAGAGAGCAGCAATGCTCCTGTTCTCTTAGCGTCAAATTAAAAACATCGAATAACTCTTCAAACATTTTCAACGCATGCTCGTACTCATACTGAACACCGCGACCGCTTTTTTTTGAAAAATAATCTGAAAACGAATATTTTTTAAATAAGGCCTTTACGAATTCACCTTTATCCGGCGGAGGTAGAAGGTAATCAAAATCGATAAATCTACGAAGATAACCATTTACATTGAGTCCTGCACCATAAATAGCCTTTATCGATGACCCCAATTGCGACTTATCAGCACCTAAAACGAAAACAATATTCTGTACATTGAAGAAGTGCTTTGCTTTCTCAAGTACTTCTATAGAATAATTGGGGCGACACCTATCTAACTCATCTATTATAAAAACCAAAGGTTTTTTGTCATTCGCATCAGTAACGCTAGAAGCAAAATCGGTTAAGGCCTGCCTAAATGATATCAAGGATTGCTTAGATTTTTCGTACTGATCTATTTGTTCTTTAGCAATTGATTCTGCAAATTCAGATAGAGCGTTTTCAGTTAAATCATCCAAATCTAAAGCGCCAGCTGTAGCCATTTTTGCTGTAACAGGAATAGATCTTTTTAGCAGCATAGTGCTTATGGCCTTTGCTTTAGAAAAGTACTCCTTTGCTTTAGATTCATCACCCGTTTTCGCTAGTTCAGATAAAGCAGATGAGATTTCTCCAATTAAGCTTACCAACGCATTTTCAGAAAAGTCGTTTTCCCATGCATTGAAATAAATGGTAGGAACTTCGGAATTCTTGAGACTCTGCTGCCACATCCGAAGAAAAGTTGTTTTACCTTGCCCCCAAGGAGCATCAATACACAAGACTAAGGGTTCGTTTGCTGACACAACAAACTCAGTCAATGCATCTGCACTTTCTTTTCTATTTAGCTCATCATTACAGAAAGGATTTTCCTCAGGCACCTCAATTTCTCTACTTTTGAGCAAGATTTAATCTCCCTAATGATTGCTAATGCTTTAAGAAGTCGACTCTCTAGCGGTCGGCTGGATTGACTTTTTATATGCCGAATTTACCATTTCGAAAAATTCTCTTTCCTCTTGAAGAGCCGATTTTTCTGCGTAGCGGTCACGGTACTTACCAGAATTTTCCCAAAATTTTTGAAAATAGGATCTTCGCATGTAAGTATTCAGCATTTCCTCGATTTGCTCCCTTGGAGCCATTCCATTGATATGCTGCATTTCCCAATGCGACACTATGAGATTAATGTAAGTATTCTGTTTGAAGGATATTTTTTCTACTAACCCTTCTTCTTCCCAGACTTCCTGCAAATCCGGATTTTCTACAGCCATTTTGAGTAGCTCGATATGAAGTTGCCGAATTTGCGTTGCTACAGTTTTAGACATTTCACCACGCTGTGATTTCATTTCTTCTCTTTGTAGCTTTAACTCTTCACCCTGTTGATGAATCGTGTAGAGAAGACCAATCAAAGCGAGCCCGGAAAAAAGCGATGAAAATATTCCAAAGCTGTCTCCAAAAGGTGCTGCCCAAAGAACAGAAAAACTTTCTAGGGGCCAGGAATAATAGATGAGCAGAGCGCTATAGCCCAAGAAGAAGATCGCGATGCCTATTGAAGCAATGACTATGGCAGTACGCATATCTCCTCCACTGGCATATAACATCCCTATAAACGGAACTCGCCATGATCCTCAATCGCTGCCCCCCGGCCCGAACCTGGATCAAAGCACCAATTATCAGCTAATAGATACAGAATCACTCTAGCACGAATTTTGAAGTACACCGTCCAACAGGAGTTTCTCATCTGTGTTGAACCTGTCGTGGAGGCGCTGAAAGGAATGTTCGCTTCTGTTTAGCTGTTGCCTAGGATGCGTGACGGTCGCTAAGCGAACATTCAGACCCAATTCGTGGCCTCGAATTATCGGCCGGCATGCGTTATGCGCATTATTAAACGCCGCACTCTTGTGCGAGTTCATACCAATACGGACTTGCTTCAACGGACTTTCCGCTTCTGTTTGAACATTTCGGCATCCGCTTTTTGGAGCAACGTTTCGATAAAGTGCTCTTGCTCAAGATCCAGTGGAACAACTCCTTCATCAAAAAGAATCTCGTAAGGCTTACCAGAAGCGCTGTTATGCTGATTCACCGATTCTCGCAGTCTTTCAACATAGCGACTTGCTTGGTCCACGGTGGTGTCATTCATAAGGAGTACAAATTCGTCACCACCCATGCGGGCACTGATATCGGATTCCCGAGTATGCCCTCTTAATAGATTTGCGAATGCCCTGAGAGCAGCGTCGCCCTCGTGGTGACCGTGCTTATCGTTGATCGTTTTAAAGTGGGTCAAATCAAAATAGATCAGGGCCGCAGGCCGTCCCAGCCGGTAGCATAGATTGATGGTTTTTTGTGCCTGATGCAAAAAGCCCCTCCGATTGGGCAAGCCAGTCAAGTCATCCTCAATTGCCAACTGAATTGCAGCAAGCTCGTTCTCCGCAATCATGCCCAGATCTCTGAGCGCCTGAAGGTCTTCCTCGAAGAAGGAACGCGGTTTTGAATCAATGATGCACAAGGTGCCCATGGCAAGCCCGTTAGCAAGCTTTAGGACATAGCCTGCATAGAACCTAATATGCGGCGGTCCTGTCACCAACGGGTTGTCCAAAAAGCCGGGATGCAACGATGCATCTGGAACAACAAATACATCCTCTTGCGAAATCGCATGATGGCAAAAAGAAATTTCCCTGGGTGTTTGCCTTACGGGCAAATCCTGGTTGGACTTGAACCATTGGCGCTCGCTGTCAACTAACGATACGAGCGCAATTGGCACGTCAAAAAGTCTCTTGGCAAGGCGAGTCAGACGGTCAAATCGTTCCTCTGCTGGCGTATCCAGGATTCGCAGTTCATGCAATGCCTGGACTCGAATCTGCTCCGTGAGCCTAGCTTTCGGTCTCGTCATGATCACAGGTCACTACGCTTCAACGATATCGAATGCAAAGTGTAGTTCCAGGGTTTGACGGCTTTCTGTTCAGGCCGCAGCCATAGCATTGGAGAGCATCTGAGACTTAGATCTAACTTCAAAGCCTTTGATTTACGTCAATTTACGCTACACTTTGCGATATGTGTCACAGTCTAGCGCAAACGCGCCCATGATCGAAAGAATTCCGATGTGCAAGGTTGCTTGTGCCGAGTCTGATTTTTGATAGATGGGTATGCTTCACTTGGGAGCGAAGAATTGATGTTTATGACCTCAAACTTCTCTCAGGAATCGCACCGCCTGAATTTAGGGGTAATTGCCAATATTTTGATCTGAGTCAACCCGCTTTACACTTCTGCAATATTTGGTCTTGCGCCGCGCAGCTATTCTTCTCTGCGAGTGAGTTGCATTTTCCTCTTCCCATTAATGGCAGCAAAGAGCGCCCCAGCCCATGAGAATAAATCAGCCAATAACTCAAACAGAGCGACGCTTCCCCGCGCACCAGAAATTAATTTCTTCAACCGACCTGAAAGGGAAAATCAAGCATTGTAATGATGCATTCGTAGAGGTCAGTGGATTCAGTCGTGAGGAATTGATTGGCCAACCCCATAACATTGTTCGCCACCCGGATATGCCGCCGGAAGCCTACGCCAACATGTGGTCGCATCTGAAATCCGGTCGGCCCTGGATGGGACTCGTTAAAAACCGGTGCAAAAATGGTGACTTCTACTGGGTGAATGCCTATGTGACGCCAATTACCGAGGGTGGCAGTGTCATCGGCTACGAGTCGGTTCGTTCCTGTCCTGCCCGTGAGGACGTCGATCGTGCCGCAAAACTGTATGCACGCATCCGAGAGGGGAAAAAGCTCACTTCTGTGACTGAGCGCATTCCCTTTTCATATTTGGGTGCTGCTGCAATTGTTATTGCAGCCATTGCGACGTTCTGGGTTGGCCAGCCCCATGTCGCTATGGGGATCCTCATCATCGCTCTTTTTGGGTGCCTCCTTTGGAAACAGTATTCGGAAGGTAATCTTCAGTCAGAGCTTCGGCAGCTACTTGCGACGAGTTTTACAGATACCCTAGCGGCCAAAAGTTACACCGATGACCATCCCCAAAAGGGACGAATTAAGGTCGCTATTCTTGCCCAGAAGTCCCACCTTGATACGGTGCTGACCCGGATTGAAGACTCGGCGGCTCAGGTACGGTCCCGCTCCGCCTCAGGGATGGAGATTGCCCAAGAAACTCAGGATTCGCTGAACCGGCAACAAGCCGAAACCGAGCAGGTGGCTGCCGCGGTCCACGAGATGTCGATGACGATTGCTGAGGTGTCATCAAACGTTCAGAACACGGCCAGTAGAGCGGAGGAATCACGGAAGCAGGCGGTGAAAGGCCGCGAAGTCGTTGAGGCGACACGTTCCGCGATCGAAGAACTCAAAGGGACCGTCGATGGCATTCGAAATTCGGTCGCCGAACTGGCAGAGCAAAGCCATAACATCGCCAAGGCCGCGGGAATCATTGAGCAAATTGCAGACCAGACGAACTTGCTTGCACTGAACGCTGCCATCGAAGCGGCCAGGGCCGGCGAACATGGTCGTGGCTTTGCCGTCGTGGCTGACGAAGTGCGCGGACTGGCACGCCGGACTCAGGAATCTACACAGGAAATTCACGGAATCGTGGACAATTTGCTTAACCGGTCTGAAAAATCTGTTTCTGTTGCAACCGCTGGAGCGGAGGCCGCCGATCAGGGGCTGCGAAAAATGCTGGATACGGAGAAAACTCTGATCAGTATCGGCGATGCCGTGAGCGAGATCGCGGATATGGCACTGCAAATGGCGGCTGCTGTTGAAGAGCAGGCTCAGGTATCCGACCAGATCAACGCTCAGGTCGAGAACATATCCAGCCTTGCCCAGCAAAACCTAGAAAAGGGCCTAGAATCTACCGAGAGTGTTAAAGCGTTGGGACAAATTGCTTCAGACCTCCATGAGCTGGTTGTTCGTTTTAAATAGCTTGTTAACTGGACAGGGAAATGCTGCTAGAAAAGGATGATCCGTTATCAGCCGTTTTGAGCGCAGCCGCCGATGCGGTCGTGCTCATCGACAAACGCGGAACAATACAGCGCGTTTCTGATTCGATGGAGCGAATATTTGGGTACGTGCCATCAGAATGCTTGGGCAACAACGTCAGCATGCTGATGCCCGAGCCCGATCGCAGTGCTCATGACGGCTATATCGAGTCCTACTTGAACAGCGGCCATGCCAAAATCATTGGTATCGGGAGGCGCACTACGGGGCGTAAGAAATCCGGCGAAACCTTTCCGATGCACCTGTCCGTTGGTGAGTTCAAGGTCGGTGGAGAGTCCTATTTTGTTGGTATCTGTCATGATTTGACGGATCATTTCCATGCTCTGGCCGATCTGGAGCGTGCAGAAAAGCGCTACCGGGACATCATAGAAAGTCAGAAGTACTTCATTTGCCGCCTTGATGATCAGCTACGCCTGACTTTTGCCAATGCCTCTCTAACAACGATTCTCGGCAAGTCTTATGATGAATTGGTCGGTGTCCATCTTGCCCATTTTCTTGCAGAGGGCTCAACGGACAGCACACTAAAATTGCATGAGTTCCTTGCGTCTCATCGAAGCGACGAGATTAATCTCCAATTTGAGATGAAGACGAATGGAACACCAGCGCATGCCGAGTGGTCATTCCGGAAAGTAGCGAACACCGTAACAGGCGAATTGGAGCTTCAAGGGCTTGGCGTGGATGTATCAGATCGAGAACTTGCGCTGTTGAGAGCCGAATTTCTGAAGGACCATGACCAGCTCACAGGATTACTCCGGGTTCCTGCCCTCCTTGAACATTTACGATCTACCGTAAAGATATCGAGTCGGTATGCATTTATCTGTGTCGACCCGGACCGTCTAACGCAGATAAACCAGCGTTATGGTTACGATGTAGGCAATCGGGTAATTGTACAGATCGCGCGCCGAATGGCGTCGCTCCTGCCTCCCGAAGGTCAGATCGCCAGGCTCGGTGGTGACGAATTGATTATGGCGTTTCCAGTCCATGATTTGGCAGAGGCAGAGAACGTTGCGAATGCAGTTCTAGGCAAACTGGCAAGACCTTACTCAATCATCGGGGAAGAGTACCGTCTGAACTCGAAAGCTGGCATTGCTCTTTTTCCAGACGACAACTCGGATTTGGGACGCATGCCGGATTTGGCCGAAGCTGCGATGCGGGAGGCGAAAGTCAGGAACATTTCGCTTGCCACCTTCACAAATGTTAATCACCAACAACTTTTGCGAAGGATTGCGGTAGAGCAAGCACTCAAAAACGCGCTCGCATCCGAAGCTATCGAAGTGTATCTCCAACCCAAAATTGCCCTCGCGTCCAGGACAAAATGTGGTTACGAGGCCTTGGCGCGTTGGCATCACTGCGAGTGGGGTCCTGTGTCACCGGGCGAATTCATTCCTGTAGCAGAAGCAGCCGGGCTGGGCCCCGAATTGGATCGCTACGTACTGCGCAAAGTCGCTGCTATCGCTTTCTCAATGTGGACATCTGGTGAAGAAGCTCTACCAATTGCCGTAAACATTACTGGTAACCATTTTTCCGATTCGGCATTTTACGACACCATTGTCAGTAAACTGCAAAAGTTATCTCTTCCACCCAGCGCCATTGAGCTGGAAATTACTGAAGGGATGGTGCTTGAGATGACAGCCGATGTTGCCAGCAATCTGTCAAGGTTAAAGGCACTCGGAATACGTGTCAGCCTTGATGACTTCGGCACCGGATACTCCTCTCTGAGTTATTTGAAAAAGCTGGATGTCGACGAACTCAAGATCGATAAATCGTTTATTGACGACCTGGAAGACCCAAAAGGCGAGCTTTTTGTTCAGTCGATGATTGGCTTGGCCAAAGCGTACGGCTTGACTGTGACAGCAGAGGGGGTGGAGACTGAAAGCCAAGCGGAACGGTTGGCCCGTCTCGGGTGTGATGTTGCTCAAGGCTATCTTTTCAGCCCGGCGCTGCCCGAGAGGGAAGCGAGAGATTGGAGCCCTTGACCGCATCCTCCTGTATACATCCTGTTTAGTTGCACCGCTGATTAGAGTTTTCCGCCCTTTGGCATTTTGTCGAATATCCTCATGGCCCTTGCTTCCTGATGGCCCGGGTGGGAAGAAGTAGAGTGACTCGGCCCGGGAAAAGGTCCGCTTGCTAGTCTGGCCATTCGATCGTGACTGAATGTCCGCTTTTGTTTAAAGTGGAACAACAATGACATCAAAGTGGTGCGCAGCAACAGAGGAGATTACGGACATCTGAAATGATGTTGTAATTGAGTTCTGGCGTAGATGGTACGAGTCGCCTGGCATGAATCACCTCGCAATCTAGCTGCTGCTTGCACATTAAAGCTTGCTATCAAACTGCTTGAGGAATTGCCCCACCCCAACGCACACAAACCATTTTGGGGGTACAAATGGGGGCACATATCAACATAAAAAAAGATTAGCTATATACAAAACAATTTCTTAAGTATATTTATGAGTCCTGCCGGGGGTACCAGCCTCTAACCTCAATCCTTCCCAACGGCCCCGACTACTTCCAGGATATACCCAGATTTAATGGCGTTGGAGTAGATCATGCACTGGCAGTCGTCCACCGAGAACTTGACCCTGTAGTAGCTACAGGGTTCATGCTACAAGTTCAATTTACGGCAACAGGAACAGGCATGCACGACCACGGTCACGATCACAGTCATCACTTCAACACCCACAACCGCTCGTTCGCTCTGGCGGTCGTTCTTAATACCCTGTTCGTGATTATCGAGGCGGTATACGGAGTGCTGTCAGGATCTTTGGCACTCGTCGCGGACGCCGGCCATAACCTGAGTGACGTCATGGGGCTTATCATGGCGTGGCTGGCAAGCTGGCTCGCCAGCAAGGCGGCAACTCACAGCAAAACCTACGGTCTTAAGAAAACCACCATTCTGGCTGCGTTGTTCAATGCCCTGTTTCTGATTGCCGCCGTGGGAGGGATTACCTGGGAGGCCATCCAGCGCCTGACCAACCCCGCCAGTGTCGCGGGCCTGACAGTCATCGTGGTTGCCGGCATAGGCGTTCTGATCAACGGCGCCACCATGCTGCTGTTCCTCAAGGGCCAGAAGGGCGACATCAACATTCGCGGGGCGTTCCTCCACATGGCCGCCGATACCGCAGTCTCGGTAGGCGTGGTGATTTCCGGCATCATCCTGATGTTCACCGACCTCGCCTGGATTGACCCGGTGGTCAGCCTGGTTATTGCCGCTGTGATCTTCTTCGGTACCTGGCAGCTGCTCAAGGACTCGGTCAAGCTTGCGGTTGATGCCGTTCCCAATGGTATCGACCCTTCAGCTGTCATCGAACATCTCGAGCACCTTCCCGGCGTGCAGTCGGCCCACCATCTTCACATCTGGGCACTGAGCACCACTGAAAATGCGCTCACCGTTCATCTGGTCAAACCCGACCCCGCCAATGATGACCGGGTAATCAACGAGGCCGCTGACATGCTCAGGGAACATTTTGGTATCCAGCACACCACTATCCAATGGGAGCGGGGGGATGATCCGTGCCCGAACACAGCCCATTGCGGAACCTAGCGGATTTGCATCGCCCCCACTTGTGGCGTGCCGATTTTACGAGCCAGTAAATGCAGAGGTAGAGTACCGGAAAAGCAACAAAAACCAGGCCGATAATGTCACCACTTGATTATCTGTTACCGTACGACTTTTCCCCGCTGACGATACTCAGCTACATGTTCCTGCTTGGCTTTTATGGCATTGGCATTGTGCGCATGCCGGCGGATGAACGGCCAGGCTCACTGCGCATCGTGACCTTCGTTCTGGGCGTAATGCTTTGCTACGGGGTAATGCAAACCCGCTTTGACTACTACGCCCAATACATGTTTTTTGTACATCGGGGCCAGCATCTGATTCTGCACCACATCGGCCCGATCCTTATCGCCCTGTCCAACCCCTTACCGGTCATGCGGTACTGGTTCGCTAAAATCTCCCCGCGCTGGGGGCTTGCGTTGGGCCCACTCGGTCGGGTCTATAACCTTTTGCAGCAGCCTTTCATCGCCTTGTTTCTCTTTGTCGGACTGATCTACTTCTGGCTCTGGCCATCGATCCATTTCGACGCCATGCTCAGCCGGGACCTGTATTGGATCATGAACTGGAGCATGTTGCTGGATGGCCTGCTGTTCTGGTGGCTAATCTTCGACCCGCGACCGCCGGCGATCACCTCATCACTGGGTTATGGCAAACGCATTTTGATTCTGGCTGTGGCAGGTGTGCTCCAGATGATTCTGGGGGCCTGGATCGTGTTTTCGCGAGACATGGTCTACGACGTTTACGAGGTCTGTGGCCGCGCCTGGCCGCTGGATCCCGAAGTCGACCAGTTCCTCGGGGGCCTATTGACTTACATTCCACCGGCAATGATGAGCATTATCGGCATTCTGCTTATCCTTCGTCGTGCCATGCGCGAAGACGGCAAATACACGAATCACTCCACAAATCTTGAGGAAAGGGCGTCATGAGCATGTACTTCCGGCGACAACGTACCAAGGCCTTAACGTCCATCTCATTGCTGGTCCTGTCGATACTCCTTGCTGGTTGCCTCGGTAACGATGAGGAGTGGCACGGCAAAGATATCAGTGGCCTGATGCCCGAGTTGGAATTCACTCTGACTGACAGTCAGGGCGAACCTGTGTCTGGCAATGATTACAGCGGCCGCGTGCGAATGCTGTTTTTCGGTTTCACCTCATGCCCCGATGTTTGCCCGACGGCCCTGCAAAAGCTCAATCAGGCGACCAATGGCCTTGGCCCCGAGCTTCAGGATGAAGTGCTCACCTTATTCGTAAGTGTTGACCCAAAGCGTGATACGCCGGAACGCCTGGCAAATTACGTGGATTTTTTCGGTGACAATATTGTGGGACTCACCGGGAGTGAATCCCAGCTTCGCGAACTGGCAAAACGATATCGAACAACCTTCGGTTATGAGAAACCCGATGAGGATGGAAACTACGAGGTTTCTCATAGCAGTGCAGTTTATGTCTTTGATCGCACCGGCAACGCCCGCCTGCTAATACGCCCGGACCTGAGCCCAGAAGAAATTCGTCAGGATTTGGTTGCGCTTATTGAGCAGGTTCCGGACTAGCTCGCCTCCCTCGGAGCTTTCAGAGTCGGTGAAGGTTTATTTGAAGAAGTGCTCGATTCTGACTCCTCGACCGGAATCTGTCCTGGCTCAATTTGGGACTGTTTATTTGTTATATACTTATTCCAAAACCCAACACGCCCGGGAGAGATTCAATGACCAAACCGATCATCACCACAGCCTTGTTATGCTCCTTGCTTTCGATGCCATTGCTCACCCAACCCCAGACAGATAATCCGGAAGCGCTGGTTGCCGAAGCACGTTCCCTGGTAAAAAGTTTCGGCGGCTCACTGAAGCAGGCGCTCCAGGCGGCCATCAAAGAAGGCGGCCTCACAAACGGTATTGGTGTTTGCAAGACTGCCGCACCCGAAATCGCCAGGAACAACAGCAGCGGCGGCTGGACCATCAGTCGGACCAGTCTGAAAGTCCGGAATCCGGAGAACACCCCCACCGACTGGCAGGAGATCCAACTGCTGGCCATGGACAAACAGCCGGTCAGGAACGGAAAACCGGTAGAGGTCTGGCAGGTCTCGGAAGCGTCCGGACAGCCGGCATTCCAGTATATGAGCGCCATCCCGACACAGAAGCTTTGCCTCGGCTGTCACGGCAAGTCCATCGCTCCGGACGTAAAGGCAAAACTGGCTGAACTCTATCCTGAAGACAAGGCGACTGGCTTCTCCGAGGGCGATTTGCGGGGCGCGTTCGTTGTGACGCGGCAAGTTCCAGTAAACTGACGGGATCAGCCATTTATTCAGCCATTGAGAACAGGTATGTCACTGAACTACAGAATCATTCCCGTCACGCCTTTCCAGCAGAACTGCTCACTCATCTGGTGTGAGCAAACCCGAAAGGCCGCTGTTGTAGATCCCGGTGGGGATCTCGACCGAATCCGCGCTGCGGTTGGCGAGGAAGGCGTAACGGTCGAGAAGATTCTGCTTACTCATGCCCACATTGACCACGCCGGCGGAACCGCAGAGCTGTCGAAAGCACTGGGAATTCCCGTTGAGGGGCCGCAGAAGGAAGACAATTTCTGGATTGTCGGCCTGCCCCAGCAGGCGCAAATGTTCGGTTTTCCGGCACCGGAAGTATTCACCCCGGATCGCTGGCTGGAAGGTGGGGAGCAGGTCACCGTGGGAAATCAGACCCTGGACGTACTTCACTGCCCGGGCCACACGCCAGGTCATGTAGTTTTCTACCACAAGGAGTCCGGTCTGGCACTGGTCGGTGACGTGCTGTTTCATGGCTCAATCGGGCGCACGGACTTTCCAAAGGGTGATCACGCAACACTGATCCGCTCAATCAAGGAACAGCTGTTCCCGCTCGGCGACGAGGTTGCGTTCATTCCCGGACACGGTCCGATGTCCACCTTTGGTCAGGAACGTGCCACCAACCCCTTCGTCTCCGACCACCGGGGCTGAACCTTTCTTCAGCCCCAGGCCGCTTTTTTTATGGGCGGCCTTCCTGATTCAGCCTGAACTGTTCGATGGTTTTCCTGAGATTCTCCGCCATAACCAGCAGGTCACCGGCAATTCGGGCCGTTTCCTTGGCATCCCCGGAGGTCTGCTCTGCTGAACGGCTGATTTCAATCACGTTGTGATTGATGGATTCGGAGACATCGCTCTGCTCGTTGGCGGCACTTTCCATTTCCTGATTGAGATCGGTGATCTCGCGCACGGCCGCGGCAATGGTCTGTAATTCCGACTCCACGGTCAGAATGGCCGAGACCTGCTGCTCTGCCATCTCGGAAGCGTGGCGCATGGTGGCCACACAATCGACAACCTCGCCTTTCAGTCCATTGATGGTTTTCCGGATCTCCTCAGTGGAATCCTGGGTTCGAGAGGCAAGTGCACGAACCTCATCGGCCACCACCGAAAAACCCCGCCCCTGCTCACCGGCCCGCGCAGCCTCGATCGCGGCATTGAGGGCCAGCAGGTTGGTCTGGTCGGCAATATTGGAAATCACCTCCAGCATGTCCGACATCTGGCTGGTGCGTTGATCCAGTTGTTCAATACGCTGTGCGCCACTCTGAACCTCACTGTTCAGGGCCTCGATGCCCTCAACCGCATTGCGGGCAAGGCGTTCACCCTTGCTAGCGGACTCCGCCGTATCTGCGGATTTTCGGGTGGTGTGCATGGCGTTTTCCCGGACCTGAACCGCTGAGGCGGCCATTTCGGTGGTGGCACTGGCAACCTGGTCGGTGTTGTCACGTTGGGCGAGTACTTCCCGCTCTGTCGTGTCAGCCTTTCCCGCAATGCTTCTGGCCGCCTGTTCCACCTGTTCGGCGTTGTCCATTACGGTATTCATACTCTCCCGTATCTTCGCCATCATTCGGTTGAAGGCCCGCGAGACAGAACCGATCTCATCGTTACGGGTAACGTCCAGCTCAATAGTCAGATCAGAGTTGCTGGAAATCTCGTCCATTCGGTCGTGGAGTCTCCGCAGACGGGAAAACACCAGTCGACTCAATGCGGCCGCGGTCAGGAAGAAAACCGCAGCAAAGATGGCGACCTGAATGCCACCACTGGTCAGCAACTGCTGCTGCAAACGGGCATCGCTCTCAGCCATGGAATAATCCACCCGAATGGCGCCGAGAACGTCGCCTTCATTGGCCTGATGACAGCCCAGACAGTTCACGCCCTGGTAGTTTTCCATGGCGATCACCGGCTCAATCAGCGTATAGACTCGACCATCTTCATTGCTCGAATAGGATTCCACCCGCTCACCAGCCAGTGCTTGCTCATCCAGGGGCTCCCTTTTCTGCTCCGATGCATTACCAGCGCCAAAGGTGCGGTTCAGATGATCACTCCGAATCACCCTCACATCCAGGATATCTTCGGATGCCATCACCTTTTGCCGGAGCACATCCCGATTGCCAATGGTGCCGGTGACCATCATGGTGTTCAGGCCATCGAAATAGGATTTTGCCAGCCCGTCCACGTATTTGTGGCTGAACTCTTCGAGATGATCACGCTGGGAGTCTGCGCTGTAGAGCACAGTAAATACGAGCACCAGTGAGAAAGCAGCCGCCAGGGCGGCAAGCAACAGGAAGCGGATGGAGTAGTGTTTTTTCATGGTAACCCGACACAGAGGCCGCGCGGCATGCAGCCTGGAGATTATTTGATGTTTTTTGATGACAACTAACTGTCGCCAAACTTTATAGATATGCGTCAATTATTTCCTGATCCAGATCAGATCCCGGAAAGGTCGTTTACACACGAAAGAGGGAGACATCAGAAAGGAAATCGAAAGACTTGGCCTGAAAGCTGCAAAGCATGATGACAGGTATTCGTTATTCCCCACGCAGACTGTTCGGAAACCGCGTTCCGGTTGACCGAAGGAGGAAACCCATCCATGTCCCTACTGACCTCTCTGATCCGGGCGAGCACCCAGTTCCAGCAGGCCATGGAAAAGCGCCAGACCCCGTCTACAGCCCCGGAAGCTGCGCCGGGAAAGGCCCAGACAAAAGCCATGGAAACCGAGCCGACTCCTGGCGATGACCGCTTTACACCCTCGGAAAGCAGTCAGGCCGACCTCGCCCGTCTGAAAGCCCGCAGATTGGCCATGGCTGACTACAAACAGACCGTGGGGCAGGATCTTGCCTTTGTGCGGGAAACCCTGCGGCACAAACTTGCCGAATACAACCTGCACCCGGCAACCGCATTGAACGTGAGCAAAACTGAAAATGGCAGCGTTGCGGTGGAGGGGAAAATCGCCGACAGCACACGCACACAGATTGAAAAAGATCTGAACGTAAACAAAAACTTCAAGGAAGCGTTCAATCGCCTGAGCGTCAACGAGCCCACGCTGCACTTTATGGACAATGCGCTCAAGCTGAACCAGGCCTACGGGGTGAATAACCCGCTACTGGACACACTGATCAGCGAGAACCAACAGTTCAATGGTCTGCAGGACCTGGTACACCGTTACGACACCATGCGGCGCTCAGTCAGTGCCGAACAAATTGAAGCAGCGGGGAATAGCCGAGCGTACGCCTTCAACCTGAACGCCCGGGCTTGAGATACCGACAAATAAAGTCGATCAGACTTCGAACGGGGCCGGGTCTCCTTTACCCACTCGGGTAACCACCGGTGCCTCCCCGGTAAAGTCCACCACGGTGGTGGCTTCCATACCACAGAACCCGCCGTCGATAATCAGATCAAGCTCATGCTCCAGGGTTTCCCGGATATCGTAAGGGTCTGTCATCGGATCCGTCTCGCCCGGCAGGATCAGGGTGCTGCTCATGATTGGCTCACCAAGTTCACCAAGGAGCTCCTGAACAATCGCATTATCCGGCACCCGCACACCCACGGAACGACGCTTCGGATGGAGCAGCCGCCGGGGCACCTCACTGGTGGCATCCAGAATGAAGGTATAGGGCCCGGGGGTGAAATTCTTCAGCAACCGATACTGGGTATTGTCCACCTTGGCATATACCCCAATGTCCGAAAGATCCCGGCACACCAGCGTAAAATTATGCTTGTCATCCAGTTTGCGAATCCGCTTGATCCGATCCGCCGCCTGCTTGTCTCCAAGGTGGCAGCCAATGGCATAGGCGGAATCCGTGGGATACACAATCACCCCGCCACGACGCAGAATATCCACCGCCTGATTGATCAGACGCTTCTGCGGCGTCTCCGGATGAATCTGGAAAAACTGACTCATGAACCCTCTCCCTGAGCGGTCCGCGCCGCCATCGCCGGATCCTTCTTGGACCCGCCCATACAGTTCGGAGACTCGGGCGCCGACTGACCGGTCGCCGCCCACTCCTCCGGTGAGTATAGATGCAACGCCAACGCATGAACCGGCCCCGCCAGTTCCTCGGCAAGCACCTTGTAAATAGCCTGATGCCGCCGCACCTTCATCTGCCCCTCAAATTCCGGCGACACCAGGGTCACCTTGAAATGAGTTTCAGAATTAGGCGGCACACTGTGCTTGTGGCTCTCGTTCTCCACCTGAAGCACACGCGCCTCGAAGGCGTCGTTCAATTTGGTTTCAATTGCGTTTTGGATTTTCATGTTCCAGGACTCCTAATGCTCAACCCGAGGTATAAGGGGCGAATTACGGGGAGCTCGATGTGGGTGTGGGAGAGGCCTTTCCAAAACTGTGTGTTGCCATGGATGGCAACACCAAGCCCCCAGGGATGGGTTTACGGCGTGTTTTGGACAGGCCTCTCCCACAGCCACTGCCCGCTAGCTCACAGTCTACTACAGAACAACCGACGTACCCGAGAGCCTTGACAGCATAAAGCCAAAGCGCCACATTCCCATCCCGATTCCAAAACACCCAAACCCCATGCACCTGTACATCGCCGAAAAACCAAGCCTCGGCCGCGCCATCGCCGCTGCCCTCCCCGGCCCCCACCAGAAAGGCCAGGGCTGGATACGCTGTGGCAACGGCGAAAACGCTGCCACCGTAAGCTGGTGCATCGGCCACCTCCTGGAACCGGCCGAGCCCGCACGTTATAACCCATCGTGGAAAAAATGGCGGCAAGAGGACCTGCCCATGTTTCCCGAAAAATGGGAAGTCATGCCAAAGGACAGCGTGCGGCAGCAGCTCAAAGTGCTGGAATCGCTGATCCGTCAGGCCCAGACCATTATTCATGCCGGCGACCCTGACCGTGAAGGCCAATTGCTAGTGGACGAGGTTATCCGCTATTTCGGCACCAGCGCACCTGTGCAGCGTATCCTGATCAACGATCTGACACCGGCGGCCGTGGCTCGCGCGATCCAGAGCCCGAAAGACAACCGGGAATTCCGTCGACTGTCCCACTCGGCACTGGCCCGGCAACGGGCGGACTGGCTGTATGGCATCAACCTCACCCGCTTCTATACGCTCAGCTACCAGCAGCAAGGGGAACAAGGCGTCTATTCAGTTGGCCGGGTCCAAACTCCCGTACTCGGCCTTGTGGTTGAGCGAGACAACACCATCGAAAACTTCCAGCCCAAGCCTTATTACCGGATTGAAGGGCAATTCAAGGCACAGGAGGAGGAAGCCGACCAACGAACCTTTACCGCCCGCTGGCTGCCCGACGAGCAATTCCAGGACTATCTGGATGAAGAAAATCGTCTGCTGAACCGGGAAATCGCTGAACAGATTGCCGACAGCGTTCGGAGCCGCCCCGGCACCATTACCGAGTCCCGCTTCCGGGATCGGTCGGAAGCTCCACCGCTGCCCTTTTCCCTTTCGGCCCTGCAAATCGAAGCCGGCCGGCTGTTCCGGATGGGCGCCAAAGAAGTACTGGATACCGCCCAAAACCTCTACGAGCGCCACCAGCTCATCACCTACCCACGGTCCGACTGCCGGTACTTGCCGGAAGGCCATTACGCTCAGCGGGAACAGGTGGTGCGGGCCATTGCCCGGGTGGCACCGGATCTTGAGGAGGCCTGCAACGGCGCAGATCTGGACCGAAGGACTGCCGCGTGGAACGATAAACAGGTTGACGCCCACCACGCCATTATTCCAACCAGCCGTCCCACGCCGAACGGTAAACTCAGCGCGGCAGAAGAAAAAATCTACGGCCTGATCAGTCGCTATTATCTGATGCAGTTCGCGCCAGATGCCGTGCACCGGGAAGGCAAATTGACGGTGCGGGTGTCCGAACACCAGTTCCGCGCCACGGAAACCGCCATCCTGGAACCGGGCTGGAAAACGCTGGAGCTGAAACTTCGGGAGGGGCGCAACGAACCGGACAAGACGCCCCTGCCGAGGCTGGAGAAAGGCGAACCCGTATTCTGCGACGATAGCCGCCTTACCGAACGGAAGACCCAGCCGCCACAGCATTTCACCGATGCGACCCTGCTCTCGGCGATGACCAACATTGCCCGGTTTGTCACCGATACCGAACTCAGAAAAACCCTGCGGGAAACCGATGGCCTGGGCACAGAGGCAACCCGGGCCGCCATCATCGACACCCTGTTCAAGCGGGATTACCTGTACCGGGACAGTCGGCACATCCGGGCTACTGACAAAGCCAAAGTTTTGATCAGCGCTCTACCCGAGTCGGTCAGCAAGCCCGACCGCACGGCAGTGTGGGAAGCAAACCTGGAGAGCATTCGCCGTGGTGAAGGGGACCCCAGACAGTTCCTCGAAACCCTGAAGGAAGAAATCCGCGGCTTTCTGAACAGCCCCCAGGGCCGGCCAGCCAGTGAGGCAGGAAGCGGCGACTCGATCTCGCCGGAGGCACAGCCCCACTGCCCAAAATGTCGCGCACCCATGCTGGAGCGAGACGGCAAATTCGGCCGATTCTATGCCTGTACCCGCTACCCGGATTGTCGTGGCACCCGCCCCCTGGAAGAAGCCACGCCCCAAGACGGAAGCGGGCAGAAACCCATTCCCTGCCCCTATTGTTTCTCGCCCCTGGTGCGGCGCAAGGGTAAAAAAGGCTGGTTCTGGGGCTGCAGTAATTTTCCCGGCTGCCGACAAACACTTGACGACGACAACGGAAAGCCTGCAGTCCGTTTACGCAAGTCTACATAACGAAACTGAACGCAGATCCACATTTTGTGATAATTGCTTGATATAGCAGAGTAGTCCGTAAAGACCTCTGCTCCATAACAGGCAAGAGAGCAACACTCCGGGAGAGGTTAAATGCGTATTGCTTTGCTTGAAGATGAAACCGAACAGGCACAGCACATCCAGTCGATTCTGTCTGAACGCGGGCATCACTGCGACAGCTTTCCCACCGGTCAGAATTTCCTGAGCGCGGTCCTGCATCGCAGCTATGACCTGCTGATTCTGGACTGGCAGATTCCGGACATGACGGGCATTGACGTTCTTCAGAGCGTTCGCGCCCAGTTGAACTGGCCGATTCCGGTGGTGTTTCTCACCCAGCGGGACAGCGAGGCAGACATTGTCCGGGCTCTGGATGCCGGGGCCGACGATTACCTCGCCAAACCTGCCCGTGCGGCGGAGCTGGTCGCGCGTATCAACGCCCTGGCAAGGCGCTCCAACCCGGACAGCGAGAAAGAAGTGCTTCGCTACGGTCCGTTCGAAATCAATACCCAGCAACGGGTCATTGCTCTCCATGGTGAGGAACTGACCCTGACCGACAAGGATTTCGACCTGACCCTGTTCCTGTTCCAGAACCAGGGCCGCCTGCTGACCCGGGAAATGCTGCTTGAACGCGTCTGGGGCCTGGCGCGGGACATCAATACCCGCACGGTGGACACGCATATGAGCCGCCTTCGCCGTCGTTTGGGCCTCAATCCTGAAAACGGCTTTCGAATTAAGACGATTTACCAGCGAGGCTACCGACTGGAAGCCATGAAGGCTCAGGATCAGGCGTTTGACGACCAGGAACCCGCCAGGGCAGCCAATGACTGAAAGCCCGGCTCCGCGATTGCCCGCACTGCTGCTTATACTTGCGCTACTTGTTTGCGCAGCACCCGCGGCTGCGGAGCTGTCGGTGACCCGTGGTTCTGCCGGGCATTCCGATGCATCTTCCGCCAACCCGGTACCTGAGTGGATCTACACATTGCGTCCTGGCGAGAGCTTTTCGGAAGTGGCCAGCCAACTGCTCGCATCGAGCTTTTCGCCCAGCCGCCTGCTGCAGTACAACCGGATTGGCAATGGCGCCATACTCGGTGCCGGCGACAGTATTCGAATTCCTCTTACCTGGCTGAAGCGCCAACCCCAGCCTGCCCGGGCGACATCAGTTACGGGAACCGTTCAACTGATTTCAGGAAGCACAAGCAGGAAAACACCTCTTGGTGAAGAAACCCTGATCCGTGTCGGTGATGAAATTCTGTCAGCATCCGGAACCGCCACCGTCGAATTGGCTGACGGCTCGGAAGTGCGGATTTCTCCGAATTCACGACTGATCTTCAACCGGCTGACTCAATACGGCAAAGCCGGAATGGTGGATACCCGGCTCAGACTCGACAGGGGCGAGATCCACACTCGGGTGAAGCCCGTAATGGAAGGCGGAGCCAGATTCGAGATCGAAACGCCATCGGCGGTCGCTGCCGTGCGCGGAACCGCGTTTGCCCTCCAGACATCTCCAGAAGGCACTCGCCTGCAGGTAACCGAGGGCAACGTTGACTTCGGGGCGCCCGGTAAAACCCGCCGCATTCCCGCTGGTTTCGGTGCCAGCCTGTCCACCAATGGCAATGGTGGCCTCAGCATTCGCCGCCTGCCGCCAGCGCCGGCACTCAACCCTCTTCCCCCGATACTGACCCAACTGCCGGCCACCATGACCTGGCAGGAAAGCCGAGCTCCCATGCACCGGGTGGATATTTTTGAAAGCGACACCGGCCGCTGGGTGGAAAGCCGGAAACTCACCGGCAACAGCTTTGATATCGGGCGGCTGGATAACGGCACCTATGAGGTACACCTGGCAGCGCTAGACGCTCGAGGAACCGCAGGCATGCCCCAGGTGGTGCCAGTGGAGGTCGATCTTCAGGCGAGAACAGCCAGCCTGGTATCGCCCGCTAACGGGGACACCGTGAACGATGATATGCCCGAGTTCCGCTGGGAGCTTAACGGCGACAACGAAGTGGCTCGCGTAGAAGTTGCCGAGGACAGGGATTTCAGAAACCTGATCGCTACCAGCGAGTGGGCGCCGGAAACATCAGCCCTGCCGTCACGTCCGCTGGGGCCGGGCAAATATTACTGGCGGGTCGTTACCGAAGCAGGTGGCAACTCCGTCGCCACTACCGAAGCACGAGAGCTTGTGGTTAATGGCAGCCTGCCGCCGGTTCGAATCATCAGCGTGAACTATATCGACAGCCAGGTCAGGGTTTTCTGGGAGAAGGTGGACACGGCCACAGACTACCGCCTTCAGCTTTCGGAAGAGCCTGGATTCAACAACATTATCAAGGAAGCAACGCTGTCTGATACCACAGCAGCCTTGCGTCTTATTCCCGGAAGGCGGTATTTTGTGCGCCTGAAAGCTCTTTCTGATGGTCCTTTGCAAAGCCGCTGGGGGCCAGGGAGGGAATTGTACCTGGAATAATCCGTTGATCGACCGAAACACACAGCAGGACTCATGAACCGGGATTGGCTTCCAATTAAAACGACCCCCTGGACTCTGGGCCTGATACTGCTGGCACTTCTTCTGCTCATCCAGACAACGGAACTGCCCGAACGCCTTGATTACTGGCTGTATGATCAGGCCATCACTTCAAATCCCGTCAAAGCCTCGGATGAGGTTGTGCTGGTAACCATTGACGAGCTCAGCCTGAACCGCCTGGGGCGCTGGCCCTGGCCTCGCAACCTGCACGCAGAGCTTATTGGCAAGCTTGAGCAGGCAGGGGCGAAAACCATTGTCTTCGACATCCTTTTTGCGGAACCGTCACCCGACGACAAGCAACTGGCGGAACAGATGCGCCGCCACAGCAATGTGATCCTCCCGGTCTACCTGTCTCCGCCCACATCCCGGTACCTGTTAAGTGAACAATTGCCAGTTGGAGAGCTGGCATCAGCGGCCGCAGGGCTTGGCCATGCGCATGTGGAACTGGACAGCGACGGCGTCGCTCGTGGTCTCTACCTGTTCAATGGCCTCGGGCAACAGCTCTGGCCAGGCCTTGCCCTGGCCGCCAGCGGCGTTGGGCCGCAAGAAACAGAGACTGAAGAAACCCTGCCCTACGTGAATGTTCGTGATCAGTACCGGGCAGTCCCTCTTATCGGTGGTGCTGGTTCCCTGCAGTCCTATTCCTTTGCCCAGGTCCTGACAGAACCGCCCGCACCCGAACGTTTCAATGGCAAAACCGTCTTTGTCGGCGCCACGGCGGCGGGCTTCGGGGATATACTACCCACCCCCTTCTCCGGCCTTAGCCGCCCTATGTCCGGCGTCGAATTTCACGCCAATGTATTTTCGGCCAGGACCCAGGGGCTGCTGATTCGCCCGTCGCCGGAGTGGGCTTCAGCCCTTCTTTCTATAGTAACCATACTGATACTTGCGCTCGCCCTTCCCCCGATGCGCCCGGCACGTACCCTGCTGGCCTGCGCAGCGGCCCTGGTCGGGCTGGCCGGCCTGTATCTGTTCGCCCTTCTGGCGATGAAATGGTGGATCCCCCTGGCGAACGCCTTGCTGGTCCCTCTCCTGGCATTCCCGGTTTCGAGTGGCCTTCGACTCGCCATGACCAACCGTTTTCTGAACCGGCAGTTGGACGACCTCGCCCGGAGCCCTCAGGTCGCCCTCCCCCCACCCTCGGGAAGGAGCCCAACTCAACTTCTGGAGCACTTTCAGGCGCTCTTCCGGCCCACTGGATGGCTTTTGGCCGAGGAGAGCGAGGTTCTCTCCGCCCGTGGTTTGTCGCGTGCCGATATTCCGGCTGAGCTGACGCCCGGACACTGGCTCCACGACAGCAACCGCAGCTGGATTCAGCTCTTACGCGCAGGTACCCGCTATCACCTGGGACTGATGCTGCCCAATGACCTTGGTCGCGAGGCCATCCAGCGCTACTTGCGCAGGCTTCATCTGGAGCAGACCGTACCAGCGGATTCAGCCGCAAGGCCCAGCGAAAATATTTCAGCCCGAATTGAGCGGGTTCGAATCGCCACGGATCGGCTGAATCACATGCAACAGTTTATTCGCAGAAGCTTCGAGCGCATGCCAGACGGCATCATCGTGACCGATGAGCTGGGGGTTATCCGCTTTGCCAATGGCCATATTGAAGAATGGTTCCGCGAACCCATGCCCAGCCTCGCAGGCCTTCCCCTGGTGCGACTGCTCGAAGGACACGACCCTCGGGAAACGCCACCCTGGCACGAAACTGTTTCGGATACCCTGACCCTTCAGCAGAGCCGAACCGTGGACCTGAGAATCCGGGACAAGGATTTTCTGATTCATTTCGCCCCGTTTTCACTGCCCGACAGCGATCAGCAAGGCATCATTGCCAACATTTCGGACATCTCGGAACTTCGGGAACAGCAGCGCCAGCATCGCGAAGCCATCGACTTTATTTCCCACGACGTTCGTTCGCCACTGGTTTCGCAGCTTGCCCTGATTGAACAGTTGAAACGAGATCCCAGCCACATTGAGCAGGAACAATTGGAACAGCTGGGAAGACTGGCCCGGAGAAGCTACCACCTGGCCGAGGAATTCGTTCAGCTGGCACGGGCCGAACAGCTAACGGAAACCCGGTTCTACGAATGCGAATTTCTGGCCATTGTCGAAAACGCCCGCGACAGCGTCAGTGAGCAGGCCATCGAGAAGCAGATACAGCTCCAGTTACAGGGAACCGAGGATCTGTGGCTGAAAGGCAATGCAGAGCTTCTGGAGCGGGCTGTCATTAACCTGCTGACCAATGCGGTTCAGTACAGCCCCAGAGGATCAGATATTAGTATTCAAGTGTTCCGTGCTGGTCATCAGGCCTGTTTGACGATCGCCGATGAAGGCACAGGAATCGATCCAGAAGAACTGCCTCACCTGTTTGACCGATATCGGCGTCAAAAAAGCACAGAGTTGGCCGGCGTACACGGAACCGGGCTGGGGCTTTCCTTCGTGAAAACTGTCGTGGAAAAACACAGGGGGGAGATTTCGGTTTCTTCAAAACCGGGCGAGGGTTCTGCTTTCACCCTCAAGCTCCCGATTGCAGACCCTCTGGCCTGAGACTGCACACTTCAGGCCCGAGGCCAGGCTCTCAGGAACGGATCGATTTACTTACAATATCAGAGGGCTCACTGATCAGCCCATTGGTATCCTGAACCTGGATGGTGAAATACCAGGTACCGACGTCCAGCCCACTCACTTCGTAGGACATTTCCGCCTCGGCCTGGGCATTGGTGACGACAACCTCTTCGCTCAGCTCGTCCGCATTCTGGCCGTATCGGATCACATATCTGTCGAGCTCGCCCATCGGGATGCTCTCGCCGTTCACACGGGTCAGCGGGGCGCTCCAGCTCAGGACTGCGGAGCGTTCAGGAGAAGGATCCTGACCACCAACGTCACCTGAATCAACCGGATTGCCTGAACCAACCGAACCTCCGGAATCACCCGGTGATACGGCGCTAGTACTACCCGATGAGCCACCCCCACAGCCCGTGAGAACTGCTCCCAGAACAAACGCGGCGATCCATGCCTGTGACACTTTGATGACGCGTTTCATATGCATTTAGCACCAATATATCGTCGACTTTGTTAAATTGTATAAAACGTGGACGATTATCGGTGTGATAGCAGTCAATTTCCTAATTACGAAAATGTCAATTTCCCGTCAGGGACTCGTAATAAAACAAGGGAAGTTACTGATTAGGCGAGCAAAAACTTGCCTGGAGGAGGGTTGCAGTTGCGGTCAGCATTGTAAGAAAGTCTAAACCGGCACGGAAATCGGAGGATCTGTATAGCAAAAAGGCCCGCAAACGCGGGCCTTTTCTGCAGTGGTAGCGGGGAGCGAACGCGACTGTGCGTTCGCGGCGCCGACACTGCAGCACGCAGTGCTTAAAAAGAGTCGGCGACTCAAAAGCCCCCGCCTGAAAACGACAAAGCCCGCAAAAGCGGGCTTTGTTCAAATAATGGTAGCGGGGGCTGGATTCGAACCAACGACCTTCGGGTTATGAGCCCGACGAGCTACCAGACTGCTCCACCCCGCATCAAAACTGGCTGTTGACCGGGCCACCCCCGATCAACGTGCGCGTATATTAAGGATTGAACGCAGCGCTGTCAATCAATATCTTCAAAAAGGTCGGCTCGGTATCGGAGTTGGTCGGGTTCTGGCGCCACTACCTCCTCGCGATAGAAACCCACCTGCTCGATCACCTCCTGAACCGGGCGAAAGGAGCGGCGGTGCTCGGCGGTTGCACCGAGCCGGCGCAGGGCTTCCAGATGGACCGGCGTCGGGTAGCCTTTGTGCTGCGCCAAACCGAACCCGGGGAAGCGCGCCTCGAGCGCTTCCATCTCCCGATCACGGGTTACCTTGGCAATTATGGAAGCTGCGCTGATGGCTTCCACACGGCCATCACCCTTGATCACAGGCTCCGACGGCCAGTGCCATTTTGGGCAACGGTTTCCGTCCACCAGAACGTATTCAGGCGCGATAGCCAATCCCGCAACCGCACGCTCCATCGCCAACATTGTGGCCTGATAGATATTCAGCTCGTCGATTTCATGGGCCTCACAGCGGCCGATGCTCCAGGCTTTGGCATGCTCCAGAATCTGCTTATAGAGGGAGTCACGACGTTTTTCAGTCAACTTCTTCGAGTCAGCAAGGCCTGCTATCGGCCGATCCGGATCCAGGATCACCGCGGCGGTCACAACAGCGCCGATCAGCGGGCCCCGACCGACTTCGTCCACACCGGCCAGTAGCGAACCCGTATAGCGACATTCGAAAGGTGGTAAAGGAGTCTTCGGCATCAGTGCGCACCCCGCTCCACCAGATCCGAGATCGCCTGGGCTGCCTTTTCGTCGGCATCCTGCTTCAGAGTATGGTGCAAATCGGTGAAGGCCTCTTTGAGCCGCACCCTTTCCTCGGTATTCTCCAGGCGCTCAAGTACTGCTGCCCCCAGGCTTTCGGCCGTTGCGTCGTCCTGGAGCAGCTCCGGCACCAGCTGGCGTTTTCCCAGCAGATTGGGCAATGCCACGTGGGGCACCTTCACCAGCCGGGACAAAAGTGCGTAGCTGAATCCGCTCAAACGATAGCCCACTACCATCGGCTTTTTCAGCAGCATCGCTTCCAGGGTCGCCGTTCCGGAAGCCAGCAAAACCACGTCAGAGGCGGCCATCACATCTCTGGACCGGCCTCGCACAATCGTAACCGGCAGTTTGACCTCAAGTGCATCGACCAGATCGCGCACCTGCTTTTCGCGTTCACGGTTTACACAGGGAATCACCAGTTGAAGATCCGGGCGCCTTTCCTGGATCCAGCGAGAAGCCTCCAGAAACAGGGTACCCAGCCTGTCCACCTCCCCTGCCCGGCTGCCCGGCAGGACCGCCAACACGGACGCACCAGGATCTATACCCAGCGACTCCCGCATCTTCAGAGTATCGGGCTCCATGGGAATGCGATCCGCCAGGGGGTGCCCCACGAATGCAACAGGCACCTGATGCTCTTCATAAAACCTCGCCTCGAACGGGAACAGAGTCAGCATCAGGTTGACCGACTTGGCGATTTTAAAAATCCGCTTCTGCCGCCAGGCCCAGACTGAAGGGCTGACATAATGGACAGAAAGAATGCCGGCCTCGCGGCAGCGCCGTTCGATCGCTAGAGTGAAATCCGGGGAATCGATACCAATGACCACATCCGGCGGGGTCTTGAAGAAATAGTCCAGCAGCCGAGCCCGGATACTGAACAGCTCACGGATTCGCCCCAGGACCTCCACCAGCCCCATGACCGACAGGCGCTCCATCGGCACCAGGGAATGAAAACCCTCAGCTACCATTTCCTCACCGCCAATTCCTACGAATCGGGCCCGAGGATAGCGCTGACGGAGCGAACGAATCAGACCGGCACCGAGGATATCTCCCGATGCCTCCCCGGCAATGATTGCGAATGTGATTTTGCGTTCGCTGATGGTCGCGTGAGAAAGATCTGTCACCGACAGGCTCCTGCCGGGCTAGCGGATGATGCCGCGGTGTGCGCCACGCAGGGAGTCAATGAGCGGCCGAATCTCCGCAACATCGGAATAGGATTTCTCGAGTTCTTCGACGGCCTGCTCGGTCGTGAGTCCCTGGCGGTAGATGACCTTGTAGGCCCGGCGCAAGGCCAGCAGAACCTCTTTGCTGAAACCGCGGCGCTTGAGACCCTCGACATTCATGCCATGTGGCTCGGCTGACTGACCGCTTGCCATCACATAGGCCGGGATGTCCTTGAGAACGATGCTGCCACCGGCCGCCATGCTGTGCGGACCAATATGGCAGAACTGGTGCACCATGGTGCCACCGCCCAGAATGGCAAAATCACCGACCGAAACATGGCCCGCAAGGGTCGCGCAATTGGCCAGGATGGTGTTGTCCCCCACAATACAATCATGGGCGACATGCACGTAAGCCATCAAAAGGTTACCGCTGCCAATACGGGTTTCACCACGATCCTGGACTGTGCCTCGGTGGATAGTGCAATTCTCGCGAATGACATTGTTGTCGCCAATAACCAGTGTGGTTGGCTCGCCCGCGTATTTCTTGTCCTGACACTCTTCACCAATACTGGAGAACTGGAAGATGCGGTTGTTGCGGCCGATGACCGTGGGCCCCTTAACAACCACGTGGGACAGGATCTCGGTACCATCGCCGATCTCCACATCCGGGCCAACGTAACTCCAGGGCCCAACCGTGACGTTGTCCCCGAGCCTGGCTGACGGGTCTACAATCGCCTGAGGATGGACACCCGACCAGTCATTTGTCGCCATCAAACTTCTCTCTCAGCGGTCAGAATCTCTGCCACGCAGACGACTTCACCGTCGACCAGCGCGCGACATTCGAATTTATAAATGCCCCGTTTACCGGAGATAAGTTCCGACTCCATGCACAACTGATCCCCTGGCAACACCGGGCGTTTGAACCGGGCCTTACTGGAACCGGCGAGATATTGTACCACGCCGTCAGAAGGTTTCCGGCCCACGGTCACAAAACCGAGAATGCCCGACAGCTGGGCCATGGCCTCAATAATTAATACGCCCGGCATGATCGGGTTGTTCGGGAAATGGCCCTGGAAGAACGGCTCGTTGAACGAAATATTCTTGTAGCCCTTGATCGATTTTCCCTTCTCGACCTCCGTTACCCGATCCACCAGCAGAAACGGGTATCGGTGCGGCAGGTATTCCAGAATTTCGTCGATGTTCATCATGTTGATCGGCCTCAGCCCTCTAATTTCTTTTCCAGTTCTTTTACCCGTCGAGCCAGAACATCCAGCTGCCGGAAGCGCACAGCATTCTTGCGCCATTGACGGTTAGTATCGGCACTGGTGCCAGATGAATAGACACCTGACTCCCGGATATCACCGGTTACCAGAGTCATACCGGTCAGATGGACCTGATCTGCGATTTCCAGATGGCCAGCCACTCCAGACGCACCACCGAAAACACAGTGCCGACCAATCCGAGTGCTGCCGGCAATGCCAACCATCGCCGCCATGGCGCTGTGGTCGCCGATGCATACGTTATGGGCAATCTGGATCAGGTTATCGAGCTTCACTCCATTGCCAATCACGGTGTCATCCAATGCCCCGCGATCAATAGTGGTGTTGGCCCCCACTTCCACATCATTGCCGAGCACAACCCGCCCGAGCTGCGCAATTCGGTGCCATACACCCTTCTCATTGGCGAAACCAAAACCGTCGGAGCCGATGACTGCGCCACTGAGTATGTGGCACCGCTCGCCAATCACCACGTCGTGAGCCAATGTCACACGGGGCCGGATGAGAGTCCGGGCGCCAATAATGGTGCGGGCACCAATAATGGACCCCGCCCCTACAACCACTTTCTCTCCAATATCTGCCTCGGCCTCCACTACCACGTTAGGACCTATACTGGCATCCTCAGCAATAGTAGCGGACGGGTCTACGACTGCGGTTGAGTGAACCCCGGGGGAAGGAACAGGCGCGGGATCGAACCAATGGCTCAAACGAGCGTAGCCGAGATAGGGGTTGTCCAGTAACAGGACATTGGTCGGAGCATCTTTGGCCGCGGCAGGTGAGACGATTACGGCGGAAGCACGCGTATCCGCCAGATACTTGCCATAGGATGGATTTGCCAGAAAGCTGATCTGTCCGGGACCGGCCGCCTGCAACGTCGCCAGACCCGATACCTTTACATCAGGATCACCCCGTAGCTCCGCACCCAGGGCATTGGCGATATCCCCAAGGCGATAGGACCTTTCTGTCATTGCGAGCTCCCAAGCAACGATCAGGGCACCGGGGTGCCCGTCACAGATTAACGGTTCAGTTTTTCAAGAAGCTGAGAGGTCAGATTCATTTCCGGCTTTACATAAACAACCGCTTCACTTGGCAGGATCAGATCGAGGTTATTTTCCTCAAGAAGTTCCTTGACCGCTGCGTCCACCTCGGGGCGGGCCTGCTCGAGAAACGCCTGCTTGCGCTGATTCACAGTCGAATCCAGCCGCTGCTTCAGGAAGTTGAATTCCTTTACCTTTTCCTGGAACTCGCCGGCCAGCTTGTTGCGCTCGCTCTCGTTCATCATGGCTCCATCCTTCTCCAGGCGCTCCTGAAGTTTCCGTGCTGCCTCCTGGGCTTCACGCACCCGGGCTTCGTCGCCGGCAAAATCTTTTTGAAGCGATTCACTGAAGGTCTTGGCATCGTCGGACGAGAACAGAGCCTGACGCAGATCGACCACACCAATCCGGGTTTCGGCCATCGCCGGGAATGAAAACGCCATGATCACAGCAGCGAACATCAACAAAAATCGGGACATTGGTTTTCTCCTGGTTTTCATCCGTAGATTGTTATTATCCATTCTTTAGAAGGTCTGGCCCAGTGAGAACTGGAACACTTGGGTGTCATCTCCAGCCTTATCATTCAGCGGATAAGCAAGGCTGAAGGCCAGCGGGCCTACTGCCGTTATCCATTGGAAGCCAACGCCGGCTGCCGTCCTGATTTCACTCAGCTTCGGATCAAAACCGCGAGCCGTATCGAACACCTGGCCGGCATCCAGGAAGAACGCGGTTCTCATTGAGCGGGTATCGCCGGCAAACGGCGTCGGGAATATCAGCTCCAGACCACCCTCGGTCAAAAGGTTACCCCCGAACGGATCCGGATCCGACAGGTCGTTGACGTTATTGGTTGCCCTGAGGCCCAACGAGTTGGCTTCGTACCCACGAACCGAACCATAGCCACCGGTATAGAAATGTTCGTAAAACGGCATCTGGCTACGATCACCATAGCCATCCCCGTAACCAATCTCTGACCTTGCCCGGAGCACCCAGCGATTGTTGTCAGTCACAGGATAGTAGAAATCGGTTTTATGGGTGGCTTTGTAGAACGTCAGGTCACTACCCGGAACCGCCACATCCAGCGACAGCGAGTGGCTGTAACCATCCGTGGGCAGCACGCCACGGTTCAGGGTACTGCGGCGCCAGCTCCCAAACAGGAAGAAGTTGGTGAACGAGTCACCTTCCTCATCGATAAACTCACTTACTTCCTGCGAGGTGAAGAGCCCTTCCTTCAAATTCGACTGGGTCACACCGGCGCCAAAGTTCAGGCGGGTAATACTGTCCGTAGGGTAGCCGAAGGTAACGCGGCCACCGTACTCATCCAGCAGGAATGAGGAAATATCTTCCTCTTCATAATCAGTCTCCCGGGCGAATACGCTGAACCCGCGGCTCACTCCATCCACGGTGTAGTACGGGTCGAGGTAGGAGATGTTCGCACTCTTGATGGAATCGCTGACGTTCACGCCAAATGACACCCGCTTACCGGTACCAAAGAAGTTATTCTCGGAAACATTGGCACCGAGAATAACCCCGGAATCCTGGGAAAAGCCGACAGAGGCAGAGAGGCTCCCGGTCGGCTGCTCTTCCACGGAATAGTTCACGTCAACCAGGTCATCGGTGCCGGGCACTGGGACGGTATCCACATTGACTGTCTGGAAGAAACCAAGACGCTCAAGCTTGGTTTTGGAAAACTCGATTCGGTCGGAAGACGCAACACCACCTTCCATCTGCGTCATTTCCTGGCGCAGAACATCGTCGCGGGTAGAAACGTTCCCGTCGAAATTGATTCTGCGCACATACGCCCGTTTACCAGGCTCCACAAAGAAAGTAACAGCAGCCGTATTGTTCTCGCCGGGTTCGGGAACGGCATTCACGTTGGCAAAGGCATAGCCTTCCCGGCCAAGCCGGAATGCCAGGGATTCAGAAATAGCCGTCATTCGGGAGCGGGAGAAAACGTCACCTTCTTCAACTGGAATAAGCGAGCGCAGCTCCTCTTCCCCTACGATGAGATCACCGCGGAGGTTAATCTCGGAAATGGTGTACTGGGGGCCTTCATTCAGGGCAATCGCGATGAAGACTTTTTGCTTGTCTGGCGAAATAGACACCTGACTGGATTCAACGTTGAAATCCAGATAACCGCGATCGAGATAAAATGACCTGAGCGACTCCAGATCGCCGCTCAGACGCTCTCTGGCATACTTGTCGGAATTCGTAATGGAGTTCCACCAGCTCGTCGTCTGCAGCTCGAACAGTTCCTGGAGCTCCTCGTCGCTGAAGTCCTGGTTGCCGATCAGATTGATGTGGTGAATCGCAGCGACAGAGCCTTCGTTGATGTCCAGACGAATCGCTACACGATTCCTGGGCAGCTCTTCCGCCGTTGCCTTTACCCGGGCGTTGTAGCGCCCCTGAGCAATGTAGGAGCGCAGTATTTCCAGCTCCAGACGTTCAAGGGTTGCGCGCCGGAACACCTGTCCTTCCTGGAGTCCAGCTCCCGCCAGCGCGTCCATTAACATTTCGGTTTCGATGTTCTTGTTGCCCTCGATCTCGATGTCACTAATGGAGGGGCGTTCGAGAACCGTCAGGATCAGTACGCCTGCATCCCGGCTGGCCTCAATGTCGGTAAAGAGCCCGGTCCGGAAGAGCGATTTGATCGCATCAGCCAGCTCGGTCTCATCCACCTGCTCTCCGATGTTGATGGGGAAGGCGGAGAAAACCGTACCCGCAGATACCCTCTGCAAGCCTTCCACCTCAATATCCGCAACAGTGAACTGATTAGCAAGTGCTGGCTTCAGGCCGGACACGGCTACAGCGAGGCCAACGGCTACACCTAGAAGAGAACGTCTCATTCAAATATTTCGCCTGGTTAATGCGCGTAAGGAGCCCGCAATTCTCACAACCGCATCAGGTCGTTGTAAAGAGCAAACACCATTAATGTGAGGATCATTGCCATACCAATTCGTAATCCAAACGCCTGAGCCTGCTCGGAAAGCGGCTTTCCCCGAAGAGCTTCGATGGTGTAGTAAACGATATGACCACCATCAAGTACCGGTACAGGCAGGAGGTTCAGAATACCCAGACTGACGCTGAGATAAGCCAGAAAACGCACAAAGTCTTCGAACCCCGAACTGACACTGGCTTCAGCAACCCGGGCAATGGTGATCGGGCCACTGAGATTTGTGGGCGACAACAGCCCGGTGACCATTTTCTTGATGGCCACCAGTGTTAATCGGGTGTCTGCCCAGGTTTCGCTGAGGGCAACCGGAATGGCAGCAAACGGACCGTAGCTGACATCACGCAGGACCTCGTCCGGCCATGAGATCGCTTCCACGCCCGCACCGACAAAACCGATCGACTCACCACTTTCCTGGGTCCTGGCCTCTGGTGTCACGCTGACAGATCGTTCCGTACCATTGCGCTCCAGCGTAACCTGAAGTGTCTGCTCCGGAGCATTCTGAATAAACTCGACCAGCTCAAACCAGCTGCTGACCGGCTCTCCATTCACAGCGACAATGCGATCCCCGGGTTGCAGCCCTGCAGCCTGCGCACGACCACCTTCGGAAATCTGCCCCAATACCGGGGGCACAGCGGGTCGCCACGGCGTGATTCCGAATTCCGCTAACGGATTGGGCGTATCATCACTCAGGCCCCATCCGGAAAGCTCACCGCTGACGGTGCCGCGAGCACCATCCTCGGAAACCTCCATGGAGATCAGACCATGCTCGCCGGTCCGCTCCAGAATACGCATATTCACATCACGCCAGGAACTGACACGATGGCCATCCACCGCGTGAATCTCCATGCCTTCCTGCAACCCTACCCTCTCGGCCACACTCTCATCGGCAATCTGCCCGACGATGGGCGCAACATGGGTAACGCCCACCACGCTCAACAGCCAGTAGGCAAAGATGGCAAAAATGAAGTTGGCCAAGGGGCCGGCCGCCGCGATGGCTATACGCTGGCCGGGAGGCTTTGACGTGAAGGCCTGCTCTCTTAATTCCTCCGGAACCGGGCCTTCGCGCTCATCCAGCATCTTGACGTAGCCGCCCAGCGGAATGGCAGCGACCGCAAACTCGGTTCCATGCTTGTCATACCAGGAAAACATCGGCTTCCCGAAACCGACAGAAAAGCGAAGCACCTTCACGCCACAACGCCGGGCCACCCAGAAATGACCGTATTCGTGAAGGGTCACCAGGATGCCCAGGGTAAGCGCGAGTGCGAGGACAGTTTCAATAATCTGCATAGCGTTCCTGATTGAATGGCTTCAGCCGGGCAACATTCCACTGCGACTATCAGACAGTTAACAGACCTATCTGTTCCTTCGCACGACCCCGTGCCTCTTTATCCTTGGCAAAGATAATGTCAAAGCTGTCTGCTGGCTCAACGGCAGTCGCAGCGAGCGTTCGCTCTATAATAACGGGGATATCCGAAAAACACAGGGTACCTTCGAGAAAAGCGGCGACGGCCACCTCATTGGCGGCATTCAGAACTGCCGGTGCTGTGCCACCCGCCTGGAAGGCTTCCGCAGCCAGGCGCAGACAGGGGAAGCGGACCAGATCCGGGCGTTCGAAGTGAAAACGCCCGATAGCGAACAGGTCCAGCGGTGCCACACCGGCATCAATTCGCTCCGGCCAGGCCAGACCATTGGCGATCGGCGTTCTCATATCCGGGCTGCCAAGTTGGGCCAACACAGAGCCGTCGGCATATTCAACCATGGAGTGAACAATGCTCTCGGGGTGAACATGCACCTCGACTTTATCGGGCGTGGTGTTGAACAGCCAGCAGGCTTCAATCAACTCCAGCCCCTTGTTCATCAAAGTCGCGGAGTCCACGGAAATCTTCTGCCCCATGGACCAGTTCGGATGGGCACAGGCCTGGGCAGGGGTTACCGACCGCAGGTCCTCGGCAGAGTGCTCTCTGAAGGGGCCGCCGGAAGCCGTCAACAGTATACGGGTAATGCCAGCACCCACTGGATCCCGAACCTTGTCTGCCGGCATACACTGGAAAATAGCGTTGTGTTCGGAGTCAATCGGCAGCAATTCTGCTCCGGACTCGGCCACGGCATCCATAAACAGTTTGCCGGACATCACCAGGGCTTCTTTATTGGCAAGCAATACCCGCTTACCTGCCGTTACTGCAGAAAGCGTCGGCAATAAACCCGCCGCCCCGACGATGGCCGCCATTACGGTATCAACCGCAGGCGCGGAAGCTACCTGGCATAACCCATCCAGGCCACCGAGCACCTCGGTATCGGGTAGGTCTGCCAAAAGCCCGGACAGAACAATGGCAGCGTCAGGATCGGCCATGACGGCTACCCTGGGACGGAATTCGCGACACAACACCGCCAGTTCCTCGGCCCGGGTGCTGGCGGTTAACGCATAAACCGAGAAGCGTTCCGGATGGCGCCGAACGACATCCAGGGTGCTGAGACCGATGGAACCTGTGGCTCCAAGAACACTGATAGAGCGGGTTACCATAATCACCAGTGCCCGGTTGTAAGCCAACCAAGTTGGGTAATGATCAGCGCGAATACCGGGATGGCGGCTGTCAGGCTGTCAATCCGATCCATGATACCGCCATGCCCGGGAAGCAGCTGGCTACTGTCCTTGATACCACGGTGCCGTTTGAGCATGCTCTCCAGCAGATCACCCAGAACGGAAACCAGGCCGGTTGCCAGACTGGCAACGATCAAGAGCATTGTCTGGGCCAGCCCTGCGGACGCCAGGAAGCTGACCACAAGGGCAAAAACTCCAACGGCCACCAGGCCGCCCCAGACGCCCGCCCAAGACTTGCCAGGACTGACCCTGGGTGCCAGCTTCGCTTTACCGAACGCCCTACCTGCGAAGTAAGCGCCGATATCGGCGACCCAGACGACGCAGAACACGTAAAGAATCAGCAGCAAGTTGTTGGTGCTGTCCCCGAACTGGAAGCCACCGGTGCGCAAGTGGTTCAGCCCCACCCAAGCAGGCACCAGTACAAACAACCCCATCACTGCTCTTGCCGGCAGACTGCCCCATTTATCTGAGCCGGCGGGATAACTTCGAACCAGAAGAAAGCAGACGCACCACCAAAGCAGCGCCAGCCAGAGCACTGCCACAAACGGAACGTTGAGCAGGCCATAGAGGATAACCGCGGTAGCCAGGGCATAACCGACCCTGCCTGCAGGATTCCCGATGCCGGACATATTCGCCCATTCCCAGGCGCCCACAGTGATAATGGCTCCGGTAAAGAGCGCAAATCCCAATGGCGGGAGAAAGAAGATCCCGCCAATGGCAATCGGAGCGAGGATCAGTGCGGTGATAATTCGGGTTTTTAACACGGTTGACGTCGCTATCGTTCGTTATTGTTGTAGAGCCTTGGCCGCTATCTGATCATCGGTCTGGCCAAAACGACGCTGTCGACCGGCATATGCCTGCAGGGCCTTGAGCATCTCTTCCTGCTGGAAATCAGGCCAGTACACCGGAGAAAAGTAAAGCTCTGAGTACGCGAGGTGCCACAGCATAAAATTACTGATTCTCTGCTCACCCGCGGTACGAATCATCAGATCCGGCATCGGCAGGTCACCAATGCTGAGGTGCTGCTGAATAAGGTCGTCGGTAATATCGGATGGGGCCAACTGGCCGGTACGAACCTGCTCTGCAACCTTGCGAGTGGCCTGGGTGATATCCCAGTGACCGCCGTAATTGGCCGCGATCACGAGGGTCATCCGGGAATTGTTTCGGGTCAGCTCTTCAGCCGCTTCCATATGTTCGCGAAGCGCAGAGCTGAACGCGGACCGATCCCCGATAATGCGCAGCCGGATGTCGTTCCGATGAAGCTTGCGCACCTCCCGTTCCAATGCGAACAGGAACAGTTTCATCAGGGCCGAAACCTCATCTTTTGGACGGCGCCAGTTTTCACTGGAGAAGGCAAACAGGGTAAGAACTTCCACGCCTTCTCGGGCACAGGTTTCCACCACCGCCCTGACCGCATCCACACCGGCCTTGTGGCCCGCCACTCCCTTGAGACGACGGGCCTTGGCCCACCGATTGTTTCCGTCCATGATGATGGCCACATGCCGGGGTCGGCTGTCTGCCGACACCGGAATCTCTGCGGATACAGTTCCCGTCATGAAATCCCCTGTGCGGCCGAAGCGCTTCACTGCTGCGGCCTTTCAATTCGCTTGCAAGTGAACCCGAACGGTCAAACCGCCATCAGGTCCTCTTCTTTGGCCTTGAGCATCTTCTCGACTTCCGCAATGTAGCGGTCAGTCAGCTTCTGGATCTCATCCTCGCCCTTGCGCTCGTCGTCTTCGGTGATTTCCTTCTCTTTCAACAGATCCTTGATCATGCTGTTGGCATCACGGCGCGCGTTGCGGATGGAGACACGACCGTGCTCGGCATCTGCTTTTGCCTGTTTGACCATTTCCTTACGGGTTTCTTCGGTCAGCATGGGCATCGGAATACGAATGATATCGCCGCTGGTGGCCGGGTTCAGGCCAAGATCTGACGCCATGATGGCCTTCTCGATGGTCGGCATCAGGTTTTTCTCCCAGGGGGAGACCGTCAGAGTCCGGTTATCCTCGACGTTGACGCTTGCCACCTGCTTGAGCGGTGTCTCCTGGCCGTAGTAGTTCACCGTGACACTATCCAGGATAGAAGGATGGGCCCGACCAGTGCGAATCTTGTTGAACGCATTGTTCAGAGACTCCAGGCTCTTCTTCATTTTCTTTTCGGCTTCTGCTTTGATGTCGTTAATCACTTCAGCATCCTCAATTCGTTCGTCATGTCATTCTGTATTCTGGCCCCACACTCCTGTGGGGCCTGGACAGTGATTTATTCGATCAGTGTACCTTCTTTCTCGCCAGTTACGATGCGAGTCAGCGCGCCTGCACGATTCATATCGAATACCCGCAGCGGCATGCCGTGGTCACGGGCGAGGCAGATAGCTGTCAGATCCATCACACCCAGCTTCTTGTCCAGAACCTCATCATAGGTGAGGTAGTCGTATTTCTCTGCACTGCTGTCCAGGTGCGGATCCGCTGAGTATACGCCATCCACCTTGGTGGCCTTGAGCACGGCATCGGCTTCGATTTCAATGCCACGCAGACAGGCAGCGGAGTCAGTCGTGAAAAATGGGTTACCGGTACCGGCACAGAAGATCACGACATCGCCGTCCTTGAGATCCCGTACCGCCCGACGTCGGTCGTAATGCTCGACGATGCCACTCATCGGGATAGCCGACATCACACGGGTACGGATATTGGAGCGCTCCAGGGCGTCGCGCATGGCAAGGCCGTTCATTACGGTGGCCAGCATCCCCATATGGTCACCGGTCACCCGGTCCATGCCGGCTGCATTCAGGGCTGCGCCACGAAACAGGTTACCGCCACCAATCACCAGACCAACCTGCACGCCAATACCAATCAGCGCACCAATTTCCAGTGCCATGCGGTCGAGAACTTTGGGATCAATACCGAAATCGTGCTCTCCCATCAGGGCCTCACCACTGAGTTTGAGCAGAACACGCTTGTATCTGGGCTGGGTTTTCGATGATGTCGGCATGATGATCCCCTTGTCGTCTGTTGGCTGCTATCCGGCGTGATACCCGTTGCAGGCTTGTATCTGACATACTCCTCAATAAAAGGGGTATCTCAGATACAAGCCCGCCACGAGAGCCGGAATTTCCCGGCTAACGTGGCAGACTCAGGTGATGCAGAGGCGCAACGCCAGCTGCATCAAACGAAGGATCAGGCCTTGCCTGTGCCGGCTGCAGCAGCAACCTCGGCAGCAAAGTCCACTTCTTCCTTCTCAATGCCTTCACCCACTTCCAGGCGAACAAAACCAACCAGCTCGCCACCGTTGGACTTGATCAGCTCGCCCACGGTCTGGTCCGGGTTCTTGACGAAAGGCTGCTCAACAAGGCTGTTTTCCTTGAGGAACTTCTTGATGCGGCCACCCATCATCTTCTCGACGATCTCGGCGGGCTTGCCTTCCATATCCGGCTGAGCCTTGATCACTTCTTTCTCTTTCTCAAGCTCTTCTGCCGGCATATCTTCCGGTTTGCCAACGCGCGGGTTAACGGCAGCGGCGTGCATGGCGATGTCACGTGCAACTTCAGGATCGCCGGCAGTCAGGGCGACTACAGAAGCAATCTTGTTGTTGCTGTGAACATATCCACCAACAACCGGGCCTTCAACCTTGACGATACGACGCACGGTGATGTTCTCACCGATCTTCTGAACCAGCGCTTCGCGCTTGGCTTCCAGATCGCCTTCCATCAGTTTGGCCACGTCGGTTTCGCCTTTTTCAAAGGCAACGTTCAGGACGTCATTGGCAAAGTTCAGGAAGTTGTCGTCGCGAGCAACGAAGTCGGTCTCGGAGTTCACTTCCAGAATGTAGGCAACAGTGTTGTCGTCAGAAATCTTGATCAGTGAAGCGCCTTCGGCAGCGGTACGGCCGGCCTTCTTGGCAGCCTTCAGACCGGAAGACTTGCGCAGCTCTTCGATTGCGGCGTCTACACTGCCTTCGGCCTCAACGAGCGCCTTCTTGCACTCCATCATGCCAAGGCCGGTACGCTCACGCAGCTCTTTGACCATTGCAGCGGTAATTGCAGCCATGTTCAATCCTCTCAAATGTTCCGAATTCGGTGGGGAGGTGCGCCCGGGGCGACCCGGGACACACCTTACATCTCAAACGTGAAGATAAAGCGTCACTCAGCGGCTGGAGCAGCGCCTTCAGCGTCTTCGCTGACTTCAACAAACTCGTCAGCGCCGGCACCGGCAGACTGGGCTGCTTCGATGCAGGTGTCAGCAACGGCTTTCACGTAAATCTGGATCGCACGAATGGCGTCATCGTTACCCGGGATCACGTAATCAACACCGTCCGGATCACTGTTGGTATCCACAACGCCAATGACGGGGATGCCCAGCTTGTTGGCTTCCTTGATAGCGATACGCTCATGGTCAACGTCGATCACGAACATGGCGTCCGGCAGGCCGCCCATGTCCTTGATACCACCGATAGAGCGCTCAAGGCGATCCATCTCACGGGTGCGATCCAGCGCTTCTTTCTTGGTCAGCTTGTCGAAAGTACCGTCCTGGCTCTGGGTTTCCAGATCACGGTAGCGACGGATAGACTGACGGATGGTCTTGTAGTTGGTCAGCATGCCACCAAGCCAGCGGTGGTTAACGAACGGCTGACCGGCACGCTCGGCTTCTTCCTTGATGATCTTGGCCGCGGCACGCTTGGTACCAACGAACAGGATCTTGTTCTTGTTCTCTGCCAACTGCTGAACGAACTTCAGCGCGTCGTTCATGGCAGGAACAGTCTGCTCAAGGTTGATGATGTGAATCTTGTTACGGGCGCCGAAGATAAACTTCGACATTTTCGGGTTCCAGTAGCGGGTCTGGTGACCGAAGTGAGCACCTGCCTTCAGCAGGTCACGCATATTTACCTGAGCCATGATAGTTACCTTTTTAGCTTCGGGTTAGTCCTCCACGTATCCGATTACCCCAACCTCGCTCCTTGAAAAGCAGGAGCAGGCACCCTGGGATAACGTGCCGACACGTGTGTGAATTTGCTGGATTCGTTTCCAGCGGGCGCGTTTATACCATATTCGAGCCAGTAAACGCCATTATTTTTGACGACCCGCTTCCTTGTACCCGGGCCGCAGGCCCCTTAAAATGCCGGTTTGATACACATCAACGGGAAGCCCAATGCAGGTATCGATCAAGACTCCGGAAGAAATCGAAAAGATGCGCGTCGCTGGCCGTTTGGCGGCCGAAGTGCTCGAGATGATTGGCGACTATGTCAAACCGGGCGTTTCCACTGAAGAACTCGACCGGATTTGCCACGACTATATTGTCAACGAGCAGAAGTGCATACCGGCACCGCTCAATTACAAAGGATTTCCGAAGTCTATCTGCACCTCGGTCAACCACGTTATCTGTCACGGCATTCCGTCAGAGAAGAAAATCCTGAAGGACGGAGACATCCTTAATATTGATGTCACCGTAATAAAGGATGGCTACCACGGTGACACCAGTAAAATGTGGATCGTTGGCAAGCCGAAACCGGGTACGGAGCGCCTGATCCAGATCACTCAAGAGTGCCTCTATAAAGGCATTGAGCTGGTGAAGCCGGGAACCCGCCTGGGAGATATCGGCCACGTCATTCAGCAACACGCCGAGAAACACCGGTATTCCGTGGTTCGGGACTATTGCGGCCATGGTATTGGCGCGGTGTTTCACGAAGAGCCGCAGGTTATGCATTACGGCAAACCCGGCACCGGCCTGGAGCTACAGGAAGGCATGACCTTCACCATTGAGCCGATGATCAACCAGGGCAAATACCAGACCAAACTTCTGCCGGATGGCTGGACAGTAGTAACCAAGGATCACAAGCTCTCTGCACAATGGGAGCACACCATCCTTGTGACTGCGGACGGCCATGAGGTTCTGACCAAGCGAAAGGAAGAGTCCTTCTAAGTGGACCAAAGCGAGCAGGAATCCCGCATCAGTAACGACCCCTCTCCGGTCAGAGCCGCCCGGGAGCTCTTGAGGGATAGGTATAATGCCGATGCCGAGGCCTTTCGGCAGGGCGCTGATGTTCGCGCCCTCGTCCACTCCCGGGCCGACACCGTCGACACCGTTCTAAGACTCATCTGGAATCGTTATCCGTTTTCAGACTCACCGGACATTGCCCTGATTGCCGTCGGCGGCTACGGGCGGGGTGAGCTCCACCCCCACTCCGACATTGACCTGCTAATCCTGACCCGAAATGGTATCGAAGACAGCTGGCAAGAAGATCTGGGCGCCTTCGTTACCCTCTTGTGGGACCTCAGGCTGGATATCGGTCACAGCGTCCGCAGCATCGAAGAGAGCAAAGCCGCCGCCCGGGAAGACATCACCATACTGACCAACCTGCTGGAAACCCGCACCATCGCCGGCCCGGATGAACTGCGGTCTGACCTGAGCGAGCAGGTATACTCGGACGGCGTCAGTACCGATCGCGACTATTTTATTGCCAAACGGGAAGAGCAGCAGCAGCGGCACCAGAAATACGGCGATACCGAATATAACCTTGAGCCCAACGTCAAAGGCTCACCGGGCGCCCTGCGTGACATCCAGACCATTGGCTGGATTACCAAGCGCCACTTTGGACTGCAGAACATTGCAGACCTGACCCGATTCAGCATTCTTACCGAGGAAGAACACCAGATTCTTTTCCAGGGTGAAACCTTCCTGTGGCAACTGCGCTATGGTTTGCAGCTGCTGGCCGACCGGAATGAGAACCGCCTGCTGTTCGACCACCAGCGTGCCCTGGCCCAGATGCTCGGCTACAAGGACGAGGGCAAGCGGCTCGGCGTTGAACTGATGATGCAGTCCTATTATCGGACGGTGTTGGCGCTCGCCGAGCTCACTGACGTGATCCTGCAGTATTACGACGAAGCCATTCTCGGCAGTGCATCCGAGGACGCCATCCAGCCAATCAACAAACGCTTCCAGATTCGCAACTACTATATAGAAGCGGTTAACAACCAGGTTTTTGCCTACGCGCCCTATGCCATCATGGAAATCTTTGTGCTGATGGCACAGCACCCGGAGATCAAGGGAATCCGGGCAACCACCATCCGGTCCCTGCGTGCGCATCGCCACCTGATCGACGATGCCTTCCGCTCGGATCTGGCGGTGACCACGCTGTTCATGGAGTTGCTCAGAACGCCCCATGCGCTGGACCAGACCCTGTCTGCCATGAAGAAGTACAACGTATTGGGCCGCTACCTGCCAGAATTCGGCCAGATTATCGGCCAGATGCAGCACGACCTCTTCCACATCTATACCGTGGACGCCCACACCATGCGGGTCATCCGCAACATGGTCCGGCTTAGCGGCACTGAGGCGCGGGACGAATACCCCCTTGCATCCCGCCTTATCCATCGGCTGCCAAAGCTGGAAACCCTCTACATTGCGGGCATATACCACGATGTTGCCAAGGGGCGCGGTGGCGACCATTCGGAACTGGGCGCCGTAGACGCCGAGGCTTTCTGCCACAGGCATCATCTCAGTGAGCGGGACACCCAACTGATTTCATGGCTGGTGGAGAACCATCTGCTGATGTCCATGACAGCCCAGCGCAAGGATATCTCCGACCCGGACATTATTCACGGCTTTGCCAGGGCGGTACCCAGCCAGGCCCATCTGGATTATCTCTATGTGCTGACGGTGTGTGATATCAGCGCTACCAACCCCAAACTCTGGAACACCTGGCGCGCATCACTGTTGCGCCAACTGTATATTGAAGCTAAACGGGCTCTGCGCCGAGGCACTGAAACTCCTATCGACCGGCAAGAGTGGGTTCGCGCAACACAGTCGGAGGCGCGCGAAATCCTGCACGCCCAGAACATGACCGATGAACAGATCGATGCCATCTGGGACACCGTCGACGAGGATTACTTCCTTCAGGACTCCACCGTCGATATCGCCTGGCAGACTGCAGCCATTATCCGCCATGGTGACAACCCGGACCCGCTGGTGCTTATTCGCGACACCCGTGGCGGCCCCACGGATGGCTACTCCCAAATCATCATCTATATGAAGGACCGGGTGGCCCTGTTTGCTGCGACGACCGCCGTCCTTGAGCAGTTGAACCTGAACATCGTGGACGCCCGAATCAGTTCCAGCGAAGGCCCCTACTCGATCAGCTCATACGTGGTACTGGATGACAAGGGCCAGCCGCTTGGCATTGACCCCGCGCGCAAGGAGCGCGTGCGATTGCGCCTGATCGAGGAATTGGATGACCCGGAGGACTACCCGGACATCATCCACCGACGCACTCCGCGGCAACTGAAACATTTTGCCTTTCCCACGGAGGTAACCTTCTCCAACGACACCATCAACCAGCGCACCGTTATGGAAGTGATTACGCCCGATCGGCCCGGCCTGCTGGCACGAGTTGGCCAGGTATTGCTTGAGCATCGGGTACGCCTGAGCACTGCCAAGATCGCGACGCTGGGCGAACGCGTAGAGGACGTTTTCTTCGTGACCGACGAGCACGGCGACCCCATCCGGGACCCAGCCGTGTGCCAGGCCCTGCAGCAAGATCTCTGTAAAATGCTGGACGACATTCAATGAATCCGAACCTGGACAGACTCCACCCCTACCCCTTTGAAAAGCTGGCCAAATTGAAGGCCGCCATTAACGTGCCAGATCATCTCCGGCCAATCTCTCTTGGCATTGGCGAGCCGAAGCACCCCTCGCCGGAGTTCGTCAAGCAGGTCATTGCAAACAATCTGGACAAGCTTGCCAATTACCCGACAACCCGCGGTACAGACGAACTCAGAGAGGCGATCAGTCGCTGGGCGACCCGCCGATTCAACCTGACACCCGGCAGTCTCAACCCGGCCGGTAACATCGTTCCGGTGAACGGCACCCGCGAGGCGATTTTTTCCCTCGTTCAGGCAGTGGTGGATGCCAGCAAGCCTGCCACCGTAGTCAGCCCCAATCCGTTTTATCAGGTCTATGAAGGTGCCGCCTTCCTGGCCGGCGCAACCCCGGTATACCTCCCCTGCGACGGCTCCAACGGTTTCATTCCCGATTTTGATTCGGTGCCGGAATCCATCTGGCAAGAGTGTCAGGTATTGTTCCTGTGCTCACCGGGCAACCCCAGTGGTGCCGTGATTCCGAGGGAAACGCTGGCCCGGGTAATTGCCCTGGCCGACAAATACGACTTTATTGTTGCCTCGGACGAATGCTACTCAGAGCTGTATCCGGATGAGAACAACCCGCCCGAGGGCCTGCTACAAACCTGCGCCGCCATTGGCCGTGATGACTACCGCCGCTGCGTGGTGTTCCACAGCCTTTCCAAGCGCAGCAACCTGCCCGGCCTTCGTTCAGGCTTCGTTGCCGGTGACGCCAGCATTCTTGATGGCTACCTGAAGTACCGCACCTATCATGGCTGCGCCATGCCCATCCACAACCAGCTGGCCAGCATTGCCGCCTGGAGCGACGAAGACCACGTTCGGGAGAACCGGGCCGCCTACCGCGCCAAGTTCGAAGCAGTGGTGCCCATTCTCAGGGAAGTCATGGATGTGAACTTCCCGGACGCTGGCTTCTACCTGTGGCCAGAAACGCCGATGGACGATGAAACCTTTGCCCGGGAACTCTCCGCCCAGCAGAACGTTCATGTCCTTCCGGGGCGCTACCTCTCTCGCACCGTGGATGGCCACAACCCCGGGGAAAACCGGGTTCGGATGGCTCTGGTTGCGCCGTTGGAAGAGTGCGTTGAGGCGGCAAACCGCATTGTTGAATTTGTTAAGGCGAGCCAGGAATGAAACTGTACGGCATCAAAAACTGCGATACGGTGAAAAAAGCCCGGAAATGGCTGGACGAGCACGGTGTCGATTACCAGTTCCACGATTTCAAGAAAGACGGTCTGGACGACGAAATGCTGTCCCGATGGGAGACTGCGGTTGGCTGGGAAAGCCTGCTTAACCGCCGTGGCACCACCTGGCGCAAACTTCCAGAGGAGGTTCGTGATACCATTAGCGCCCAAAGTGCCCACGCGATCATGCTGGACAATCCATCCATTATTAAGCGCCCGGTCGTGGAAAACGGCGAGGAAGTGCGCGTGGGTTTCAGTGCAGACGAATGGGCTGCATGGCTGACCTGAACCTCAGGTATACAGGTCCAAATTTTAACTCCGGAGTCGGAAGGCGCGAATTTCTGACCCCCACATTCAGAACAGGAGCAACCATCAGATGAGCTTTGCATTCGGTATCGGTATCGGCACCCAGAACAACCAGGGCGAGTGGCTGGAAGTCTTTTACCAGCAGCCGGTCATGACACCCGACAACACCCTGATGGACGTCATCTCCAATGCCCTGGATTACAAGGGTGGCAACCAGGCGATCAGTGCGACCGCCGAGCAGCTCAGCCAGCTCGCCAATGCCCTGCGACAGATTGGCCAGACAGACCAGGCAACCCTGGCGGACAAAGCCGCCAACAGCAAACGCCCGGTGGTTGTTACAGTACTGGAATCGGATGACACAGCCTCCAGCACGCCCGAGGTTTACCTCAAGCTTCACCTGATTTCCCACCGCATGGCGAAACCCCATGGTCTGAAGCTGGACGGCATCTTTGGTCTGCTGCCGAACCTGGCCTGGACCAACGAAGGCGCAATCGACCTCAACGAGCTTTCCGATCGCCAGCTCCAGGCCCGGCTGGAAGGCCGCACGCTGGAAGTGAAATCGGTGGACAAATTCCCGCAGATGACCGACTACGTGGTACCAAAGGGTGTTCGTATTGCCGACACCGCGCGGGTTCGCCTGGGCGCCTATGTGGGTGAAGGCACCACAGTCATGCACGAAGGCTTTATCAACTTCAACGCCGGTACCGAAGGCACCAGCATGATCGAAGGCCGTATCTCCGCCGGCGTTATGGTTGGCAAGGGCTCCGACCTGGGCGGTGGTTGCTCCACCATGGGTACCCTTTCCGGTGGTGGCAACATCATCATTGCGGTTGGCGAGAACTGCCTGATCGGCGCCAACGCGGGCATCGGCATTCCGCTGGGCGACCGCTGCAAGGTTGAGGCCGGGCTGTACATCACGGCTGGCACCAAGGTTGCCCTGCTGGACGACAACAACGAACTGGTTGAGGTAATCAAGGCCCGCGATCTGGCCAACCAGCCGGACCTGCTGTTCCGTCGCAACAGCCAGACCGGCGCGGTTGAATGCAAAACCAACAAATCCGCCATCGCGCTAAATGAAGAGCTGCATGCAAACAACTGATTCCCCGACTCTCGATCTTGCCATTGACCTGATCCGCCGGCCATCTGTCACACCCGACGATGCCGGCTGCCAGGAACTGATGATGTCTCGCCTGGCGCCCCTGGGTTTCACCGGCGAGAACCTGCGGTTTGGCGATACCGATAACCTCTGGGCCCGCAAGGGCTCCGAGGGGCCGGTTCTGGTCTTTGCCGGTCATACCGACGTGGTGCCGACTGGCCCGGAGAAGAACTGGGCACACCCGCCCTTTGATCCGGTAATCAGGGACGGCTATCTGCTGGGCCGTGGCGCAGCGGACATGAAGGGCAGCCTTGCGGCCTTCGTAACCGCCTGTGAGCGATTCGTTGCAAAACATCCCGATCACCGTGGCTCCATTGCCCTGCTCATCACCAGCGACGAAGAAGGGCCCGCCCAGCACGGCACTGTCAAAGTGGTGGAAACCCTGGAGGCCAGGAACGAGAAGATCGACTGGTGCCTGATTGGCGAGCCCTCCAGCACCCATGAAGTGGGTGATGTGATCAAGAACGGCCGCCGGGGCTCTCTGCATGGCTATCTGACTGTGCATGGCGTTCAGGGCCATGTTGCCTACCCGCATCTGGCCGAGAACCCGGTTCATACCGTGGCTCCGGCTCTTGATGCGCTGGCAAAGGAATTCTGGGATAACGGCAACGACTTTTTCCCACCAACCACATTCCAGATCACCAGAATGGAAGCGGGCACCGGCAGTAATATTATTCCCGGTGAGTGCCTCGTGCATTTCAACTTCCGCTACTGCACTGAGAACACAGCAGAGAGTCTCGAAGAAAGGGTGGTAGCCATCCTGGACCGTCACAACCTGAAGTACGATCTGCAATGGCACCTCAGTGGGCGTCCGTTCCTCACGGACAAGGGCGCGCTCGTATCGGCCAGCCAGAGCGCCATTCGCACGGTGACAGGTCGGGAAACCGAACTTTCCACCTCCGGCGGCACCTCGGATGGCCGCTTCATTGCACCCACCGGTGCACAAGTGGTGGAGCTAGGCCCTATCAACGCAACCATTCATAAAGTGGATGAATGCGTGAAGGCCGAGGATCTCAACACTCTGTCGGACATCTACGAGCAGATTCTGATCGAACTCCTCGCTTGAGACGTGGACCTGGGTTCAGATGAAAATGGGGTCACCCATTAGCCAGTCGTAGTCAACAGGCAATACCAATCCACCACAACCGCTGGTTGTGGTGGCTCCTCCCTTCTAATACGCACCCGGTGTTCTCAGTGGTGGTTGCGGACTGATCCGCACCAGACACCCATCAGGATCAAGGCCACCCGTCAGAGCAGCCCCTGGCCGAAGCCCCAGAAAACCGTCGGTGCCTGATCGTGTCCAGATGGATACAGATGTGGTGGTTTGCCAACGCGTGGCGCCAGTCTCTTGATGGTTCACGATCAGGGCGCATCAGTGCACCTTCGGTGCTCGGGAGAATGTGCGGGGACTCATTCAGATTTCTGGTTTTACCATCCCCATTTCGGAGCTCCCCCGCACATTCAAAGCAAAATCATCAAGCAAACAATCGCGTTTCATCGAACACCACCCCGTCCCGCATCACGTAATAGCAGGCGCGCGCCAGCTTGTGGGCCAGGGCCTTGGTCGCCAGGGCGCCGTTTTTCTGGGCCCGCTTGCGCTGGTAGAACCGGTGCGCCACCTTGTTGTGTCGGATGATACTGTGAGCCGCTTCGACAAAGGCCCAGCTCAGGTACTTGTTGCCATTGCGGGTGTTATTGCGACCCTTTGCTTTGCCGTTACTGAGCCTTTGGCTGTTGACGCAGCGACAGTAGGATGCGAACTGGCCTACAGTCGAGAAGCGGTCGATGTCGCCGGTTTCCAGAGCGATGGTCTGGCCCAGGATAGGACCGACGCCATCCACCGTCAGCAATGACTGGAGATACGGGTTGTCCTGGGTCTGCTTCGCCACGTGGCGTTCGATCAGTTCAATCTGTTCGTTGAGCGCCTGCACCATCACCAGATGACAGCGCAGGGCAAATCGCAGGTTCGGATGATGGTGTACCTGGAGCAGTTGAGGCGATGCCCGCTTGAGTTCGGTGCAGTTTACCTGCACCCCAGTGCAGCGACGGATCTGGCATTGGGCGCTCAGCAGATGCATCACCCGCTCCCGGTTGAGGAACAACCGTTTGCGCAGCAGATCCCGCAATGTTCGCTGCTCGTAGGGATAAATATACCCCGTGGGCAGAATACCCAGGCGCATCAGGTGAGCCAGCCAGCGCGCGTCGGAGACGTCGTTGGTGTGCTTCAGACCTTTGTACTGTTGCACGGCGTGGGTGTTGACCAGCATGACGTGGTAGCCGGCCGCTTGCAGGCCGTCCACCAGCCAATACCAGTTGAAGGTGGACTCCACGGCAACCCCGTAAAGTTCATTCTGAAAGGGCGACAGAGCCCGCTCGATGGCGGGCAAGTCGTTCGGTAAACGCTCCTGGTAGAGGACGGTGTCATCCTCATCAAGAATAACAACCACGCTATTGTTGGAGTGCAAGTCGATGGCGCAGAATGGGGTCATGTCAGCCTCCTGTAGTGGCAGTGAGTTTGCCAACTACCAGCCTACTCCGGATGACGGACTATGGGAGGCTGGCTACATGATTTTCAGATGAACTTTTCTTCTGACCCCATTTTCATCTGACCCTGTTTTTAGTAGTGAGGCGGAGGCGTCTCGTCCTGCTCAGACTTGATATTGGACGGCGAAACATCCTTGAGCTGTTTGTGCAGCAACCGTTTGGCCTCCCACAATTCCCGGATATCCATTTCCTGCCTGGCCACCTGCTCACTCAGGGTATTGATAACGTCGTCCTGAAAGGCCAGTCGCGTTTCCAGCTCGTCCAGTCGGGTTTCCAGATCGTTCTGGCTCATTGGGTATTGGCACTCCCTGGATGGATCTATCAAGAATGTGATCGATGACACTGCTTACCCCGCTGCTTGGTCAGCGCTCGGGATAATCTGGTATCATGCCGCTTTTGCCCGCCAGCGCTCCCGTTTTCCGCGGAACTGGCGGTTTTCACCGGCCGGATGTGCGATTTTACCCGATATCCGGTTTTTATCGTTAGCGTTACAAGAATGGAGAAATTTCAGTCAATGCGTAATCCATCCAAAGCGATCCTTTTTGCTCTCCTGATCGCCATACCCGCGCCTCTGGTGCTTGCCCTGTTGCTGTCGTTCACACCCGAGCCACTTCGCCTGATCGCTGCAGGCCAACTGGTAGAGGCGCTGGGTAGCAATCGCGGTATCGCCGCCTACATCATCACGCTGATCGTTTTTGGCGTTGCGGGCTTCCTGGCCATTGCGTTCTCAGTCAAGAAACCGGCCGAACAGCGCAGCACTTCCCGGCCAAGCAATCGTGCACCGAGCCAAAGCTACAACGACGACGATGATGATGGCTATGACGAAAGCAGTCCTGAAGGTAACGAGGAAGGCACCGTCAAATGGTTTAACGTGAAGAAAGGCTTTGGTTTTATTGTACGCGACAGTGGCGACGAGGTTTTCGTACACTTTCGCGCGATCCGCGGCCGCGGTCGTCGGGTTCTGCGCCAGGGCCAACTGGTGCGCTTCAATGTTGTGGAGGCAGACAAAGGTCTTCAGGCCGACAACGTTTCCATCCTGAGCGAGTAATCGCCCACTGAAAACGAAGAGGCAGCCTACGGGCTGCCTCTTTCAGTTCCAGACGACTTGTTGCTCGCCCCGGTGATCCAATCGCCACCACTTCTCATCGTCTACCGGCTCACCTTCTTTCCAGTCTCCCGGACTACAGCGAATCTCGGTATCCATGGCACGCCAGGCGCTGCGCGCGCAGTCCAGATCACTGTTCCAGGGCACTCTCGGGCCTTCAATAACCAAGGAGGTAAACCGCTTTCCGAAAGCTCCGGGGTAGAGCGATAGCCGCAGCCTTTCGCCCTCGTAGCGGGCCACGCCCTTGATCACGCTCGTTACCTGACCGTCATCCAGTTCCAGTTCGTCCAGATGGTTCTCAAGCCACCCAGAGACCGCACCTGGCTCCAGATCACGAATGTAAATTTCCAGATCCTGCACCTGCTGAATCTCCGTCCTGCCGTTTACAATGAAGCACATAGTGAACCGGCCCGGGCCGCGCTGCAACCCAGCGCTCGAGTTCCTGTCGTAAATCTTCCGCACACAACCGACGCAACGTGCCTGCAGCCTTTCGCTCATGCCAAGCCACTTCGGCCGCAACACGATGGAGCTGGATTTCGCCTAGCGACGCCTCGATATCATCAAGCGGCTCTTTTCGCGCCAGCGCCACCAGGGACTGACGCCTCAGGGTGTCGGCCTGCCCTGCCAGAGCCACCGCCTCGGCCGGCCCTCTTCGCGCAAAGAGATCAAGCCTCGCAGCGGCCCGTTCCAGCCACTGAAGCATTCCTCCGGGTGTGCTCACACATCGGCTTCGACGAGAGGCAGCAAACCGGATCAACGGGCGGGAAATCTGGACGTTCCACTGCTTCTCGATAGCCGCCTGATGCGCGGTCAGAATGGCCTGACGCTGAACCACACTTGAAACCGGCATATCAAAGATGTCGAGAGTTCGGCCAAGACGATGTTGCAGTGAGGCGCCCGCACCGCTTTCCATGGGCTCGTCAGGACCCAGCAAGAGTATTGGGCCTGCCCACTGCAGTACCAGGGCTGATGCCAGCCCACCAGAAAGATCCATCAAGGTAATCAGATCAGCCGGTGAGATATTATCCAGTACCAGTACCGGCCAGCGAGACCTGTCCTCTCCCGGAAAAGCATCCGATGAGCGCGTCGGAAGAACCGGAAGATCACTCGCCATGATCTCCGCTTCACGCCTGAGATCCAGCTCGACATAATCCTGCTCAAGTACAGGGAGCAGCGATTGCAGCCAGGCGGTTTTGCCCGCCCCGCGCTCACCACGCACCCATATCATGGCTGACGGAGAGGCCGCCAGACCGATCGCGACATCCTCGGCCAGTTCAACCCATGCAGAATCAGTCACTACCACGGGCGCTCGCTGGAATTCATCAATTGGTGGCGGCTCCCGATCCTCGGAAGGATCCGGCCAGCGTGGGACCAGCTCAAAAACCGCCACATAGGCTTTCTCCTGCAGCCGTTCCGCGTGGCGAACCAGGGTCTCCAGCAGTTGCGACCATCCAAGCCATGGTGAATCGCTGGTTTCCCGGGCCGCCGCGAACCAGTACATCAGTTGGGAAGATAACTGCCCTTCGCCACCAACCTCTGTAACGATCGGTTGTTCGCACTGAATGGTGCGGGTAAGTTCATCCATATCCACGCCGCAGCCGCGCAGAAAGCGGGCTATCGCAGGCGCTGAGTCCAGCAGGGCAAGCAGGTAGTCTTCAACGGTAATTACCGAGCCACCGCGGCGTTCAACACTTTCCCGGGCTCGTAACAAAGCGGTCTGGCACTGGGGATCCAGGCATCCTTGCCAATCGTCCATCAAACTTCTCCATGTTATGAATGCATCATCCTGATGCGAAAGCTATATTGCAGGCCGCTACTATATCACGCTCGCCCCCCCTGTTGCGGCCGGCCTGAGGGCTTACCAGGTACCAGTGTTTTCCATACTGGCCCAGGGTTCTTTCGGTGGCAGTGCCTCGCCTTTCTGCAGAAGCTCGATCGAGATGTTATCTGGCGTGCGGATAAAAGCCATATAGCCATCACGGGGCGGACGATTAATCGTTACCCCATTGGCTTTAAGGTGCTCACAAAGGGCATAAATGTCATCCACCCGATAGGCCAGATGGCCGAAATTGCGCCCGCCGGTATACTCTTCCGGATCCCAGTTGTAGGTAAGTTCGATCATCGGCGCCCGGTCTTCACGGGCACGGGCTTCGTCTTCCGGCGCGGCCAGGAAAACCAGAGTGAACCGGCCTTTGTCGCTGCTCTTGCGATTGATCTCAACCATCCCCAGCAGATCGCAAAAGAAATGCAGTGTCTCATCCAGGTTACTCACCCGGATCATGGTGTGAAGATATTGCATGACGCCTCCTTCAGAACTGTATTGATCATCGTGCCTTGCGGACAGTTTACGGTATTCTGGCCATATGGATGCAAAAACAACGCACTACTCTACTTCAGGCCTGACCACCCCGGCAGTCCGGCATCTTGCCTGGCTGTGCCAGGCGCCCCAACTGCTGCAGTCTCCACTGACGTTTGAGCCGGGCCGTTATCTGCCTGACGGTATGACAGAACAACTTCAGGCCTGGGATCAAAACCCGGAAACGGCGCCTGCGCTGCTCAGAGAGACACCCCAGAAGCGACTCGGATTCTATTTCGAGCGGCTTTACCGGGTATTACTGGAAGATCTGCTGGGCTGGGATGTTCTGCTGCAGAACCAACAAATACAGTCCCAGGGTCGAACCATTGGAGAGCTGGATTTCGTGGTACACAATCGCTCTGAGGATCGAATCGAGCATCACGAAATTGCCATCAAATACTACCTGGGGGTTCCGGAGCAAAGAGGTAATACTCTCTGGTACGGCCCTAACGCAAGAGATCGACTGGACCTTAAGTCAGATCGCATGCTCAACCTGCAAAGCCAGCGAACCAGATTGCCCGAAGCCAGAGCACTGCTCGCCGAAGCTGGAATCAACGAACCCGTGACGCCCCGCATTTTCATGCCGGGCTATCTGTTTTACCCCAAAGAAACCCGCGCAATTGCGCCCGAGTCAGTGCCTGCTAATCACCTTCGCGGACACTGGTGCTACATCTCACAGATCGAGCCGCCAGACATCCCAGGTTGGGTGGTTTTGAACAAACCCCACTGGATCGGTCCATGGCGCCAGGAAGAGCCTCCTCGGGCTGATGCCGTAACGGCTGCGCTGAATACCATCAAGCGCCACGGCATTCCGCTATTGCTCGCAAAGCTCGAAAAGAATTGCGTGAGCGGATTATGGCAGGAAACCAATCGCCTGTTTGTGGTGCCCGAAAGCTGGCCGTGATGAACCATCAGGTGTCAATCAGATCTGCCGCCCAATGAGGCAGGCTTTCCTGCAAGGAACGCCACTGACCACTTTCCCAGACCGCAACGCGCACATAGGGCTGATCGAGACTCGAGTTATCAATCAGGTGCAATTCATCCGCCAGACCGATGCACTGGCGAAGGTTCTCCACGGTTCTTGGAATCCGCGACTCAATCTTCGCTTCCGGAACATTATGCCCACCGGACGTTACCCGGGACGCGACCCGGGCCTTGTTAAGGGATACCAGTTCCAGGTGGAAGTAAAACAGCCGAATGCGAAATCCTGCCGCTTTGGCAGCCCCGACAAAATCCACTTTGGAAGGATGGGAAAAGACCGTTTCAAAACAGAATGTTTGACGCTCCTCCAGCAGTCTGAGCCGCTCCCTTTCGGCAATCAGGGCCGCTTCATAACTGTGCTTCTCCGGCGCGTCCGGCCAGACACTTCGGGCGATGTTGTCGGCATTCACCAGCGGGATTCTGCGACGAGCCAGAAACCGCTCATAGAACGTTGTTTTTCCGGCCCCATTTCCGCCAACCAGCAGCCACAGTTCAGGCTGCGTTGTCACGGTCACTCAGTGCCTCAAAACGCCCGTTGCGAAACTGGCCGACTTCGCGGCTGCCGTCCGGATAGATCGCTTCCAGATAGCCCGGTTTCTCGCCAGAAGCCTGGTAAACCGTGCGCCCCCGGCTGATAGAGCGCTCCAGGTCACCGCTTTCCCGGGCCTGATCCACCTCAGCCCAGAGGTCATCGCTGGAAATCGATTCGGCCACCACCGGCTCCACCCTCACCTGGCGGATACCCTGGAGAATGGCGATCAGATCTTCTGCACTCACCTCACCGGCAACAGCGCGCCCTATCTCGGCCCAATACTCGATCTGCTTGGGCGTCGAGCGCCGATTGACCGCACCCTCAGCGGCGGCGTGACGGACGAGCGAATCGTCGAGACGGACGGCGGTAGTCATGGTTGCCTCCAAAGAAGATATCTAGTTCGCACCTCAAATTATGGCACTTGTTGCATTTCGCTACAACTGAGACCAAACGTTGCAAGAAAACAAGCACCAGCTTAACAGTTGACCCGACAATCATTCTGCTGCACCCTAATCTGGTTTCATTATGCAACCGGAGAGAACAAGTGAGCGAATACCAGAACCGAGCCGTCGTGCTCAAACAACGCCCGCAAGGTGAAATCCAACAAGGCGATCTCGTTTTGGAAGAACGCCCTGTCCGCTCCCCCAACGATGGAGAAGTTGTTGCTCAAGTGCTCTGGCTTTCGCTGGACCCCTACATGCGTCCCCGCATGAACGACGCCAAAGGCTACATGGACCCCATTGGCATCGATGAGCCCATTGTCGGCGAGAGTGTTGCCCGAATTGTGGAATCGCGTTCAGACGATCTGAAGGTCGGCGACCTGGTGACCTGCTACTCCGGCTGGCAGGAATACGTGACCTTTCCGGCCGATGCGCCGATGGTTTACAAGATTCAGCAACGGGAGAATGTGCCCCTGCAAGCCTACCTTGGCGTTGCAGGCATGCCCGGGCGCACCGGTTATTGCGGCCTGATGTACGTGGGTAAACCGAAAGCCGGCGAAACCGTAGTTGTCTCGGCGGCTTCCGGCCCTGTGGGCACCGTGGTTGGCCAGACCGCGAAAACAGAAGGGTGCCGGGTGGTTGGCGTCGCCGGCGGGCCCGAAAAGTGCAATTTCGTGGTCAATGAACTGGGCTTCGACGCCTGCGTCGACTACAAGGCGGGCAACCTGGAAGCGGACCTGAAAACCGCCTGCCCCGACGGCATCGACATCTACTTTGAAAACGTAGGGGGTGCCGTTACGCGCGCCGTTGCCCCATTGTTGAATGAGGGAGCCCGGGTACCCATCTGCGGATTTGTCTCTGCCTACAATGCAAAAGATATGGCCAGCGTAGAGACTCCCTTCCACGTGCTTGGGGCACTGGATCCCGCTCCCGAGCATCGTTTTTTCCTTGTGACCGAGTGGCAGGACCAGCATCAGGAAATCACAGACATCCTGGCCTCACGGGTTGCCTCGGGTGAACTCAAATACAGGGAGACCGTTGCCGAAGGTCTTGAAAATGCCGTTGATGCCTTCAAGGGCATGCTGAAAGGACAGAACTTCGGCAAACAGCTGGTTCATATCGCAGACTGATTACTCTGCGGAGGCGCGAGGGCCTGCGTGATCAATCGGCGATTTTCAGGAGCACCTTGCCGGTGTTCCTGTTCTCGGCCACATAGGCCATCGCGTCTTCCACCTGCTCTATCGGCCAGGTGCTATCAATCAGGGGCTCAATCTGGCCGGCTGCGAGCAGTGGCCAGACATGCCGGTAGAGCGCCTGCATCACCTCGCCCTTATCCTCGACCGTCCGTGAACGGAGAGTGGAACCGATCAGGCGTTGGCGTTTAACCAGCATCAGGCCCAGATCCACCTCGGCCATGCGGCCGCCCATCAGTCCAATCAGTACAATCCGGCCATCAACATTCAGAACCCGCTGATCCTCGGCAATATATTTGCCGCCGACCGGGTCCAGAACCATATCCACACCGCCCCACGCAGTGACAGCATCCACAAAGGACCCCTCGTTTCGGTTCCAGACACCACTGGCTCCCAGATTGCGGCACACCTCCAGCTTGGCTTTGTCACCGGCGGTCGCAAAGACCGGATTGCCAAAGGCAGTCGCCAGTTGAATGACCGCAGTCCCAAGGCCGCTGGCACCGGCGTGCAACAGCACCCGCTCACCCGGTTTCAGTGCGGCTTCGTGATAGAGGTTCAGCCACGCCGTGGCAAACACCTCCGGAATGGCCGCCGCTGCCTCCAGAGATAATCCTTTGGGCACAGGTAGTACCTGTACCGCCGGCACCACCACGCGGGTGGCGTAACCGCCGCCGGTCAGCAAGGCGCAGACTTCATCGCCGGGCTTGAACTGGGTGACACCCGATCCAACCGAGGTGATCCGGCCACTGACTTCCAATCCCAGAATCTCAGACGCCCCCGGCGGCGGTGGATACACACCCGCCCGCTGCATCAGGTCGGCACGATTGATGGCTGTCCAGACAACCTCGATTTCGACGTGGTCTGCCGGCGGTTCTCCCGGCCCTTCCCAGGAATCCCAACTGAGGTTACCCCCGCTTACCTTGATTGCTTTGATCATGTATGACGTCTCGGCCTTGCTCATATGGGCACAGGATACCCTATGTTTTTCGAGCATTGCACAAATGACGCCTGCAGATTGTCAGCCGGTCACCTCAAGATTGGACAGCCACACGCTCTGGTAGGGTTTCAGGGTAATCGAGCCGGAGAGGTCATCAATGGTCATTCCGGAAATCAGATCCTGCCACTGGTCGGTACCAATCAGATTGATGTCGCTCAGGGCAACCTGCTGTACCTCGTTGCTGATGTTGTGGATACAGAAGATGGATTGGTCCCGGCGCATACTCTGGCGCCAGAAACCGAACAGCTGAAGCCCAAGATGCAGGGTGAACTGGGTCGCGTTCGGGTGAAACGCTGGCTGTTTACGCCGAATGGCGATCAGGCGCTTCAGCTCCTGGAAGGCCTTGCTGTGATGGCTCAGAGGGTCCACAAGCCTCTGTTCCAGGTCATCCAGTTGCCACTGACTCCGATTAATGGATCGCAGCCGTCCTGTGTGCTCCACTCGCTCCAGATCGTTCTCGGTGGCCAGCAGGCTGTGGATGTAGAACGCCGGAATGCCCTCCAGGGACAGCATCACAGTGTGTGCGCAGATAAAGCGCTGCAGTTGCCAGTGATCCCGGCCCGATTCCGCCGTGCCCTGCAGCGCATCGTACAGGGCGATGTTGATTTCGTAGGGCTGGTCGCGGCCATCCGGCGTGCGCCGGTAAGAGACCTTGCCGCCAAAAGAATCCATGGTGTTGATCAGCCGCTGCTTTTCCTCTTCCGTCAGCAGACCATCCGTCGGCCGCATACCGACGCCATCATGGGACGCAATAAAGTTCAGATAGGTGGTGCCCATCTGCGCCGGCGGCATGCTCATCAGCCAGGTTTTCAGGTGCTTGCAGTCACCGGTCACCAGGGTATTGATCAGCAGGGGCGGCAGGGAAAAGTTATAGATGACATGGGCTTCGTTGGCGTTGCCGAAATAGGTCAGGTTTTCCCGGTTGGGTACGTTGGTCTCGGTAATCACCACGGCATCCGGGCTGTGATGTTCAATCAGCAGGCGCAGGATCTTGATCAGCTCATGGGTTTGCTGGAGATGTATGCAGGGCGTGCCCGGTTCTTTCCAGAGAAAGGCGACGGCATCGAGCCGGAAGATGATAATGCCACGCTCCAGATAGCGCCGGATGATGGCGGCGAATTCGATAAGCACCTTCGGGTTGGCAAAATTAAGATCGACCTGATCCTCACTGAAGGTGCACCAGACATAACGCTCGCCATCATCGGTCTGAACCGCGTTCAACAGTGGCGAGGTTCGGGGGCGCACGACGGCACTCAGATCATCTCTCGGATTACCCTCGAAGAAATAATCCTTTCCCGGATCTACCCGTTTTCGGTAATTCTCGAACCAGCGGCTGCGAGCCGACATATGGTTGATCACCAGGTCCGCCATCAGCTTGTAATCCCGGGCGATGGCCTCGATGTCCTCCCAGTTCCCGTGGGATTCGTTCACGGCCAGATAGTCCATCACAGAAAAACCGTCGTCGGAGCTGTAGGGAAAAAACGGCAGAATGTGCACCGACGAAATCGAATCTGACAGGCAATCGCCCAGGAAACGATGCAGTGTCTGCAACGGTTTTTCGTCCGCCCGCTGAACCGTGTCGGCATAGGTAATCAGCACCACATCCGATTCGTCCCAGTTATTCTGGTGCGCAGGTGGCGGCTCCTGATTGGGCTCCAGCCCCATGTTACTCAGCAACTGCTCGGCCAGAAAATCACAGTCCAGATCCGGATAAACCACCTCCAGCATGGCAACCAGCTTCGCTTTCAGAGGCTGGGTCATGGCCGGAATTCCTCGTTATCCAGCTCCACCGCTTCCAGCAACTGCTCCTTGATGTCCGGAATGGCGCTGGTTACCCGGTTCCAGCTGGGAATAAAGGGTGTATCCATCGGGTTATCGAGGAAATAGGCCCCGGCCCGCATCACGTTCTGGGCGAACAGCTCCACGGCTTTTTCTTCCTTGTGCCGATCGAATGTCAGGCCGTTAATAATGGCGTCGTTCTGGTAGGTCTCCACGAAATCCAGGGCAATGCGGAAATACGTGGCCTTGATGGTCCTGAATTTCTCATTGGAGAAAATCTCACCGTTGGTCGCCAACTTTCGGAACAGAGCCTTGGCGATATCCATGCTCATCTTGGACAGCCCCTTGCTGGCATCCTCCGGTGAAAGCTCCTGGTGCTTGTGGTCGTAGACATCAGCGATATCCACCTGGCACAAACGGTTGGTCGCATAGTTGCGCTTCATCTCCGACAGCACGCCAATCTCCAACCCCCAATCGCTGGGGATGCGAAGATCATTGATCACATCGGTGCGGAATGAAAACTCACCGGCCAGGGGGTACCGGTAACTGTCCAGGTAGTCCAGGAAATCGTTGGGGCCGCAGACCTTCTTCAGCGCGCGAATCAGCGGTGTCACCAGCAACCGGCTCACCCTTCCGTTCATTTTTCCGTCCGCCACCCGGGCGTAGTAGCCTTTGCAGAACATATAGTTGAACCCCGGGTTGGCCACCGGGTAGATAAGGCGGGCCACAAGGTCCCGGGAATAGGTAAGGATGTCACAGTCGTGCAGGGCAACGGACTTGCTGACACCGGAGGCCAGGACATAACCGAAGCAGTACCAGACGTTTCGGCCCTTGCCCATTTCCGTCGGCGCCAGGTTCTGCTCCCGCAGCTTCATGTCAATGTTCCTGAGCCGGGGCCCGTCGTTCCAGAGTACCTTGAAGTTCTGGGGCAATTCCGAGAAATACTCGAGGGCATGGCGGTATTGCGCCTCGTTGGCGCGGTCCAGGCCAATCACTACCTGATCCAGATACGGCACCTTGCCCAGCTCCTGCACGATATTTTCAAGGGCTGGCCCTTCCAGCTCGGAATACAGTGACGGCAGCACCAGCGACATGGGCCGGGCCTTGCGAAAGCTCATCAGCTCTGCTTCGAGATCCTCCACCGGACGCCGAACCAGGTTATGAAGGGTTGTGATTATGCCATTCTGGTAAAAGTCGCCCATGGCGGCTCTCCTTCTTTATGCCCGCACTCAAACGGGTCAGTACCCGTACTCAACCAGTAGATTGAGTACGCACTCATTCCAGCCTTCGGGGCCGGGCTTGAGGGAGCGCATGGCATGCTTTGCCGAGGGCAACCGCACCTCTTCACTTTTCACACCCCGGATCACTACCGGTATATCGGCCGATTCCAGCATCTGCTGATCGTTGGGGCTGTCACCCAGGGCAATGGCCAACACGGGCGCATCGCCATACTGCTCCCGGTATCGCTCTTTATATTTGTTTAGCAAGAACCGGGCCCCATCGGCTTTATCAAAAATTCCCATGGCATGGAGGAACCGTCCGCCGGGCACCAGGCGAAGTTGTTCGGCACCAAGAGCCTTCTCGAAGTGGACCAACTCCTCGTCGGTGCCCTGCCAGATCAATGGCTCGGTCCCGAGCCGCTCTTTGGCACGCCCGGCTGCCGCCGGATCCAGGCCTGTCTCGGCTGCCAGCTCGTTCGCGGACATGTCGGCAAAGCCCTTGAACCGCGCACCCTTCTGCCGCTGGGCGACCAGAACCTCAAGGACCCGATCCCGGGTTGCACCAAAATTCACCACTTCTTCTTCGGCATTGCCCAGCACATGGGGCGGAATAACCACGGCTGCACCGTTTTCGACAATGAACGGATCGGTATTTCCAAGCTCTTCTCGCAATGCCCGGATCTCCGGCATGGTTTTGCTGGAGTTGAGTACCAGCGGGATCCTGGCGGCTTTCAGTCTGTCCAGGGCCGGGCCCGCCGCCTGCCATCGGTAATCATCATGATCAAGCAGGGTGCCATCGAGATCGGAAAAGATAATCAAATGGGGTCTGGCCATGGCCGGTCTCCGTCAAGACTTGCGGAACTTCGGAAGACCGAGGGAGTGGTCCTCGGCCACGTTGATCAGAACATCGGCCCGGCCTGGCATCTCAGCGAGGCAGGATCGGGTGACGCGCTCATAGTGCATCACGAAACGACCGACTTCCTCGTCGGTCATAATGCGCAAATCCTGTGCGCCACCAGAGGCGCCGCCCTTTTCTGGTGCATTTCGGATTTTCTTCGCCAGCTTTTTCTCCTGTAGTCGACGCCATTCAAGCACACACTCCATGGAGGGCGCCTTCAACATGACCAGACAATCGATTTCATCGAAAAACTGCCGGTACTCTCCCTTCAACTGATCGTTAACATGGCGGCGCCAGACGCCCTCTGGATCTTCGTCCGACTCCAGGCGATTGATCGGCTCAACGAGCGCACTGGCTTTCGCCGGTCGGGCATCCAGGCACCAGCCCTCCAGGAGAATGACCTCTGCCCTTCCGACGAAGACGGGCCAATCCTCTGGTGGAACACGGTCATCTCTGGATTTGTCGAAAGCAGGAATGGCTGTGGCGTCTTCGGGCCCCGCGCTGCGCAAACGGTGCAGAACCTCTTGCCCCAGCGCCACGTCATGGGTTCCGGGCACACCACGGGTTCTGAACAAAGGGTGAACCCGTTGGGCAAGGTCCTCACGCTCTGCTCTGGTAAGGTAAATGTCATCGAGGGAGAAATTGGCAGTGGCACGGTTGCGATGCCGAAGCAGAATTTCCCGTAAAAAGAGGGTCAACGTGGACTTGCCTGTACCCTGGGCTCCGTGGATACCGACCACAATAGGCTGCTTTTGCGTATCATGGAGCGCACAGATTCGGTCTGCCAGCGGCAGAATGGTTTTTTCCACCGTTTCGGCGTAGGCGTCGGGCAGGCCCTCCTGTTGAATCAGGGCGCTGACGGTTTGTTCTAGCGAGCGATCAGACACGTTGGATTTCCGGTTTAATGGATGACTGAAGAGAGACGGCAGCAGAATTCATACCAATGGGAGTATAGGCGTTTTATGAGTGGCAACGATTTTCGAATAGAGCATCGCTACCTGGAGCTCCCGGACAGTTTTTACAGCCGGGTCCAGCCCTCACCACTGAAAGACGCCAAAATGGTGTGCTTCAACCACAAGCTCGCGGACCAGATGGGCTTTCGCGCCGATTCCGAATCTGACTGGACCGGCGTGGGTGCGGGCTCTGAACTGCTGGAGGGCATGGACCCAGTGGCCATGAAATACACCGGCCATCAATTCGGCGTCTACAATCCGGAACTCGGCGACGGGCGAGGCCTGCTGCTGTGGGAAACCGTTGGCCCGGATGGACGACGCTGGGACTGGCACCTCAAAGGTGCAGGTATGACCCCCTACTCCCGCTTCGGGGATGGCCGCGCCGTACTTCGCTCCACCATTCGTGAATACCTGTGCAGCGAGACCATGCATGGACTTGGCATCCCGACGACCCGGGCCCTGTTCATGGTGAGCGCCAAAGACCCGGTGCGCCGGGAATCCATCGAGACGGCGGCGGCGCTGGTACGGGTGGCCCAGACCCACATTCGCTTCGGGCATTTCGAATTCGCCGCCCATCATGAAGGGCCTGAAGCCGTCAAAACCCTGATTGAGCATGTGATCTCGCTGCACTTTCCCCACTTGATCAATCTGCCCGATGACGAACGCTCCAGCCGGTGGTTTGAGGAAGTGGTGGAGCGCACGGCAAGAACCATTGCGGACTGGCAGGCGGTGGGCTTCTGCCACGGCGTGATGAACAGCGACAACATGTCCATCATCGGCGACACCTTTGATTACGGCCCCTACGCATTCCTTGATGATTTCGATGCCGGCTATATAAGCAACCATACCGACCAGGGCGGGCGCTACGCCTACAACCGTCAGCCGCAAGTCGGGTTCGAGAATTGCCGCTACCTGGCCACCGCGCTGCTGCCGGTAATGGAGGAGGACGATGTGCGCCGGGGGCTTCGCCGCTATGAAGTGGCCTACAACGAGCGCTTCCTCCAGAACATGCGAGACAAGCTGGGCCTTGTCATCGAGGACGAAGCAGACCTGAGTCTGATCATGGACACCTTCAGCATGATGCACGAGCACTATGTCGACTACACCGCCTTCTTCCGGGCGCTCTCGAATCTGCACAGCCATGGCCATGGGCCGGTGAGGGACCTGTTTGTGGATCGCAGCGTGGCCGACCAGTGGCTGGAGCGTTATGAAGTGAGACTCCTGAACGAAAGCCGCGCTCACGATGAGCGGGAATACGCTATGCGCCGCGTGAATCCGAAGTATGTGCTGAGAAACTACCTGGCGCAACAGGTCATCCAGGAAGCCCAGAACGGGGATTACGAACCTATGAAAGCACTGCTGAAGGTTCTTGAGCGGCCCTTTGACGAGCAACCGGAGAATGAGGCTTATGCTGCATTGCCGCCGGATTGGGGCAAGCACCTGAATATCAGCTGTTCAAGCTGACGGGATGGAAAGGGAGCAGGAGTAAATTCGGGGTCAGATGAAATTTTCATCTGACCCCAGGTTCAGATCTTCAGACCGCCTTGGCAGCGATGATCTTCTCGTGCCATTCCGCAGGACCTGTCTGGTGCACAGACGAGCCCCGTGAATCAACGGCGACTGTGACCGGCATGTCCTCTACCTCGAACTCGTAAATGGCTTCCATACCCAGTTCCGGGAAGGCAACCACTTCCGCATTCTTGATGGCTTTGGAGACCAGGTAGGCTGAACCGCCCACGGCCATCAGGTAGACTGCACCGAATTCCTTGATGGCGTCGATGGCCACCTGACCGCGCTCGGCTTTACCGATCATGCCGGTGAGGCCGGTCTTCTCGAGCATGGTGTGGGTAAACTTGTCCATACGGGTTGCGGTCGTCGGGCCTGCAGGACCAACCACCTCTTCACGCACCGGATCAACCGGACCCACGTAGTAAATGAAGCGACCCTTCAGATCGACGGGCAGCTCCTCGCCTTTCTCGATCATGTCCACCATCTTCTTGTGGGCAGCGTCGCGGCCGGTCAGCATCTTGCCGGAGAGCAGAACGGTTTCGCCCGGCTGCCAGTCCTTCACGTCTTCCGGCGTAACAGTATCCAGATTGACACGACGCACGTTCTCACCCACTTCCCAGGTGATTTCTGGCCAGTCGTCCAGGCTCGGCGGGGTCTGCAGGGAAGGTCCGCTACCGTCCAGGGTAAAGTGGGCGTGACGGGTTGCTGCACAGTTCGGAATAATCGCAACCGGTTTGTTGGCCGCGTGGGTGGGATAGTCTTTCACCTTCACATCCAGAACCGTGGTGAGACCGCCCAAGCCCTGGGCACCGATGCCCAGTTCATTGACCTTGTCGAACAGCTCCAGGCGAAGCTCTTCGGAGCGATTGGAAGCGCCACGGGCTTTCAGATCGTGGATATCGATCGGGTCCAGCAGGGATTCCTTGGCCAGTTCCATCGCCTTTTCAGCGGTACCGCCAATACCAATACCCAGCATGCCCGGCGGACACCAGCCGGCACCCATCTGCGGGACCATCTTCAGCACCCAGTCCACGACCGAGTCGGAAGGGTTCAACATTGCGAACTTGGACTTGGCTTCAGAACCGCCGCCCTTGGCTGCTACGTGAACCTCTACAGTGTCGCCCGGCACAATCTTGTAATGGATGATGGCCGGGGTGTTGTCCTTGGTGTTCTGGCGCTTGCCGTCCGGGTCGGCCAGTACCGAAGCACGCAGCACGTTGTCCGGATGGGTGTATGCACGGCGAACGCCTTCATTGATAACGTCATCCAGCGGCAGTTCGCAGTCCCACTGGACGTTCATGCCGACATTCACGAATACCGTCACGATGCCGGTGTCCTGACAGATCGGCCGGTGGCCCTGGGCACACATGCGCGAGTTGATCAGGATCTGGGCCATGGCATCCTTGGCCGCCTGGGATTCTTCCTTCTGGTAGGCCTCGTAGACGCCCTGGATAAAATCCTTCGGGTGGTAGTAGGAAATGAACTGCAGCGCGTCCGCTACGCTTTCAATCAGGTCGTCCTGGCGGATTACGGTGGTCATAGGCGCCTCATCAGCTTGATATCGTTATGTCGTGTCATCAAAAATCGGGAGGCGAGAGTTTACCAGAAAATCGGTTTGGCGAGTGATTCGACAGATGGCGAAGCGAGGATTAAAACCCGTGAAAATCGCCACGAGATAAAGGTATCATCCTAACCAAACTAGAATAACAGCGCAGGAGACACCGTGACTGAACTCGTCCTCACCGAAATCAAAGACCAGATCCTCATCGTTCGACTGAACCGGCCAGATCGCAAGAACGCCCTCACTCACGCTATGTACACCGCCATGGGCGATGCCCTGGAGCAGGCCCGGGATGACACCAAAATCCGGTGCGTACTGTTCACCGGCACCAGCGAGTGTTTCACCGCAGGCAACGATCTGGGCGAATTTGCCGCCGGCTTGCCCGGTGATTTCGAACAGACTCCTGTTGGCCGCTTTCTCTTATTAGTGGCGAGCGCAACCAAGCCTGTGGTGGCATCCGTCAATGGCGCAGCAGTTGGCATAGGTACCACCATGTTGCTGCACTGCGACCTGGTGTTCGCCGGCAACAACACGGCATTCCAGATGCCCTTTGCCAGCCTCGGCCTGTGCCCCGAGGGCGGATCGAGCCTTCTACTGCCCTCTTGGATCGGACGGGTACGCACCGCCGAACTGCTGATGCTTGGCGGCGCCTTCTCCGCGGAAGAAGCGCTTCGGCTTGGCCTGATCAACCGGGTCTGCGAGCCCGAGCAGACGGAAGCCAATGCCTTCGAAGCCTGCCAGCGGCTGACTGAAAAAGCCCCGGCGGCGATTCGGGCCACCAAAGCGCTTCTCAACAAGCCAACCATGGAAGCACTACGGGAAACCATGTTGGAGGAGGGACATTTGTTTGCAGAGCGCCTGAAATCCCCCGAAGCTGCCGAAGCTTTCCGGGCTTTCATGGAAAAACGCCCACCGGATTTCTCGCGCTTCGAATAAACCTCGACCAGGCCCCAATTTCCCGGTTGCGGGACCTCGACAAACCGTTATCCGGCAACTATTTTTCTCAAAGGCCGAACTCCAATCGTGCGGGGAGGATTCAAAGCATCAGAATCACACTTTTGGCTGATCAACACTTGCCATACTGCCGCTATAGTCAGAGATACAGAAATTGGCTTAAAGCGCTGGCTACAATTTCAGACAACAGTTTAAGCAGAACAGGCCACTGACAACGGGCTTACCGGATCAGACCGGCCCCGTCAGCTGCCGAACATAACGACACAACAACAGGAAAAGGTTCCACCCATGTTCAAGAAAACTCTAATAAGTCTTGCCGTGGCGTCTTCCGTTGGACTTACAGGCTGCTTTGATAGTGGCGAGACGGGGGCGAATGCTAATCCGGACTATAAAATTGAAGACACGACAATCGACAAGTCGATTGTTCGCCCGATCTACAACCCTAACCCGATTGCAGAAGAGCCTGCGTTCCCAATCAATGCCGACCTGATCCTGTTGTTGGGTGCGACTCAGAGCGCCAACTATGACTTTACAGGGCTTTCGACAGGCTCAACACCTGCAGACGACGCTGTGAACCGCCTTTCTGGCTTCTCCACATCTGGGGCGTTCACGCTGAAGTTTGACGGCTCCTTGAACCCCGTTTCGGTACAGGCAGGCGCGACCGTTTTCTTGTTGCCCCTAAATGTGAATGATCAGGTTGAAGGTGTTCCCAATGCCCTTCCCAATACCAATCCGTCCAACATCGATCAGGAAGACCCTGTTGACCTGACTTCTCTCCCTCGGTTCAGAGCTGATGTTGTTAGCGTTGACGGCGGTAGCGATAACGCCATCAGGATTGTCCCGCTTGAACCACTTGCGGAAGGACAAAAGTATCTCGTCGTCGCGACGAATAATATCGTCGGGGCGGACGGACAACCCATTGAAAGGTCTGTTCAAGATGTCAATCTGGCGGATGGCGTTTTGGGCAATCCAGCCTTGGGTAATGTTAAAAGCATTCTCCAGGCTTCTGATGCGTTGGCAAACGGTTTCCTTGAAATAGCAATCCCGGAAAATACTCCTGAGTCTGCTCTCGCCTATACATTTACCACCAACTCCGACACAGACGTTCTAGAAGCATTGATGGCGCCGGCAGCATTCGCGACAGCGCTTGGCGAGAAAATAGGCTTCACCGCTCAACTAAAAGCCGTTCGTGATAACTACCCAGAACTGAACTTCTCTGAATTAACGGCCAAGTTGGCTGACATCGCTGAGAAAGCTGCTTTACTCGGTGAAGGGGAACTAGATCCTGCAACTCTGACTGCTTCAGAACTTGCCGCTATCACAGCGCTCGCAAACGTGCAGGAAAAAGTAACCGCTGAAACTATTGCTCCTGCAATCCGCGCTGAAATCGGCGATACCATACACGTTCCCCAACCTCGCCCGTCTTTCTTCTATGACACCAAGTCTGCGACGGAATTGACTACTATTCAGGGTTTGGCTCAGGACGAGACCAATGCTATCGCACTAGCTGCCAAGCAGGTTCTGGTTTCCCAGGGTGCAATCACGCTACCTTACTTCCAGTCTCTGCCCGGTGAAACTGGTACTGGCATCGTAAATGGAAGCTGGACAGGTAACACCAGCCTTGAGGCTGCCTTGAATGAAACACTTTCGCCAGGCGAAGAAATCTTCGAGTTTTTGCGGGATATCGACGGTCAGTTGAACGTTAATGGTTATTTCCCATTCCCAGAACAACAAGCTACAACTACTGTGCCAGTCGTTATTTTCCATCCTGTACTGGGCACCGCAGCGGAGCCGGATTCATGCGTCAACGCTGGATCGCCAAATGGCGTAACTATTTTCCAGCATGGCATTACCGTTGATCGCAGCGTATCTATGCTGCCTGCAATCCTGCTCGCACAGAGTGCCTGCCAGACTGTAGTGGCGATTGACCAACCACTGCATGGCCTTTCGGGCGATACAGTCGGGACTGTCCCAGGCTTAAGTGCACTGGATCCTGATGTGCTGACGGCAACAGTTCAGGGAGTCATCAGCACCCTTGATCCAGAAGCAGACGCGCAGACCATCGGTGCTCTCACAGCTCTGATTAACGCTGACTACATCGGGGAACGCCACTTTGGCTACACTGCCAATGAATCTCTGCAACCAGTAGCTGCTGACCTTGCGAATATTTCTTCTGGCAGCCTGTTCATCAACCCTCTGAACATGTTGAATAGTCGTGACAATTTGCGCCAGGGAGTGGTCGACCTATTGAACGTTGCGGCGTCTATTCAAACGTTCAACTTGTCATCGGCCTTTGCGCTCTCTCAAGAACCAAGCACTGTTCCTGCTTTGTCAGGTGTTCCTGTTAACTTTGTCGGGCATTCCCTTGGAGGAATTTCAGGCACCACATTCTCATCACTGGTAAACGGGGAGAGCACCTACACCGTAGTCGTGGATGGTTCAACAACTCCACCGACAACGGCAGATCTCACGCGTAACCAGTTGGCAGATCAGGTATTGGGAACCTCTGGTTTTACATACCCAGATCTCAATAGTGTGGTTCTTCATGACACAGGTGGCCAAGTCACTCGTCTTGTCGAAAATTCATCTGACATTTCAGGACGAATTCTTGGAGGCCTTGCCGCTGCGGGTGTTACGCAGGGAACTTCGGCCTTCGAGAGTTTCTTCTATGTGTTCCAATCAGCTGTTGATGCTGGCGACCCGGTGAACTTTGCGGTTGAACTTGGAGCTTCAACCAGCAATCTGTTGATCACTGAGGTGGTTGGCGATAGCACCGTCCCGAACGAAGCAAACGTCAACCCTTTGGGCAACGCATTCTCAGCCCCATTGGCTGGGACAGAGCCTCTGATGGCACTGCTGGATCTGGGAGCAGGCGGCACCAACCTTGCAGATGATGCCGACCTGAACCTGCTTCAGGGCGAAGATATCTCCGGGTCTGCTGCCACACCGGTCGCTGTATTCTTTGATGGCAGTGACCCATGCTCTACCGCGAATCACGGTACTTTTGTAGCGCCTCAAGCGCCAAATGAAGCCTGCCCAGGTGGGTTTGCCGTTACCAGTGACGCCTTTACGGTAATGGTCACTCAAACAGCCCAAGCTCTGAGCGGCGGCAACGTGCCAGCTTCCCCCAACAACATCGATGCACTGGGAACCAGTCCGACTCTGGCCAACGCACTCGATCAGGACGAGCAAGCTGCTCCTTAAGGACTAGCTTCTGCCTACCAAGCCCCGGCATCGCCGGGGCTTTTTTTTTGGACGATGCCCGACATGGGTCAGGCACGAACAATCAATATTCCGAACAGTCCCCAGGCCCCATAACTCATGCGTCAATGTCTGCGGCTCACGTTTTCCAGAGAAGTTCATATCATGAGGCTTGTTAACGGCGCTCAGCTGACCAGCGAAGGGGGTGGTGTCGGGCAGGATAGGTAGTCAAGGCTTAGAGATTTCAGGCGTTGCGAGGGCTCAGACGGCAATGCCACTTGTGCTCAACGACATGACCAATAGCAACGAAAAACGCCGCACTTGTTAGAGTGCGGCGTTTTCATAGTGGACTGTTTCTTAATCCGAAGAAATAACAGTCTCACCTTGTGGCAACAAATTCGCCTGAATGTCCTCTTCCGTGAAGAACAGCTGGCGGTAATCCTTGTTGGAATACTGCTCGCTCTGGTCACTAAAGAATGGTGACATTGAGTCTGTGGACTGCGAATAGCTCACAAGGCCATAAGCCTCCGGACCATTGTCCGTGAACTCCAGACCAAAATGCCAACTGGTACCTCTGGCCATCAACCAGCCATCAATGCCATCCGTTCCGTCAGACAATCCGGCGGTATTGTCGATCGTTGACGGTGCAATCCGAGGGAAACGAGTGTCTTCCAGGAACGGATCCGTCACCACACCGATCGCGTTGAACGCTCCATCAATGTTGCCGTCACCACCGTGCCAGGGAATTGGTTGTGTCTGAAAAACCGGGGTTCCACCGGAACCGGGCACAACACCGCCAGAAGCGCGATAGTATTGCAGATCTCCCAAAGCATCAGTTGGCAAAATGCCCTGAGATTGCAAAGCTGTCACACCATCGGCAAGCGCCAGAAGCATGGTGTCGGTCGCTGTGCCTGCATTCTCTTCGGATGGGTCCGCCGGTGTGCCAACAGGATCAGCCGGACTGAAAGGCGTTGTCAGGTCTGACTCAAGGTCTTCGATGTAGTTGGCCATAAACACCCGGAAGATGTGGGCGCCAACGCTATCCCGATTATAGAGTCCGTCCCAGTTGCTCAGAGACTGGCACCAGGTAGACAGATCCACGCCGTTCACTGCGGTGCTGCCAATGGTAGTACAGCGTTGCAGAAGCTCAGGCAGGAACTGTTCTGCGTACCATGCGCGGTTGTTCCAGATCACACCAATCAGCTCTTCCGCGCTGAATTTGCCATCCTGCCCTGCTGGCAGCGGCGCATCCGGGAAGCCCGGATCCATGAGATTCTGAAGCATTTTGATGCCCAGGCGCGTACGGGGATTGATGGGCGCCTTTTCATCACCAAACAGAGGCGAGAAGCCTGTCAGGAATTCGTCCGGATTGGTTGACCAATAGCTGCTATTCGAGTTCTGCACCCAATCCGATCTCACCAACTTCGGTTTCTGGTCATACGGCACCAAGGGACCGCACTCCGTCTCAACCCAGTCCTCTTGGGAAAGCCTGCCATCGAGCAAGGTAACGCCCTGATCAAAGAGGCCAGCGTATGCTGCACTGCCGGCCCTTCTGAAGTTCACAAGCGCAATGGCTTTCTCGGAGAGGTTCGGCACCGAGCTGCTATCGATGTAGAACGCATTGCCCTGATCATCCGCGTAGGTTGTGTTGGTCCAGAGGGTTGAACCACAGTTCCGGAAAACACTCTGGAACTCCTCGAGATTACTGGCTCGACTCATTCCCAGCCAAGTGTCCAGAAGGCCGCCGGTATTGGCATTGGCATCACGATAGGTGTGAGCAACCACCGAAGACGTGTTCAGCGCACCGTTGTCGCCCCAGGCTGGCAGCTGACTACTCACAGCATTCGCTGCGATCATCGGGCCATACTCGGAGAAGTAGAACGTTCTTTCCAGCACGACGGGTTGGGCCATCCCCAAATCGACCTCGATCTGATAGGTCTCGGTTGTAATCGGCTTTTCAACCCCGTCTTTCACGTAGGTCAGATTATCTCCATCCTTGAGCACCAGCTCATACCAGGTAAAGCGACGACTGGTCGTCACCGTGTGTGACCAGGCCAGGTTTTCGTTGAAATTGATCAGAGGAATCGCCGTACCAAGCAGCCCGGCGCCGTGGACGTTCAGGTACCCAGGAACGGTCATCTGGACTTCATAAAGCCTTCGATGGCCTGTGTACGGGAAGTGCGGGTTCGCCAAAAGAGCACCCCGTCCCTGCTCGGTCAACTCACTACCGATACCCCACGCGTTGCTGGCAAGGCCCATGTCCGCGAAATTGGTCTGTGATTTCGCGCCAGCCTCTGCGGTAGCCACAACATTCTTGAGGAGCTTATTGACTTCCTCAGCATTGGCCACAGGGGTTACCGGCGTCGGTGCCGGACTCTCTCCTGGAGGAACTGCGAGGAAAACCGCCCCCGTGGCAAACAACGCCCCACTGGCATACTGGCCAACAATGCGATAGTGAGCCAGCAGATCCACCGGTGTTATCGGTTTGACCCACTCCTGATCCGCGCATTCCACAGGGAACTGAGAGGCATCGGTTTCGTTAACGTACCGGTTATACCCCTCCGTAAAGCCCTCAATAAGCGCACGACTTTCCGGGCTAAGAGTCGGGAATTCGGCTTCAGCGCCAGCATATATCTGTTGGGCCTTGTAGCTGAAGTCGTTAATGATGTTGAGCCCTACACTGGCCCCGGGCGCAAACTGAACGTCCGGCCCAGGCCCAAAATACTTGGATCTTTCGCTTCGGGCCTTTACAACCGCCTCAGCCAGCATACAAACGTTATCCTGAGCCTGAGCATAACCGTGCCCGAATGCGGCGGATTTCAGGTCATCAGCAACAATGTGAGGAACGCCGCCCGTAGTTCGACGAATGGTCGCCTCAAGCTGACCATCTGACGGAAAGAGATTGGGATCCACCTCAGCCTGTGAGGGTCCAGAAGAGTCGTTATCGCTATCAAAACAACCCGCCAGCAAAGTACTGCCAAGCAGGGCGACAGTGAGACTGAGGGCATGCCTGCCACTCGGGGTTTTCCTGAGTTTCATAGTGTTGTCCTTGTATTTGTTCACTACGTTTTCACCATGTCCGGTGACACTTATAAAATTAGCAGAGCCCTCCTTTTCAGCCAGACAAAACTGAACATGTATTCACGTTATTTTCTTCTAAAGAAACTGATCGTTATCAGCCCCAAGCATTTTCCCGATTCGGGACGTTTCAGACGGCGTTTTTTCAAACTTGATCGGAAACCCGATCTGCGGCTGTTGAGTGCCGTCTCCCCTATCAACGCCAATCACCATGTCCCTCGATTTCAGCTGTGGATGCTCGGCAGCCTCTGAAATAGTCAGAACCGGCTCCACGCAGGCATCCTGGTCGGCAAAAATCTCCTGCCAATCGGCCAGTGGTTTCGCGGCAATTTTTTCCTTGATGGCGGCTTTAAGCTGCTGCTGATGCTCGGGCTTCTGGCTCATGGCCAGGCTTTTCATATCGGAAATACCGAGGGTGTCGCAAAGGCGAGCGGAGAACTGGGGTTCGAGGCTGCCGACGGATAGCCAGCGACCGTCGCTGGTCTGGTAGTAGTCGTAGAATGAGCCGCCGTTGAGCAATGCGCTCTCCGGCTTCTGCTCCTGGCCACCAGCCAGGCAGGCGGCCCCGGCCATGGCGTTCAGTGCAAAGGCCGCGTCGGTCATGCTGATATCAACGAACTGCCCCTCCCCGGTCTGCTGTCGATGGATCACAGCCGCCAGGATACCCATCACGGCATGGTGGGATCCGCCCGCCACATCCGCTATCTGGATACCCATGGGGGGCGGGCCGCTGTCGGCTCGGCCGCAGTGACTGCTCACTCCAGCCAGGGAGAGATAGTTGATGTCGTGGCCCGCTCGATCCTTGTAGGGGCCGGTCTGGCCATAGCCGGTGATGGAGCAATAGATCAGGCGAGGGTTTACCGACTTGAGGGCTTCATAGCCGATACCAAGCCGGTCCATCACTCCCGGCCGGAATTGTTCGACGACAACGTCATAGTCTTTGACCAGTTCCAGAACCTTCTCCCGGCTGCCCTCCTCTTTAAGGTTTAGCCCGAGGGACTGCTTGCCACGGTTCAGAAAGCCATGAGCCGTGCTCACACCAGCATCGTGGGGTGGCATTACCCGGGTCAGATCCACTCGGTCGGGCGCCTCCACCCGCAATACATCGGCCCCCATGTCTGCCAGTAGCATAGTGGCGTAGGGGCCGGGCAACAAGGTACTGAAATCCAGGACTTTCAGCGACGTCAGAGGACCCGCCATGATGATCTCCTTTTGTTCTCAGAGTTGTCTGAATAGCATTCGTTTCCTTCATGCTGCCCGGTTTTGCCAACGGGGCCAACTGCCGGTTCCGTCATTCCGATTGGCCGTTTCTACCAGCCCATCCGAGCGGCTTCGGTTGCATTGTTCTGCCGGGGTTTTATGATGGGTTTCGTTTTTCTGGAATGGCGAGCGTGATGTCCGATCTGACGGTTTCGAAGCACTTTGTTCAGGCGGCCCTTGGGGGTGCCGAGAGACTTGGTTTTGATACCCGCGAAATGCTCCGGGAGGCGGGAATCTCCCCCGATCTGCTACGTATCGAGATGGCCCGGGTCAGCAGTGACCAGTTCAGCCATCTGATGCAGGTGCTCTGGAACCGGATGGGGGATGAGTTCATGGGGCTCGGACCCAGACGGGCCCGGACGGGAACCTTTGCCACCATGTGCGCGCTGGTGATTGACTGCCCCAATCTGGAGTCGGTGTACCGACAGGCGTTCCAGTTCTCCCGTCTGTTCGAGCCCATGGTGTCGATGAAACTGGAGATTGGCGAAGACAAGGCTCAGCTCGTCGCACGGATGGAGGGTGAGATCAACGACCCGAGCTTTTTCCTGCGGGAGAGTATCCTGGTGATCTGGCACCGTTTGGGCAGTTGGCTGATCGGCCAACCCATTGAGCTGGAGAAGGCCGAATTCGATTACCCGCGGCCCGCCCATGGCGACGAATACCGGCACATCTTTCACTGCCCGCTGGCGTTCGAATCCGACAAGATCGCCCTCACCTTCGACAAGCGCTTCCTGTCCGCGCCAGTCATCCGCGACAAACCGGAGATGCGGCAGTTTCTCAAGACCTCCCCGGCGGACCTGCTATCCCGGCCGGACGAAAGTAACACCTTCACGGGACGCATCCGGGCATTGATCGGGAGGGATCTATCGAAGCCGTTACCGGATTTCGAATGGATTGCTGCGGAACTGCACACCAGCCCGCAGACACTGCGGCGCAGGCTGAAACAGGAAAATACCTCATTCCAGGAAATCAAGGATCTGTTACGGCGGGATATGGCAATCTATTATCTGAGCCGACAGGAACTTCCCATTAACGACATCGCTGCCAAGGTCGGTTTCACCGAGCCATCAACCTTCCACCGGGCCTTCAAGAAGTGGACAGGGGTGACGCCGGGCGCCTACCGGGAAGGCGAGCGCGGCGACCCCTCCGATTGAATCAGGACCCCGAAGGGGCCTGGAGCGCACGGATCAGCTGCCCGAGCGTCTCCGCGATTTCCTGGGCCCGTTCCCGGTTTTCGGCCAGTTGTAGCAGGCGGGAACCATCTCTTGGGTCGTAGACCCAACAGGTAGAGACCGCGGCCTCGCAACGCCATTCAACCCTGGGGTTAATGCCGAAAACCGACATCTGCTCCGTACTGCGCAGTATCCGGCCATCCTCGGCCCGTCGAATTTCCTGAATCTGTACCTGGTCTCCCTGGGTGCCGACGCGATACTCGACATCTGCCGGCCGGTCCAGCCGGACCACCGCCTGGTCACGTCGCCAGCCGGCCAACTCGAGCAGGCTGTTAATATGAAGCGTCAACGCCTCCTGGTCTGAATCTGCCAGGTACAGCTTGCGCAAGGACTCTATTTGGCCCTCACCGGCCGGCTCAATAACCGCAACCTGCTCACTCTCACCGGCTGCCTGAGGCGCCAGCGCGTTCTGCTTTCTGGTCTTCTCAATCGAAGTGATCAGTTGCAGGGACTCCTGATAGTGGGAGCCGTCGGCTCCGGCCCGGCTAACATAGGTTTCAAGAGCAGACTGGGCTTCGTTCAGGTGGGAAGACTGCAGCATCACCCGGCCGCGGTAGAAGAAGTAATCGGCTGGTTTCTCTCCTTCAAGTTGCTGCAAGCGGTTCAGATACTCAGCAGCCTCGCCCCAGTTTTTGGCGCCAACGGCCTCCTCGGTAGCCAGCATCAACCGCCGGGTTTCGTGTTCTGGTGCCAACGCCAGCGCGGGTGCTGCCAGGACAACGGAAGCAAATACGGCTCCCAGGGCAAAACAGCGACCTTTTCCAAATGATACTGCCATGGTATTTACTCCTGCTCGTTATCTGCACCAATCGCCTGTTCCTCTGAATCAGGCAGGTCGTTGTCTCCGGGAGGCTGGAAATCTTCTGTGTCGTCTACTTCAGCCTGATCCATTATCCCTTTCGGCAATTCCTTTTTCACCCGAACGCCCAGTTCCACAAAACGGTTCGCCTGAGAGATCAGATTGCCGCGGCCGCGAGTCAGAGTGTTCATGGCCGAATCATAGGTTCCCTGGGCGGTATGCAGCTGTGTGCCCAAACGCTCCATGGCCTCAACAAACACCCTGAGTTTGTCATAAACGGCACCAGCCCGCTCAGCGATTTGCCGCGCGTTCTGGCTCTGGCGCTCGTAGCGCCATATATTCTCGATGGTTCGCAGTGTGGCCAGTAGCGTGGTTGGTGTTACCACAATAATCTTTCGTTCAAAGGCTTCTGCGAAAAGGTTCTCGTCCTGCTGAAATGCTGCCACAAAAGCCGGTTCTATCGGCATGAACAGCAGCACGAAATCCGGGGAGTGGAGTCCGTGGAGCTGGCTGTAATCCTTTTCACTGAGGGTGCGAATGTGATTCCTCACGGCCTCAACGTGGTTCTTGAGAGCTTCTTCTTTGACCACAGAGTCTTCGTCTTCTGTCACCCACTGCTGGTAGGCCACCAGTGAGACCTTGGAATCAATGATCAGATTACGACTGTCCGGCAAATGGACAATGACATCCGGACGATAGAGCTGATTGTCGCTGTCTCGATAACTGCCCTGGGTATCATACTCTACCCCCTTACGCAGACCGGACTTTTCCAGTACCCGCTCGAGGATCAGCTCGCCCCAGTTGCCCTGAATCTTGTTGTCGCCTTTCAGGGCCCGGGTCAGATTGGACGCTTCCTCGGTAATCTGTCGGTTCAGGTCCTGCAGTGATTTGATCTCACTGCGCAGGGCCTGCCGGTCACGGGTTTCGGTGGTATAAACGTCCTCAACCCGCTTGCGGAAGTCCTGCAACTGGTCCCTGAACGGATTTAGGAGGGTATCAAGACTGGTTCGGGTCTGCTGGCTGAAACGCTCGCTTTTCTGCTCGAAAATCCTGTTGGCCAGGTTCTCGAACTCCTGCTTCAAAGCGTCACGATTGCGTTCAAGCAGCTCCAGCTTTTCATTGGCGGACCGACGCTCCTTATCAATCGTTACTTCCTGCTCCCGGAGCGCAACCCGGGCCTCGCCCAGCGCCTCGGAAAGCTCATCCACCTTTGCCTGCAGGTTGTGGCGCTCACTCTCCAGCTGGGCCTGGCGCTCTTTCCGGCTCTCCAGATCCGACTCAAGCCCGGCCAGTCGGTTTTCGAGGCTTGCGGCGTGCTGCCGCCACTGCTCAACGTCCTGCTCAAGCCGACTCTTCTTGCTCCAAAGTCCTTTCAGAATGACCAGGAGAATCAACACAACCATCAATCCCGCCACGAGATCTGGTCGAGACAACATCAGCTCCATGATGGCTTCAGGCACCTGTTACTACTCCTGTTGAGATTCTGTGTTCGATTTAACGGTCGGCATTGGTTTTGTTGCAGACCAGTCTAACCCACGAGAGGAACCTTTTGCCCGGGGCACCGTCAATCAGTCTGGCGCCGCCAATAAGGACCACGACTGTTTGGCAATATTTTAAAGCCCGGGCATCTGCCTCTGGACGGCCAACGTAATATCGTCTAAAAGGGTAAAATGTTCACTCGCCAAGCGGTTATTACCTTTTTGTAACCGCATGGCGGGCCGGAACCGGATCAGAAACGGATAACAGATCATGCTGAAAGAACTGTGGCGAAAACTGGAAGCGGAGTTTCTGCATAATGACTGCTCCGGCCAGGAGGGCCAGTCAGGCTTATTCGGCACAAGCTCAAAGGAGAACAGGGAAGGATTCAGGATCCTGCCGCACATCACCCACACCGGTGAGTTTCATCTGGAGCGTCTTACCAACCTGCTGAAAAGCCGATACGGAAAGAGCTTCGGGGCGCCCTCAGGCCAGACTGAAAGTGATGAGAACATCCGGGAACTGATCAGTTTTGCAGCCAGAATCCAGGATCAGGATGTGCAGCGTGAGCTGCTGCTGTTTTATCTCAATTGCTCGCCAGTCATCCAGGAATATCTCCGGGCCGAAACGGTTCTTGGTGAAGGAAACTTCCTGTCACGGTAAACACTACCGCCCCTTAACCATCTGTAAATCAACCACACAGGTTGGATGTTGTATACTTCCGTTCCTGTTTATCCGGTTTCACACGCACAGACCGTCACGATAGCCCGACATCGGGCGTGACAGGCTGCCCAGCTCAGGGGTTCTTAATGGGTTTTAAATGGTATCGGGCTGGACTGCCTAAGCTTCCCATCGCCACACTTGCAGGCATTCTTCTGCTGACAGGCTGCTCGGCAGACCGCTATTTCATGGTTCCCAAAACAGATATGAATGACCTTCAGGGATCCATCAAGAGTCAGCGCGCAACACTCGTTACCATGGAAGAAAATGCAGCAGTTCGCCACGAACAAGCCATTGCCCAGAACCGCTCATCGACTCAAACCATACTGGAAGCGATTGCCACCCAGGTGGAAAAACCCGAATGCCCGCCGGTGCAGGCCCAGAAGCAGTGTCCGACAGTAGACAACTCGAAAGGGCGTGCAGATCGCCTCAAGGGTAAGGTTATAGTTGGAGAGGTTGAAAACTTCTACCTCGCAGGTCCGGGCCTGATCTACAAGGCACGAATTGACAGCGGTGCCGAAACCTCTTCCATAAACGCCCGGAACATTACTCGGTTTGAGCGAGACGGCAATAACTGGGTGCGCTTTGATGTACCCGTTCCCGGCGCCGACAGGTTCGTAACCCTGGAAAAAGAGATTTCCCGCCGCGTTCGGGTTATCCAGGCCAGCGCCGAAGAAGCGGAACGCCGCGTGGTTGTTGAACTCCAGTTTTTTATTGGCGATCACCAGCAGGTGGCGGAGTTTACACTTGCTGACAGAACCAACCTGACTTACGAAGTGCTGATCGGCCGCAATATTCTGCGTGATGTGATGCTGGTCGATGTCGGCAAGGAGTACGCAACCGAGTTGCCCGAATCCATCCGCAACAGCAACGGGAACGAATCGTGACCACCCGCTCGCGCCTGCCCTTTTACATAGCCGTTTTTCTGCTCATCTCTGCTGGCATCTCCCTCGCCGTCTGGCGCCATGTTGAACTTGGCATCCCCTGGCTGACCGGCGAGCAGCGGCCTGTCTGGATGGTCGAGGCCCGAATTGATTTCGACGCAGGCGATGGCTCGGTGCTAGCCAGCCTCAATATCCCCGAGCAGCCCCCGGGCTTCCGCATCCTGACCGAGCAGGCAGCGTCACCTGGCTACGGCTTTTCCATCATCGACAACTCCGGTGGCCGCCGGGCGGAGTGGAGCAAACGGGAAGTCTCCGGTCCGCAGACCCTGTATTTCAAAGCCCAGTTCATTCCGGATCCAGATGCTCGGCCGGAGCTTCCTGCGCGCGAACCCAGAACGCAAAGGGTCTTCTGGGAAGAACCCGAAGCAACTGCCGTCCAGGAAATTCTGGACCAGGCGAAGGCCCGCTCAAGCACCCCGGAAAGCATGACCCGCGAGCTGATCCGGCTGATGCAGCCAGATAGCCGGACACAGAACACAACCCTGCTGGTCTCGGACGAGAATTACCTGCCGCTTCTGGTCGATATGCTGAACCACAGTGGTATCGCCGCCAGAATAGCGGATGGGCTGCGGCTCGAAGATGCGCGGCGACGACAGCAACTGATGCCTTACCTGCAGATCTACAACGGCGAGCGCTGGCTGACCTTCAACCCCCAAACAGCCGAACAGGGCGTCCCCGACGATCTCCTGCTGTGGCGCCAGGGTGCTGCCTCACTGCTTGATGTGGTTGGTGGCGAAAACTCAGAAGTCAGTTTTTCCATGCTTCGGCAAACGGTCCCTGCCCTGCAGCTGGCAACCATGGAATCCGCCTCCAACGGCCTCGGAATCCTGAGCTTTTACGAGCTGCCCATAGAAGAGCAAAGCATGTTCCGAATGCTGCTATTGCTACCACTGGGTGCGCTTATGGTCGCTTTCATGCGGATTGTTATCGGTATCCGCACCTCTGGCACCTTCATGCCGGTGCTGATAGCCGTGGCGTTTGTCCAGACAACACTGGTACCGGGACTGATCGCTTTCCTCTCTGTGGTATCCATAGGCCTGTTGATGCGCGGCTACCTGTCCAGCCTCAACCTTTTGCTGGTGTCGCGAATTTCAGCTCTGATCATTCTGGTTATTTTTATTACCGCCGGCCTGAGCATCATCGGCTACCAGATGGGTTTCAACACCGGCATGACCGTGACCTTTTTCCCGATGGTGATTATCGCCTGGACCATTGAGCGCATGTCCATCCTCTGGGAGGAAGAGGGCGCCCACGAAGTTATGGTCCAGGGAGCAGGCAGCCTGTTTGTGGCCATCTGCGCCTATCTGTTTATGAGCGCACCACTGGCAGGCCATCTCACCTTCAACTTCCCGGAACTGCACCTTGTTATCCTCGGGCTGATCCTGTTGATGGGGCAGTACACTGGCTACAAACTGAGCGAGCTGAGGCGCTTCACGCCAATGAAGGCGTACGACTGACATGGACTGGATTTCGCCGCGATCACTTAAGAGGCTGGGGATGCTGAACATGAACCGGCGCAATGTGGACTACATTGCCCGGTACAATGAGCGATCCTCCTACCCTCTGGTCGACAACAAGCTGAAGACCAAACTGGTGGTTGCCGAATATGGCGTCAAGACCCCAAAGTTGCTTCAGGTTGTGCGTCAGCAGCATGAGATATCTCACTTTCGGGAAATGGCAGAGGATCTTGCAGGCTTTGCCATCAAACCGGCAAAAGGCTCTGGCGGCAAGGGCATTACCGTCATCACAGGTCGGGACGGCGATGACTACATCAAGGCGTCCGGTTCGCGTGTCGATTCTGCATTCCTTGAGCGTCATCTGACCAACATCCTGGCCGGGCTGTATTCCCTTGCTGGCACTCCGGATGTGGCGATTGTGGAAAACCTGGTTGAGTCCGCCCCATCTCTGGCGAAGTATTCTCATCAGGGTGTGCCCGACATCCGGATTATCGTTTTTCAGGGTTACCCGGTGATGGCCATGCTGAGACTGGCCACAACGGCATCTGACGGCAAGGCAAACCTGCATCAGGGCGCTGTGGGGGTTGGTCTGGATATTGGCTCTGGTCGAGGTCTGAACGCCGTTCAGTTCAACCGCCCTATTACCCTGCACCCGGACACGGGCCTGGCGCTGGAGAACATCCAGATTGAAGCCTGGGGAGAGATGCTGGAAATGGCTTCCCGCTGCTACGAGGCAACCGGGCTCGGTTACATGGGGGTTGATCTGGTGGTCGACGCCAACGAAGGCCCACTACTGCTTGAGCTGAACGCCCGGCCGGGACTGGCAATCCAGATGGCAAATGGCCGTGGCCTTTTGCCCCGCCTGCGGGAGATCGAATCTCTCAAACGCCCTCATTTCACACCGCTGGAGCGCTCACGGTTCGCCATGGAAGCTTTCGCCAGCTCCTGACATTTCATCAGGCACAAAAAAACCGGGGTCGAAACCCCGGTTTTTTATTTCTCAGAGCATCCTCAAGTGAGCTCACCCCTGGCGATCAGGAGCTGACGCTCGTGACTGAGGCCCTTGAGTAGCCCCCAGGTCATGATCAGGAGAACGACTGTAAACGGCAGACCGGCACTGATGGCTGTTGCCTGGATAGCCCCCAGTGCATCTTCACCGCCACCAAAGATCAGGGCGGCAGCAATGGCGCCCTCGGCAACCACCCAGAACACACGCTGAGCAGTAGGAGCATCAGTCTTACCACCGGCAGTAATACTGTCTATTACCAGCGAACCGGAGTCTGAGGACGTCACGAAGAACACCAGCACCAGAACGATACCGACAAACGACAGGATTCCGGTCAGCGGCAGATTCGCAAACATCTGGAAGGTAGCAAGGGAAACCTCGGTCAGACCTTTCTCAGCCAGTTCACCAATACCCTGCTGGATCTGTTCGATAGCGGCACCACCGAAAGAACTCATCCAAACGACCGTGATAACGGTCGGAACAATCAGCACTGCTGTCACAAACTCGCGAACGGTACGTCCCTTGGACACGCGGGCAATAAACATACCTACGAACGGTGACCAGGAAATCCACCATGCCCAGTAGAACACGGTCCAGCCCTGGAACCAGGCTTCATCTTCACGGCCAAACGGATTACTCAGCTGCAGCGCGTTGCCAACATAGTTGGAAGACGTCACCCAAAGGGTTTCCAGAATGGTCATGGTTGGACCGGCGAAAATAACAAACAACAACAGAATGCCTGCGACACCCATGTTGATGTTACTCAAGATCTTTACGCCGCCGTCGAGGCCCCGGAGCACCGAGACCAGTGCCAGGGCTGTAACGCCGACAATGATAGCCATCTGGACGTTGGTTCCGGCGCCGGTGCCGAACAGATAATTGAGGCCGGAGGCCGCCTGCTGGGCACCAAAACCGAGAGAAGTCGCAAGGCCGAAAATTGTCGCCACGACCGCCAGAACATCAATGATGTGACCTGGCCAACCCCATACTTTGTCTCTCAGAAGCGGGAAGAAAGCGGACCGGATAGTCAGCGGCATGTTCTTGTTGAAGGCGAAAAATGCCAGGGAGAGAGCAACTACAGCATAGATGCCCCAAGGGTGCAGACCCCAGTGGTACATCGTCGCGCCCATGGCAAGATCACGGGCTTCGCCTGTGTTCGCTTCCACGTTGAATGGCGTCTCATACCACCCTGTGTAGTAAGCCACCGGTTCGGCCACGGCCCAGAACATGAGACCAATACCCATACCAGCCGCAAAAAGCATGCAGAACCATGAAAGCGTCGAAAATTCAGGTTTGCAGTCCTGACCACCAATTCGGATCTTGCCCATCGGCAGGAAAATCAATGCCAGGCAAACCACCACGAAAATATTGGCACTGATCAGGAAAAACCAGTCAAACGTTGCGATAATGTCCCACTTTGCCCCGTCGAGCAGCTCTTTGGCTGGCCCGGGAAACATCAGGGTTCCTATCACAAACGCAACAACCAGTATCGCCGTAATCGGAAATACCGGTGCGTGGAGATCCAGCCCGAACGGTGTGATATTGTCCTGGCCAGCCACGTAGTCCGTCGAATATTCGTCTTTAACTACCTCGCCCACGTTATGGCGCCTCCTGAGTTGATAAGTCGTTTATTCAGAATCGGAGTTCAAACATTACAAGCGCGTTATCATAATGTTTTGAGTTCAAAACATCAAAATTACAATCTTTATCGCAGCCTTGATATTTATCATAGACCATGATCAATAACAGACCAGCCAGAATCAGGATCAATCGCCACAGAAGGCTGCCTCGTAATACTAAACTCTTCATTACCTGCCGAGCCGTTCGAGCCGGTTTTCCGAAATAACCAGAGGATGCCATGGAAAAAACAAAGACCTTTCCGCTTCGCTACACGGCCTACGTACTGAGTATTATCGGCTTTTTCGTTTCCCTCGGACTGGTCCTGTTTATCGGCGCAGGTTATGCGTTTACGTTGATCTTTGGTGCTTTTGCTGCCCTTGGCACCTATGACCTTGTTCAGCGAAAGCACACCGTCAGCCGGAACTACCCCATCATGGCGAACTTCCGATACCTGCTCGAATCCGTCGGCCCCGAAATCCGCCAGTACTTTATCCAGTCCGACACCGAGGAACGCCCCTTCTCTCGGGAACAACGCACAATCGTGTATCAGCGGGCCAAGAATGTTCTCGACAAACGCCCTTTTGGCTCCCAACTCGGCATGTACGAAGAGGGATTCGAGTGGATGAACCACTCGCTCGCTCCCACTCGACTGAGCGGCAGCGATTTCCGGATTCTGATCGGCAGAAACTGTGACAAGCCATACAACGCCAGCGTGTTTAATATTTCCGCCATGAGTTTCGGCTCTCTGTCCGCCAATGCCATTCTCAGCCTGAATACCGGCGCCAGGATGGGCGGCTTCTATCACGATACCGGCGAGGGCTCCATATCCCGTTACCACCGCCAGCCGGGAGGCGATCTGGTCTGGGAGATCGGTTCCGGGTATTTCGGGTGCCGCCACAAAGATGGTTCGTTCAACGAAGACATGTTTCGCCAGAATGCCACACTTGATCAGGTCAAAATGATTGAGCTCAAACTATCCCAAGGTGCCAAACCGGGTCACGGCGGGATTCTTCCCGGTGCGAAGGTAACGCCTGAGATCGCCGAAGCACGAGGCGTTTCTGTTGGCGAGGATTGCGTCTCTCCTGCCAGCCATTCGGCATTCTCCACACCAATAGAAATGCTGGAATTTATTGACCGGCTACGTGAATTGTCTGGCGGCAAGCCGGTAGGATTCAAGCTTGCCATTGGTCACCCCTGGGAATGGTTCGCCATCGTCAAAGCCATGCTGGAAACCGGGCGAAAACCTGATTTTATCGTCGTTGATGGCGGTGAAGGGGGCACCGGCGCGGCTCCTCTGGAATTTATCAATCGGCTGGGCATGCCGATGACAGAGGCGCTGTTGCTGGTTCACAACACCCTGGTAGGCACCAACCTCAGGGAAGACATTGCCATTGGAGCGGCCGGCAAGATTACCTCGGCCTTCAATATTGCGCGAACCCTGGCGCTGGGCGCGGACTGGTGCAACGCAGCAAGGGGCTATATGTTTGCCCTGGGTTGCATTCAGGCGCTCAATTGCCATACCGGGCGCTGCCCCAGCGGGGTGGCCACACAGGATCCCCGGCGCGGTAACAAGCTTGACGTGGAGCACAAGAGCCAGAGGGTGTACAACTATCACAAGAATACCCTGGATGCGCTGCAGAACCTGCTTGAGGCCTCAGGCCTCAAACACCCCTCCGAGCTCGGTCCGGAACACGTTGTCCGGCGGGTGTCGAAAACCGAAGTCCACTCCTACATGGACCTCTTCCCGTTCCTTGAGCCGGGCGCTCTGTTGGAAGGAAAAACCGACCTGACCGTGTTCGATAAATACTGGGAATCCGCCCGGGCTGACACTTTCGAACCGCCCGAATTCATCCTTAAACTGCGGGAAACCAAACTACGCTAAAAAACCGCTATCAAAATCGCCATCGGATGTTTATTTTTTCCATGGGCTCGTGTAGACTTCGCTCCCGCTAAGCCACTGAGAATACTCCCAAGTTTCTTTCAGTGGCAGAGAGCGAATCGGGGCGTAGCGCAGCTTGGTAGCGCACTTGCATGGGGTGCAAGGGGTCGTAGGTTCAAATCCTACCGTCCCGACCAGATTCCGATAAAAAGCCCGGGCCGAAAGGTCCGGGCTTTTTGTTTCCTGGCGGCGTCCATACGATTCCATGACACCAAGCCGGAAATCAGCCGACTGGCCCTTAGGCCGATCGAACATCCCCAGGGCATCAGGACCTGCAAGAAACAATAACCGTGCAGGCATAAAAAAACCGGGGCAAGCCTCTCGCTGTCCCGGTTTTTCCAAAGAGTTTCCGAAGCGCTACTTTACCGGCGCGTTCAGAACCTCCAGCACTTCTTCCAGTTCCGTAATCATCTGACGAATCAGCTGTTTGTACTGGGAAGTATCGTCTTTCACCTCGTGGCTGCTCAGCTTCTGCTTGGCGCCACCGATGGTATAGCCCTGATCGTACAGCAGGCTTCGAATCTGGCGAATGGTAATAACATCCGCTCGCTGATAATACCGACGATTGCCGCGACGTTTCACCGGCGACAACTGCGGAAATTCCTGCTCCCAATAACGCAGGACGTGTGCCTTCACCGCACACAGCTCAGCCACCTCACCTATGGTGAAATAGCGCTTCCCGGGAATCGCGGGAAGTTCGTTGTTATGACTGGGTTCCAGCATACGCTTCTACTTTTTGCTTTAATTTTTGTCCCGGGCGAAACGTAACTACTCGCCGTGCGCTGATCGGAATCTCTTCACCGGTCTTTGGGTTCCGTCCCGGCCGTTGTTTCTTGTCCCGCAGATCGAAGTTACCAAAACCGGACAACTTCACCTGCTCGTTGTGGCTGAGAGCGCCTCTGATCTCATCGAAAAAAGCTTCCACCATTTCCTTGGCTTCGCGTTTGTTAAGGCCCAATTCCTCGTACAACCGCTCTGCCATTTCCGCTTTCGTCAAAGCCGCCATCTCTCAACTCCTCAGTGTTGCCCCCAGCTCTTCTTTCAATGCGTCAATCACACCGTTGAAGAGCGTATGCACTTCATCTTCGTTCAGTGTGCGTTCGGAGTGCTGCCAGAACAGGCTCAACGCAAGGCTTCGGTTACCCTCACCCAGGCTCTCACCTTCATAGACATCGAACGCACGCAACGCCGTAAGCCGCTCACCGGCATGCTTTTTCGCTACACGCTCCACATCGGCAAACGCCACATCGCTTCCGATAATAATAGCCAAATCCCGACGAACTTCCGGGAATTTTGAAATTTCTTTGAAATTAGGCACATATCCAGAAACGATTGAATTCAAGAATAGCTCAAACATCAGGATCGTGCCATTAAGTTCAAGATTTTTCTGAACTTGTGGATGCAGCGTCCCCAGCCAGCCCACATGCTCGCCGTCACGCATCAACTCCGCGGTCTGCCCCGGATGCAACGCAGGGTGTTTGCTGCCGATAAACTGAACCTCAATGCCCAGCAACCTGAACAGACTCTCCAACTCCCCTTTTACATCAAAGAAATCAGCGGTTCTGCGACCGTTCGCCCAGTTTTCAGGGTACTGGTTGCCAACTACTACGCCAGCCAGCATCGGCTGCTGATCAATCCGCTCGCCTTCCTGCAGAAAACGCAGTCCGGTTTCGAACAGACGAATGCGCGGCTGCTGACGGTTCTGGTTGTAGGCGACGGTTTTCAGCAGGCCACTCCAGAGGCTGGTACGCATCACTGACAGATCGGAAGAAATCGGATTGGCCAGCGCAATGCCCTGGCGATCAGGATCCACCAGTTGCTGAACTTTCGGATCGACAAAGCTGTAGGTCACCGCTTCCTGGTAACCGTGATCCACGAAGAAGTTGCGAATGGCCGATACCGGGCGAACAGCCTCCTCCTCCGGGCGCAGACCGAGTGAGCCAGTAGGCTCGGTTACGGGCAGATTGTTGTAGCCATAAATCCGACCGACCTCCTCGATCAGATCTTCCTCAATCGAGATATCCGGGCGAAAGCTGGGCACACTGACGCGCCACCCGTCTTTCAGGAGCTTTTCGACCCGCAGCCCGAGGCGAGTGAGAATTTCCTCAACGGTGGTTCGGTCAATTTCCATTCCCAACACATCGTTGAGACGACGTGCTCTCAGGTCGACGACCCGATCCTCGGGAATATCCTCATCGCTGGCGACTTCGACAATCTCACCAGGCTCACCGCCCACTATATCCATCAGCAAGCTCGTTGCGCGCTCCATGGCGTCCCGCGCCAGTTTATAGTCGACACCTCGCTCAAACCGATGCGAAGCATCCGTGTGCAGGCCATAGTGACGGGCCTTGCCCGCCAGGGTAATCGGATCAAAGTAAGCGGACTCCAGCACCAAATCCCGGGTCTTCGGGCTGACTCCGGAATGCTCGCCGCCCATAACGCCCGCAATAGCAATTGGTTTCTCATGGTCCGCAATCACCAGGGTACCCTGGGTGAGCTCGACTTCCTGGCCATCCAGAAGAACCAGTTTTTCACCAATTCGCGCCATCCGAACAACGATCCCGCCCTGGATTTCATCTCGATCAAAGGCGTGCATGGGCTGGCCAAGTTCCAGCATCACGTAGTTGGTAACATCCACAGCGGCATCAATGGAGCGAATCCCGGAACGGCGAAGCTTTTCCTGCATCCACAGGGGCGATTCCGCCTGCAGGTTCACATTGCGGAGAATACGGCCAAGATACCGGGGACAACCTGCCGGCGCTTCCACCCGGATATCAGGCACTTCAGAGTGCACAGATTCCACGGGCTCGATCGCCGGGCTGTTGACCAGCATGCTGTTCAGAACACCCACTTCCCGCGCGATGCCCTTGATAGACAGACAGTCGGCGCGATTCGGAGTCAGATCCACATCAATGGTGACATCATTCAGCTTCAGATAATCCGCTACGTCCTGGCCCACCGGAGCGTCCGCAGGCAGTTCCATCAGGCCATCGTGATTATCGGAAAGCCCGAGCTCTGACTCGGAACAAAGCATGCCCTCGGAAGGCTGGCCGCGAAGTTTGGCCTTCTTGATTTTGAAATCGCCGGGCAGAGTCGCACCAACCACCGCAAAAGGCACCTTCATACCTTCACGAACATTGGGAGCGCCACAGACCACCTGAACTTCGGACGTACCGTCACTGACCTGACAAACCCGCAGCTTATCTGCGTCAGGATGTGGCCCGACAGACTGGACTTCGCCAACAATTACGCCGCTGAATTGACCGGCTACGGGCTCGAAACCGTCCACTTCCAGACCGGCCATGGTGATCTGGTCCATTAATTCCTGGGTACCGATTTGCGGATTAACCCACTCGCGCAGCCACTGTTCACTGAATTTCATGGTTATTGCCTTGTCCTGATGCGGTTATGCCAGTTTGATTGGATGCCGTGTTCTTGCCGGTTAACGGAACTGTCGCAGAAAGCGCAGATCGTTCTCGAAGAACATACGCAGATCGTTCACGCCATAGCGGAGCATGGCCAGGCGCTCGACACCCAGACCGAATGCAAAGCCACGGTATTCCTCGGCATCGATTCCGCAATATTCAAACACCTTGGGATGCACCATTCCGCAACCCATGACCTCCAGCCACTTGATGCTGCCATCCGCTTCGCGGCCCCACTCAATATCCACCTCTGCAGAGGGCTCGGTAAACGGGAAATAGGAGGGCCGGAAACGAACCTGCAGGTCCCGTTCAAAGAACACCCGGAGAAACTCTTCAACGGTGCTCTTGAGATCCGCAAAACTGACGTTCTTTTCGACCAGCAACCCCTCCACCTGGTGGAACATGGGGGTATGCGTCATGTCCGAATCACAGCGGTAAACCCGGCCCGGACAGATCATCCGGAACGGCGGCTTGCCCGCCTCCATGGTGCGAATCTGTACCGGCGAGGTGTGGGTTCTCAGCAGCGTGCCCGGGTTGAAATAGAACGTGTCGTGCATGGCACGGGCCGGATGATGACCCGGAATGTTGAGGGCCTCGAAGTTGTGGTAATCATCTTCAATTTCGGGCCCTTGCTCGACGGTGTAGCCAGCCCGGGCAAAGAAATGCTCAATTCGTTGCAGGGTGCGAGTCACCGGGTGCAAACCACCAAGATCCTGGCCGCGCCCGGGCAACGTCACATCAATGGATTCACTGGCGAGTTTTTGCTCGATGGCAGCCCGTTCAAGATCGATTCGCCGGGCATTAATGGCTTCTTCGACCTGTCCCTTGGCTTCATTGATTTTCTGGCCGGCGGCAGGGCGCTCATCGGCAGAAAGCTTGCCCAGAGTTTTCGCCTGCTGGGTAATCACACCCTTCTTGCCAAGATACTCAACACGAATTTGATCAAGTGCCTGCAGGCTGTCGGCGCTTTCAACTGCCGCCAGACCGTCCTGAACCAGTTGCTCCAGGTTTTCCATTGACCCTGCTCCAAACCAGAAATGGGAGTGCTTGAAAACGTAACTTCAGAAACAAAAATAGGGGAAGAGCGTGCCCTTCCCCTATCAGGAGGCGCCGTCATGAATTCATGAGGCGCCCATATCGATCAGCAATCGATGAAAGAGCTAAGCGATCACAGGGACGCTTTGGCCTTCTCAACAACAGCGGCGAACGCCTGCTGCTCGTTCATGGCCAGATCGGCCAGAACCTTACGATCGATTTCAACGTTAGCCTTTTTCAGACCAGCGATCAGACGGCTGTATGACAGTCCGTTAGCGCGGGCACCAGCATTGATACGGGCAATCCACAGAGCGCGGAAAGCACGCTTGCGGTTACGACGGTCACGATAAGCGTACTGACCGGCCTTGATAACCGCTTGCTTGGCTACACGGAATACCCGGCTACGAGCGCCGTAGTAACCTTTGGCCTGATTGAGAATCTTTTTGTGACGACGGCGTGCGACCACACCACGTTTTACACGAGCCATACTTTAATCCTTCTACCTGTACTTTCTAAGGAATGATTCTCGCGGCTGGATCAGCACGCGGTCATACGCTTGATAGATGCAACATCCGACTTGGCGATGAGCTTGGTGCCGCGCAGCTGACGCTTACGCTTCGGGCTCTTCTTGGTCAGGATGTGGCTGGTGAAGGACTGCTTGTGCTTGAAGCCGGTGGCGGTTTTCTTGAACCGCTTGGTGGCTCCACTTTTGGTTTTCATCTTCGGCATTTTTTAAAACTCCGCATTCTATTTTTAAATAAACAATGATGTGTCCCTGAACGACAAATCCCCCGCATGCGCGGGGGACAAGCACCCGATCAGGTTCACTTCTTCTTGCGGGGCGCCACTACCATGGTCATCTGCCGGCCTTCCATTTTCGGCCGCATCTCTACCTGGGCAAGCTCTTCCACATCCGATTCAATACGCTGCATGAGCTGCATACCAATTTCTTGGTGTGCCATCTCACGGCCACGGAAACGGATCGTGATTTTGCCGCGGTCCCCGTTTTCAAGGAAACGTATCAGGTTGCGTAGTTTGACCTGATAATCCCCTTCTTCAGTTCCGGGACGGAACTTAAGCTCTTTGACCTGCGTCTGCTTCTGTTTCTTCTTGGCAGCCGCCTTGGCTTTCTTCTCTTCGAAGATCTTCTTGCCGTAGTCCATTATCTTACAGACGATCGGATCGGAATCCGTAACCTGCACCAGATCAAGGGTGGCCTCTTCGGCCTGCTTCAGAGCTTCCTCAATTGGCACAATTCCGACCTGGTTGCCTTCGGCATCGATCAGGCGGACTTCAGTTGCGTCAATATTCTCATTGATAGGCGCTTTTGGAGTACGCCCACCCCGATTCGTTCGCTGTTTAATAATCAGATCTCCGTCTTGGTTCTGCCTTTACGTTGAATTTCATCAGCCAACAGCTGTTCAAACGCTTCAAGCGATAGGGTTCCCAGATCCTCACCTTTGCGGGTACGTACGGCAACCGCGTTATTCTCGATTTCCTTGTCACCTACGACGACAAGATAGGGAACCTTGTTAAGAGTATGCTCGCGGATTTTAAAGCCGATCTTCTCGTTTCTCAAGTCAGCATTAACCCTATACCCCAAAGAATCCCACTTTTTCGCCAGATTCTGACAATAATCACGCTGATTATCGGTAATATTGAGGATTGCTACCTGAGTCGGCGCGAGCCAGGTCGGGAATGCCCCTTCGTATTCCTCGATCAGAATACCAATGAAACGCTCGAAGGAACCTAGCACCGCCCGGTGCAGCATAACCGGGGTTTTCCGCTCGGAGTTGTCGGCAACATACTGCGCTCCCAAACGACCCGGCATCGAAAAGTCCACCTGAATGGTGCCACACTGCCACACCCGTCCGATACAGTCTTTAAGTGAGAACTCGATCTTGGGTCCGTAGAAGGCGCCCTCGCCCGGCAGCAATTCCCAGTCTACCCCTTCGCGATTCAGCGCTTCTTCCAGGGCGGCTTCCGCCTTGTCCCAGACCTCATCAGAGCCTACCCGCTTTTCCGGACGGGTTGAGAGTTTGTAAAGAATTTCGGTAAACCCGAAATCCGTGTAGATCTCGTGCAGCATCTCGATAAATGCCGACACTTCCTGCTGGATCGAATCTTCTTCACAGAAGATATGGGCATCATCCTGGGTAAAGCCGCGAACGCGCATCAGCCCGTGCAGCGCCCCGGAAGCCTCGTTGCGGTGACAGGAACCGAATTCTGCCAGTCTCAGCGGGAGGTCCTTGTAGCTTTTCAGCCCCTGGTTGAAGACCTGCACGTGGCACGGACAGTTCATGGGCTTGATGGCATAATCGTGTTTTTCCGACTCGGTGGTGAACATGTCGTCCTTGAACTTGTCCCAGTGCCCTGATTTCTCCCACAGGGTTCGCGACACCACCTGGGGCGTCTTGATTTCCTTGTACCCATGCTCCTGCTGTTTGCGGCGCATGTATTGCTCGACTTCCTGGTAGAGCGACCAGCCATCAGGATGCCAGAACACCATGCCAGGCGCTTCTTCCTGCATATGGAAAAGGCCGAGCTTCTTACCGACCTTGCGGTGGTCGCGCTTCTCGGCTTCCTCGAGGCGATGCAGATAGGCCTTGAGATCCTTCTTGTTGCCCCATGCTGTGCCATACACACGCTGGAGCTGTTCGTTGCTGGTGTCGCCACGCCAGTAAGCGCCAGCTACTTTCGTCAGCTTGAAAGCTTTCAGCTTGCCGGTGCTCGGGACGTGAGGACCACGGCACAGGTCGATAAAGTCGCCCTGGCTGTAGAACGAGAGGTCTTCGTCGCCCGGAATATCCTGGATGATACGGACCTTGTACTCTTCACCCATATCTTCAAAGAGCTTGATCGCCTCATCACGGGACATGATGGAGCGAGACACCGGAAGGTCCTGCTTGGCGAGCTCTTCCATGCGCTTCTCGATCCGCGCCAGATCCTCATTGGTGAACGGGCGGTCGTACTTGAAGTCGTAGTAGAAGCCGTTGTCGATCACCGGGCCGATGGTAACCTGGGCCCCTGGAAACAGTTCCTGGACAGCCATGGCCATCAAGTGCGCCGTGGAATGGCGAATGATATCAACGCCCTCCTCGTCACGCTCTGTGACAATCGCGAGGTCGGCATCATTCTCAATGCGATAGCTGGTGTCCACGAGCTGGCCATCCACCTTTCCGGCAAGGGCGGCCTTGGCAAGACCAGCGCCGATATCGGCGGCAACGTCATGAACGGTTACGGGTTCGGCAAAACTGCGATGGCTGCCATCGGGCAGGGTTACGACGGGCATGAAAAGCTCCTGTTGGTTACTCAGCGGTGATCTATACCAGAGACCACATGGTGACGGCGCGACGCGATACAAACCGCGGGCCGATTCGAGGCGAAGTCTAACAGAAAAAAACCCGGCAGGTTAATGCCGGGTTTCTCGCATCCAGGGCTCTGTCAGGCCGCTTGGCCGGCAGCCTCCTCCCTGGCCCGCCGACGCAACTGACCAAATGCCAGAAGCCCGAGCAAGGCCAATGCGGGGATGAACATCAGCTCCTTGGGCGGTCGGTCCAGCTCAACCTGGACGGCATCGATGGTCCAGCCAAACTGGATGCCGACTTCTTCCGCCGGGCTACCAAACCCGACGAAGTCCACTGCCATCTTGTCGCCATCAGGGCTCAGCTCCAGGCCGGCCTCCATCAGTCGCTGCTCCGGTGTCTCACCTGCTGGAATCGGTAGCCGCACATAGGTGGTCACCTCATCGCCGTCGATGTTCATGCCAGATGCCTTGAGGATGATCGGCTGGTCCGCCGGAACATCTTCAACATACTCCATGACCTGCGCACCCGGCCGGTCTTCGGTCGGCGGGTAAACCATGTCCCACCAGAAACCGGGGCGGAACATGGTGAAGGTGATCAGCAGGAGCAGCACCGTTTCCCACTTATAGCTCTTCGTGAACCAGTAACCCTGGGTGGCCGCCGAGAACACCAGCATAGCCGTGACCGCACTGAAGATAGTCACCAGCAGGTCGAACCACCCCGTCAGGCCGATCAGCAACAACTGGGTGTTGAAGATGAACATGAACGGCAGGATTGCGGTTCGGATATCGTAGGTAAAACCCTGCACACCGGTCCGTATCGGGTCGGCACCCGAGATGGCCGCCGCCGCGTAGGCGGCAAGACCCACCGGTGGCGTATCGTCGGCGAGTATGCCGAAGTAGAACACGAACAGGTGCACCGCAATCAGCGGAACGATCAGCCCGTTCTGGGCGCCCAGGGTGACGATCACCGGCGCCATCAGAGTCGAGACCACAATGTAGTTGGCGGTAGTCGGCAAGCCCATACCAAGGATCAGACTGATGATGGCAGTGAAGATCAGCATCAGCAGCAGATTGCCGCCAGACAGGAACTCCACGAAGGCAGTCATCACAAGGCCAATGCCCGTTAGAGTGACGGTACCTACTACAATGCCTGCGGTGGCGGTCGCAACACCTATGCCGACCATGTTGCGGGCGCCAGTCGCCAGCGAATGGGCCAGATCAAAGAAGCCGTCTTTGGTCCGGCGGGCAAAATCGCCACGCTTACGAAAGAAGGCTTTCAGAGGGCGCTGCGTGACCACGATGAAAATCATGAACAGAGTGGCCCAGAACGCAGACAGCTGGGGCGAGAAACGCTCAACCGTGAGGCACCACACCAGAACCACGACCGGAAGCAGGAAATAAAGGCCGGTCTTGACCGTTGGCCCCACGGGGGGCAGCTCGCCCATATCCTTGTTCGGGTCGTCCTCCTCCAGCTCCGGGAACCGGGTCGCGTAGCCCACGAGTGCGATGTAAACAATCAGCAGCAGCGGTGCCAGCACCCACATCGCGGCGTCGCCGAACAGTGTCTTGGTCCAGCCTATTCCGTAGTACACGGCCAGGGTGAGCACGATCAGGCCGAGCAAGACCACCACCCAGTTCAACATTCTCTGTGCCAGGGTGGGCTTGTTCAGCCGCTCGATGCCCTGCATGTTCAGTTTGCAGGCTTCCAGGTGCACGATATAGATGAGGGCGACATAGGAAATCATCGCCGGCAGGATCGCGTGTTTGATGACCTCGAGGTAGGAGATACCTACATACTCAACCATCAGGAACGCGGCAGCGCCCATGATTGGCGGGGTCAGCTGGCCGTTCGTCGAAGCGGCCACTTCCACGGCACCGGCCTTGGTGGCCGGAAAACCCACCCGCTTCATCAACGGAATGGTGAAGGTGCCGGTGGTCACCACGTTGGCAATGGAGGAACCGGAGATCACACCGCTCAGGCCACTGGACACAACTGCGGCCTTGGCCGGGCCGCCTCGCATATGGCCGAGCATGGCGTAGGCCACCTTGATGAAATAGTTGCCAGCGCCGGCCCGCTCCAACAGAGCGCCGAAAAGAACAAACAGAAAGACAAAACTGGTGGACACCCCGAGCGCCACACCAAATACGCCTTCTGTGCCCAGCCATTGATGGGATGCGAGCTTGCTCAGACTGACGCCCTTATGGGCAATCACATCCGGCATGTAAGGGCCGGCGATAGAATAAGTAATGAAGACCGCGGCCACGATGGTCAATGGCAGGCCAAGCGAACGCCGGGTGGCTTCCAGCAGCAGCACCAGACCAATCAGAGCAACCCAGAGATCCTGGGTGATCGGCGCGCCCGGGCGGGTAGCCAGTTCTTCATAGAAAACGTAAAGATAGGACGCGCAAAACGCCGCCACAATGGCCAGGATCCAGTCGTAAATCGGGACCGCGTTAACATGACGACCGCGGATCATCGGAAAAGACGCGAAGGCCAGGAAAACGGCAAATGCCAGGTGAATCGAACGGGCTTCCGTCGAATTGAAAATGCCAAAATCCAGAATAAACGGGAGCGGTGATGCAATCCAGAGCTGAAACAGCGACCACACCAGGGGAACAATAAACAGAATAACGGCTGCATAGCCGGTGGCTGCCCTACCCCCGGTTTCGGTCTGCAGGATTTCCTCTACATTGCCGCCGCCAGCGCTACCTCCGTTCGACGGATCGCTCGTTGCCATAACTTGTTCCTGTAGCGTGAAAGGTTATTCTCTGGAGGGAAACCCGGCGGGCCTGGGCCCGCCGGTCCGGTTGTAGGTCAGATCAGTCGATCAGACCGGCTTCCTTGTAGTACTTGGCAGCACCCGGATGCAGCGGCGCACTCAGGGCATCAGAGACCATTTCTTCCTTGTTCAGATTGGCGAAGGCAGGGTGCAGACGCTTGAAGCTGTCGAAGTTTTCGAACACCGCCTTGACCACAGCGTACACCACGTCTTCCGGTACATCGGTGGAAGAAACGAAGGTTGCCGCCACACCGAAGGTGGTGGTGTCTTCGTCTGAGCCGCGGTACATGCCACCCGGGATGACCGCTTTGCGGTAATACGGATTCTCTTCGATCAGCGTCTGAGTCGCTTCGTTATCAACGTTGACGATCACGCTGTCACAGGAGGTGGTGGCTTCCTTGATGGCGCCGGAAGGGTGCCCGACGGTGTAGAAGAAAGCGTCGATGTTGCCGTCGCAGAGGGCCTGTGACTGCTCTGCGGCCTTGATTTCAGCGGCGAGGGCAAACTTGTCCATGCCCCAACCCATTTCTTCCATCAGAACCTCGGCAGTGGCCCGCTGGCCGGAACCCGGGTTACCGACAGAAACCCGCTTGCCTTCCAGGTCTTCAAAGGTCTTGATGCCTGACCCTTTGCTGGCAACAACGGTGAACGGCTCTGGGTGCAGGGAAAAGACCGCGCGAAGCTCCTTGTTGGCGCCGTCGTCCTTGAACTGACTGGTGCCGTTATAGGCGTGATACTGCCAGTCGGATTGGGCCACGGCCAAATCCAGCTCGCCCTGGCGGATGGCGTTCAGGTTGTAGACGGAGCCACCGGTGCTCTCGACGGAGCAGCGGATACCATGTTCTTTACGGTCCATGTTCACCAGACGACAGATCGCACCGCCGGCCGGATAATAAACACCGGTTACACCACCGGTGCCGATAGTCACAAAGCGCTGCTCCTGCGCGGAAACGGAGGTGGAAGCAGCACCCAGGCTGACTGCGGCAGCGACAGCAAATGCGGAGGCTTTCAGTTTCAGTGTCATGTGAGTTCTTCCTTTTTTCTGTTCATTGTAATGAAGCGCCCGCCTCGGGGCGGGCAAGAAGTACGAACACCGTAAAACATAGACCACTTCACACCATAAATAAAGTATGGATTAGCTCGCTAAACGATTGACAAGACAACAAAAAAGCCCGCGGTGCGGGCTTTTTTGCTGATAATTGCGAATGTTATTTCGCAGCTCGGGCCTTGGCAAGCATCTGGTCCGGCCGCAGCAGGAACCGGGCCAGAGCCGGCAACAGCCAGATGGCTCCCACCATATTCCACAGGAACATGAAGAACAGCAGGAAGCCCATGTCTGCCTGGAACTTGATCGGCGAGAAAATCCAGGTGACAACACCCAGGCCAAGCGTCACACCGGTAAACATGACCGCCTTACCCGTGGAGCGCAAGGTCTCGTAGTAGGCCTCTTGAAGGGTTTTGCCCTCAAGCAGATATTTCTCCAGCTTGCTGTAGATATAGATGCCGTAGTCGACACCGATACCTACCCCCAGGGCAATAACCGGCAGGGTCGCCACTTTGATGCCGATTCCGGACACCGCCATGATCGCCTCACAGAGAATGGAGGTCAGCCCCAGAGGTATCACGATACACAGCACCGCGCGGACCGAACGGAAGGTCACGAAGCACAGCAAACTCACCACGCTGTAGACAAGAATCAGCATCTTGTCCTTGGCGCCGGAAATAACCTCATTGGTCGCGGCCTCAACACCGGCATTACCCGCCGCCAGCAGGAACCTGTGCTCCTCGTTGCTGTTCTTCTCGGCAAACTGTTCGACCCGCTCAACAACGGTTTCCAGGGTCTCAGCCTTGTGATCTTCAAGGAAAACCAGAACCGGAGTGAGGCTACAGTCGGTATTGATCAGACCGGCAGGAGCTTCACGAATGGACGCATTGATGATCGTCTGGTTACGAGAAATCTCGTACCACTTCCAATTGCCCTCGTTCAGGGCTTTGGTCACCATCTTCGACACATCCGCCAGGGATGCTGAAGACTGCACGCCCGGGGTGTTCTGCAGCTCCCACTGCAGAGCGTCCATGGCCCGCAGCACGTTATACTGGGTGCACTGTTCCTCGGGTGTTTTGACCATCACCACCAGCACATCCGCACTGGTTGAGTAATTGTTGATAATGTAGGCGTTATCCTTGTTGTAGCGGGAGTCCGCTCTCAGCTCGGGAGCACCCTGATCCAGATCACCGATCTTGAGGTCCTGCTTGTAATAAAGACCGAGCCCAAGACCAATCACGGCAATCAGCAATGAGATAGGTGCCACGCCGGGATGCGAGAAGTAGGACATTACGCGCCACTTCCGATCCTGCTTTTCACCGTGATTCTGCACGTGACGGATGCCGCCTTGCGAAATTCCGACGTAGGACATAATCAAAACGTGCAACACCAGGTTGGTGAGGATCACGTATGCCACACCGATACCCGCAGCAATCGCAAGGTCCCTGATAACGTCGATTTCGATAAAGAACAGGGTCAGGAAGCCGAAGGCGTCGGAAATCAAAGCCAGCATGCCCGGGATATAGAGGGCACGGAACGCCAGGCGCGCGGCGGTCACCGCATCAAAGCCCTTGGCGGCTTCGACGGCCATGGCGTTTACAATCTGAACACCGTGACTGATACCGATGGCGAACACCAGGAAAGGCACGAGAACGGAGTATGGGTCAAGACCGTACCCCAGCAGTCGCAGAGTTCCAAGCTGGAGGAAAACCGCAATAATCGAGGTAAAGACGGGAACCAGGGTCCCGGCAATCGCCCGGGAGTACCAGAACAGCAAGAGCGTGGTCAGCAGGATGGTAATACCGGCGAACCAGGCGATGGAACCAATACCTTCAATCAGATCGCCGACCTTCTTGGCGAAACCGACGATATGAATTTCGATATTCGGGTTCTGCTCTTCGTACTTTTCCCGAATTTTTTCCTCAAGCTGACGGGAGAATTCACCGTAGTCCAGAGCCTCACCGGTTTCCGGATTCTTCTCATACAACGGCGCATAAACGATCGTTGACTTGAAGTTATCGGAGATCAGGCGCCCGACTTCGTTTGAGCGAAGAACATTCTGGCGAAGCTGCTCAAGGCTGTCCCGGGAGCCGTCATAGCCGTCCGGTATTACCGTACCACCCTGAAAGCCCTGCTCAGTCACCTCAACCCAGCGAACGTTCGACGTCCAGAGGGATTTTAGACCCGAACGATCGACGCCGTTGAGGTAGAAAACCTCGTCGGTGATCTGCTTCAGGGTTTCCATGTACTCTTCGGTGAAGATATCGCCTTCTTTCGCTTCGACGGCGATACGAACAAAGTTACCGAGGTTTTCCAGATCATCCCGGTGCTCAAGCATGTTGACGATGTACGGATGCTCAAGCGGAATCATGCGCTCAAAACTGGCGTCGGGCTGAATCTTGACGGCGTTGTAACCGAGAAACAGCGTCAGAATGGCGAAGAAGACAAGAATGATTGGCCGGTTATTGAAGAGCAGCCTTTCGAGAAAGGGTTCGGCCTTGGGCGTGGTCAGGTAGTGCTCGCCCTTGTCATGCTTAGGGTTGGACATTCAAAAGCCCCTCTATTATTCGTTCGGTTGTTGCCACATCAGGGCGTTATTGAAGGTTTCTTCCACGGGCGTCTGTTATCTTTGCGCCACCTTCGCCGACGATCAGCAGATTTGTTCCTGAAATGGGTACCGCGCTCATGACGCCCTCGCGATCACTGCGAAAATGGTCGCGGAAGGTTTCTGCGCCATTGGTACTCATCAGTACCGCACCACTATTCCCCACAAGGGTAATGCGGCCATCTTCAGAAACGACGCCGTCATTGAGTGTAGCCTCTGCCGAGTTGGGAACCATCCGCCAGCTCTTACCCAGATCCGAAGAAAACAGCATATTGCCCCGGAGGCCAAAGGCGAGAATCTCGTTCACCTGGCCCGTGCCAATAACACCGAACAGGGAGCCTTCATAAGGCGCCTCCCGGCGCTCAAAGGTTTCACCACCGTCTACAGAAACATGTATCTGACCAGCTTCACCAACCACCACCAGGGCACCGCCGGTTATCCGGGTAATGCCGTTGAGGTGGAAGTTCTGCCGGTTATCAATTCTTGGTGCCCAGTCTTTCCAGGTCTCACCACCGTCCATGGTGCGCAGGAACATACCGTAGGCGCCCACCACAAAACCGCGGTTCTCGTTTTCAAACCAGACATCCAGTAGCGGGTTGACCGGACCGATATCCATGTCCGCCTGAATGTTCTCAAGGGCGAAGTAGAGATCGTCCAGTGCCCATTCGAGATCTTCCTTTTCGTCTTCGGGCGCTTCTTCGATGCGCTCTTCCATGGCGGCAATCTGCTCTTCCCGGCTCTCGATGGCCAGCTCCATGGCACGAATACCATCAATCTGAAGGCTCCAGGTGGCCCCTGCGTCGGTGGTATGGAGGACCACACCGCTGTGACCCACCGCCCAGCCATGAGTGTCGGAACCAAAATCGATTGCCGTCAGGGTCACAGAAACAGGAACTTCACCCTGAACCCAGGTTTTCCCCTCATCATCCGAATAGATGATATGACCGCGCTCTCCGACGGCCACGATGCGATCCCCTACCCGAGTCGCGTCAGTGAGAAGATTTTCCGGGGCCAGATCCGTCGGCCGGGCCGGGGTTTCGATGATATCTGCAAGCGCAAACGCTGCAGGGGCAGACCAGACCATGGAAAGTCCAAGGCAGGCAGCGCCCAGAGTCTTGCACATCAACCTTTTAGCCATTCAGATTGCCTATTATGTTGTATTGAACTGTGTCTCTGACCGGCAAAGCCGGGAATAACTGTAAACATACCGGCACCTTACGGTTGCCGGTATGTCGGGTCGCCACTTCCTGTGGGCGGGGACGCATCCCTCCGCCAACAGGGCGTTAGCGAACACTCCTGCGGCGCAGGGAGGCCGGCGAGAAGTAGCGCGTATTCGGAACTTCGTTGGTGAACACGCGGGTGTTAGCCTCTTCTGTGTCCAGTCCGAGTACATGATAACGACGGGCCTGAAGGTCATGATAGACGTCAAGAACCGTCCACACACCCGGAAGTTCATAATAATTTTTCGGCAGCCCCATGGTTACACGCCAGAGTTCACCACGGCCATCGTATTGATCCAGCAGAACCGTGTTCCAGCTGTCCTCGTCAATATAGAACCGGCGCTTACCGTAGATGTGGCGCTCACCATCTTTCAGTGTGGCCTCAACCACGTGAACACGATGAAGCTCCCAGCGGGTGAGGTCCGGATTCAAATGCGAGATTCCCAGGATTTCCTCGTACGGAAGGCCCTTTTCACCAATCCGGTAATTATTGTAGGGGATGTAAATTTCCCGTTTGCCTTCGTAATTCCAGTTGTAGCGATCCAGGGCACCGTTGAATATATCGGTATCGTCTGCGGTACGCAGGTTGTCAGACGCGGCGATCGGGGAATCGTACCCCAGGTTCGGTGCCCGACGGACACGGCGCTGCCCGGCGTTGTAACCCCAGCCATTCCGTGGGTTGATGATCTGGTTAAGGGTCTCGTGAATCAGAATGGCACCACCGGCGAGACGGGGTGGTGACTGGGTGAACGACAGATAGTAGAAGATCACGTTATCCAGATCTTCCTCACCGCCTTCCGGGTTGTAATAGTTGAAAAACGCTTCCTGCTGGGAGGTAACCAGCGAATAGTCGCCGTTGGTCTGGACAGCCACCTCACTGGAGCGCCGGGTGACATTCACACCGCGCCAGCGGGTCAGATGGTTCCAGACAGCCTGCCACGCTTTCTGCTCGTCATTGCCGTGCAGGATCGGGAAGGGGTAGCCGCCGAAGGCGCCATCCAGGCCTTCGCCCTGACCAACGATTTCTGCGTTTACCGCGTTTTCGCGGGTATTCTCAGCCACCCAGTCGGGAACTGCGTGGGTACGACGGGTCTGGTATACCGGCACCCGGAATGTGGTCGGGTAGGTTTCCAGCATCGCCTTTACGCCGTCAGTGAGGTATTCCTCGTACTGATCCATGTTGGCAGGCGTGATGGTAAACAGGACCTCATCATCGGGGAACGGATTGATATGGTGCTGCCCACTGCCCTCATAGCCGGCAGGTGGTTCTGTCAGCCCTCCGGTCCACGCCGGGATGGTGCCGGCACTGTTGCCGGCCTTGGGCGAGCCAAAGGGTGTCAACTCCTGGCCCAGACGGGCCGCTTCACTGGCGGAAACCGCTGCCCACGCAGGCGCTGATGCCACGGAGAGAGCCAGCAGGCCGCCGAGAATCGCATTTTTGTTATACATCATGGTGAAACCTTAAGTGCGTCTGGAAGCCTCTGCGGAGGCTTTTTTATTGTCGTCTGATGGAATTACAGACCTTACTCCAGATTACCCGATCCCAGACTAAAGTCTATCGACCGAAAGTGCGATTTTGTATCTGACTTCAGTCCGCAAGGCTCTTGTGCACCACTTCATAGACATCCCTGGACAACCCGGATTTATCACGAATACGCTCAAGCGCCGATTTCATCCTGGCGCTGTATGAGGGCGCGAACTTTCTCCAACGGGTCAGCGGGGTCACCAGACGAGCGGCAATCTGCGGGTTGCTGTCGTCAAGCCGACAAACCTGGTCGGCAAGGAACTGGTAACCGGATCCATCCGGGTTGTGGAAGGCTGCAAGATTCTGGCCCGCAAACGCACCGACGACAGACCGAATCTTGTTGGGATTTTTCCAGTCGAACGCGGGATGCTCCAGCAGCTTATGGATGTCGGACAACTGTCCGGCCTGATCACTGGCTGCCTGCACAGAGAACCACTGCTCAACAACCTGAGGGTCGTTCTGGAACTGATCGTAGAAGTCATCCAGCGCCTTTTGGCGATCAGCCTCAAAACCTGAATTGACGAGGGCCCGCAAGGCACCCATGCGATCAGTCATATTATCAGCAGCGTTCAACTGGCTTATCGCAAAACCCCGCCCTTCCTCGTCATCAATCATCAACAACCAGGCCAGTGCGGTATTGCGCAAGCTACGGCGGGCAATGGCGTCCGGCGTCACCTCGTATGGGCCACTACCCTGGTGACGCTGGTAGCAGCTAATCAGCTCGCCTTTCAGGGCACCGGCCAGGTGCCGGAGTACCGCGTCACGGACCTGATGGATAGCCGGCACATCGGCATTATCCGACAGTTCAATCAGGTAGGCCTCAGAGGGAAGCTGCAGCATTTTTGCCACCAGGGCCTGATCCAGATCGGTGTCGGAAACCAGCTTTCGATAGGCCTCCACCAGTCTCGGTTCGATTTCCGCATTGTCGGGCGCACCAACCAGGGACTGGATAACATCCACTGCCAGCCTCTGGCCCGCATCCCAGCGATTGAATCCGTCCGGGTCGTGACTCATCAGGAAGAGCAGCTGTTCCCGTGTCCAGGGGTAACGTACACGAACCGGTGCAGAAAAATGACGCAACAAGGACGGAACCGGCCTGGATTCGATGCCATGGAATTCGAAGGTGTGGACGGCTTCGGTGAGTTCAAGTACCCGCTCCGTCGGTGCATCCGCCTCGCCCGATTCGAGTTGAAGCGGCAGGGACTGTCCATCCTCTCCAAGCAGACCCAGCGCGAACGGAATATGCTGCGGTTTTTTGTTGGTCTGCCCCGGGGTATCCGGAATGCTCTGTTCGATGGTCAGACGATACACACCCTTCCCGGCGTCATACTCATCCGATACGCTCAGCACCGGCGTACCGGCCTGCTCATACCAGAGACGGAACTGGCTCAGGTCACGACCGGAAGCATCTTCCATGGCTTTAACAAAATCATCGGTCGTTACCGCCTGACCATCATGACGCTCAAAATAAAGATCGCTGCCCTTGCGGAACATGTCCGGCCCCAACAGGGTGTGGATCATGCGAACAACTTCTGCGCCTTTTTCGTAGATGGTCAAGGTGTAGAAGTTGGAGATTTCCATGTACGAAGCCGGCCGAACCGGATGCGCCATGGGGCCTCCGTCTTCAGCAAACTGGGCAGTACGCAGCAGCGTCACATCCTCAATCCGTTTGACTGTCGGTGAGCCCATATCTGCAGAGAACTGGGAATCCCGGAATACCGTGAAGCCTTCTTTCAGGCTGAGCTGGAACCAGTCGCGGCAGGTAACCCGGTTACCCGACCAGTTGTGGAAATACTCGTGGGCAACGATGGCTTCAATACGCTGGAACGCCATGTCAGTGGCGGTTTCCTGGCTGGCCAGCACGCAGGAGGAGTTGAAGATGTTGAGCCCCTTGTTCTCCATGGCGCCCATGTTGAAGTCATCCACCGCCACAATCATGAAGATATCGAGGTCATACTCACGACCATAGACTTCCTCATCCCAGCGCATGGACCGCTTCAGGGAATCCATGGCGTGATCACACTTCTCGGCGTTTCGGGGCTCCACGTACATACGCAGATCAATGTCGCGGCCCGAGCACGTGGCAAAGGTATCCCGTTTTTCCACCAGGTCGCCAGCCACCAGGGCAAAGAGGTAGCACGGCTTGGGGAACGGGTCTTCCCAGGTGACAAAGTGCCGGCCGTTTTCCAGCTCGCCTTTTTCCACATCGTTGCCATTGGAGAGAAGTACCGGATAGGCATCCTTGTTGGCTTCGATACGGGTACGGAAACGGGCCATCACGTCCGGACGGTCCGGGAAAAAGGTGATGCAGCGGAATCCTTCAGCCTCGCACTGGGTGCAAAACATGCCCGAGGATTTGTACAGACCTTCCAGACGGGTATTGTTCTGCGGCTCGATCCATGTAACGACCGTCAAAGTGAACTGCTCCGGCACCGAGCGAACCACCAGCTGGTCGCCCCTGTCCTCGTAATCCCCTGCAGCCAGCTCAGCGCCGTTCAGAGCGACGGATTCGAGGGTAAGGCTGTCACCATCGAGTTCCAGAGGCGCAGCCGTCTCTTCCGATTCCGGGTTACGACGAAGTTCGAGGGTGCTATGCACCCGTGCGCCATCCTCGAAAAGCTCGAAGCGCAGGTCTACAGTATCGACCAGATACGCAGGTACCTTGTAATCACTCAGGTAAATGGTCTGTGGCTGGCTGGTACGCATTGGTTTTCTCCAGAGTTCGCGGCCTGCGGGCGCAGAGTTTCAGCGGCCGCAGACATGGAAAGATTGGCCGGGCGAGGCGCTTTCAGCCTTCCATGACCCGGAAACGGACTTCATAACCGGTGAACTTCCGAATGTTGATCACACCGGTATCCAGAATAAGGTACTGCCCCTTGATACCCTCCAGAACGCCTTCCACTTCCGGCGTTTTGTCGAGGTTATGGGTTTTGATCTTTTCTGGCCAGACCTGGACGGGATAGCTGAGGCCAAGGCCTTGCTCGTCAACTTCCCGGATAGAATCCTGACCGTGGGTCTGCCGGAGCGCCTCAAGGTCCTCGGCGATCAGCCCGAGCATGCGCTGACGCTCTTCAATCAGATCCAGCTCGGGCACATCGCCCTTGAGCATGGCCCGCCAGTTGGTCCGGTCGGCTACATGGGTTTTGCAGGCAACTTCCACCAGCCCGGCGATGTACCGCGTCGCAACTCGAACCATCGGTATGGCGTCCACCGCCCCCTGGTCAATCCAGCGCGTCGGCACCTGAGAGGCCCGGGTAATGCCCACTTTCAGGCCGGACGAGTTAGCGAGGTAGACCACGTGTTCAACCATGCAATGGGTTTCACCCCACTCCGGCTCACGGCAGGTGCCAAGATGATAGTGGCACTTCTCCGGGCTCATGATGCAACTGTCACACGCTGCCAGTTTCCGGAAACAGGGATAACAGAAGCCCTGGTTGAAACTTTTGTTGGTTTTCCGGTCGCAGTGAATGCAGCGAATCACCCCATCGAAATCCAGACGCAACGGGCGCCCAATCAGATCGTTCAAGGGAATGCGAGTGTCGCCCACGGCAATGGAGTACGCCACCGGATCGCCCGCCTCCGCCGGCATTTTGCGCAGCCGGCCGGTCACATCAATCAATTCGCTCAAGACTTGACCTCAACAAACTGGTCCGGATCAACGTTGCCGTTACCCTGCTGGCGCTGAACTGAAGGATCACAGGCGGTGCCGGCCTTGCTGCCCCTGTCCAGATAGCCGGTGCGCTCCTCTTCAGGAATGTTGTGCAGGTTTTCGTAGTAGATCACCGCCTCGAGGCTGATTTCCCGCTGCTCGGGTGTCAGCTTGCGGCCGTCGGGCCATTTGCCAAGTTCGATTGACTGCCGGAGACTCCGGTAAACATTCGGATCCAGTCGCTCGATCAGTTCTTCGTAAGTCATCCCGCTCTCCTGAAAAAACGTTCATTAAAAATGTGGCGGAACCGTTTGACAGAATCAAACGATAATGATTATCATTAATTCACCAAATGACGACGGTCGTATCATTTGGTCTCTCTCATCAGGAGCTAAAAGCTCTTTTAATGCCCCGCCTCTGGCGGGGCTTTTTTATGCGCCCCGCCTGCGTCTTACGGGCAAAAGCACCGCCAGGGCCAGCCCGGCAATAAATCCACCCAGATGCGCTTCATTGGCCATACGCCCGAGCCCGATTATTTCGGGAAGCGGCGTAAACCCGATCACCATCCATGCTACGGCGAAGGTAACCAGTGCCGGCGGAAACTGGAACCGTGGCGCAGATCGCTGACTAAGCCAGCAGTAGCCCAGAATCCCATAAACCACCCCGGATAGCCCACCGAAAAGTGGCCCGGACACGAAATACTGCAAGCCGTTCGAGATCAGGCTGGTAATCACGAACAGGCTGATCAGGCGCGCCCGCCCATCGAACCATTCGATCTGACTGCCCAGAAACCAGAGCATGACCGAATTGAAAATGATGTGGGTCCAGCTGAAGTGCAGAAAGTCCGGAGTCAACAGCCGCCAGATCTGGCCACTGGCCAGTGTGGCAGTTAACGCGTCAATGCGACCGGCAAGGGTGCTCCAGTCATAATCCCGGGGATCGATCATCATCAGGCCGGCCGCCAGTTCATTCTGGCCCATGGCCGTGAGCCAGACCATAACTACAGCAAACACAATGATCCCCAACACCAGCGGCGCATGCCGGGGTGAAGGTTGCCAACGCCCGCCAACAAACACCGGCGACCGGTTCTGGCGATCCACAGCTTCCCTGATTTCGGGTTCTGCCATGAAGCGGTCCAGAGCGGAAAGCACGGGTTCAGCGTGAGCCGGGTCTTCCAGCCAAAGCACCTGGAATCCCCCTTCTTCGGTAATGCGGTGGGTAACACCCTGTCCGTTAAGCCAACGGCTGAAGCTGGCCAGGTTCACTGTGGTATCCAACTGCTTGACTCGGTACACCGCTTACTCCGCCTCGGGAAATGGTTCAGCTGAGATGCACGGTTTATCGCGCAACGCTGTCTTCGCTGGTTGGATAATCCGGCTGCTCCGGCCTCTCCACATCTACCCAGACAAATTTGTCCCGGGAAAGTGCCCGCTCACCATCCATCCGGTAAGCCACCAACCGCCCGTACTTCACGGCACTGTAGTCGATGCAGGCAACGTTGGGCTTGAGCGGCGCCGGCTCGCCCTCCATCCAGTAATGGCCCACGAATACTGGTGGTGCATCCAATGGGTAGCTGATCAATTGTTTGCGCTCGTCATCGGTCAGTACCCTGCTTGCCACTTCCGGTGGCAGTGGATCTGGCTGGAACACGACATCGGCATAGGTATGCGGATCATCGGCCCAGAACTTGGTTCGGAAAAACTCACGCACGTAACCATCGCGGCCGGTGATGGCCATACCCTCCGGGAGCCTGAGATCTGTCCCGCGAAGCACGGTATCCATGACCTGCCCGGCAAAGGACTCAATCGCGGCAGAAGCGTGCAGGAAATCCTCATCAATGCAGGCGCTCCCCTGCGCCTGCTTGAATTTTTCGATCAGATCGCCATCCCAGCACGCGTGTACAACGCGGAAATCCTCGTCGTCGATAAACAGCGGAATGGTGTAGAACCACTCGAGAAACTCGTTCCACTCGTACGGGTATGCCTCGAACTGCTCCAGCGTCTCCCGGATCAGACGGTCATGGCGGGCGTTGTGTTCACGCAAAAAGGTTTTGCCGCTGCCGGGACGGGCCCGGGTGCAGTAACCAAGAGCGTTGTACTCATGGTTGCCCATGACAATGCGGGCCGAACCATGTTCCACCATATCCCGCACCAGGTGCAGCGCCTCGCGGATCCGCGGGCCACGATCAATGATATCGCCGATGAAGATCGCCTGGCGACGAGGGTGCTGGTACACACCGTTGATCTTGCGATACCCCATCTGGTCCAGCAATCTGGCGAGGGTATTCGCACAGCCATGGATGTCGCCAATGATGTCATAACCGCGGTTTGCGGTCGGTTTTGTTGCAGCCATGATCAACTCGCTGATATTTCACTAGCCCAGCCAAGCTTGTCACGGCAGGTGGCATAGAAATTATGGTCGGTAGGGTGAATCAACCGGATCTTGAACGGCTTTTTGGTGATGCGAATGATATCCCCCGGCGCACAGGCAATGTTCATCTGGCCGTCAAAGCTGATTTGCGGATAGGTTTCATTGGTCTCGCCGATCACCAGTTTGATCTCACTCTTGCCATCGACAACGATCGGCCGGCTACTGAGAGTGTGGGGAAACATGGGCACCAGAACAATGGCATCCAGCTTGGGGTGCATAATCGGGCCACCGGCGGAAAGCGAGTAAGCCGTAGACCCGGTCGGCGTGGAGACAATCAGGCCGTCGGAGCGCTGGCTATAGACAAAATGGCCATCAATGAACAGATCGAAACCGATCATCCGGGTGGATTTACCGGGATGCAGCACGACATCGTTCAGGGCCGTACCAAACCCCAGGGGCTGACCGTTGCGCTCCACGTTGCCATCCAGCAGAAACCGGGTCTCTTCCATGTACTCGCCTTCAAGGACCTTGCCGAGTCGCTCCTCAAGGTCCGAAGGGGAAATGTCGGTGAGAAAGCCGAGCCTGCCACGGTTTACCCCGAGCAGGGGAATCTTCGACTTGGCCAGCTCACGGGCGGCGCCCAGAAGACTGCCATCACCGCCGACGACGATCACCAGATCACAGATCTCCCCCAACAGTTTCTTGCTCGCCACCTGCAGGCCATGCCCGGGCAACATGCTGGCTGTGTCTTCCTCGAGAATGACGTGGTAGTTGTTGGCAATCAGGTACTGTTTGAGCTGGCGCAGTGATTCAACCACTTTCACGCTGCCCATACGACCAATCACACCAATGTTCCTGAACTGATCCATGAAGTATCCTGTGGTGTCGGGATGCGGCGGGGACAAACGAAACCGTTACCCCGGTGACAATCGGAGTACAGTTTAACGAAAGTCACACCGATTCTGAAAAAGTTCCGGCCTCAGGCCTGGTGTTTCTCACACCGGTCATCGGTGCCCGGGCGGAATTCCGCCGGCTGACTGACCCGAAGAATGGGCTCACCACAACGTTTGCCATCCTCGTCTTCATGCATGCAGACAGGGTTTTCGTAGTGTTCCAGCCATTCCCGATAAGCGGGCTCATTCATGCCACAACGTTCTGCCGCATAGGCGGTGGGATTACTGAAGTAGGTTTCAATGTCTTTGAAGGGCAGCGTCAGATGTCCGACGCCCGGCTGGTAGGCCACCAGAAACACCGACTGGCGCTTCAGATGGTCCATGATGGAGTCCTCTGGCGGTTCGCGATTGCGCAGTTCGTGGTTTTCCTGCTCAAGAGCCACGATCTTGTCATCCCTGAGCTCAAGCTCCCGCTGGCGCCGTTCGAGCTGTTCCCTGAGCAGCAACAGCTCGGCACCCGCGTTTGAATCCTCACGCTGCTTTTCCTCACCAACTGCGGCCATCTGCTCCTGCATGGCGAGGTATTGCTCGTTCCGTTCCGACAGACGCTTCTTGAGCTGCTCGTTACTCAGCCGCTGGCGCTCGTATTTTTGCTCGAGATCGGCAATGTCACTACGCAACCCCTGGATTTCCAGCCGATGCTCCCGCTGCATGTCTGAGAGGGCATCGCGGTGAACACTCTGGAGGGTCTTGATCCGCAGGCGCTGCTCCCGGATCAGCTGCGCCAACCGGGATCGATCCGCCGCTGCCGCGGCCTCTTCGCGCTCAGTCGAATCCTCGGCCTGCTCGCTCAGAACCGGAATATGCTCTTCCTGAACCGGCTCCACTTTCCGGAACTTGAGGCTGTTGGCCTCAACGGCCTTGCGAATGGCCTGGAAATGATTGTTCCCGGGCGTCATGTCCGGGTCCCAGAGATCTTCCTTGAATTTGGGGTCGGGGCATTGGCTCCTGCAAACCAGCCGGATCGCGCCACCGCCCATATCCGGCCCCTTCGCACCTATTCTGGCCAGCTCCTCGATAGGCACGTTCCAGTGACTGTCGGCCCGGCCCTCCTCATCAAACCAGATGCGAAAGAACACCAGTGCCTGAACCCGAAGATCGGCACTCAGCTCAACCAGAACAGCCCGCACATCGGTTTCGGCGAGATCGGAAAGCCCAACGTAGCCATCCAGGAAGGCCCCGAATTCACTGGCCCGCATCTCCCGGGCCACCTGACTCCCCTCCACAAAAAATACCGCCGAATAACCATCGGTTGCCTGGTCGGCAGACACCATTGCACGCTCTCCACAAATCAACGATTCGACACCACACGACAGAATCCCGAAAGATGTTCCATCTGATCGTGATGCCGGCCCCTTCTACTCTGGCCCTCCCTAACCAGAATAGAATAGAAGAGACAAGCAGTCAGACTCAAAGCTATTAGTCTAGCCAGACAATCGTTTCTGCACAGGAGAAAAGTGCAACGATTTGTGATCATGTTTGCGCCTAGAGCTCTGCCGCCAGACGACTACCCTGATTGATCGCCCGCTTGGCATCCAGTTCAGCGGCCACATCCGAACCCCCAATCAGGTGCACCGGCAGGCCGGCAGCTTCGAGATCGCTCTGCAGTTCACGCAGCGGCTCCTGGCCCGCACAGACAATAATGGTGTCTACTGGCAGCACACGATCCTCGCCCTGCTCCGCACCTTTCGGCGTGACCGTTATGTGCAGCCCTTCATCGTCGATTTTGCGATAGGTCACACCCGGCACCATTTGAACCTGGCGGTTCTTCAGGGAAGTGCGGTGAATCCACCCGGTAGTCTTACCCAGGTTCTTGCCAACTTTCGATGCTTTACGCTGCAGCAGATAGACTTCGCGTGCAGGCTCCGGCACTTGGGGCTCCACGCCCTGAATGCCACCCCGGTGCTCGACGCTCAGATCTACGCCCCACTCCCGCATGAAGTGTTCTGTGTCGATGGCGGCTGAGGTGCCCTTGTGGACAATAAACTCGGAGACATCGAAACCGATACCACCTGCTCCGATCACTGCCACTTTCTCGCCAACCGGCTTGCGCTCCAGCAGGGCATCGAGATAACCGATCACTTTCGGATGGTCGATTCCTTCGATTTCCGGAGTACGCGGTTTCACACCGGTCGCCAGGATCACCTCATCAAAGCCGCCGGCCTTGAGATCCTCGGCGCTGACCCGGGTGTTCAGGCGCACATCCACCTGATGCTTGTCGAGCATCACCCGGAAATAACGCAGGGTTTCGTAGAACTCTTCCTTGCCCGGAATCAGTTTGGCGACATTGAACTGGCCACCAATCTCACTGCCCGCATCAAACAGAGTCACCTTGTGGCCCCGCTCGGCAGCCACCGTGGCAAAGGCCAGGCCAGCAGGACCGGCACCAACCACAGCAATGCTTTTTGGATTGGCGGTCTTCACGTAGGTCAGCTCGGTCTCGTGACAGGCGCGGGGATTCACCAGACAGGACGTCAGCTTGCCGCTGAACGTGTGATCAAGACACGCCTGGTTACAACCGATGCAGGTGTTGATCTCGTCGGCGCGATCTTCTGCCGCCTTCAGAACCAGGTCGGCGTCTGCCAGGAACGGCCGGGCCATGGACACCATGTCGGCATCGCCTTCGGCCAGAATCTTTTCGGCCACATCCGGCATGTTGATCCGGTTGGTGGTGACCAGCGGAATGCTCACTTCCCCTTTCAGGCGCGCCGTCACCTTGGTAAAGGCCCCGCGGGGAACCGACGTGGCAATGGTGGGCACCCGGGCCTCATGCCAGCCGATGCCGGTATTGATGATGGTTGCACCCGCCTTCTCGATTTCCTTGGCCAGATGCACAACTTCTTCCCAGGTACTGCCGTCCTCAATCAGATCCAGCATGGACAGGCGGTAGATCAGGATAAAGTTCTCTCCCACCCGCTCACGAACCCGACGCACGATTTCGATCGGCAGACGGATACGATTTTCGTAACTGCCACCCCACCGGTCCGTCCGGTGGTTGGTGTGGGAAACGATAAACTGGTTGATGAAGTACCCCTCAGAACCCATGACCTCAACACCGTCATAGCCCGCACGCTGTGCCAGCGCGGCACAATCCGCGTAATCCTGAATCTGCTTTTCGATGCCCGCCTCGTCCAGCTCCTTTGGCTTGAACGGATTGATTGGTGCCTGGATCGCAGACGGCGCAACCAGTTCCGGAGAATAGGCGTACCGGCCCGCGTGAAGGATCTGCATGCAGATCTTGCCATCGGCTTCATGCACAGCGTCGGTGATGATCCGGTGCTTATCCGATTCTTCTTCGGTGGTCATCTTGGCAGCGTGCTGGAACACCCCGCCCTCCACGTTCGGAGCAATACCGCCGGTAACGATGAGGCCGGCGCCGCCACGGGCACGCTCTGCATAGAAGGCCGCCAGGCGCTCAAAGCCATTTTTGGCTTCCTCCAGCCCGGTATGCATGGACCCCATCAGGGTGCGGTTACGCAGCCTGGTGAAGCCCAGATCGAGCGGCTCAAGCAGGTTCGGGTATTTGGCAACGCCTGGAGTCGTGCTCGCGGTCATGTTCGGTCTCCTCATCGTGATCTTCGACGGGGCCACCGCAGCGGCGGCTCCTTCATTGTTGAGCCTTAAACTACCCGCGCTCCTTGCTATCGACAATATCCCTGGATAACATTTTATTATCTTCAAATAACATGTCCGACAAAGGCTTCAATGAACACCCAGCAAGCTTCCTCGCAAAAAAGCCGAAATTCTCTTGGAGACATCAGTGTCCTGTATGTATCTGCGTTGATGCGGGCAGCCGAAGCCGAAGGTGGGAATAGTGCAGAACTGGCATCCCGTTTCCAGCTTGACCATCAGACACTGACGTCGCCGGAAGCGCGCATCAGTATTCCCCGTTTCATGCGCCTGGGGCACGCGGCGATCACCGAGACTGGCAACCCGGTCCTCGGGTTGAGAATGGGAGCATTATCCCGCCCTGTTGACGCCGGTATTGCCGGGCTTGCCGGAGAAACCGCCAACACTGCCGGGGCGGCAATCAGCACGTTGATTCGCTACGCCCTGCTAACCAGCCGCAACAGCCGCGGTGTGCCGTTGGTTCGGCCGGATGCGAGGCAGGTACAGTTCTACTCGATTCGGCCCTACAACGACTTCAACTATTTCGTGGTGGATTCTGTTCTCGCGGCCTGGACCCAGTTCCTGCGAACCGTAACCAGCCGCTATGACGTTCTGGAAAGAGTCACCATCGAATACCGGTCCACAGGCCAGGATGACTTGTTCGAAAGCTGGTTTCGCTGCCCGGTGCAGTTCGGAGCAACCAAGAACAGCATTACAGTACGACAGGAGATCTGGGAAAGCCCGAGCCAACAGGCCCAACCGGCGATGCATGAGAAGCTGACGGAGCTGTGCGAACGGGAACTGCAGCAGATCCGACGGGGATGGACAACGGGAGACCGGGTAAAAAACCTCCTTACACCACTATTCCAGGGCGAGACACCGAGCCTGGAGACCATTGCCATGAAACTGGGGGTTGCGCCATGGACGCTTCAGAGACAACTTGCAGCCGAGGGTACCGGGTTCAGGGAACTGGTGGATGAAACAAGGAAGCAGTTGGCGAGAGACTATATTCGCGAGACGGACACGTCACTGGCGGAAATTGCATGGCTTTTGGGGTTTGCCAACCCTGCGGCCTTTCACAAGGCCTACCGGCGCTGGTTCGATCTAAGCCCCGGGGAGCACAGAAAGCAGATCAAGCATCTCTGAGACCGAAGCTGCGTCCAATGCCCGGCTAGAGCTCCGTTGCATCGTCCCAGTCGTCATCGTCCTCGCACTCCTCAAACTGGCTCTCGATCAACTCTTCTTCGTAATCCAGCATCGTCGCGTTCCTGTTTTTGAATTTTCAGGAACAGCCTAGAAGCTGTCGATGACAAAACGATGACAGTGGAAGCCTGTGGACAATCGTATTAGCTGAAGAGAATCTTCGAAGGACAAGGTTAAACGAGGGAAAAATGGCGGAGCGGACGGGACTCGAACCCGCGACCCCCGGCGTGACAGGCCGGTATTCTAACCAACTGAACTACCGCTCCGTGCGGGTCATCACAAATGGCCTCTGGAAGGCTTTGCATCCAGCGGAGTGAATGCTCTGTGACAACGAGGGCGCATTATAAAGAGGCGCCCTGTCATGTCAACGCTTTTTCTCAAAATATTTCAGAAAAAGCACCCTGTTACATGGCATCGACCATGGCATCCTTGCCCTGGGCGGTTTTGCGGTATTCAATCGGCGTCATACCGGACCAACGCTTGAATGCGCGATAGAAGGTACTGGGCTCGGAAAAGCCGGTGAGGTAGACAATTTCATCAATGGATTCGTCGGTCGTTGCCAGAAGCTGACGGGCCAGACGATAGCGAAAATCCGCCAGCACCTGATTGAAACTGGTCTCGGCTTCCGTAAGCCGGGTTCGCAGAGTCCGCGGTTTGATACCAAGCCGCTCAGCCACGGCATCCAGGGTGACCTCTCCGCTATCGAGGAGCTCTGCCACAATCCGTTCCACCTGACCAACGATATCCTTTTTCTCCAGTCGGGCGACCTGTTCGCTCGCGAATCGCTCATGCAAATCCAGCAGCTCCGGCTCTGCATGAGGTGAGGCATGGGATAGCAGCTTTGCCGGAAAATAAAGCCGATTTTCCGGCGCGCCGAAAGTGACATCACATCCGAGCACCTCGCGCACGTGGTCCTGGCCCTCAGAACGTTCATGCTCGAACTCGATGCGTGATGGGTAGAAATTGCCATCGGTGATAGACCGGAAAAAGGTAATCAATCCAAGCACAAAGCATTCATTGAAATGCCTCAGGCGACGGACATCATCAGACGCCGCATCCAGCACCATGCAGGCATCGTCACCCTCAATGAAAAAATCGGTGTTTGCCGCGTCACTCAGCAGACGCTGATAGTTCTGGGCCCGGCGCAGCCCCTCACCAAAGGTGGGGCTGCTAAGAAAAAGATATTCCAGCACCTGTCCCTTGTACGCAGGCAGTAACTGTCCAAGGTGCAGGCCCACATCGGGATCCCCGGAAACGTCCTCAACTGCCTGCCAGAAATACATCTGGGCGCTGTGGGGAGTTCGAAGCTGCTCGGTATAAACGTAGTTCTCATCCACACCCAGGCGAGTGAAGATGGCATCGGTATCGATTCCCTTCTTTTTCATCGCCTCATAAATCAGGCGCAACATCACTCCCGCGTCACGAAGTTCCTGCATAAGATTCCGCTTTTTATTGGTTTACTGCTGTGACCTTCCCGACAGCCATCGCGGCACGCCGGGTCAATGCCCGATCTGGAGGGATTTGCCAGACTCCAGAAGTTTTTCAGACTCCAGGGGCCTATGAATCGCACCCTGTTAGACAATCGTCTTATATTAGAGCATATCAGGCCACAGACGCCGAGTTGTACCAAAATGTAAAAAAAAGCATACCCTTTGCGACAAAGCTTTCTAACCAGGCAATGCCGGGATTCACGGTCCGGGCTGTGAAGGAGAAAACCAATGTCAGAGACTCTCGTCTACCACAACACGCCGCCCGCCCTATTACCGATGTATGGCAGAACACTGCTGCCAAAGCAGAAGCAAACCGGTAGCAGTATCAGCATCCCGGAACTCTCGGCGAGCTTGCTCGGTGTCAGTACCGCCGGCAGGAACCTCAAGCGCTACCAGCAGGTCTGCGGCTTCAAGGCCAACAGTCATCTGCCCGTCACCTGGCCTCACGTGCTGGCTTTCCCCCTGCACCTGAAGCTGCTCACCGAAAAAAGCTTTCCCCTGCCGCTGCTTGGGTTGGTACACCTGCGAAACACGATTACCCAGCACCGGCCAATCGGCACCGGAGAGAACCTTGACCTGCTGGTGAGCCTCGGCAATACCGTGAAAAGCGACAGGGGTGTGGAGTTCGATCTGATTACCCAGGCGCACTCGGCGGGCAGACTGATCTGGGAAGAAGCCAGTACGACGCTGTTCCGGCAACCGGACGCTGAGAGCAAGTCTTCCGGAAAGAAGGCGCCGCCGGAGCTAGAGCGTTATCCGAACACCGAGAACATGAAAGTACCCGAGTCCATTGGCCGGCAATATGCCCGTGTATCCGGTGACAGCAATCCGATCCACATGCACGCCCTGAGCGCCAGGGCATTCGGTTTTCCGAGGGCAATCGCCCATGGCATGTGGACCAAGGCCCACGCACTGGCACTACTGGAGCAACAGGAAGGCTGGAAAAGCGGCGCTCTGAGCGTCAGCTGCCAGTTCAAGAAACCGCTGTTTCTGCCCGGCACAGCCCAGCTCAATTGGCAAACGGGCGAAGAAGGCTGGGACTATCAGGTATTGAACGCCAAAGGCGATGCACCCCATCTGACAGGGCGCATCGACTGGCTCTAGCCTTGGGAAGCATCACCCTCCGGCGCGCAGGATGCCCCCTGGGCGCCGGCAACGGGTAGAGTAAAGTAGAAACAGGCGCCGCCATCGTCCGGGCGCTCGAAACCGATATCGCCACCCTGGGCCTGTATCAGGGAACGGCAGGTTGAGAGGCCTATCCCCATCCCTTCGTCCTTGGTGGTGAAGAACGGCAGGAACAGCTTCTCTTCAGCGTCTTCCGAGAGTCCGGTGCCATGGTCACGCACCTGGATTCGCACACAGGTGTCACCCTGCACACTTGCACTTACTTCGACGGGCGCACTGGAATCAATGCTGCTGGTGGCCTCCAAGGCATTGCGAATCAGGTTGAGCGCCACCTGCTGCACCTGAACGGGGTCTGCCAGAACGTCCGGCATGTCCTCAGGCACCGACAGCTCAATGGCACCCTTGTTGTTGCGCATATCCACTTCTGCAAACTGACGGGTATCTTCCAGCAATGCAGATACCGACAGCACTTCCTTCCCCGTGGCCGGCTTTTTCATGAACCGACGGATCCGTCGAATAATTTCACTGGCCCGATGGGACTGCGCCTCAATCTTGTCCAGAGTCTCCTGAAGCAGACCCATGTCCGCGTTTTCCTTTGCCATCATCCGCTTGGCAACGCGGGCATAATTGGTAATAGCTGTCAGCGGCTGGTTCACCTCATGGGCAACACCGGCGGCCATCTCACCCATGGTAGTCAGCCGGGAGGTATGAGCCAGCTGATCACGCTGCTCCTGAACCAGCTGCCTTGCATCCTCCAGCGCCTTTTCGTTGTCCAGTTCAGGGGTGATATCGCGGAAAACGACAACGGCACCGTGGAGCTCGTCGGAATCCAGTTTCGGGGTCGAGCGGTACTCTGCGGGAAAGCCGGTTCCATCGGCCCGCAGCATTCGGATATCCCTCTGACTCTCGGCCACACCCTGCTTACAGGTAGCCTTTACCGGGAGGCTGTCAGGATTGTCTTCGGCCGTGGCGAAGTGGGTTTCAAAGAAATTACGGCCAATCAATTCCTCCACCGGACAGCCAACAATCGATGCCGCCGCCGGATTGGCAAATTCGATAACGCCGTTCTCATCAAGGCCGTAGATGCCTTCGCTGATGGAATTGAGAATCCGGGCCTGATCACTCTGCAGCTCGCGATTGCGCGCCTGCAGCTCCCTTTCGAGGCGAATCACACTGGCGTGGGTTTTCACCCGTGCGATCACTTCCTGGGACTGGAAAGGTTTGGAAATGTAGTCGGCGCCTCCGAGAGAGAAGCCTTTTACCTTCGCCTGCAGGTCATCGAGCGCCGACAGGAAAACAACGGCACAGTCTGCCGTCTGGGGGTCGGCCTTGAGGCGTTCGCAGACTTCATAGCCATCCATCTCTGGCATCATGATATCCAGGAGAATCACTTCGGGCTGATGGCGGTGGGCAAGGTCGAGGGCTTTTTCGCCTTCGTTGGCAATGAGCAGCCGATAACCTTTGTCTTTCAGGGTCTCATAGAGGACTTTGAGGTTCTGCGGGTTGTCGTCCACGAGCAGAACCGTCACCTCCGAGTTCTCGCTGACAGCTTCAGTCATAAATGTCGGGCCGGTTAAAAAAGTAACCGTATGATGCCGCCGGGATCACCCCGCGTCGATAAGGTCCTTTACGGACAGGACCATACGAACGAGATGTGCCAGGGAATGGGTACCCATCTTGTGCATAACACGGGAACGGTGGATCTCTACCGTGCGCTGGCTGATCTCCAGCTCAATGGCAATCACCTTGTTGGCCTGGCCGGCAATCATCCGGTCCATGATCTCGTGTTCCCGGGGTGTCAGGCTCTTGATGCGGCGGATGATCTCCTGTTTCTCATCCAGGGACTTCCGCTGCTCAAGATCCTGCTTGAGAGCCGCCTCGATTTTCTCCAGCAGCGCCTCCTCGCGGTATGGCTTCTGGATGAAGTCCACGGCGCCCTCTTTCATGGCATCGACAGCCATTGGCACGTCACCGTGGCCGGTCACAAAGATGATTGGCAGAATGGAGTGCTTTTCGTTCAGTTTTTTCTGGAGCTCCATACCATCCATGCCGGGCATGCGGATATCCAGCACAATGCAGCCTGCCATCTTGTCGGAATAATCCTTCAGGAAAGCAGTGGCACTCTCATAGGTCTTGACCGGCTTGCCGTCGGATTTCAGCAGCAGCTCCAGGGAATCGCGGACTGCTTCATCGTCCTCTACAACGTACACGGTTTGCTGGATATCAGTCATGGGTGTGTTCTCTCCTGTCCGTTTTCTTATCATCGCCGGTCAGTGAATTGACGGGTCTTTATGGTCGTCACGGGCGTGTTCCTGGCGCTCGTGTTCCCGCATTTTTTCAAGTCGTTGCTGGATAATGCCAAAAACGCTCTGCTTCGGGTACCTGCCTTTGTCATCGGCCTTGCCCGCCGGCTTGCCAAGCAGGAGGGTAATGGCCTCTTCAACGCGGGCAACCGCGTACACCGAGAACTGCCCCGCGCGCACTGCCTGCACCACTTCACTGTCGAGCATCAGGTTCTGCACATTGGTGGCTGGCACAATGACACCCTGAGTGCCCGATAGACCGCCCTTGAGCTGACAGGTACTGAAAAAGCCTTCTACTTTTTCATTCACACCGCCGATGGGCTGAACCTCCCCGAACTGGTTGACGGACCCTGTAATCGCAAGATCCTGGCGCACCGGAATACCGGACAGGGAAGACACCAGGGCACACAACTCCGCCAGAGAGGCACTGTCACCATCAACCTCTCCATAGTTCTGCTCGAAAGTCAGGCTGGCCGACAGATGCATTGGATCGTTAACCGCAAAATGGGAGGCGAGCCACGAGCTCAGAATCATCACGCCCTTGGAGTGTATATTGCCGCCGAGCTTCACATCACGTTCTATATCCATCACCGCGCCATCTCCATAATAGCAGGTAGCCGTGACACGGTTGGAAAGGCCGAATTCGAACCCGCCCGTGGACAGTACCGACAGCGCATTGACCTGGCCAACACACTTGCCACTGGTAGTTACGAGCGTCGAGCCATCACGGATGGAATCGTAGAACTGATCCCTTATCCGACTACTACGGTACTTCGCACTTTCCAGCGCTCGTTCCACATGCAGATCCTGAATCAGCTTCGCACCAGCCTGCCGGGCCCAGAAATCGGATTCCCGCAGCAAATTGGCAATATCGGCCGCATGCAGGGACAACCGATCCTGATGGTCGGCCATTCGGGCGCTGTGCTCAATGACCCGGGCAACCGCCTTATTGGTGCAGTGCAGCAGTTTCTTCTCACTCACCAGGCTGGCAATGAACTTGGCATAGAGCAGTTGACTGTCATCGGAACGGTACATCTCGTTCTCGAAATCCGCTGTGACCCGGAACAGTTCGGCAAACTCGGAATCGTATTCCTGCAGCAACATCCAGGTTTCACGATCACCGAACAAAACAATCTTGACGTCCAAGGGAACCGACTCAGGTTCAATTGAGATAGTGCCGGACAGCGTGAGTTCCCGTTCCAGGGAATTTATCTGTATGGACTTCGACCGCAGGGCACGCTTGAGGCCGTCCCACACGAAGGACTGTTCCAGAACCTTGATAGCATCCATCAGCAAATAGCCGCCGTTGGCCCGGTGCAGGCTGCCGGGGCGAATCAGGGAGAAATCCGTGAACACCGTGCCCTTGTAGGTAACGTTTTCGACGTAGCCAAACAGGTTGTGGTAGGTGGGGTTGTCTTCCACCACCACGGGCACCTCGTTCGTCTTCTGGTGCACCAGTACATTAACCAGATAACGGCGCGGCATTTTCTTGTCGAGCGAGGCGTAGGCAATGGCAGCCTGCTCCTCATTGTCATCGAGGAATATCTCCAGGTTCTCCACCAGGTCGGCGCGAACCGCCTCAAAGTAGGCGACCACATCCGGCAGGTCCTTGTACTTCTCGATCAACTCATCAATCTGGTGGCCAGAAATACTCTCGAGAGTTTCCTGGTTCAGCGCCTGTTGCTTATCGGCATACTCCTGCTCCCAGTCCGCCAGTTTGCGCAGGGCCTGGCGAAGCTTTTTCTCAAGCTTGTTGATCGCGTCTTCAAATTTGTCACGTTGCTCATCAGTAAGAGCCTGGAACGATTCTGCGGTATGGGGCTCGTCACCGTTCATGGCCACCAGCCGGTAACCACCCGGCGTGGTGACCGTCAGGCTGACCTTTTTGCGTCGCGCCTGGGCTGCCACTTTCTCGAGCTCATCTTCCTGCTTTTTGCCGTATTCGTTCTTCAACTGTTCCGAGCGCTCAAGGAAACTGTCGCTGTCAAAGGTCTGAGGAATCACCTTCACCAGGCGACTCATCAGCTTTTCCATATCCTGCTTGAGCTGGGTGCCTTTTCCCGCCGGCAACTGCAACAGCTTTGGAATACGCGGCTCCTCGAAGTTGGCCACATAGCACCAGTCATGGCTCTGCTGATCCGTGTCCACATGGTGCTCAAGGTAGCGCAACATCATGGTGCGCTTGCCCAGGCCATTTCGGCCAACGGCATAGACGTTGTAGCCGCCATGGGGCATTGCCAGGGCAAAACGCACGGCTTCCTGGGCGCGGTTCTGGCCGACGATTTCAGCAAGAGGCTCCAGTTGCTTGGTAGTTTTGAACGGCAGATCTTTCAGAACACAGGCTTTGTAAAGCTGGTGCAGAGACAGTGACTTCAAGGTTTGGTCCTGTAACGGTTAACACATTGGCCGGTCATTGTAGATTCTGCGGTCGGCTCTGTCGCGTTCGGCACGAAGATTTCTGGAGTTGCGCACAGCGCGCAGGAATTTGTTAGGCAGTTCACAAATCCGTAGCCGTTCATTTTTCAACCAGCCGTTCCGGAACTACACTTCATCTCCCAACCATAAATACAATGCACGCAACGGACGCCAGCGTATGACCAGTGATTCCGCCGAACGCAGAATCAAGGATCGTTACCCCGCCTCCTGCCTGAAGGTTCAGCTCCGGGAGCGTGGCTTCTTTGGTCGGGGCAAGCAGCCCACGCCAGTAACCTGCCTGGACCTCAACCGCTACGGTATGGCTGTTCTCTGCCCCAGACCGGTGGAACCCGGGGCCCGCCTGTTCATGGATTTCGACGGCAAATACATCAGCGAATCGCGGGTTTGCGCCCGGGTGGTGGAGTGTCAACCTTACCAGGCGGGGTATCGCGTCAGCGTCCAGTTCAGCTATTGCCGGGACAAAAAAGGCTATTCGCGCACCGTCGACAATGCTCTCTCCCGCATCGAAGGCTTCTACAACCGGTTTGCCAGCTGATCGGGCTACGGGCTCACACCAACCCCGCGTCAAGGCTGGCAGCGACGTACATCCCTAACTCACGACACTGATCTTCAAACTCATCGCGGTACTCACCCCTACAGATCAGAGGCTCCTGTATCAGCTTCCAGCGCAGACCGGTCGTAATGCTTTCAATTGCCCGATTGGTGCCCGTGCCGTCATGGCCGGCCCGGATGTAATAAGCAAAGGGCAACCCCTGGGTTTTCTCGAGGCAGGGGTAGTAGCTGCGGTCGAAGAAGTCCTTCAGGGCCCCACTCATATACCCGAGATTTTCAGTGGTGCCCAGAATGATAGCGTCGCAGGCCAGAATGTCTTCAGGCCCCGCGTCCAGAGGTGCCATTACCTTGACTTCGACGCTTTCGATGTCTTCATGGCGGGCGCCCTGCTCAGCCGCTTCCCTGAGCTTGAGAGTATTCGGGGAAGGGACATGAGCGACGATCAATAATCTCTTTTTTGCTTCCATACCGACTCTGATGTGTATCTGAAGAGCAAAGAAACCGAGTACTCACAGAGTATGAATTCATTGTGGCACCACCTCAAACCAGAGGAACGGGCAGCAAGCACAGATGATCACTAATTGAGCAGCACAGAGACGAAATTAAGAGATCTGTTACGAGAACATTTAAACCATCTGAACGGATACCCTGCAAAGACTCCTGCTTACTATGGACTGGACAGTCAAAGGAGGAGAAATCGATGCGTTTTCCCAACAGCAAAAAACTGCAGACTCTCTATCGTCAAATGAAATACAGGAGGTGGATCAGAAGCCAACTGGAGCAGGCCGGCGGCGCAGATTACCTCAGGCGCCTGGAAACCGATATCGGTGCCGAACCGGGCCACTTCAGAAGAGAGCTGGAAAAAAGACTGATATCCAAAAGGAAAGCCAAAGGCAGCGATGGCGCGGCAGGTCTGGATCTACACCTGCCGCCCCTGACATCGCTGAGGAAGGTTTAGAGCAGCTCGCCGTTCGCTTCTGCGGGCGCCTCTTCAGCCTCTTTCTTTGAGACCGGCTTGGGCATCAGCTTTTCGCGGACCTTGGCTTCAATCTCATTGGCAATGTCCATGTTTTCTTCCAGGAACTTGCAGGCGTTCGCCTTGCCCTGGCCGATCTTGTCGCCGTTGTAGGCGTACCACGCACCGGACTTGTCCACGAAGCCTTCCTTGACGCCCATGTCGAGCACTTCGGCCATGTGGTAGATGCCCTTGCCGTACATAATCTGGAACTCGGCCTGCTTGAACGGCGGGGACACCTTGTTCTTGACCACTTTCACGCGGGTCTCGTTACCCACCACCTCATCGCCATCTTTCACGGAACCGATGCGGCGGATATCAAGGCGAACGGAGGAATAGAATTTCAGGGCGTTACCGCCGGTGGTGGTTTCCGGCGAGCCGAACATGACGCCGATCTTCATACGGATCTGGTTGATGAAGATCATCAGGCAGTTGGCATGCTTGACGTTACCCGTCAGTTTCCGCAGCGCCTGGGACATCAAACGCGCCTGGAGGCCAACGTGGCTGTCGCCCATTTCACCCTCGATCTCCGCTTTCGGCGTCAGGGCCGCCACGGAGTCAACGATGATCACGTCAACCGCATTGGAACGCACCAGCATATCGGCGATTTCCAGGGCCTGTTCACCGGTGTCCGGCTGGGAAACCAGCAGATCATCCACATTCACGCCCAGCTTCTCGGCATACACCGGGTCGAGGGCGTGCTCGGCATCGACAAACGCGCAGGTTTTGCCCGCCTTCTGTGCCTCGGCAATCACCTGCAGGGTAAGCGTGGTTTTACCGGAACTCTCCGGACCGTAGATTTCACAGATTCGACCGTAAGGAAGACCACCAATACCCAGGGCAACGTCCAGGCCCAGGGAACCGGTGGATACCGCAGGGATGGCTTCGCGGGGCTGATCGCCCATTTTCATGACAGCGCCCTTGCCAAACTGGCGCTCGATCTGCCCAAGTGCTGCGCTTAATGCTTTCTTGCGGTTGTCTTCCATCAGTGCAAACCCTCTGTCGCCCGGGCCGCCGGCCTCAAAAGAGGACGGCAGCGAAATAGTGGATCGGGAATCCGTACAGCTTGACCAGCCAATTCCCTGTATATTTGAACAGTATTAAAACATAACCCGCAAAGGAGACCAACCCCTCCGGATGTGAAAGCCGTCAGACTTCGCCCACGAAATCGCTAACCCCTTGAAGGGCAAAGAGAACGGCTTGCCGGCGAACCTGATCACGGTCGCCCTCAAAGTGTTTCACCACGGCCACGGTGGAGGCCGGGCTGCTGCCCCAGGCAAACCAGACGGTGCCCACAGGCTTGTCTTCACTGCCACCGCCGGGCCCGGCCACACCACTGATGGCTACGGCAACGTCAGCATCTGTTGCCACCAGGGCGCCAGCGACCATCTCCCGCACCACCGGTTCGCTGACCGCTCCGTGTTCATCCAGGGATTTTCGGGTCACGCCCAGCAAACCCTGCTTGGCTTCGTTGCTGTAGGTTACCAACCCGCCAAGCACATAGGCCGAGGACCCCGCCCGGTCGGTCAGCACCTTGGCAACCCAGCCGCCGGTACAACTCTCTGCCGTAGCCACCGTACGACCGGTTCGCAGCAGACGTTCACCCAGGCGATTGCCTGCCTCTTCCAATTCCTGATCGCTGGCCAGCATAATGACCTCCTTCATTTCATCGCGGCGGTTATTTTCTTACAATTCACGCCTTCATCCAAAGCAAGGCTACCGGACCCGTTCATGTCAGCAGCTCAGACCGATCTTTCCAAGCACACCCCGATGATGCAGCAATACCTGAAGATCAAGGGCCAACACCCCAATGAACTGGTGTTCTACCGCATGGGGGATTTCTACGAGCTGTTTTACGAAGACGCCAAGAAAGCGGCCGAGCTAATGGACATCACCCTCACGGCCCGGGGCCAGTCCGGGGGCAACCCGATCCCCATGGCCGGTATCCCGTACCATTCCTCTGAGGGTTACATTGCCCGGCTGGTTCGGGCAGGTCAATCCATCGCCATCTGCGAACAGATCGGTGACCCGGCCACCAGCAAGGGACCGGTTGAGCGCCAGGTGGTACGGATCGTCACACCGGGTACTCTGAGTGACGATGCCTACCTGGAGGATCGCAGGGACAACCTGCTGGTTGCCATCTATAACCACCGGGAGCAGTTCGGTTTTGCCTCGCTCGATATTTCCAGCGGCCGTTTTGCCGTTTCAGAACTGGAAAATCTGGAAGCCCTGCAGGGGGAGCTCCAACGCCTGCGCCCTGCGGAAATTCTGATCAGCGAGGATTTTCCCTACGAAGACATTCTGGAGGGCTTCACAGGCATTCGCCGTCAGGGCCCCTGGTTGTTCGAATCTGATACGGCACGCCGGGTGATCACCCAGCAACTCCAGGTGAGGGATCTGACCGGTTTTGGCTGCGAAGACCTCAATCTGGCCGTCTGCGCCGCCGGCTGTCTGCTCCAGTATGCCAAAGAAACCCAGCGCACCGCCCTGCCCCATATTCGCAAGCTGACCCGCGAACGCCGGGATGAGGCGGTGATCCTGGATGCCGCCAGCCGACGCAATCTGGAAATCGACACGAACCTGATGGGCGGCCACCAGTACACCCTGGCCTGGGTCATGGACCGCTCCGCCACGGCCATGGGTGGCCGAGAGCTTCGCCGCTGGCTGAACCGCCCGCTGCGCGACGTGGAGATTGTCCGTCAACGCCAACAGGCGGTTTCGGCGCTCCTGGACGGGTTTCACTACGAGCCAGTACATGACCTTCTGAAAACCGTTGGCGACATTGAGCGTGTACTGGCCCGCGTCGCCCTTCGGTCAGCGCGCCCTCGAGACCTGGCACGCCTACGCGATGCTTTCCAGGCCCTGCCAGACCTGCAGGAAGCCCTGAAACCGGTCAACTCCCATCATGTCGTCAAACTGGCCACCATCATTGGCGAATACCCGGAACTGGCCGACCTGCTGGAGCGGTCCATCATCGACAATCCTCCGGTGGTGATCCGCGATGGCGGCGTTATCCGGGAAGGCTTCGACGAAGAGTTGGACGAACTGCGCAACATAAGCGAGAACGCCGGCCAGTACCTGCTGGACGTAGAAACCCGGGAGCGCGACCGCACCGGCATCAGCACCCTGAAGGTGGGTTACAACCGGGTCCACGGCTATTACATCGAAATCAGCCGGGCCCAGTCGGACCAGGCGCCGGTAGATTACATTCGCCGGCAAACCCTGAAAAATGCCGAGCGGTTCATTACACCGGAACTGAAAGAGTTCGAAGACAAGGCACTGAGCGCCAAAAGCCGGGCGCTGGCCCGGGAAAAAGGCCTGTATGACGAAGTGCTGGAAACCGTAGCGGGCCAGCTGGCGCCCCTTCAAGATGCCGCTCAGGCACTGGCCGAGCTGGATGTGCTCAGCAACTTTGCAGAACGGGCCACTTCTCTGCGCTTTTCGGCGCCGGAATTCAGCGAATCCCCGGGTTTTGACATCGAGGAGGGCCGCCATCCGGTCGTTGAACAGTTGCTGGATGAGCCCTTCGTACCCAATGATCTGTTAATGGACACCCAGCGCCGCATGCTGGTGATCACCGGCCCCAACATGGGCGGTAAGTCCACCTACATGCGCCAGGCCGCACTGATTGCTCTGCTTGCCTACACTGGCAGCTTCGTGCCCGCCAACCGGGCGGTTGTCGGCCCCGTGGACCGCATTTTCACCCGTATGGGCTCCTCGGACGACATTGCCGGCGGCCGCTCCACCTTCATGGTGGAAATGACCGAAACCGCCAACATCCTGCACAACGCCACCGAACACAGCCTGGTACTGATGGACGAGGTGGGTCGCGGCACCAGCACCTTTGATGGCCTGTCCCTGGCCTGGGCCACAGCCGAGCACCTGGCCCGGGAGATCCGCTGCTACACCCTGTTTGCCACCCACTATTTCGAGCTGACTCAACTGGCCGATGAGCTGCAGCATGCCGTTAACGTGCACCTCACGGCCACCGAGCACGACGACAGCATCGTGTTCCTGCATAACGTGCACGATGGCCCGGCAAGCCAGAGCTACGGGCTTCAAGTGGCCAAACTGGCAGGCGTACCCCAGGATGTGATCCGTAACGCCAAGACCCAGCTGTCACATCTTGAGGGCAGTGCATCACCTGCTGCGCCCGCAGCCACGGCCGGAACCCGGGACAAAGATTCCCCCCGGGCCAAACCCGCGCCCCAGGTTAATGAAACCGTCTATCAGGGCGACATGTTCGCAAGCCTTGAGCCCAGCGCCGTGGAAGAGGCCCTTAAAGAGATGGACCTCGACGGGCTTACCCCCCGGGAAGCCATGAACCAGCTTTACGAGCTGAAGGCGCTGATGAAGAAATAGCTAAGAATTGATCTGTGTAATAAGGTTATAGCAGTCGAACGCTTGCGGCTGTGCGGGTCGCTCCCTACAATATCGCGCACTAAAATATAACGGCGGCGCCAGACGGCGCTCCTGATGAGACTGACCGACCACTGGACCAGGGATCTGACTATGGCGTTTATCGTTACTGATAACTGCATCAAGTGTAAATACACAGACTGCGTGGAAGTCTGTCCGGTAGACTGCTTCTACGAAGGACCGAACTTTCTGGTAATCGACCCGGACGAATGTATCGACTGCGCCCTGTGCGAGCCAGAGTGCCCGGCCGAAGCCATTTTCTCGGAAGACGAGCTGCCTGCCGACCAGGTCCAGTTTGTGGAGCTGAATGCCGAGCTGGCCGCGAAATGGCCGAACATCACCGAAAAGAAAGATCCGCTGCCAGACGCCGAAGAATGGGATGGCAAGCCGAACAAGCTGCAGTATCTGGAAAAGTAAGACTTCAGAGCTGGGATCAGAAAAGGGAAGCTGCGGCTTCCCTTTTTCTTTGCCTGAAGGTAACCGGGTGGCCTCAGGTACTGGCCAGCTTGGCACCCATGGCCACGAAGAACCCGCCGGTCAGCCCGTTGAGCATCCGCTTCGTCCGCGCGTTCATGCCAAGACTCCGGAAGGTGACGACCACCCAGGCCAGGCCGCACTGCCACAGCATGGCCAGCAGAAAATGAACGCCTGCCAACATCAGAGACTGCTGAAAGGCGTTGCCGGCAGGATCCACAAACTGTGGTAGCAGGGCCATATAGAACAGCGCTGTCTTCGGATTCAGAACGTTGGACAACAGCCCCTCACGGAACGACGCCAGCATGGTGACCTTCCTGCGAGCAACCTTTTCCTCTTTGACCTCGGGTGCGTTACCCCGGCGAAGGGCCTGGCGCAGTGAACCGACACCCAACCACACCAGGTAGCAGGCGCCCGCCCACTTGAGGGCGGAAAACGCCCAGGCGGTTTCCACCAGAAGAAGAGAAATGCCCAGAGCCGAGAGCGTGGCATGGATGAACAGCCCGCTACAGATACCAACGCTGGTGACACAGCCATCCCGCAAACCACCCCGGCCGGTATTGCGCATCACCAGCAGGGTATCCACACCCGGTGTGATAGTAAGCAGGGTTATGGCCATGAGATAGGCCCAGAACAGATCCGATATCAAAATCATCCCCTCAAAAACTCTTCAACGAAACCCTTCAGAGCCCCGACTGCCAAGGATGAGTTCAGGCCTCCTGTTGGAGAATCTTGCGCGCGGCGGCGGATTTGTAGAACGGTGCAAGTCGCCGGCGAATCAAGGCCTCAACATAGCCCTCTTCACGCAATACGTCTATAACCGGAATTGCGTAGGCGTCGATCTCCGCCATGACAACTTCACGGCTTACGCCCATATCGCCCAACAGATCTGTGAGCGGACGTTCGCCATATTTGTCGAACAGGTGAGAGACCACTGCCCTCGCGCAGCCCTCGAAGTAAGGAGTCTTCCGGAACTGCAACCAGAACTCATAACCGAGCACGACAAACTCCTGCAGCTCGACGTCGCCGAGCCCCTCGTGCAGCTCGGAGATCGTGCGGTCCTCCAGTGACACCCAGGCCGCCATCACGCTATCCCGGAGCTCTTCGTCTGAGAGGGCGCTATGCAGGAACTGCTCACTGCGGCTAATCAGGCCGGGAAGGCTGTCAGACAGCCAGGCCTTGAGGCGGCGTTCAAAGGTTTCATCCAGCCCCGGAACGGCCCTGTTGGCCATGCGCTTACCGAACTTCATCATTGAACCGACGCCCGGAACAGACTTGGTGATCAGGTTATCCTCGTAAAGGTAATTCACCAACCCGTGGTATACCACATTGGACACCAGCTCCTGATAAACCGGGTGTGCCATGATTTCGCTGATCACCCGCTCCCGTTGCTGCCGGAGTTCAAGAACCTCCTCCAGAAAGCCGGTGGCCTGTTCGCGGGTGATGATTTCGCCCAGGGTGGTCTGTGACTGCACATCGGCATTGAGCACCTCGGTTGCCATTTCGGCGGCCAGCTCGGGAATACCTGCATCCAGCTCCATATCCATAACAATGCGCTGGATAACGCCCATCACCTGCTCTTCGGATGTGATCCGGTTCAGGGTAATCTCACCGGCATAGCCCCATAGCTCATCCAGCTCCTGCTCCAGAAATTTGCGCAGCTTCGCGCCCTTGAGGGAGGCCAGTTCATGCTTGACGTGCTGTTCCAGCAGCTGGTTGGCGAGATCCGTTTTGCCTTGGGTCATGGCGTCAGTTGTCCTGTTGTTGAAATGAAACACACTGACCAGAGGCTAACACGAAGTACAGGCTGGCAGGTTTGCCAAAACTACAGGCGGGAGGCTGCGGCCGGGCCAGTCCGGTTCAGCCGCGAACTCTGTTCGAACATCACTGAAAATCGTTGAAACTGTGAGGTTCCGCGGCGAGAGCCAGACACAGACTGCCGGGGCCAACGTAGATACTACTGGTAATACCCATCTGGGACAGCAGAAGTTCGACACCGTTGCGCTCGCAGGCATCCCGCAGACGGTTGAGCCCGGGCAGATCCTCAATCTCGGTCCAGGTCAGGCCACAGGAAAGACTCACGTAGGGCGTCAGGAGCCCGGCTTCCACACGGGCAGCGGCATAGTTCATCACCTTTTCCACCGCCACATCGAAACTTCGGGTTTTGGCCGCCGGCTGGCCTTCAGCCCCCTGTCCGAAGATTACCGGGGTAATGTTCAGTGCCTTGCCAAGAAAAGCCACCAATGCCGACACACTCTTGTCACCACGACGCCTTGCCCGCTCACGGATGTAATGCAAATCCCGCGGAATCACGCAGGTGTAGATCTTGTCGCTGAAGGTTTCAACCTCATGGCGCAGGGCGTTCTTGGAAACCTTCTGGTCAATCAGTTTGAGGGTGTGAGCAGCCAGCAGGCCCTGGCCGGCGAAGATCTGCTTGCTGTCGATCACCCGCATAAAAAAGCGGCCATCGCGCCCGGCGGCCTGCCGCGCCCCTTCATAATTCGCCAGAACACTGTTCATGGCTTCGGTGGCATTCTGGAAAATCAGGCTTCGGGTTTTTGTGACGGTCTCGCAGATCGCGACATCAAACTGGGTGACGATTTTCTCCATGAACAGATCGTGGATCTGTTCGGCGGTGAAGGCACGGGTTTCAGCCTGATGACCTTTTTGTAGCAGACCACTCTGGTAAAACTCCTGGGTCCGAACCGGGTCGTGTTCGTCTATGTAGGTCTGGCCGTCGATTACAGCGGTTACCGGGAGGATGAACAGGTCGTGCTTGCGGCTGAATTCATAGGGTAAGTCGCACGCAGAATCGACGATCAAACCAACTCGCATGGTGGGCCTCCAGCTCCGGGCAGCTTCTCGACCGGAAGCCCCCTTTATTGTCGTTATTCTTTATGCCGCACAGTTTTACACACCGCGGTCAGAATTTCAGCAACCCGGCTTTATCGTGCAGCCGATGTCATATCCAGCTCACGAAGATTTCGTTCGAGTAGCTCGCGGTTGTCCTGCTGCCAGGGATGAAAGCCTTTACGGAAATAGGCCAGGAATTCCGGCAGGCACTTGCGAAGCACGCCGGGCTTGCCCCAGAGGAAATTGAGCCCGCCAATCCAGGTGCGCAGGCTCCAGAGCTTGCCATCGGCCTTCAGCAGGCTGCAGGTGTTGAGAAAGGTGTACTTGAAGAAATTCCAGGTCACGAAGAGGAAGACAATCCGGCGCAGCCGTTCGTTGCCAACACATTCCCGATAAACATCGAAGGCCACGGATTTGTGTTCGGTTTCTTCAATGGCATGCCAGCGCCAGAGTTTCGCCATGGCCGGCGTGGCTCCCTCCATCCACTCGGGATGGCTCAGTATGGCGTTGGCCAGAACCGCGGTGTAATGCTCGGCACCACAGGTACCCGCCAGCTGGCGGCTCGGCGGCAGGTTGCCCACCCACTCCATGTGTTTCTGGAACCGCCGGTCCAGGGCATCAATATCGTACCCCCTGGCCTTCAGGGCTTCGTTGTAGTCCTTGTGCTCACGGCTGTGCAGAGCTTCCTGACCAATAAAGCCGCGAATCTCCGCTTTCAGCTTGGGATCCTCAATCTGATCCCGATAAAGGCGCACCGCGTTAATGAACTGCTGTTCGCCGTCTGGAAACTGCAGGGAGAGCGCGTTGAAAAACGCTGTCCGAAAGGCGTCGTTACCATGCCAGAGCGTTTTCAGGTCTTCACTGACATCGAACCGCAGATGCCTCGGCTCAACGGACACACCCTCGGGTGTGGAGCTGATGGTCATGACTGCCTCCTGTTTTTGTAGTGTTGTTATCAGCAATGAACAGCGGACAAAAATTCATCAGTCAGAGCAGTTTAAACCCGGAAACCAGGCGGAAGGAATACTTCAGAAGGAAAAATTGGACAAATTGTCACGAAATGACATTCTGTCAACGTCCGGACTTCGAGAAAAAATAGAAGGCATAAAAAAGGGAGGCACGAGGCCTCCCAAGGACACACAGGGGGTCAGCGTCTCCCGGTGCAGAGCCGGAAGACGCAGGTTTAGTGCTCTTCTGCGGCTTTCACGCCCGGCGCTTCCGGGTCGGCCGTAAAGCCAAGCAATTTGGTACGTTCAATCAGAAAATAGAGGACAGCACCGGTGGCCAGGCCCCAGCCTGCTCCGTAGACCGCCAGGACCACACCCATAGTGCCGGCAATGCCACGCTCGGTGTTATTCTCCAGCTGCTCCAGCCCCACCATCAGACAGATATAGCCGGTCAACAGCAGGGTCAGTGACAGGGCGATAGGCAGCACGGGCTGGAAGAAACTGACCAGGGGCAGCACAAACAGGGCGATGAAGCCGGTAATCCAGAAAGTGCCACCGCCACTGTAGATAGAGTCCATGGCATTTCGACCGTACTTGTAACGCTCGGCCATGGTGGCTGTGACGGCCGTCCAGATCGGCCCGGCGAGGCCCGGGTATGGCGCAAAGAAAGCGTGGCCACCATTGCGGATGGCGGTTACCAGGTGCACCCGGTCGATGCTGTTGTCGATGTCTTCATCTTTACGCAGGTGGTCAACCCGGTTCATCAGAGACTGGCCCACCACGATGTCGCCGAAGGCAATCACATAGGCGATCACGGCCGTGGGAATGGCGTAGAGGAATACGTTGGCATCCGGGAAACCGACCGCGAACGGCAGGTAGTTCCACAGCTCATCAAACGCTGGCTTGGTGATGCCCCACT